>NZ_CP012040.1:2205000-2805000 GCF_001050135.1 Cyclobacterium amurskyense | reverse complement strand
ATGGGTGAAAATTGTTTTGATCCAAGAAATGAACTTTCTCAAATTAGGTTTACTCTTGCCCCTGGCGAGGTCGCAACCAATATTTACATAGAATTTGAATTGGGCATTACGCCAACAAAAGGAACCTTCGATTTACATTTCTTCAACACATCCAACCCAAGGGATGCTTTTATTGTGGAAAATGTATACAATGTTACCTCTGATCAACCTACAGACAATGTAAGTCATAAAGATGTGGACATGGGTGAAATATATCCAAACCCAAGCGTCAGAACATCACAGATAGAATACAAAATTAAAAATCCAAATGCCAATGTCAGGGTAGTGATCAATAGCTTTATAGGCAATCCTATTTATGATTTTCATCTGGATGCCAGCCAAGAAACCCTAATAATCCCAGTAACAGACCTGAATCCAGGTACTTATTTCTACACTTTGATCGTTGACAATAAAAACATTGTCACCAAAAAACTCTACGTCAAAAGATAAGAATGAGCAGAAGCAGTAGAACTGCCTTGATAACCAATTATTAATCCATTATATTTGCAGGTCAAATGACAAAAGTACACCAATACATATTTATTTTCCTTGCCTCATTGCTAACTTTCGGTTGTGGTGAATTTTACAAGTTAGAGAAGAGTACCAACTGGGATGAACTCTACGAAGCAGCCAACAGGTACTATGATGAGGGCGAACACAACAAGGCCATAATCCTGTACGACAGGGTATTACCTGTTATCAAGGGTAGTGGAAAGGCAGAGTTAGCAGAATTTAATTATGCTTATGCTCATTTTAGGACCAAGAGATATATTGAAGCAGCAGAATATTTCAAAACCTTTTTTGACACCTATAATCGTTCCCCACTAGCTGAGGAGGCTTTGTTTATGAATGCCTATTCCTTGTATTTGGACTCTCCGGATTTCAATCTGGATCAAAGAAGTTCAAAGGAAGCCGTGAATGCGATCCAATTATTTATGAATCGATTCCCTGAATCTGATTCTTATGAGCGGGCGATTTCTATGATCGACAATCTTCAAAAAAGGTTTGAGGAAAAAGCATTTGAAGAATCCAAAATGTACTATCGCCTCACTGAAGGATTATTTCCAGGTGAGTTTTATAGAGCTTGTATAGTCAACTTTCAGAATTTTGCTAAATCATTTCCTGACAGTGATTACAATGAAGAGTTGGCTTTCAAATTGGTAGAAGTTAGTGCTGCCTATGCTGAAAGAAGTGTTTTTGATAAAAAAGAAGAACGATTCAGTCAGTCCTTGGATTTTGCAAAAGACTTTATGAAAAAGTATCCTGAAAGTAAATACTTAGAAACTGTCAATGAAATTCACGCAGAATCGAAAGAAAAACTGGATGATCATTATGACATCAAGGAAAAGTATGAAGCCAGGACAGCAGAGGCATTAAAAATACGAGAAGAAGAAAAAAAGAATCAGGAAGCTACAGAAGCTTTAAAGAAAGTAGGCAATTAAAAACAATTATATATATGGCTATTAATCCATCAATTATCACCAGAGATTTAGACAAAGTGGCTGAGAAATCAGGAAATCTTTATCAATCCATTTTCACTATTTCTCAAAGGGCCAAGCAGATTTCATCTACAATGAAAGAAGAGCTTAACAACAAGCTTTCTGAATTTGCTTCGACTGTAGACAACCTCGAAGAAGTGTTTGAAAATAAGGAGCAAATAGAAATCTCAAAATTCTATGAAAGAATGCCTAAACCAAGTACTTTGGCTATGGAAGAATTCATGGAAGACAAAGTAATGTTTAGGTTCCCTGAAGAGGAGGAAAGCCAGTCTTAAGATGCCACTATCAGGCAAACGTATTCTACTTGGCGTAACTGGAGGAATAGCGGCATACAAAGCAGCTCATCTAATTCGGTTATTGGTCAAATCACGAGCAGAGGTCAAGGTCATAATGACGACTTCTGCTCTTGACTTTATAACCCCACTTACTCTCGCTACCTTATCAAAAAAACCAGTTCACATTGATTTTTTTGATAAAAAAACAGGAGAATGGATCAACCATGTCGCTTTGGGAAATTGGGCAGACCTTATGGTAGTTGCACCCCTTTCGGCCAACACCTTGGCAAAATTCGCCACAGGACAAAGTGACAGTCTACTAACCTGCACCTATCTATCCTGTACTAGCCCTGTACTTGTAGCACCGGCAATGGATTTGGACATGTATCAGCATCCCTCTGTGCTAGGTAATCTCCAGACACTGGAAGGTTACGGAAATCATGTGATGGAGGCAACATCTGGAGAATTGGCCAGCGGACTGATAGGCCAAGGTAGAATGCCGGAACCAGAATCAATACTTGAGGCCATCATAGGAATACTAAACCCTGACACCGTATTTACTGGTAAAAAATTCTTAATTACCGCCGGACCTACGCAGGAAGCGATTGATCCGGTAAGGTACATTAGCAATCATTCAAGTGGCAGAATGGGTATTTCCTTAGCGGAAAGAGCTGCAGAAAAAGGTGCTAAGGTTACCCTAGTATTGGGGCCTACGGCTTTGAAACCAAAGCCACATCCCAATATAGAGACCATATCAGTAGTGACTGCATTGGAGATGTTTAATGCCACAAAAACCCACCACACTGAATCACAGGTGGTCATATTTTGTGCAGCTGTTGCTGATTACCGATCAGAAAAGCCTTCTGATCAAAAAATCAAAAAGAAAGAAAATGCACTAAATATTTCCCTAATAAAAAATCCAGACATTGCTAAAACCCTAGGTGAAAACAAAAAGCAAGGTCAGGTTCATGTGGGGTTTGCCTTAGAAACAGATGAAGGTTTAGGCAGTGCTGAAAGGAAATTAAACGAAAAAAACTTTGATTTTGTGGTTTTAAACTCCCTACTAGATCCTGAAGCAGGCTTTCAAAAGAACACAAATCAGGTTACCATACTATCAAAAGGGAAGAAAAAAATAAAAACTCCAGTATTGACTAAGGACAAATTGGCCACGCAAATACTAGATAGGATAGCTTCCATTTTAGAAAACCAGAAGTACAATAATGTCGTTTAGTAATTAGCGATAAAAAATTATTTTAATTCCTGTAATTTAGGAAATTGGGTAAATCATCTGATATAAGAAATAGTATACTATAGTATACTCTTCAGATTGTACCTTTACAAAAGCTGCTGAATCAAATTGTAGAAGTTTTAGCAGGTAACGAATGGCAATAGCCCATTTCGGATTATTATGTATTTGGGTTATAATAATTTAAAGATCAAATGATACGTCCGGTAGTTTACTTATTGTTCTTATGTTTATCTATGGCATCCTTTCCGGTGCTATCACAGCAACTCAATTTCACTGTTACCATTAATAGTGAACGTGCCAAAACTCAGGATACAGATATTTTTGATCAGATGAAATCTGCCTTCGAACAGTTTTTGAATGCTAGAAATTGGTCCGATACGGAACTCAAGCCTCAAGAAAGAATAAAAGGCAACTTGTTAATTACCATCAATGACATGCCCCAAGTAGGTTTGTTCAGTGCTACGGTTCAAATTCAAACAGTTCGTCCAGTGTATGGATCCAATTATGAAAGTTTGATTCTAAATTTCGCAGACCGTAACTGGACATTTGAATATACAGAATCACAGCCTTTGGAGTTCAACCAATATTCGTATTTAAATAACATTACTTCATTGCTATCCTACTATGCCTATATAGCACTTGGGATAGATTATGATTCCTTTTCACCAAGAGGAGGAGATTCTTTTTTCGAAACAGCCAACAATATAGTAGCCAATGCCCAACAATCCTCAAATCCTGGATGGAATCAGAACCCGTCAGACAAACGGAACAGGTATTGGCTGGCAAATGATCTGTACAACTCACAGGTTATGGTTCCAGTAAGGGATGCTTATTATCTTTATCATAGGAAAGGGCTGGATTTATTGACTACGAATCCAACAGAAAGCTACCAAAATATCCTGGAAGCCATTAAATTGATACAAGAAGCCAATCAGGTGCAACCAAATAGTATTCTAACGATTAGTTTTATGGATGCTAAATCGGATGAAATTAGCAAGATTCTTAAGGCTGCTCCCATGGAATTGAAGGAAGAAGCCGTAGAAGTATTGCTCAAGGTAGACCCTAACAATGCCAGAAAATACAATGATATTTTGAAAGGATAATCCTCAATTTTGGCTAATTTTGACACCTTAAACGAAACCAAAGCAACATGTTAACCAACCTTAGCATTACCAACTATGCTTTGATAGAAAAATTAGAAATGGAACCCTGTGCCGGTCTCAATATGATCACCGGTGAAACAGGAGCCGGGAAATCCATTATGCTTGGGGCAGTGGGCCTACTATTGGGAAATAGGGCTGATTCCAAAGCATTATATGATGAGCAAAAAAAATGCATTATTGAAGGCGTATTCAATATCCAAAATTATGGTTTAGAAAGATTCTTTGAGAAGGAAGAGTTGGACTATGAATCGGCATGCATTATTCGGCGGGAAATTTCGCCATCGGGAAAATCTCGTGCTTTCATTAATGACACACCTGTAAGGCTGGAAAACCTGAAGGTCTTGGGGAAAATTCTGATGGATGTTCATTCCCAAAATGAGACCTTAATGTTGGGAGCTTCCTCCTACCAGCTCTCGCTGATAGATGCTTTTGCTAAGGTTAGCAAAGAGAAAGAAGCTTATTCTATACAGTATCATGCCTATATCAAAACGCAAAGAAAGGTACGTTTGCTAGAACAAGAAAAGCAGCAATACCAACAGGAAGCAGATTACAATCAGTTTCAGTTGGAAGAGTTGTCAAGTTTAAACTTAGAAGAAGGGGAACAAGCTTCTTTGGAAGCAAAGGAAGAATTATTAAACCATGCAGAAGAAATAAAATCTAGAGCATCCCAAGCACTGGACCACCTTGAAAACGAGGAATTGGGTGCAATGCAACAGTTGGCTGCAGCCAAGCAACACTTTCAATACCTACAAAAATTCGGAAAGAATTTTGAAGATTTAAATCAAAGGTTTGAAAGTTTGCTAATAGAGCTAAATGATATTTTAGAAAGTCTTTCTTTGGAAGAGCAGGAAATCGAAGTAGATTTTGAAAAGTCTGAGTGGGTAAGGGAAAGATTAAGTAAAATCTACCAGCTTCAAAAGAAACATGGCGTACAAAGTGATAAAGAGCTCTTAGAGCTAGCCTCAGCTCTTGCAGACAAGGTTTTTAAAGGAGATCACCTAGAGGAGGAGTTGGCCAATCAACAAATTTTATTAAAAGAAACCAAAGAGAAACTTAGTGCTACGGGCCAAAAGTTGTCAAAAAAGAGACAGGCCATCTTTAATGGTTTCAGCAGAGAGATACAATCCTTATTGGCAAAGTTGGGAATGGAAAATGCTAGGGTGGAAATCCTTCGAAAAGAAGTTCCCGCAAATGAATCAGGTATCGATGATATTGATATCCTATTTTCTGCCAACAAGGGAATTCAGCCTCAACCCATTGGTCAAGTAGCCTCAGGGGGAGAATTTTCACGATTAATGTTTGCCATCAAATATGTAATGGCAGATAAAATGGCCTTGCCTACTCTTATCTTTGACGAAATAGATACAGGGATATCCGGAGAAATAGCCCTACAAATGGTCCGGATGATGCAAGAAATTGCTACCAAACATCAGGTTATCTGCATAAGCCATTTGCCGCAGGTAGCCGCAAAAGGAGAAAAACACTATTTTGTTTACAAAGACAATAGCTCTAAGAAAACAATTAGTAAAATTAAGCTATTGAACCCCGAGGAAAGATTACTTGAAATTGCTAAAATGATTTCCGGGTCAAATCCCTCCACTACAGCCTTTGAAAATGCAAAAGAATTGCTCACGAAATAGACAATCGCATCTCTTTTCTAGAAGCCATGTGGAAAATGTTTCACCCATAATTAGTTAATTTTATAGAATATTATTTAATTGAAGTTGTAAAATCAAAATAATACAATGCCTGAAAATTTATTAAAAGGAAAAAAAGGAATTATTACCGGTGCACTTGATGAAAATTCTATTGCCTGGCATACGGCCTTAAAAGCAAAAGAACAAGGGGCAAAATTTGTCCTTACCAATGCCCCAATTGCTATGCGTATGGGCGCCATTCAGGATTTAGCTGATGAATGTGGAACCATAGTTATTCCTGCAGATGCTACCTCTGTCGAAGACATCGAAAAATTATACGATGAAGCAAAGGAATATTTAGGTGGAAATTTTGATTTCTTACTCCACTCAATAGGTATGTCTCCCAATGTACGGAAGGGAAGATCTTATGGAGACCTGAATTATGATTGGGTACAAAAGTCATACGATGTGTCAGCAGTTTCTTTTCACAAAATGCTCCAAGTGGCAGAAAAGAAAGACATCCTTAATGAATGGGCTTCTGTGATTGCATTAAGTTATATTGCCGCAGAAAGAGCATTCCCTTTTTATAGTGACATGTCTGAAGCCAAAGCCATACTAGAAAGTATAGCTAGAAACTATGGTCTAAGGTATGGGAAAAACAAAAATGTAAGAGTAAATACCATTTCTCAATCCCCTACAAAAACTGTAGCTGGTTCAGGAATTGGGGGCTTTGATGATTTCTTTGATTTTGCGGCCCTAGCTTCTCCTTTGGGAAATGCTTCAGCAGAATCCTGTGCAGAGTACATTGTCACCATGTTTTCCGATTACACCAGAATGGTAACCATGCAAAACCTGTTTCATGACGGAGGCTATTCTACAACAGGCATTACGCAAGAATTAATTGATGCCTACGTAGCTAGTAAAAAGTAAATTGTATACCTACTAAAAAAGCCCCTAAAGCTATCAATTAGCAAGTAGGGGCTTTCTTTTTGTATGCAATATTGTATTTACATTTTTTCAATTTGATCGGCCAACCAATCTCCTACTTCAGAAGTCTTATAGGATTTCTCCCCTTCTGAGAGATCTTCGGTTACGACGCCTTTTTCTAAAGACAGATTTACCACATCTGAAATAGCTTTAGCTTCATCCATTAAATCAAAAGCATATTCAAACATCATAGAAGCTGACAAAACCGCTGCCAATGGATTGGCAATGTCTTTTCCAGCAGCTTGTGGATATGAACCATGAATAGGCTCAAAAAGCTTGGTTTTAAGCCCTATAGAAGCCGAAGGCATCAATCCCATAGATCCACTAATTACAGAAGCTTCATCCGTAAGAATGTCTCCAAATAGGTTTTCAGTAATTAGTACGTCATAAGCTTTAGGCCATTGCACCAATCGCATAGCTACAGCATCAACAAATTCATATTCAACGGTTACTTCAGGATACTCAGGTGCCAAACGCTGAACTGTTTCTCTCCAAAGTCTAGAAGTTGCCAACACATTGGCTTTGTCTACGCAGGTCAAAAGCTTCCTTCTTTTCATCGCAAACTCAAAGCCCATTCTTGCCAATCTCTCAATTTCTTCTACTGAGTATACGCAAGTATCAAAAGCTTTGGTTCCTTGTTCGTTTCGACCTCTTGGCTCTCCGAAATAGATACCACCTGTCAATTCTCTTAAGAAAACCAAATCAGTACCTTCAATACGTTCCTTTTTCAAAGGAGACTTGTGAAGCAATGATGGAAAAGTAAATGTTGGACGAACATTAGAGAAAAGACCTAATTTTTTTCTCATCTCCAATAAGCCCTGCTCAGGTCTCACCTTAGCACTTGGGTCATTGTCGAACTTAGGATGTCCTATGGCACCGAAAAGAACGGCATCAGAGGCTACACAAACCTCATGAGTAGAGTCAGGATAAGGGTTGCCTACCGCATCTATGGCTGCAGCCCCTGTAATGGCTTCTTTAAAAGTAATAGTATGTCCAAATTTCTTAGCGACAGCATTTACTACTTTTACTGCCTGAGCGATTACTTCAGGGCCGATACCATCACCAGGTAATAGGGCTATATTCATTTCCATAAGGATTCTTTTTTTCAGTTTTGTTACTATTTTTGATTTGTTCTATGATATTAAGCATTTTTTCAGTGGCCATCATGGCCGCAATGGTCTGGTCACTGTCCAGCCCTTTGGTCTTGAAAATTCTCCCATTCAAATCCCAGGTAATCACACATTCAACAAAAGCATCTGTTTTTCCTCCTGGAGGAATGCTTATTTGAAAGTCTGTTAATTTAGGTAGCTCCATATCCAACCCCTTGTATATTTTTTTCAGGGCCTTCATGAAGGAATCATATTGTCCATCTCCTGAAGCATTCTGTTCATAATAGTTGTTGAATATTTTCATTCGCAACTGTACAGAAGGCTTTAGGCCTTTGGAGTGCACCATATGGTACCCATCGATGACAATATCTTTATGGATAGAGTTGTTTTGTAACACATCCGAAATGATATAAGGAAGGTCCTCTGTGGTAACCCTTTCCTTTTTATCTCCCAGTTCAATTATTTTCTGCGTTACTTTTGATAATTCTTCTGGTTCTAGAGAAATGCCTAACTCTTCCAGGTTTTTTGAAATATTGGCCTTTCCCGAAGTTTTACCCAGTGCATATTTACGTGTCCTGCCAAAACGTTCAGGAAGTAGGTCACTGAAATAAAGGTTCTTTTTATTGTCACCATCTGCATGAACACCTGCGGTTTGTGTGAATACATTTTCACCAACAACAGGTTTATTAGCAGGAATTCTTAAGCCTGAAAATTGTTCTACGAGTTTACTAATCCTGTAAATTTTATTCTCATTAACATTGAGATGACAAGGGGTAAAATCCTTTAAAACGGCTACAATCGATTCCAGGGGTGCATTGCCTGCACGCTCACCTAAGCCATTTACAGTAGTATGAATACCTTTTGCACCAGAATTGACAGCATGGAGCACATTTGCTACTGAAAGGTCATAATCATTGTGTGCATGAAAGTCAAAATGCAGGTCAGGAAACGAAGTGCAAATCAACTCCATAAATTCCTTAACTTCATCTGGACACAACAACCCCAAAGTATCTGGGAGCATTATTCTTTTGACTGGCTGTTGGGCAAGGAACTGGATCATGGACATTGCATATTCTCTGGAATTGCGCATGCCATTACTCCAATCCTCAAGATAAACGTTTACTTCAATGCCATACTGATTAGCGTAAGCGATGCATTTTTCTATTTCGGAAAAATGAACTTCTGGGGTTTTCTTTAACTGATGAGTCAAATGATTGAGGGAACCTTTAGTGAGTAAGTTCATCACCTTGGCACCGGCCTCTACCATCCAATCCACAGATTTTGGGGTATCTACAAATCCCAAAACCTCAATTTTATCCAAATACCCCTTTTCTTCAGCCCAATTTGTTATCCGTTTGACGCCTTCCAATTCACCCTCTGAAACCCTGGCTGAAGCCACCTCAATGCGGTCCACTCTTAATTCCTCCAACAAAAGTTTAGCTATTTGAAGCTTTTCTGAAGGAAGAAATGACACACCGGAGGTTTGTTCCCCATCCCTAAGGGTGGTGTCCATGATTTCTATTATCTTTTCTCTACGCATTCCCTTACCGTTAACCTAACACAATTTCAACTTCGAACCCCCGGGCAGTGTTTATTTATTGGCTTCGAATACAACTATTTCATCTTTTAGGTTCAGCAAATAATCAATATCGTCGAACCCGTTTTTCATGTTCTCTTTTTTATAAGAGTTGATATCAAAAGACTCTGATTTTCCGGTAGACAATAGAGTAATTGTTTGTTTATTGATGTCTACTTCTACTTCTACTTCTGGATTGGCTTCTACAGCTGCAAATAAATCGGCTGCGAATTCAGGAGAAACTGTAACTGGTAGAACACCAATATTTAAACAATTGTTTTTAAATATATCAGCGAAGAAACTAGAAACTACACATCTAAACCCATAATCATATATGGCCCATACGGCATGTTCACGGCTAGATCCAGAACCGAAGTTCTTTCCTGCCAAAAGAATTTTACCCGAATAAGTAGGGTCATTTAAAACAAAATCAGCTTTAGGGTTTCCCTCATTATCATAACGCCAGTCTCTGAAAAGGTTGTCTCCAAATCCTTCTCTCTCCGTAGCTTTCAAAAACCTGGCCGGAATAATTTGGTCAGTATCTACATTTTCAGATGAAAGAGGAACTACCCTACTGGTCAAAACATCAAATTTATCGTATGCCATGGTTTTATTTTTCTTGTACTAATTCTTCTATTAAATCCCGAGGGTCTGTAATCACACCGGTAATGGCAACTGCCGCTACTGTAAGTGGAGAAGCAAGCAATGTTCGGCTTCCTGGTCCTTGACGTCCTTCAAAGTTTCTGTTGGAAGTAGATACAGCATATTTGCCTGATGGTATTTTATCATCATTCATTGCCAAACAAGCAGAACATCCTGGTTGTCTTAATTTAAAACCAGCCTCTTCCAAGGTTTGAACAATTCCCTCTTTAATAGCCATTTTCTCAACTTCTCTAGAGCCTGGTACTATCCATGCAGTGATATTGTCTGCTTTCTGTTTGCCTTTGACAAATTCTGCTACAGACCTTAAATCTTCTATCCTACCATTGGTACAACTTCCAACAAATACATAGTCGATTTTCTTGCCTTGCATAGGTTCCCCTGGCTTAAAACCCATATAATCCATGGATTTCAAATAGGATTTTTGCTCACTGGCATTCATTCCATCAGTAGTAGGAATATTGCCTTTTACCTTCACACCCATACCAGGATTGGTACCGTAAGTGATCATGGGTTCAATATCCTCAGCTTTATAATGGTATTCTACATCAAAGGAAGCACCTTCATCTGTTTTAAGTGTTTTCCAATGCGCCACAGCCTTGTCCCACTCTTCTCCTTTAGGAGAGTATTGTTTACCTTTTAGGTATTCAAAAGTCGTTTCATCAGGTGCGATCAAACCACCTCTTGCGCCCATCTCGATACTCATGTTACAGATGGTCATTCTAGCCTCCATACTTAAAGACCTGATGGCACTACCTGCATATTCGATAAAGTATCCAGTACCACCACTAGCAGAAATCTGTGCGATGATGTATAATATAATATCTTTTGAAGTTACACCTTTACCCAACTCACCGTCTACAGTAATGCGCATTTTCTTAGGCTTAGCCTGCATGATGCACTGAGTAGCAAAAACCATCTCTACCTCTGAAGTACCAATACCAAATGCTATAGTACCAAAGGCTCCATGCGTAGAAGTGTGACTATCTCCACATACAATTGTCATTCCTGGCTGAGTAATCCCCAACTCGGGTCCGATTACATGGACGATACCATGGTGATCTGTTCCAAGGTCATGAAGTTCAATTCCATGTCTTTTACAATTTTCCCTCAATCTTTCGACTTGCATGCGGGAAAGTTGATCCTTGATTGTTTTGTCCTGATCAATGGTGGGTACATTATGATCAGGAGTGGCTATGGTTCTTTCTGGAAACATAACCTTATTGCCCCTTTTCTCAAGGTTAAGGAAGGCAACTGGGCTAGTTACTTCGTGGATAAAATGCTTATCTATGAAAAACACATCCGGACCATCTGGGATAGATTGGATCACATGTGCATCCCAAATCTTATCAAATAATGATTTCTTCTCCATTATATTTAGCTTTTTGTCAATTTATTTGACAGGTAATTTATTTAAAGCATCTATAAATGCTTTGGCCGAGGCCAATACTATGTCTGTTTCAGATCCAAAACCATGATATGGTCGGTCGTTATGCATCAATCTCATATGAACTTTGCATATATCATCACTCCCTTTAGTGATAGCTTGAATCAGAAATTCATCCAAGATCACCTTCTGAGGGATAAGCTTTTTGATTGATTTAATTACTGCATCTACCGGGCCATTTCCGTCGGATTCACTTTCTTTTTGTTCTTCTCCTATAGTAAGAACTACTTTGGCGTGACCGCCTTTGCCTTCACTTCCTTCGTAATAAACATCCTTCATCTCTATGAATAAAGAGTTTTCCAAATGTTCGCCTAGCAAGGACAAGAGGTCTTTTCTTCCTATGTCTCTTTTTGAATCTGCAAGAACCAAAAAGGCCTCATAAATTTCATCCAATTTTTCCTTTTCAAATTCAAAACCCAATAATTTCAGGTGATGCTTCAAGGCTGCTCTGCCACTTCTGGCCGTAAGGACTATGGAAGATTCCTCTACACCAACATCTTTAGGGTCAATTATTTCATAATTTTCCCTGTTTTTCAGTACACCGTCCTGGTGGATTCCTGAAGAGTGCGCAAATGCATTTCTACCTACAATGGCCTTATTGGGCTGTATAGGCATATTCATTAGCTTGGAAATAATCCTGCTGGTTTCGTAGATTTTCTTGGTATTAATACCAGTGTATACAGGAACCTCTTTGTGACTCTTTATAGCCATTACAACCTCTTCCAAGGAGGTGTTTCCTGCCCGTTCTCCGATCCCATTCATTGTCACTTCCACTTGTCTGGCTCCGTTTAGGACACCAGAAAGACTATTGGCCGTGGCCAATCCAAGATCGTTATGACAATGAGTAGACAGAATGGCGCTGTCTATATTTGAAACATTTTCTTTTAAAAATCGAATGATCTGCCCATATTGTTCAGGTAAGCAATAGCCAGTAGTATCAGGAATATTGATTACAGTAGCTCCCGCCTTGATGACTGCCTCTACTATTCTGGCAAGAAATTCAGGATCAGCCCTACCTGCATCTTCAGCATAAAACTCAACTTCGCCTACAAGGTTTCTTGCAAATTTAACTGCCCTGATGGCCTTCTCAAGAACGGCATCAGGAGTGCTTCTAAATTTGTGTTCAATGTGGTAACCGGACACACCTATTCCGGTGTGTATTCTGCTTTTTTTGGCAAATTTCAATGCCTCGGCAGCCACCTCTATGTCTTTCTCAACTGCCCTTGAAAGCGCACAGATAATCGGTTCTTCAACTGCCTTTGAAATTTCCACAACAGAATTGAAATCCCCGGGGCTGGATATTGGAAATCCAGCCTCAAGGATATCAACTCCCAATGCTTCCAAAGCCTTGGCTACTACAATTTTTTCCCTGGTATCGAGTTGGCATCCCGGCACCTGTTCACCATCCCTGAGGGTGGTATCAAATATCCAAAGCTTTTCTGACATCGTTAATTTTTAATTGTTTTCTGGTCTTAATTTACGTACAGTTGCTCCAGCTTGCCACATTTCAGAATCCCTCAATTCTTTCAATTCCTCTTCCAATTTCACTCTGTAATCAGACTTACTGTTGGATTCGATAGATTTGGCTGCTTCTTTTCCTGTTTTTACACTATTGTAAAGGTCTTCAAACACAGGCTTAGTAGCATCTCTGAAAGGTTTCCACCAATCTAATGCACCTCTTTGTGCTGTAGTAGAACAGTTAGCATACATCCAATCCATACCATTTTCAGCAACTAAAGGCATCAAACTTTGTGTCAATTCTTCTACAGTTTCATTGAATGCTTCAGAAGGAGTATGACCATTTGCTCTTAATACTTCATATTGAGCAGCAAATATACCTTGAATAGCACCCATAAGCGTTCCTCTTTCACCTGTAAGGTCAGAAGTAACTTCTTTGTAGAAATCTGTTTCGAATAAGTATCCTGAACCTACACCAATTCCCAATGCTACTACTCTATCTTTTGCTTTACCAGTTGCATCCTGGAAAATAGCGAAAGATGAATTTAAACCTCTACCCTCAACAAACATTCTCCTCAATGAAGTTCCTGAACCTTTTGGAGCAACCAAAATTACATCAACATCAGCAGGAGGAACAATTCCTGTTTGGTCTTTGTAAGTAACACCAAAGCCATGAGAAAAGTAAAGTGCTTTTCCTGGAGACAAGTGTTTTTTAACTGTTGGCCATAAGGCGATTTGTCCGGCATCAGACAACAAGAATTGAAGAATTGTTCCTTTTTCGCAGGCTTCTTCCAACTCAAAAAGTGTTTCACCGGGTACCCATCCATCAGCAACAGCCTTGTCCCAAGTTTTGGAATCTTTTCGTTGTCCAACAATGACATTAAAACCATTGTCTTTAAGGTTTAGTGCCTGACCAGGACCTTGAACTCCGTATCCTAATACGGCAATTACTTCATCCTTTAAGACTTCCTTTGCTTTTTCAAGAGGAAATTCTTCTCTTGTCACTACGTTTTCTTCAACTGTACCGAACTTCAGTTTCATAACTATAAATTAAAATTGATTTTAAATTGGTATTATAAATATTTATCAATGCTCACCATTGGTTTGGCTACAGCTACCCTGCCGGACCTCACAAATTCCAGAACATTAAATTCTTTTAGCACTTCCAGCAAATCTTGAGTGTCCTTTTTATGACCCGTCATTTCAATGACCACAAAATCTTTCTCCGCTGAAATGATTTTCGCATTATGTTGCCGAATTACCATTTCCAAACCTGGATCAATGCTGTCTATAGGAATTTTATACAAAGCTATTTCCTGAAAAACCATCTCATCATCGAGGTAATAAAATGCTTTTATAACATCAATGATTTTTTCAATTTGTCTGGACAGCTGGATTATCTGAGCTTCAGTTGTACTCACCTCTATAGTGATCCTGTATATTCCTTCTTCTCTGCTTTCTGAGGCAGTAAAACCATCAATATTAATTCCTCTACGGGTAAATATTAAAGTGATTCTACTGAGTATGCCTATGAAATTTTCTGTAAAAACAGAAATTGTGTATCTTCTTTTCATCTGAGTTATTTAAGTCTAACTTCTTCAACAGAACTGCCAGTAGCAATCATGGGAAAAACATTGTCCTCTTTTTCTACTTTCACCTCAAGGAAATAAGGTCCATCATGTACAAACATCTCAGCTACGGCCTGACGCAAATCAGCTCGCTCATCTACTTTTTGTACTTTGAAATTATAGGCTTCAGCAATTTTAATAAAATCAGGATTATCTAACTCTGTAAAGGAATAGCGTTTGTCAAAAAACAACTGCTGCCATTGCCTTACCATACCCAAGAAATTATTATTAAGCAGTACCACCTTTACAGGGGCTTTGGTTTGCATGATAGCTCCAAGTTCCTGAATGGTCATTTGGATTCCACCATCACCTACCACGCATATTACCTCTCGGCTGTAATCGTGCAGTTGTGCACCCAAGGCTGCCGGAAGGGAAAAACCCATGGTACCTAATCCACCTGAAGTCACTTGGGTTCTGGTTGTTTTGTATTCAAAATACCTCCAAGCCACCATCTGGTGTTGCCCAACGTCTGTTACCAATATGGCATCATCAGCCTTAAATTCGTTGATATGGCGAACTACCTCTCCCATGGTCAAACCAATCTTGGTTGGGGATAAATCATTGCCTACAACTACTCTTTTTTCCTCAGCTTCAAGTTCTCTAAACTGCTTGATCCATTCCGGATGTTCTCTTTTTTCTACCTTCTCAACCAGCTTTTCTAAACTGACCTTACAGTCACCCAAAACAGGTACATCCGCTTTTACTATTTTATCGATTTCAGCTGGGTCTAATTCCAGGTGAATTACCTTAGCTTGCTTGGCATACCTTTTCACATCCCCTGTCACACGATCATCAAAACGCATTCCTACGCTTATTAATACATCGCATTTATTGGTAAGTAAGTTAGGTGCATAATTGCCATGCATACCCAATTTTCCTACATAATTGGGATGATCCTCTGACAGAGCTCCTGTTCCTAACAAGGTACAGGCAGCAGGAATACCAGTTTTGTCCAAAAATGCTTTCAACTGGCTTTCGGCCTTACCCAATATCACACCTTGACCATACAGCAAGTAAGGTCTTTCGGCGCTATTGATAAGTGCTGCGGCTTCAGCGATCACACTGTCTGAAACTTTAGGATAAGGTCGGTAAGAACGGATATTAAGGCAGGGAACATAATTGAAATCACCTAGAGCAATTTGTGCATCCTTGGTAATGTCAATTAGTACCGGACCTGGTCTTCCAGATCTTGCGATATGAAAGCCTTTGGCTATAGCCGGAGCTATATCCTCCACTCTTCTGACCTGTATGTTCCACTTCGTGGCAGGCATAGAAATACCTACTACGTCAGTTTCCTGAAAAGCATCAGTACCCAATAGCTGAGAAACCACTTGCCCTGTAATACAGACAAGGGGTGTGCTATCTATCAGGGCATCTGCCATGCCTGTTATTAAATTAGTGGCGCCTGGACCGGAGGTAGCCATACAGACTCCTACCTTACCAGAAACTCTTGCATATCCTTGGGCTGCATGAATTGCGCCCTGTTCGTGTCGGGTGAGGATATGTTGGATTTGATCCATATAATCATAGAGTGCATCATACACCGGCATGATAGCCCCTCCTGGGTAGCCAAAAATAAATTTGGCATTTTCTGCTACCAGGGATTTGATTACAATTTCTGCCCCTCTTATTTGTGAATCATTCATAGTCGTTAATCTTTATCTGTCACACATCCCTCAGATGCGGTAGAAACTAACTGAGAATATTTTTTAAGTGTTCCATTCAAATGGCTCAGGTCTTTATTTACCCAGGTTTTCTTTCGCTCTGCAAAAGTTTCCTCAGAAACATCACAGCTAATTTCGAGCGTTTCCCCATTAATGGTAACCATATCGCCGTTTTGTAAAAGCCCTATAGGGCCACCTGTATATGCTTCCGGCGTCACATGTCCTACTACGAAGCCATGCGTGCCTCCTGAAAATCTTCCATCTGTAATAAGTGCAACATCTGCACCCAAACCTGCACCAATGATAATGGATGTTGGTTTAAGCATTTCTGGCATGCCTGGTCCTCCTTTAGGACCTACATACCTGATGACGACAACATCACCCTTTTTAACCTCCATGTTTTTCATGGCGTCATTGGCTTCCTGCTCTGAGTTGTACACTTTAGCAGGACCGGTGAAGGAAACACCCTCTTTACCGGATATTTTTGCCACGGATCCTTCTGGAGCAAGGTTTCCAGTCAAAATACATAGGTGACCAGTTTTCTTAACAGGGGAATCAATAGGATTGATTACATTGCCTTTTTCTGCTTTTATTGGAGCTACATTGGCCAAGTTTTCAGCAATTGTTTTGCCTGTCACTGTCATACAGTCGCCATGTAACAATCCATTGTCCAAAAGGTACCTCATAAATGCAGGAAGGCCTCCCTGTTCATGCAGGTCTTCCATCATGTATTTTCCACTAGGCTTAAAATCTCCCAATACAGGAGTTGTGGCATTGATCTTTTTAAAATCTTCTAGTCCAAAGTCGATTTCTGCCGTTCTGGCAATCGCCAAAAGGTGAAGTACCGCATTGGTGCTACCAGCAAGTGCGACTACCACCCTTACCGCATTCTCCAAGCTTTTCTTGGTTAAGATATCTTTAGGCTTAAGGTCCATAGCCAATAAATTGGCAATGAATTCACCTGCTGCTTCGCATTCAGCAGCTTTTTCATTAGAGTTAGCCGGATTAGATGCACTATATGGAAGCGAAAGCCCCATTGCCTCTATGGCAGAAGACATGGTGTTGGCGGTATACATACCTCCACAAGCACCCGCTCCAGGGCAAGCATTCTTGATTACACCGGTATAGTCTTCATCAGAAATTTCGTTTTTGATTCGTTTTCCGTATGCTTCAAAAGCAGAAACAATATTGAGTTTTTCTCCCTTATATTTACCAGACCTGATAGTACCACCATAAACCATGATAGAAGGTCTGTTCACACGTAACATACCCATTACCGCTCCTGGCATGTTTTTATCACAACCAGCTACAGCAACTATCCCATCAAATGAATGTCCTAGAATAAATGACTCTATGGAGTCAGCAATGATTTCTCTTGATGGTAAACTATAACGCATACCTGAAGTACCCATTGAAATCCCATCACTGATGCCTATCGTGTTGAAGACCAATCCAGTCAGCTTTGACTTTTTTGTAGAAGCCTTTATGGCTCTTGCAAAGTCATTAAGGTGCATGTTACAAGGGTTACTTTCATATCCACAACTTGCGACCCCGACAAAAGGCTGCTTCATCTCTTCGTCCGACAGTCCTGTTGCATACAACATGGCCATTGAAGCCGGATTTTCTTGATTATCGCTTACCTCCCAACTATTCTTCTTTGAATTGCTCATTATAACTGAATTATTTTTAACAACTGGCTTATAAAAAAAAGTGCTTCACTCGAATGAAGCACTTTGATTGATTTTTTCTATTGGCAATAGATCAGCGCTTCATCACTTACTAAATGATAATGACAATTAGAACGACTAGGCTGACAACTATTAACATTTCTCTTATGGAGTATTCTCTTTGACTTTATTTTGTACTATTATAATGCAATATTAAAACCCATAATCCATACTTACAATATTTTAATTCTTTTTTTAATTTGAGTAAAATAAGAAAATAATGCAAATGAATTTAATTAAAAAATTAAAGTTTATTATTATAGGATTGATGCAATTTTATTTCATTTATTTCATTATCGCGAAAAAAATCAAAATTTTCTTCTGATCCAAACTTTTGTTAATTTTTTACTAAAAAAACCGTCTATAAGGTCAGAGTTACCAACTTTAAACTTAAGTAAGCCTTTATCTATAAAAATGAATTAAAAAGGTGCTTAGAAAATCCACACCTTTGTTTTAATTTTAAAGCCTAAAGATGTACAATTATGATCATTTTTCCCAATGCAAAAATTAATCTTGGCTTACATGTCCTTCGAAAAAGGAATGATGGGTATCACGACATTCATACTTGCATGTACCCCATACCTCTTAAGGAAGGCTTGGAAATGATTCCCGCCAAATCCTTTGGTTTTACTCATAGTGGAATACCCATCCCAGGCACATCAGATCATAACCTCATCGTCAAGGCATATCAATTATTGCTGGCTGATTTCCCGAAGCTTACACCTGTAGCTGCGCATCTCCATAAAAGCATTCCCATAGGGGCTGGTCTAGGAGGAGGTTCGGCTGATGCAGCTTTTGCCCTTAAACTTTTGAACACCCTATTTTCCCTAAATTTAAAACCAAAACAACTTGAGGACTACGCCTCCCAATTAGGTAGCGACTGCCCTTTCTTTATACAAAACAAGCCCCAAATGGCTGAAGGACGGGGAGAAAAATTAGAAACACTTGATTTGGATTTGGCGGGAAACTGGCTTTTTCTGGTGCATCCCGGCATTCATATAGGCACCAAAGAAGCTTATGATGGAATCCAGCCCAAAGAAAGGGAAATGGGCCTAAAAGCCATACTCAATGATCAATCTACCTGGAAATCAAACCTTGTAAACGATTTTGAAAAAGGAATTTTCAATTCCTACCCGGAGATAGCAGACATCAAATCAAAACTATATGAAGCTGGGGCCTGGTATGCAGCCATGTCTGGCTCAGGATCTGCTGTATTTGGATTATTTAAGGATACACCACAAGGGATTAAATTTCCCTCCCATTATTTTACCTTTTCCGAAAAACTAATTTAAGCCAATGTTTTAACCTTTAATCAATGAATTTTTCTTACGGTTCTTAGTCCCCTTCTTTTTTGCACATATCGAATTACCGGATAGATACCAACTGAAGCTAAAATTATCAAGGTTCCAACATAAAACTCAGTTGTCATTTTTTCTTTCTCCCCAAAGATCATAAATGCCAATAGAATACCGTAAACCGGCTCCATATTCACTGTCAGATTAACTGCAAAAGCGGATATACGTCTCATTAGGTTCACCGATAGGGTAAAAGCCACCACAGTACATACCTGCGAAAGCACCAACAGCCAAAACCAATCCATACCCTGCGGCATCCATGAAAAGCCATCAACAGTAAACCAATATGCATAAAAAGGCATGAAAGCTGATGTCAGCAAAAAGGCCCCTATCATCTCATAAAAAGTGATCACGAAAGGACTGTGGCTTTTGGTAAGCTTACCATTGATCACGGTAAAGCAGGCACTCAATAAAGCAGACAGAACGGCTAATAAAAGGCCCAAGGCATATCCGGACTCAAACTTAAAAATCACGACCAAGCCAAGAACAACTATCAATCCCAACATTACCTCATACCATTTGACAGGTTGCCTATTAACCAAAGGCTCTATCAATGCAGTCCAAAGCGAGCAAGTCGCCAATCCCGCAAGACAAACAGATGCTGTGGAAACTTGAGCTGCCCAGAAAAACAAAATCCAATGTGCCCCGATCAAGCCTCCAGTTAAAAGAAAATTGGTTAAGGCCGAACCACTTACCTTCAATGGCCGCCTCCTAAACTTGAGAAATAAGAGGAGCCCTATACTCGCAAGTAGGGTGCGGTAAAAAACAATTTCAACAGCAGGAAGACTTATCAACAGGCCTAGTATTGCCGTAAATCCCCAGATTAAAACGACAAAATGGAGCCACAAATAATCCTTAACCATAGGCGAATATTTACCTGGGAACGGTTTTGTAAAGTACCAATCCCGTCAATCCAAAAACAATATTAGGTATCCATACTGCCAAAATTGGATAGGAAGTACCCGCTTCAGCAAATGTCCTGGAAAGTAAAAAAAGTATGATGTACACAAAGGCCAGCATAAAGCCCAGTGCTATTTTGAACCCGGACCCTCCTCTGGTTTTTCTTGCAGAGACGATCACCCCAATGAAAGTAAGTAGGATCGCAGCAAAGGGGGACATAAAGCGAACATATTTTTCTATTTTATAATAGCTGATATTGTCTGCTCCCCGCTCCTCTAGCACTAAAATTTGCTTGGAAAGTTCAGGTAATGTCAAGGTCTCATGATGGTTCAAGGGCAAATCAAAATCATTGGGAGAAATAGACAAGGTTGTATCCATGGCATCCCCTGTGGTCCAAGTCTCACCCATTTCATTCAATTCTCTTAGCCTCCAATTTCGAGCATTCCAAACATTTTTGGTCGTATCCCAAACAATTCTATCCGCTGAGAATTTTGAAATGAGTTTACCGTCTTTTATATGTTCCAATGTAAAATTATGCCCGGAATTGACCGAGGTAAAATACTTAAACAAATAAGCATACAGATCTTCTGCTACCTTAATATGAATGTTCTTTTGGTTCAAGTCCATCTGCTGCTTGTCCAAATATTCAACCCTAAATTCTGAAACTCCAGCAGTAGCAACTGGCAATACCCAGCCATTCAGCAAAAAACTAATCACAGCAATCAGTACTGCAGACATTATAAAAGGAACTAGCATTCTCAAAAAACTCACCCCACTACTTAGGATTGCAATGATTTCTGTTCTCCCCGCCATCTTCGAGGTGATAAAAATCACGGAAATGAAGACTGTTATTGGCGTAAGTAAATTATTTAAATAGAGGCCATAATTAAGCATGTATTGAAGAATCTCATCGGCAGGAACTTCATTTCGGATATAGGTATCATTCTTCTCAGTGAAATCCAACACCAAAACAACCAAAATCAACATCAAGACCACAAATAAATAGGTCTTGAGGAAATCTTTAATGATTAATTTATCCAATAGTTTCATGCCAAATGGTCTTTCTCTTATGTATTCAATGAAACAGCTATTCTTGAAGAATTCTTATAACCTTCTACTCACTTTTTCTACCATAGTATTTTTCCAGCTACTAAAATCTCCCGCTAGGATATGCTCCCTAGCCTGTGTCACCAACCAAAGATAGAAGGATAAATTATGAATACTTGCTATTTGGGCAGCAAGCATTTCTTTGCTAATGGTCAAATGTCTAAGGTAGGCCTTGGTATAGAAATTACTGACATGGGAATGGAAGCCACTGTCTAGAGGGGAGAAATCCATTTTCCATCTTTCATTTCGGATATTAATAATGCCTTCTGAAGTAAAGAGCATACCATTTCTGGCATTTCTAGTTGGCATTACACAGTCAAACATATCTATACCCAATGCTATCCCCTCAAGGATATTAGCAGGTGTACCCACTCCCATCAGGTACCTGGGCTTGTCCTCCGGTAGAATATCGGTGACCAGATCTGTCATTTCGTACATCATCTCAGCAGGCTCACCTACAGACAATCCCCCAATGGCATTTCCCTCTCTATCTTGGTCACTAACAAAGTGAGCCGCATCTTTCCTTAAGTCTTTATAAGTACTGCCCTGAACGATAGGGAACAGCGATTGAGCATATCCATATTTTCCTGTTGTACTATCAAAATGATCAATACAGCGCTTTAACCAACGGTGTGTAAGATGCATGGAGTTTTTGGCATAACTCCAATCACAAGGATAGGGGGTACACTCATCAAAAGCCATTATAATATCTGCGCCAATAGTACGCTGAATATCCATCACTGATTCAGGAGTAAAGTGGTGTTTTGAACCATCAATATGAGATTTAAAGACCACCCCTTCTTCTTTAATTTTTCTATTTCCTTCCAAGGAGAATACCTGATATCCCCCACTGTCAGTAAGAATAGGGCTCGACCATCCAATGAATTTATGTAAACCACCAGCTTTTTCCAGTACATCCAGACCAGGGCGAAGATAAAGGTGATAGGTGTTACCCAAAATAATCTGTGCCTTCACATCATAAGTTAACTCTCTTTGATGAACTGCCTTTACTGATCCAGCAGTCCCCACAGGCATAAAGATCGGTGTTTGAATCAGGCCGTGATCTGTCTGAATTTCACCAGCTCTGGCTTTCGAATTTTGATCCTTGCTTTCAAGTTTAAATTTCATTCCTCCCTTTCATTGAAAAATCCCCCATTTACTCATTATATTTGAATCCGAAATAGGCGATAGCGATTATAGTATGCATTGAAATTATTTCAGAATCAGCCAATTGTTGTGATTTCTGAGCTCAACATGGCTTTGTCATGTTCTGTTTTTCAATGCCCCTGTTCTTTTTTGTTTAAAACAAGGATCATACAGCTCATTGACTATGCCTATTGGAACACAAAAATAACCGCAATAAAACAAAAATCTGAGATTTTTGAATTAATCTTAAAGAACTGACAGCAGGCGCAAATATGGAAAACACATTATGGTGGATATTTTTTTTAGCTTTAGGCATACAGTTCACCTACTTAATGGTGGTTTTTGGCAGGTTTGTTTTCTTTCACAAAGCCCAAAGAGAAGCCCTTCAGGACACCAACCTAAGTGGGGTTTCTATTATCATAGCTGCCAAAAATGAAGCAAGAAACTTACAAGACCTTGTCCCTTTACTTATGGAACAGGACTATCCTGATTTTGAAGTACTGGTAGTAAATGACTGCTCTACAGATAACTCTGAAGACTTATTGAGGTCATTGGCAGAAACCTATACAAACTTGAGAATTGTAAATGTCAGGTACACACCTGATCATGTGACTGCAAAAAAATATGCCCTTACTTTAGGGATAAAGGTTTCAAAATACGAAACCATTTTGCTTACAGACGCAGATTGCCGACCAGTCTCTTCTCACTGGATCAAGAGGATGTCCGCACCAGTTCGAAATGAAGGCAAAACTTTTGCCCTCGGTCACGGATCTTATTTAGCACTTCCAGGTTTATTAAACAAAATCATTCAGTACGAAACCCTTTTTACCGCCATTTATTATTTCTCTTTTGGCTATTGGAAATCCCCCTTTATGGGAGTGGGAAGAAACCTTTGTTACCAAAAAAGCTTTTTTATGGAAAAGAAAGCTTTCAAATCGCTCTGGCACATTGAAGGAGGGGATGACGATCTATTTGTAAACCTTTATGCTACAGCCGACAATACCGCCATAGTAGCACATCCCGAGAGCATTACTGTTTCACAGCCAAAGACCAACTTCAAAGCTTATTTCACTCAAAAGAAGAGACATTTCCATGCTGGGAAATATTATCGCACCAAGGATAAACTAAAACTAGGCTTGTATTCGTTAAGTCATTTGGTATTCTGGCTCTCCGCGGTAGGAATTGTAATTCTTGAAAGCACCTGGGAACCAATTGCACTGGTATTGGGGTTAGTTTTGACAAGGGCCATACTACAATATTTAATCATACATAGGGCTAGAAAAAAATTAGAGGGGACTGGAAAGGTAATTTGGACCTTATTTTTTGATTTGATGTACATGATTTATTTTTGGACCTTAGGAACCAAAGGTTATCTGTCAAAAACAGTTAAATGGAAATAAACGAAAGAAGTTTTTCTGATAAAGCATTAGAGGATTTTGAATTGATCGACAAAGCGGTCAATGACAATGACCAGCAGGCCTATGCCTCGCTTATGAAGAGGTACAAAAAAGCCGTCTACTTTATGATTCTTAAAATGATCAGAGGTGCTGACGATGCAGAAGACCTTACTATGGAAGCCTTTGCCAAGGCCTTTAAAAACCTGCACAAATTTAAAAAAGACTATACTTTTAGCACCTGGCTTTTTAGAATTGCCACCAACAATACCATTGACTTTATTCGGAAAAAGAAGCTCAAAACCATGAGCCTTAATAACACCATGACAGATGATGGAGGGAATGCGGTAAATATAGATGTGGAAGATGACGACAATAATCCACAAGACGAATTTATCAAAACCCAAAGAAAAGAAATGGTAAGAATATTCGTAGACAAGTTACCAGCAAAATACCGAAAGCTAGTCAAGCTAAGGTACTTTGATGAATTGTCCTATGATGAAATTGCTGCCGAGCTGGACAAACCTTTGGGAACTGTAAAAGCACAACTTCACCGTTCAAGGGAACTACTTTTCGAAATTGCCCAGGGAAAAAACAAACATATATAATTAATGACTCCAGACCACAAGCTGATTCAACATTACTTCCCAGAATTGAATACACATCAAATAGACCAATTTGAGCGTATGGGAGAACTTTACCTTGATTGGAACAGTAAGATCAATGTTATCAGTCGAAAGGACATGGATAGTTTTTACATTCACCATGTCTTACATTCCCTGGGTATAGCGAAATTAATTTCATTTGAAGCTGGAACAAAGATTCTAGACATAGGTACCGGAGGAGGATTTCCTGGAATCCCTCTTGCTATTATGTTTCCTGAAGTACAATTTCACCTGGTTGACTCTATTGGAAAGAAAATTACGGTGGTAAAAGATGTGGTCAAGCAATTGGGTTTAAAAAATGTGGAACCCCAACAAGTACGGGCAGAAAGTCTGACGGACCGAAAGTACCATTATATCATCAGCCGGGCGGTGACACAAATGGAGAAATTTTACCCTTGGATCAAAGGTAAATTTAGGAAAGAAGATATGCATCCAGAATTCCAAAACGGTGTCTTTTACCTCAAAGGAGGCGAGGTGGATGAAGAACTGGAAGCATTAAACCTAAACTATGTAAGTTACCACCTAGAGGATTACTATACAGAACCCTTTTTTGAGACAAAAAAAGTGGTCTACCTTCCCTACGAAGGAAAAAGGTAGTTAGCCCACTTTTATACTCATGCGCAATTTTGGTTCACGAATACAAAAAAGCCCAACGCTTCTCCACACCCAAAACTTCAGTCTAAAAGTTGCAGAAATAAAAGCAATTTTAGATGGAATAAGGGAAGGCCATTAAGCGCTCTGCTAAATATAAAGTGAGGATCAGAAACCAACGCAAAAAGGCTTAACCCGGGTTATAATAGGATTTCTCCGCCCTGACAATCGTCAGGGGTGATAGCCTGTCCCGTGTTTACGGGAAGTGTTGCAATCGCAAGACAATCAGACTGTTTGGAGATTTTAGCATAGCACCACTATGGTGAAATTGAAAACAGCAACGAAGTGGCTGATTTTAAAGCGATTTCAGCAGGTAATAGAATGTCTATTGCATATTTCGGGTTTAACCCTATAAAACCAGCCTATAAAAAACGAATTTGGCGGCATAATTGCAGTATTATTTGCAACCATGCCGCCAAAACATCGACCTATAAGTCAGATGCAATTCCTGCTACCACCCCCTATCTTCAAACCTGCGTTTAAAGAGTCAAGCGTATTTGTCTTACCTAACTAAAACCACTTCAATACTGGTTTCGCTAACTGTAAGTCCTTCTTCTTGAAAACGCTCAAAATCGGAAACTTCAATCTCTCCTCCCAACCTGAGCATATTTTCGGAATAGTCTATGACCTCTAATATCACAGCCTCCTCTTTGTCTGTAATCACCAACTGATCTCCAACCAACTCCCAGGTGCCAGAAAAGATTTCAACCCCTTGTACGGGGATTTTTTCATTCTGAAGTGTGATTCCCAATGCCGTTACATCTAAATCGAAAACGAAACTCCCTGCGGCGGTAAGCAATTGATCCATATCCCCAAAATCCAGCGTCATGTCATAATTCTCTCCAATGCCCTCAATACTTACAGGGACGGAAGGACCACCAGAAATTGAGACAACACCTCTTCCTCTTAAAGTAGCTTCTTGCAAGGTCCATTCTTTATTTACCAATTCGAGGGCAGGGCGTTCCTCTGATGAAGTTTTACAACTCCAGATCGACATCAGCACTATCAAGGAGAGGAAATAGGTGAACTTTTTCATGGTATTTATTTCTTTTTGTAGGTGATTTTCACGGGCACGCCTGTGAAATCAAAATTTTCCCTAAGCCTGTTTTCCAAAAACCTGGTATAAGGAGATTTAATGTATTGAGGTAAGTTACAAAAGAAAGCAATAACCGGATTCTTGGTTGGCAACTGTGTGATGTACTTTATTTTGATATATTTCCCCTTATTGGCTGGTGGCGGATATTTTTCTATTTCCGGCAACAATAGCTCATTTAATTTGGATGTAGAGACCTTTCTCTGCTTGTTTTCATAAACATTCATAGCCAATTCCATGGCTTGAAAGATCCTTTGTTTGGTAAGAGCGGAAATGAATATGATTGGAATCCATTTATTTTCCCCAAGCTTATCCGTCATGTTGTCCTTGAAAGCCTGCATGGTCTTATGGTCTTTTTCTACCAAATCCCATTTGTTGACCATAATCATCAGTCCTTTGTTATTTTTAATGGACAAAGAGATAAGATTGACATCCTGAGCTTCCAGTCCTCGAGTAGCATCTACCATGATAATGATCACATCAGAATCTTCCAATGTTCTCAATGAACGCATCACAGAATAAAATTCAATATCTTCCTTGACCTTGGCTTTTTTTCGAATACCTGCAGTATCAGTAAGGATATAGTCCTTACCATATAGCTGGTAACGTGTGTGAATAGCATCTCTGGTCGTTCCAGCCTCATCAGTCACTATTGACCTTTCCCTACCTATCAGGGCGTTAAGAAAAGAGGACTTGCCCACATTTGGTCTTCCCAGAATGGCCAACTTAGGTATTCCTTCATCAGGATCTCTTTCTCCCTCATCAGGAAATTTCTTTATCACCTCATCCAACAAATCGCCTATACCACTACCACTTGTTGAGGTGGTAGGGAAAATAATATCTTCTCCTATGCCCAGCGCATAAAATTCATTGGCCATTAGCAGGTCATCAAGATTATCTGCCTTATTGGCCACCATAAAAATCGGTTTATCAGCACCTCTTAGCTCTTTGGCAAATTCGGCATCCAAATCCGTAAGTCCTACCATACAGTCAACCACAAATAAGATGACTGAAGCCTCTTCTATTGCCAGCTTGACTTGCTTGCGAATTTCTTTCTCAAAAATATCTTCAGATCCAGTCACATACCCACCGGTATCAATGACAGAGAAAAACTTCCCTCCCCATTGAGCGTGTCCATAATGCCTATCTCTTGTCACCCCACTGAGGTTATCTTCAATGGCTTTCCGCTCTTCTACAAGTCGGTTAAAAAGTGTGGATTTACCCACATTAGGTCTCCCTACAATTGCTACTATATTGGCCATAATACTATAATTTATTGGTCGTAACCAAATTTTTTCAGTTTGTTTTTATTCTTTCTCCAGTTCTCTTCTACCTTCACAAAGGTTTCTAGAAAAACTTTTTTCCCAAAAAATTTCTCCATTTCAATCCTGGCTTGGGTCCCAACTCTTTTCAATGCTTTCCCTTTGTCTCCAATGATAATTCCTTTTTGGCTATCCCTTTCCACAAATATCAATGCCCTCATTCGGAGCAATTGATCAGTTTCTTCAAAATCCTCTATCCTCACTTCTGTGCTATAGGGGATTTCTTTTTTGTATTGAATAAATATTTTTTCCCTTATTATTTCAGAAGCAAAGAAACGTTCAGGACGGTCACTTAGTTCTTCTTTGTCATAAAACGGTGGATGCACAGGTAATCGGTCCAGGATTTCCTGCATAATCTTTTGTAAGTTAAACCCTTCTAGTGCTGAAATTGGGATTACGACATCTGCTTTTATTTTTTGGGTCCAATATTCCGTTACTTCAGCAAGTTTCTCCTCCTTGTTCAGGTCTATTTTATTGATGATAAGCAAAACCGGCACACCTGCAGCATTTACTTTTTGTATAATGTCTTCTATTTCTTCATCATTCTCAAAAAGATCTGTTACAAATACAATTACATCAGCATCTTCAAGGGAAAGATTCACAAACCCCATCATGCTTTTATGTAGTTCGTATTTAGGTTTCAGCATGCCCGGGGTATCGGAGAATACAATCTGGTATTCTGGTTCATTCATAATTCCCAAAATCCTATGACGAGTAGTCTGGGCTTTGGATGAAATGATAGAAAGCTTTTCTCCAAGCAGGGCATTCATAAGAGTAGATTTGCCCACATTGGGTTTGCCTATTATATTAACGAAGCCTGCTTTATGCATGTTTTCTGGCATGGTCTCAGATTTTTTTTACAAAGGTACTTGATTTTTGATAATATACCCTTACCTTTGTACCACAATAAAGGATAAGGCAGCAAAAAACGTTTAAAACCTTATCATTTTTCAAAGCGATTTTATTTAAAATAAAGATATATCGCGGGATGGAGCAGTTGGTAGCTCGTTGGGCTCATAACCCAAAGGTCACAGGTTCGAGTCCTGTTCCCGCTACTAGAAACCCCTTATACGTCAAGTATTTGGGGTTTTCTTTTTTTTAAGGCGTTTTTATTATTTATCGATTAGGCACCAAGACTATTATATTTTCTCGCGAAGCCGCGAAGGCGCAAAGAGTATAGGGATGCCTCTTATTGAAAAGGTGCCCCTTTAATTAGTTTTTTCTTAACCCTCGTTTGCGTGCAGAAAATATTTCTTCGCGACTCTGCGGCTCTGCGTAAAATTTTATTGGTTTTTCAGGTTTTTGGTTCTCGCTAAGGCGCTAAGACGCAAAGAGTATAGGGTTGCCTCTTATTGAAAAGGCGCCCCTTTAATTAGTTTTTTCTCAATCCTCGTTTGCGTGCAGAAAATATTTCTTCGCGACTCTGCGGCTCTGCGTGAAATTTTATTGGTTTTTCAGGTTTTTGGTTCTCGCTAAGGCGCTAAGATGCAAAGAGTATAGGGATGCCTCTTATTGAAAAGGTTAACCTTTAATTGGTTTTTTCTTAACCCTCGTTTGCGTGCAGAAAATATTTCTTTGCGACTCTGCGGCTCTGCGTGCAATTTTTAAAGGTTTTATTTTAGTTTTTGGTTCTCGCTAAGGCGCTAAGGCGCAAAGAGTATAGGGTTGCCTCTTATTGAAAAGGCGCCCCTTTAATTAGTTTTTTCTCAATCCTCATTAGGGTGCAGAAAATATTTCTTCGCGACTCTGTGGCTCTGCGTTCAATCTATCCTATAAGTTAACAATTTTTCAAATCAGCTCAAAATAATAAAACCCACCCACTTTTTATATATTTACCTGATAGTATCAATTGACTTAAAGCTGTATAACCTATACCATGAATCGTATTAAAAGCATTGCCTGTATTGCCCTACTCTTTATATGCCAGAACCTTTTGGCACAAGAGCCTTGGGAAAACCCTATCCAGAAAGAAGAACGACTGGGGTCACCCTTAGTGGAAACCTCTCCTTTTGTGTTTCAGGAGAAGTTGTACTTACTGGAAAATAACCAGCGGTTTTGGGATATTCCGGGGGCAAAACCTGGGGACAATTTCCATGAGGACGAGGTAAGAATCCGTGACCTGCAAACAAATCAGATTATTTCCACTCCGCTGAAAAACCATGGCTTTGGAACAGTTTTGACATGGGAAGACAGGGTGTATGTTTTTGCTGGAGATTATGGGGAAGGGAAACCCTGGCGAAAGATGACAGAAATCACAATGACCAGCTCTGAAGATCTTGTCAATTGGAGCAAGCCAAAGACCGTCCTTCGGGCAAATGACAATGAGTATTTTTTTAACACCGCGGTTACTAGAGGAAAAGATGGCTTTGTACTGCTGTATGAAACTAGTGACAAGCAGTGGAAACCTTTTACCTTTAGGTACATGAGCTCTTCGGATTTGGAGCACTGGAAAGAGATTCCGGATGCGGTTTATGGAGTGGACAAATATGTTGGCGGACCTGCCCTTTATTATGAAGGAGGCTGGTACTATACACTTTATTTGGAATCACTCAAGCCTGGCTACGAAACACGCATCACCCGCTCCAAAGACCTGGTCAATTGGGAAGATGCACCAGAAGACAGGCCTTTTGTCACCTTTAATCCGGAACATAAAAACATCCCTTTAATTAATCCTAAAATCTCCGAGAACAATGCTTCTGATGTGGAACTCTGCTATTTTCAAGGCAAAACCATCCTTTATTTCACCGGAAGCGATCAAACTACAGCAGGAGATTTACAGCGGGCAACTTACGATGGCACACCAAGAGAATTGTTCGAGCATTTCTTTAAAGCCGAAGGGCAATCAGATGTGGCACCAAAACACCAGGGAGACTGGTTACCGGTATTGGAAGCAGGCACAGAAGGCAATGGAACAGCCATTTTCTCTACTGAACCATTACGGACTCGCCCAACAGAAAGCCAATTGGCTTATCAGGAAAGACAGTTGGGAGCCTTTATCCATTTTGGGCCTGCCACTTATATAGGCTCTGACATGATGAGTGTCCCCGCTGCGGAAATATTTAATCCCAGCAGACTTGATGCGGACCAATGGGCCAAAACAGCCAAATCTTTTGGGGCCAAACACATCGTATTAACGGCAAAGCACCACAATGGCTTTTGTCTCTGGCCTACCGAAACCACGGATTATTCGGTGAAGAATGCTACCTGGAAAAAGGGTAAAGGGGATGTTGTCAGGGAGTTTGTAGAAGCTTGTAGAAAGTACGACCTGGAAATTGGCCTCTATGTATCCGGTGGAGACAAGCATTTTGGATGTACCAGCACACCCGACCCACAAGGGGAACGCAAAATTGTAGGAGACATACACAAGTACTTCCCAGTTTTTTTGGAGCAGCTCAGAGAGTTGCTAACCAACTATGGGGAGATCTCCTACCTTTGGTTTGATGGTGCTTACGACCCGTTTGGATGGGATGTCATGGATCCAGAAACTCAGCAACCATTAGGCACCGCCTATGGGAATGCAATACACAATATGGTGCGGCTTCTACAACCTAATGCAATTGTAATGGGAGGAACCAAACCAGATGTCCGCTGGTCAGGCAGTGAGCAGGGATGGGCAGCTTATCCATTGGCAAATATCGTTCAGCCGGGAGAAGGTTTTGATAAGTGGGTGGGCCCTCAAAGTGCGGGATGGATTCCTGCCGAAGCCAACCTCCACACCAGGTCAACCTGGTTTTGGAAGCCTGATTCAGACAAAACTTTACGTGACCTCCCCTTTATGATGAACGTGTATTCCGAATCCATAGGTCGGGGAGCAAATTTGCTGGTAAACATGACACCAGACACTAGCGGCCTGATTCCAGCGGCTGAAGTAAAGCGACTGGAAGAATTTGGAGAAGCCATTGAACAAACTTTCTCGAAACCTGTGGCCAATTATGATCAGCCGGAGAACAATGGCAATACTATTTTCACTCTGTCAATTCCTGAAAACCAGGTAACCAACTTAATGGTTTTGGAAGAAAACATTGCCAATGGACAACATATCAAGCAGTACCATCTTGAGAGTTTTGATGGCACCAATTGGCATCTTTTGGCCGAAGGGCTTACCATAGGAAGAAAGCGCATCCACTATTTTGATCCCGTAAAAACCGATAAACTCCGTCTTTCTTTGAAAGGTGATGAAAGCAAAATAGAGTTGAAATCTTTTACAGTCTATCAAGCAGACTAATTAAGAAATATAGTCAAGAACTTGAGCGGCATTGTTGCAGAAAAAAAGCAACAATGCCGCTCAAAATCACTTAGGCATTGCAATTGGCAAAACGGTTGTTAAAGTAACTGGCCCAAAGATTCCTGAAGGAATCAACGGTGCATCTTTCCAAGGAACCCTTAACTTAGGAATGCCTTTTATAACGGTGGCCTCCACATGCGTTTTGGTGAAATTAGCTCCAGTCACTGCATCTCCCGTTAGCCTATTTGACCAGGTATTGGCTACTTCTATTTTTAGGGTATTTATTCCCGGTTTTAAAGCATCGGTCACATCAAAACGGTAAGGCTTCGCCCAGGTTATACCCAATGACTTATCATTCAACCAAACCTCAGCGATATGGGAGAGATCACCTAAATCCAGGTAAACCCTGGCCTCAGGAAATTCAGAGGCATGCATATCATATATAAAATTCTTTTCATAGCGGGCAGTCCCTGAAAAATATTTGACCCCCTCATTTTCAGCCTCCGTCCAGGATTTTAATTCCGGGAAAATTGCTTTTTCCGGCGCTCCCCACCCTTCAGGGAAATAGATCTCCCAGGCTCCCTCAAGGGTTTTTACATTGGCATGATTTAACATGGGGCTGATTTTATCTTTTTGCACGAAATCAAACTCTCCTTCCTCCCATAATTCAACGCCATACTCCCCGTAGCGCAGTCTAGGAGGGTGAATACCATCATGAGCTATTTTTGTGAAATGTGCTTGTTTGTCCCCAGGTTTAAACACAACAAAAATACTTTCATAAGGTGCAAGACTTAAAGGAAGCAGGATACCTTCCGAAGTATTATCAAAAACAGGAATTGTGGTTATACTTCCATTTTCAGGGTTCCATAACTCTGGAGTCTTTCCCTCTTGTAGGAATTTCAAGTCTCTAGACAACCATTCGTTTGTAGTATTGACTACAAAATAAAAATCAAGCCCATCTTTTTGGTAGTGGGTGTAATCCAAAGCATAAAACCCTTTGTCTAAATATTCAAAGTCAGGCCTAATTTTCAATTCCTGAAGAATCTCAGCTACCGAAGCCCCATAATAGATGGCCCTACTTCCTGGCTTAAAAGTCTGCTTGCTGTAAGGTTTCCATAAACTATTCAGCCAAGCATTCATGTTCGGTAAATCCTTCATATTTCTTTTAGGAGCAATTCTACTGGGTTTAGGCCCCGTGATAATGGCCCCGTTTTTTGCCATTTGTTCCAGCTTTACCAATACTTGAGGGTTTATTTCATACTCTTCGGTCAAGGCCAACACGCTAAATTCAGCTCTATTCCGAGGGTTAATAATTTTCCCATTTTTCACTTCCAATCCAAGAAGTATTTCAGTATTGACCAATTCGAAATCATACCCTTCTCCTGGATTAAATCGACTGCGCTTATGCCCTCCGTAATTCGGAATGGTATCACCATAGTAATACAAAACATCTGCTTTAAAATTGGCTTCCTGTAAGACATAAGAAACCCTTGCCAGGTACTCATTAAATGGTCGTATTTTCTTCCACCAGACCCTTTTATCATTATAATGGGTTCCTGCATGGTAAACGATTCCGGGGTTCCCAGTACCTTCTGGGTTATGAGTAGATCCATGTACGACTACCCTGTTCATGCCTTCAGCAAAAGCCCTGTCGCCCATAGGTTTCATTTCAAAAGGACCTTCTTGCCATTGCTGAAAAGTAGTAAATGCTTCCATCTCTACCATTCCCAAACCATAAATATGGGAAGCGGAAGAAACTTCCTTCACTACCCGTAGCACATCTAAACCCTCTTCGCTAAAGTTATGATGGTTTATCCAAAACTCTCCTCTAGGGATATCCAAGCCTTTACCCAACGCCTTTAAGGGTTCTACTGGTACATTGTGCAAAGGATAGCCAGGTCCTCCCGCTTCACTGTTGTTTTTCAATCCATGGGCATTGCAGATCTCTTTGGACTTCATGTAGAAGTTTTTGATCATGAGTTCTGACAATGTTCTTTGAAAGCCTGCCCTGAAAGCAGAAGTAGCTTCATTAGAAAGTACTACCTCCTCAAATAGAATGGGTAAGAATTTCTTTATATCATAGCCATTTAATTCCTGAAATTCTTGTGGCATGGTAGGTGTCCAATTGAACCCCCTAGCCTCATAACTTGCCATGTATAGGTTTTTCAAGGCCGTTTCACGCAAATCCCCCAACACCGATTCCAATCGGTCTATAATATAATTGAAGTGAAAGGCCGTGGCTTCAGCATCAAAATGATCTACAATAGGCCCTGCTGAATACTTACTTGGCAACACCAAATTCTCTCCAGAATTGGAACTGACATAACGTACAATTTTCCATTCTCCTTCCGGAACATTCCAATCCAACACCTCTTTTTTAGCATCAAAATAAAGGGAAACATCTATTATCCGACTTGTATCCATTACCATATTTTCTGTAACCATCGGTATAGCCAATACAGCTATCTCTTCAGAATATACAGGCTTGCCATCTTTCCCGTAAGAAATGAGGCGTTTTCTGCCTCGGGGATCTTTTTCTGGAATTTCAGGGAAGGGCAATTTGATTTTTTCCTTCCCTCCTCCCGTGACATTTACTTTGCGCTGGTAAATGGATTTTGCCGCATGTTTAGGCGTGAGCCAATTGCCTCCAGCATTCCAGCTACTTGCTGTATTCAATCCTACCTCCATGCCATATTTGCCAGCTTCATCTACGGCAACTCTTATGGTCTCCAAAGATTCATCACCCAAAAACTCAGGGCCAGCACCTACCTGAATGGTATCTCGTGAACCTATTTCAAATATGGTAAAACCGGCTATACCTGCCTCATCGAAGGATTTGATCTCCTCTTTTAGCCTTAAAGTATCCACATGTCCTCCCAGCCACCAATGGTAAACAGTGGGTTTAGCCGTACTTGGTGGCTGCAGGAAATTTTGTCGCATCTGATTGTAGGCTGTACTTTCCTGGGCCTGAAGGCCAAAGGATACCATGCAACAAAGACTGGAAATAAAACAAAAAAGATAAGTACTTAACTTCATGGTTTATGGCTTTATGTTAATCGTTTAAAATTTAAATGGTCCTGATTCGGTAAGGTAGGTAAGTAACGTTTCACAGGTAACTCAGAACTGGATTTTGTCAGTATTGTTGCAGAAAAATGGCAACAAAACCGCCAAAATCGAGTCGTTTCGATCTGAATACCACAGGTTCCTCCCATGGTTATTATTAGTGATTCCCTTCAGGCTTCTACAGTTTTCCATGAAATTTCTATCTTAATTGACTACCAAAACATAATTCGAACAAATGACTATTTTTCTTTACTATTGGGCAAAGGACTCCATTCATAAAAATCATCACCGGTGGCTGTTATCCATTCATCCAACGCCACATGCATTTCTTGTTTAACGGATTGGTAGGCAGGAACATAAGCAAGGTTGTGCTGCTCTCCCGGATCTTTCCACAAGTCAAACAATTGCTCATTTCGCTCCCCCTGATTGTACAGATTGTATTTGTACCGATCGTTTCTGATCAATCTTGCCTGTCTGCTGGAATCCAACTTGTCGTCTGCCAATTGCACCACCAAATAATCTCTTAACTTCTCCCCAGGATGCTCCAAAACGGGCTTGAGGCTTTTGCCAGTAAATTTAGCAGAAGTCGTTAAGCCTGCATAATCGATTATTGTTGGGGCCAAATCAATTCCTGATACCAATTGGTTTCTGTCAATGTTGCCAGATGGCACATGGCCCTTGTACCTGATGACAAACGGAACGGTAGCAGCTTCATCATACAAACTTAACTTAGCTGCCCATTTGTGCCCTGCACCGCCGTCACCATGTTCACTGGTAAGCACCACAATGGTATTTTCATCAAAACCATTTTTCTTCAATGCTTGAAGAATTTTCCCAATTTCCACATCTACCATTTCAGTAAATCGATAATAATGGTACAAGTAAGCCTGCCAGTCTTCGGGTGTATAATCCTTTGTCTTCAATAACTCATCTCCATAATGGTCCATCAAACGTTTTTCTGCAAGGAATTGTGGTTCATCAGGATCAATTTCAAAGTTATTGGGCAAGGGAGGTAAACCTTGCAATTCATGGGCTTTGGCATATTCATCCGGTCTTCTTGGGACATGGCAGATGTCATGGGGATTGTGAAGTGAAACTGTCAATAAGAAGGGTTGATCTTCTTTATAATTATTGAGGTAATTAACCGTGGCGTCTGCAATAGGCCCATCCGTATCTTCTCCGAGATCCCATTCTTTATCCAAAGATTGAAACGGAACCACTGCAAAACCTGCTACGGAATCCATTTTATTTTTGGCAGGGTAAGCTTGAGGAAGATGCCATTTCCCCGCCCATGCGGTATTATAGCCTGCTTCTTTAAATACCTGACCGATGGTTGGTACTTCTGGTCGGATATTTGTAGAATTCCAAACCACACCAGTTTCATGAGGCATCCTTCCTGTGATCAAGCTACTTCTTGCTGGTCCGCAAACTGGCGAGGTACAATAAGATGCCGTAAAAAAGGTACCTTCAGCTGCCAATTGGTCCATAGCTGGGGTGTTTAAATGAGGATTGCCCAAATAACTCAACGCATCATTGGTATGTTGATCTGTTAGAATGACCAAAACATTTGGCTGTGGTTCCTTCTCATGTTTTTTTTTGCTTTGACAACCTGCTATAGCCATCATATTAAAGCTTATTAAAAGGAGCGGTCTCCAGGGAATATATATTTTCTTTCTCATCTTAAACTAGTTACCCGAGATAAATTACCATGAAAACACTACTATTCCTGAGATATCCTTGATTTCAAAATAGCGCTCATTGCCATTTTTCACTTCAGTGAATGGGATCTCGCCAGTATTCCATGGATACCTTGAATTTAAGTATACATTTAATTCTTCTGCCCTCACCGCATCGGATGGATATATCCTAAGTGAACCATTTTGTAACCCACTGACAATATACCGCTTACTTATTCCTTTTTGGCCCGAATGAAGTTCTTTAAACGATACCATTCCTGAGGTCTGCTTAATAAAAACACGACATTCTCTATGCCAGGATGTCGGCATGGTGTAATTAGAAAAACCGTCTTCAAGGATTGTCTCCAAGCCCAATATTAATGGCGCTCCTTGTTCAAATTTAAAGGACTGCTTTACGGTAGAATTGGGATTGTAACCAGAAAAGATAAAAGCATTGTCAGAACGATTGATCGTAAGGACAGGGTCTTTGATTCCAACGTTTTCTTTTTCTATTTTTAATTGCATTCCAAAAGTCCCTAGCAGTTGCCTTAGCATGGCTGGAACAATCAGAAATTCTTCCGGATTGTCAGGCGTCAATAACCTTCCACCAGTAAAACTACTGGAATTGGTACCTCTTAAATAAACAACTTTACCTCCATTCCAATCAGGATCTTGCCTTAGCCATGCCATGTCCCTTACTTCATCCCCTTGTTTCACACTTGCCAAAGCTTGAGTAAATGAATCTTTCGGGTTTTTTATAAGGCTACGAAATCCTCCTCCAGAGAATAAGGAAAGGTGTCGTATTTTTTGTGGTAACTCTCCTTTGATAATATCTAAACCTACCTCTGAATACAGATCCATTTCTCCTGACAGCGGATTAGTATTGGAAAGGTTAAGAAAATCCATAAAGGTTTTACTTGAATGGTCCACAGGTCCAAATACAATAAGTTGCCCTCCATTTTTTACAAAATCCATAAGGGTTTTCTCATTCTTAGAATTCTTTTCCGGAGCAATTGTCATAAGTATCGAAGACTTAAAAAGTCCTGGATTATTCGCAATGGCGCCTGGAAGAGAAGTAGTTGAAATCACCGTGTTCATAGGAAGTCCACTGTTGATTGCCTGTCTCATAAACCAGTCCCCATAATAAATCTCTGGCAATCTATCGGTATAATCCCTTGCCCAATCATGGTACTCATCAAAGGGATAGACCCAAACTAAAGGCCCAGGAGCTGTAGGCATGTCATACCGTGCTTTTAAGATATGAGGCATAACCTCGTCAGGCACCTGCGTTGGCATATTGCCATAGGTGTCATCAATGGTCAGGAAATTTAAATGCGTAGGTACTCCTATCTTTCCTTCTTCATCAATCCTTGCTACAGCCAAAGGCAAATAAATATCATGTGGTTCTCTTCCATAGCGATCTAGCCAAGGACTATTGATCCACCACGGATCGTGGGTATAATACCTGAATGGAAATCTATTGTCCGGTAACATGGCCATTCGTGACATATAACCTGCCAATTCTAACCCAAAATCTCCATCCAATGCTGCCCAAGGTGAATTGGGTGGAGGCAACATATTAAACCCTCCTTTGTATATGTTTCTTAAATCTACCGCATCTCTGGCCAAATCAGCACCTACAGAAAGGTTGGTACCTCTGGTTTGGATAGGGTAATCAGGACATTCTTCCCTAAACAACTTCCAAAAGCCTACTACTTTATCTGCAGATGGCACCAGTTTTTCTTGGGCAAAATTTTCTCCGGTAAAAATTGCTCCAGTAGCTGCCCATCCTTCTGCACCAAAACCAAACCCATTGCTTAGCCATATATAGTCAAAACCCAAGTCATCAAGAAAATGCTGACTTTGTCTTCCAAAGAAGGTTCCAAATGGGGTTTGATCAGGAATACCATCAGGAAAACCTGCATAGGACTCACTGTCACCATTCAATACTGAATAAGAACTTACAAAAGTCTTGTGCCCCATGGCATTTCCACCCAATATCTCTGGATGTTTCTCATATTTGAAAGGAGATTTGGCAAATTCAGGACCTGGATCAAAGGTAGCTCCTACTTTCACCGGTTTGCCTGTTACTTTTCGTCCTTCCTCTTTAAGTACCTTAACGATAAAAGCTAAATCACCATAAGTAAAGTCTGGCGCATCGTCCCGATATACATAAGCCCTTTGATGCAAAGAAAGGGATTCGGGACCTGAACCCACTTCATGCGCTGTATTTGGATTCCCCATGTATTTGGCCCACTCTAGTGGTTGATCCATAGTGCCTTTATAATCGAGAATCTCAGAACCATCACTGGTCCAAAGCATCATCGATACAGTATCCGTATGCCTCAACAAAGAATGCCATTGGGTAAACATTTCATGAGCCACTGCCCTGATATAAGCTTTGTCCTTTTTCTTAAAAGGCTTAAGGGAAGATTCCAGAGTAATACTTTGGAAATTCTTACCCTTTAGGTTGTCCTGTGCTATCCCTGGTACACAGAGCAAGACTAGCAACAAAACCAACCAAAAATTGTGCATTGTATTGTTTCGTATCCTCATTAATAACCCGTGTTTTGTCCTAAACTGGGATTAATATCAATTTCCCTAAGCGGAATTGGCATTATCGTCTTGTAAGCCTGAACTTCAAAATTTAAATTGTTCCGCTCAAAATAAGCATTCATTTCAGTTAACAGCTTACCTGTTCTCACCAAATCAAACCAGCGGTGACCTTCCAAAAATAACTCAACTCTTCGTTCTTGTGCCAATGCAACCGTCAATGCCGCTTGATCCAATCCGCTCACCTCTGTCAAACCTGCTCGTTCGCGAACCATATTAAGGTAAACCATCGCTTCGTCCTGCTTGCCATTTTGATTGAGTGCTTCTGCATACATCAATAGTACATCTGCATACCTTAAAGCAGTAAAATTGATTCCACCATCTCCCTGAACACCTGTAGTGAAATCTACAAATTTCAACCCATACAGTTCTTTTTCAAAACCTCCTGAGATCACCCGAACAGAATCACCTATGGAAGCCGGCCTTCTAAGGTCTCCGTCTTCATAGGCTTCGGACATTTCAGGTGTTGGTAAAATTCTTCCTGAACCTTGCATTTGATTAGGGAAGATATCCATGTCAAATCTCGCTGGGGTAAAAGTGCTGGAAAAGCCATTCCCTACACCCAAGTTACCAGACATGTATTTGATTTCAAAAATTGACTCAGACAATTCATCATTTCCATTGGTAAACAATCTTTTATAATCCGATTCAAGCGAAAAAGCATTGCTTTCTACAACCCCCTTTAATGCCGTTTCGGCATTGCTATAATCCATTTGGGTAAGGTAAACTTTCCCCAATAAGGTCATTGCTGCTGCACTTGAAGCCCTGGATTTTCCTAATTCCTCCACACCTGTTAGCAGAGATGTAGCCTGATTCAAATCAGCTTCTAATATCTGATAAACAGCTTCCTCAGGTTTTCGTGTCATGTCATAGGCCGCAATTTCACCTGGGCTTCGGAAAGCAACATCCACAATTGGCACAGGCCCAAATGTTCTGACAAGATTAAAGTATCCAAAAGCCCTTAAAAATAAAGCCTCACCTTTTATCTGGTTTCTTATCTGAGTGCCCATGTCCACATCATCAATTCTAGACAATATATTGTTTGATTGAGAAACAAGGTTAAAACTTATCTGCCAAATTGAATTCAAAAAGCCATTTGAAGGCGTAAAGTTGACCTCGTCCAATTCCACCTCGGATATTGAAGGAGTAGTCCACTGTATTTCCGCATTGTCCGTTGTCAATTCTCCAACGTACACTAAATTGGCATCATACAGGTTCTGAAGACTTGAATAACTACCTATAAGCGCTGTCTCAAAATCGTTGGCATTTTTATAGAAGGAGCCATCACTGATTTGATGTTCAGGCTGCAATTCTAGAAAATCAGAGCAAGAGGTCCCAGCCAATAAGGTCAGGATATATATGATATATTTTTTCATGACTCAATAATTTTAAGTTATAAGGTTATTTTTAGGCCCAAAGTGTAAGTCCTTGGTAGTGGGTAATTTAGGTAATCAATACCTGCGTTAACTACATTGTCACCTGTGCTACTGGATTCTGGATCATAACCAGGGTAATCTGTGAAGGTGTAAACATTGGCAACACTCGCATAGACGTTCATACCGGTCAGCCTAAATCTGGAAACTAGTTCTTGAGGCATGGTATAGCCAAGCATCACATTTCTGATACGGATAAAGGAGGCATCAAACAGAAAGTGTGATGAAGTACCAAAACCCAATGCATGATTACTCCTGATCGCTCGAGGGATAATCCCATCTCCAGGATCTTCTTCTGATCGCCATCTTCTATCTTGTAAAACTAACCCATTTTGAACACCATTGGACCCCATTAAAGCCCCACCTGATTCAAGGTAGGTTTGAGCCCCTTCCGAACCAACAATAGCTATATTCAAGTTAAAATTCTTCCACTCTAAATTATTGGTCAATCCCCAAACAAAATCTGGCCAAGGGTTACCAACAATTTTTCGGTCATTTTGATTGATTACACCATCTTCATTTACATCCTCAAATTTTATATCTCCTGCCTGTGTTGCCGGATGAAACAAGGCTGCACCTTCTAACTCGTCACTATTCATGAAAATCCCCAGTTTATTGATCATATAAAAGCTGGAAACAGGCTGGCCTACCTCTGTAATTTGAAATGGCGAATTTGAAATTCTTCCACCTTCGGTAGCGAGTTTAAGTACTTTGTTTCTATTTGCAGAAAATGTGAAATTGCTATTCCATGTAAAATTGGTCTTTTGGACGTTCACCGTATTCAACCCTAGCTCAAATCCCTTATTCTCGACATCTCCAATGTTCTGCACGGAACTGTAAAAACCTGAGGCAGCAGGAAGTTGAACAGCCAATAGCAAGTCAGTCTTCAAATCCCTATATACATCTGCCGTAAGGTTGACCCTGTCCTGAAATAGGCTCATGTCTATCCCGAAATTGGTTTGTTTCGATATTTCCCAAGTCAGATCATCATTTGCAAGACTACTTGGCACCAATCCTGGTATCAAACCACCCTCATTAATATACCTCCTAGCAGATAATAATCCTATATGGGTATAATTTCCGATTTGGTTGTTACCTGAAATCCCGTAACTGGCCCTAATTTTAAGGTTACTTAGAAAATCAGCATTGCTTAAAAACTCTTCCTCAGAAATATTGTATCCCAGGGAGAATGAAGGAAAAGAGCCCCACTTGAAGTTGCTTCCAAACCTTGAACTTCCATCTCGTCTAAGGGTAGCTGTGAAAAGATATTTGCTGTCATAGGAATAATTTACCCGAGCCATCACTGACAATAAAGACCACTCGTTCAGCGTTTGCGTTCCAGCATTGACTATTCCTCCAGACAGGTAGGTGACGTAGTTTGTTGGGAAATCAGAAGCTCCAGCAGACAAACGGTCGCTACTGTTTTTCTGAGCAGTAAAGCCTGCTACAGCATTTAAAAAATGTTTGGTGTCAAAAGACTTGTTAAAGGTCAACGTATTTTCATTCAGCCAATTGAGGTTGTCCATTTTTGTTGCTCCGGCTGTTGCCGGATAGTTCAGAGAGGTGTACTGAGGTACTGCGGTAGACCTCCAAAGGCGGATATTACTTGAGGAATAATTGATACCAGCAGATGATCTGAACATCAGGTTTTCATTGATGTCTACCTCTATATAATTATTAGTGTAAACATTCATCACATTTCTCCTGTCCACAGATCCTTCACTTACTGCCAACACATTGGCTAAAAACCCTAATCCATCTGTAACATCGTCTTGATTGAAATAATAATTACCATCTGTATCATAAACAGGTATGGTTGGGGAAGCTGCTAGCACATTGGAAAGCAAACCACCCTGTCCGTAATGTGATTCAGTATTGGCAAACCTGCCATACCCGTAAGAACCATAAGTGGAGGTTCCGATCCTCACCTTGTTGGTAATTTGAGCATCCACATTCACCCTTAAATTAAACCTATTATAATCAGAGTTGATCACCACACCTTCCTGAGAAAAATAACCTCCGGAGATGAAAAAACTTGTTTTATCTGTTCCACCTCTAGATGATAACTGAACGTTTCTTACCGGAGCAGTTCTGAATATTACATCTTGCCAATCTGTATTTGTAGTCAGGGATCCAGGATTTCTAAATTCAGGCCTTACCCTACTGGCAGCATTCCTTACCTCGTTAGGGTCATTTATATCTCCTCCGCGAAAAATCCATGCATTGTCTCTTCCATCAGCTACAAAATCAGCATATTGGCTGGCATTCATCAAGTCCAGTTTATTGGCTACTTCCTGGTAACCATAGGACATGTCAAGGCTAATCTGTGCCTTTTCATAATTTCCCCTTTTGGTGGTTATGATCACAACACCATTTGATCCTCTTGAACCGTAAATAGCAGTAGCTGAAGCATCTTTTAAAATCTCTATTGAAGCAATATCTGAAGGGTTAATAGAGCTTAATGGGTTGATCCGGTTCGCAGTATTGGAAGCCATATCTGCAGAGGAAAAAGAATCTCCACCATAACCACGCATATTTGAATTTGATCCTCCATCTACTGGAAACCCATCAATTACATACAATGGTTGGTTGCCGCCAGAAATTGAACTCACTCCTCTTACAAGTATATTCACATTCCCTCCAGGCGCACCCGTGGTCTGGTTGATCTGCACTCCAGCCACTTTTCCTTGTAGCATCTGATCAAAACTCCCTGTAGATGGTTGTAAAAACTCATCACTAGTAATTCTTGAAATTGATCCACTAAGGTCTTTTCTCTTTTGAGTACCATAGCCCACGACAACAACTTCATTCAGTTGTTCCATATCCATTTGGAGTTCGATGTCTAATGCACTTCGGTTTCCCACTTGAAGCTCCATCTTAGCAAAGCCCACATAAGAGAAAACCAAGACAGCATTTCCATTGCTAAGCGTAATTTCATACCCTCCGTCAATGTCTGTCACCGTCCCGTTAGAGGTGCCTTTTTCAAGGACTGTCACGCCAGGAATTGTGGCCCCATCCTCAGCAGATGTTACCGTTCCTTTTACCACCAGGCGATTGCCTGCTTGTGCCAATAGCTCGTAATGGCCCATGCTAAAGCAGAGTACCATCACGAAAACAAAAATTTTAATAAGTGTTTTCATGGTCAGTTATTTTGGGTTATTCATTAATTCAGACTACTATTACCGATTCTATATTTAGGTAATTGGCAATTTTCTGGATGCTTTTTGCATGATGTCCTATGCCTAAAGCAAAGTGATGAGTAGGTCCTTCTTTGATCCAATTGGTCAAAAAGGTGCGTACATCGGGTTTGAAAAAACCTCTTGTATTTGTATTTCCTGTAGGCGGTATTGGCCCTTCTACTGATTCTCCCTCAGCAATAACAAATTTAAATTTACCTTCATAAGTAGAGCTTATACTTAACATGGTAATCGGCCCTTCCTTGATCTTAAATTCGACGCCAGCTCCAAATCCGGGTTTACCATGGTACTTCTTTAAACTTCTAAGCACCGGCTTCCCCTGAGCGATGGAGAGATTGTGAGGGCCATCATGTCCTACCAAAACAAAGTTTTCTTTAAAATCTACGGGGTGAAATTCCGCGAAACTCCCGCCTATACCGAAACGATCCATGATAAACATGGCCATACAACATTTCAAATCAGACTCTCCACACATGGGAAATCCAGAACTTGTTAATATTGAATTCCCAACAATAAGATTGGACATTACCAATTGAGTTTCACTTTGATCTTCTCCATTATAATAATAGGCCAGTCCATCAAGGTTTTTATCTTCAACGAATTTCTTTAGGGCTACAGAAACTCCTGCTGCTACATTTAAATCTTCCTTCTTTAATTTCTCAGAGATAGGATCAGAAACAGGATCGGGGGTGTCAAAGAAGGATAAAATACGCTTCTCTTCTTCAGTTACTTCAGCCTCAGAAACCTTATTGGAGTAATTGCCTACAATTTCATTGGCTTCACATTGCACTATATGTACACCGAAATGGGCAGTAAGCATGGTTGAATCGGTATGCATGTCCAGCATGGCTTCTATAGGATGACCTATATGTCCAATTCTAGCTGTTTTCAAGCCATGTAATACGTTAGCCATCCGACAATAATCACCAATCATTCGCTCAGATTCAGGATCATCATGGAGGGTACCGATAATAACATCAGGCACTTTTTTTCCCATTCTTACTGCAACACCCGCAAATTCAGGCAATGAGCATACATCATCATTGTAGAGCTGCATATAGGTAGAAGCCTTACTGTAATCCATTGCCTTGTCTGGCTGCAAGGCTACCAGCACTATAGGCACATTTATATTTTTAATGATTGTCCCAAAAGTGCTCGAGGTAGCATAAGTAAGCATGTCACAAAATATCAAATCGAGATTTTCAGCTTGTAACTTAGGAACTAGGTCATAGGCCGATTGTGCATCATCTACCAATCCAAAATCAATTACCTCTGCATTGTTCTTTTCAATTTTTTCTATGAGCACTTTTTGTTTTGCCAATAAGGCATCCAATAGCCCCTCAAATTGTGCCCAATATTTGAAATAGCCCACACCAAAAACGCCAATTCTAGGCAAAGAGGATTCTCTTCTTTCAATTTTATATTTTCCCTCTGCTGGGTTGCCACTTCCATTAATTTCCTTCATTGTTTTAAGTTTAAGATTAATATTTTTTCTTAACGCACTATGTTAAATTTGACAAATTGATACAATCCCAATTGCCAATTGAATTTTATTTACCGAATTCGATTGTTTTAATTTTTGGTATAAATACTATCAGAATGACAAAGGCCAGAGGATACATTATTCCAGAGACCAACCAAAGTGGTCCATAAGAATAATTTTGGGCAATCCACCCAATCAATGGATTAATGATCATCCCAGAAATAGCACCCGCTGTCCCAGATAAGCCCACCACTGATGAAGTAGCATATTTACCAAATACATCTGCTATGGCCGTTATGTAATTGGTAATCCAAAAACCATGAGCCAACATCATTAATGACATCAATAGTACGGCTACTTCTACCGTAGAAACCGTAGAAATAAAAGGAGCCACCAAAGTCAATGCCGCAGCAAAACCCATCACCCACTTTCTAGCAGCATTGATACTGAAATCCCTGGCTACCAATTTATCTGAACACCAGCCACCCAGAATATTGGAAAGACCCAAAGCAAGAAAAGGGATCCAAAACAATTCACCTATTCGCTCAAAGGACAAGTCCCGCTCCTGATTAAGGTATTTGGGTACCCAAAACATCAAAAAGTAAAATACAGGATCTAAGAGAAACCTAATTAAAATAAACACCTGCACGGTCTTATTTTGAAGCAGCCTTTTAATAGAAATTTGCACTACATGCTCATCGATAGTGGCCATTGCTTTAACCTCTCTTGCATGTAGGCTATTTTTCCAGGATTGGCTAAACCAAAGTACAATCCACACCAACCCAATCAAACCGGGTATAATAAAACTCCATCGCCAACCATATTCCCCTGCAATCAAAATGGTCAAAGGTGGTGCCGCTACTGCCCCAATTGCCGCCCCTCCTATCGCAATCCCATTGGCCAAGGCTCTTTCTTTTTCATCAAACCATTCATACACCGTCTTGGCTGCTCCGGGAAAACAGGCTCCCTCACCCACTCCAAGTAAAAATCGAAATCCCAGCAATTGAGAAAAACTGTTCATAACACCATGAAGCACACTGGCAAAGGACCAAATCCCAACTGAAAAGCCAAGCCCTTTTTTTCCTCCAAATTTATCGATTAAGCGACCCCCAACGGTGAACATCAGGGCATAGCTTACCAAAAAGCCAGTGTTCACCCAGCCATATTGTACATCGGAAATGGAAAGTTCTTCTTGAATTTTTATTATGGTCATAGATAAGACCTGCCTATCTAAAAAATTTAGACCTGTAGCAATGAAAACCATTGCTAAAATATACCATTTGATTTTTGGGCTCATTGTACTTAACGCTCTAAGTTAATTAAACAATGATATAACCTTAAAAATTAAAATGCAAGTTATTATCTATTTTTTACTCAATAGACTACTCAATACCAGACCTTACGGAACAAAAAAGCAAATTAAACCGAAATTACAAAATTTATCTTAACGCTCTAAGAGAATAATTTAAGGTAAAACAAGGTGATAAAGTGTTTTTTAGAAAAAAAAAAAAATTAGGGAAAACCCTCCGTGAAAAGGACCAGTATTGAACTTAATTCCCATTGTACTCAGGGTGGGCGATGATAGCAAATTTATATTTATCTCCTCTGTAGAGAGATTTCTCTAATTCAAGTACAGCGTCTTTCCTACTCAACACCACACTGTCGAGCACGAATACAGGTAATGCACTTTCATATTCAAAATTATTTGTTGGATCATCCGGAGGAAGAATGATTGCACTTAAATTCTGTTTGATATCGGAAATTTTAAGCTGGTACTTGTCTTCGTACACCTTGAAATAAGACAGGTCCGTGGAAAGCATATTGATTTTTGGACAAAGCTTTAATGAGATGTACTTTGTTTCATCTTTTAGCAACATCTCATCAGCATACCTTAATTGATGTACTTTTAGAACAGGCCCTTCAATAATATAATTTTTTCCACTTATCTCTGCTGAAACACCATGATCCAATACGGTCTTTTCGAGCACAATTGTTTTTGGCTTGAAGCCTTCCACTTTCAAACCTTCATCAAACCCCCTTCTGGTGGCATCGATTGAGCCCAAAGTCCTGACCAAATGATGGTCTTCTGTTTTATTAAGCACAAAGGTACCTTTACCTTTTATCCGCTGGGCATAACCACGGGACTCAATTTCCTGCAAGCTCTTTCTGGCGGTAGTATTGCTAACTTGAAAGTTATGAATCAATTCATTTTCAGAGGGCACCTTTTCTCCCGGTAATAATTCTCCTGAGATTATTTTACTGATGATTTGCTCACTAATGACAATAAATTTGGGCTTTTTGCTCTGGTTCCGATTTTTCATAAAAGAAAATTTACTGGCCTATTAGGTGTCGCCACTTAAATAATGAGTTAAAACCAATAGGAATTCTTGTAAATTAAATGATTTTAACCCTTAAACTCGAAATATGCAATAGACATTCTATTACGTGCTGAAATCGCTTTAAAATCAGCCACTTCGTTGCTGTTTTCAATTTCACCATAGCGGTGCTATGCTAAAATCTCCAAACAGCCTGATTTTCTTGCGATTGCAACACTTCCCGTAAACACGGGACAGGCTTCACCCCTGACATTGTCAGGACGGAGAAATTCTATAACATAATCCGGGTTAAAAGTAAGGGAAAAAGAGCCAAAACCCAGTTCATATCCTTCAAAATATAAAAATAGAACAGTTAACAGACTATAATACTACTTCTCTAAATGACAGGATTACCGCGATTCCGTCAATTAAAATGAATACTGTATACCAGCATAAAAACCAGCATGCAAGGAATACCTACCATTGGTTGTGGTTCTCTCTGCTATCACATAACCGGGACTTGGGTAAGTCCAGTTTTTGTCAAAAGCAGTAAACCCAATAGACGGACCTGCAACAAGCTTAAAATGATTTCCGAACTTATACCCAGGGATTAATCTAAAAAAACTTGAATTGTTTGTCAAACCAGAAAAGTCTGTTGTTTGCCTATTAACAAATTCGAAATCCATTCCTGTTTTCTCTTTCTTAAAAACATGCAATCCTAGCCCAAAATCGAACCCGTACATGGTTTTCTCTGACTGCTCCATTATACCTGTTCCAATTAAGCCGTATAATTTTCTTCCTCCAGATCGAAAAATAATTTGTCCTAACCCTGTCTCATCGATACCCACAGACAAACTTTTTTGCCCATCTTCTATGAGATTAATCAACCCGATAGGGTAATCACTAGACTTGGCAATATTAATTAATCCTGAAAATTGAGCACCAGTTACATTCTCTGCCATGTTTACCAGACCAGCGATCTGAAAACTCACTTCTCCTTCTGAATAATTATTTAACCCTGCTATTTGAAATGCACCTGTACTGGTACTTGTATGATTAGACAAACCTGCTATTTGTAAAACATTTGCTTGTGCTGTTCTATTTAACAATCCTCCAATTTGAATATCTGATGAGCCATCAGTGAAATTATAAATTCCTGCAACTTGCCCACCATTTACATCACCTTTCACGTGATTATAAATACCTCCAACCTGAAATCCACTTACATTACCATACACAAAATTATGTATTCCGGAGGCTTGAAAACCTTCCACATCCCCACCTGTCATATTAAAAATTCCCGCTACCTGAAAAGCTTTAACGTCCTTCTGATTAATATTGAAAATCCCAGCAACTTCTAATCCTTCCACCCCGGCAGTATAGCCCCCTAAAATATTCAAGGAGAAGTTATTAATCATTTGACTGTTAAATATCCCCTGAGAACTCAAGCCCGGTGTAAAGGATACTTGCATAGGGCTTTCCACGAAAAACCCTCCAAAATTAAGTCGCTGTACACGCTGCCTAAACCCAATTAAAAGGCGTCCCAAAGCACTGTTCTCCATTGCTTCAGCGACCCCATTTTCCGGATAAAATCGTAATTTATTCGGCTTTTCCCTTAACCCTACATCAACAGTAGGCAAGATAACAAAGGAGGTGTCCCGATAAGCTTCTTTACTAATGCCCAGCCATATAAGGTCATTGGGTTGCTTCTTGAATTTAAACTCAAAATCTCCATTTTCATCTGACAAAGCGGAAACCAAAGTGTTTTTTTCATAAACACTAGCAAAAGGAACTGGTTCACCACTATGAAAATCCTTGACCTTCCCTCTAAGAATTGAGGACTTATTCCCTTTTTCCAGATCAATATCCAATTTGCCTGGCGCATACTTAATGATCACATATTTGTCATGCTCCTTGAACTCATAGTCCTCTCCTAAAAGGACCCGAAGAAACCCTTCCACTTGCCCTTCATAGGAAGGAACCGTGATTGGTTCATTCAGGTTGATCAAGCTGCTCTGGTAGGAAAAATAAAAGCCTTGTTCCTTCGATAGCTCATCCATTATATCCCCTAAAGGGATTTGATTAGAAGCCACATAATTCATTTCATGCAAAAGAAAGTCCTGTGCACTAACGAATTTAGGAGAAGCTAGGCAAATGAATAGTAAAAGAAAAAAACCACGAAATTTAAAAATCATAACGATAATCAACAGACCCTTCGAAGGTAAAGAATTATTCTATAATTATATTATCTCCCTTTTGAGAAACAGTTACCCCAAGTGTTTGGCGGATAATTTCAAGATTGTCTCTCAATGATCCATAGGACAGGGTGGTGGTAATAGACATTTCCTTTGCCCGCGCTGACAAAACCTCAACCTCACTATCATAAGCAGCATTCAAGGCCTCCACTAGTTTTGTCAATTTTAGGTTTTTTGCCACAAACTCCTTGCTTACATAATATTTAAACAATTGATCGGTAGAAACACTCTTTTCAATGGTTCCGTTATCATTATTGATTACGGCCTTTTCGTTTTTTTGTAGCAACAATTTATCCGTACCTGTTTTCACTTGTACGACACCTTCATCTACTATCACAGTGGTTCTTTCATCGGTTTTTTTAATATTAAAAGAAGTCCCCAAAACCCTAACTTCCAACTCATCTACTGCTATTACAAAAGGCTTTTTGGGATTTTTTTCTACTTCAAAATAAGCTTCACCCTCTTCCAACTTAACGAGTCGATTATCTCCCAACCATTTCTGACTATACGATAATTTAGCATTTTTATTAAGCGTTAATAAAGTACCATCTAATAGCAGTTCTTTAACAGTTTCTTGATCTGCCACTAAAGCTACATTGGAATAAAGTGCCTTTCCAGAATGGGGAAGAAAGGACAAAACTATTGCCGTGATTGCACCAAGGAGTACAATAGCTGCGGCTACTCTTGCCCAAGCAGAAGTTAAAAACCGCTGTTGAGCTATTGGTTGTGGTTTTTTTTGATTTGCCTCACGAAACACTTGAAAGCGCTCCCATGCAGCATTTTCATCCATATTATCCGCCTGAACCAAGTCTTTAGACTTTATCCAAACCCACCTAAACTCTTGGAAATGTTTCTTATGTTTAGGGTCTGCCTCGATCCATGCTTCCACTGCTGTAACCTCATCTGGACTGGTCTCTTCAAGCAGGTATTTTATAAGTAAGCTATCTTCCATCACTTAAAATTTATCTGCCAATAGAATTATAATAACTGGCAGAAATTCTGCCAATTCCACTCTTAAGGTTTTTAGGGCCTTGCCCATGTGACCTTCCACAGTTTTTATAGAAATACCCAATCTGTCTGCAATTTCATGGTACTTAAGCTCTTCGAATCTACTTAGCTGAAACACCCTTCGACATTTTTCAGGTAGAACCTGTAATGCCTGGTTCAACTTGTTTTGAATTTCCTTCTCCTCTCCGGGGTTATCGACCACTGTTCCTATAGACCTATCCCCTGCAAATTCATGCTGTTTTCTTTCCCTGTGTTTCATCTTTACTTTTTCATGCTTGAGATAGTTTAGTGAGTCGTAATACACTGCCTTATAGAGATAGGCTTTGATAGAAGTAGTGATATCCACGGCTTCCCTCCTTTCCCAAAGTTTAAGAAAAACGGTTTGAACCACCTCTTCGGCCACAACTTCATCTTTAACCAACACACGCGAATAACCATAAAGAGATTTAAAGTGGTTTTTAAAAACCTCCTCAAACACCCGCTCATCCACTATCTGTGGTAAGTCCTTATTTACATTAGTAATTTCTGTCACCAATCCTGATCATTAAGTTTACCTTCCTCTAATAATAAGACACCTACCCCACACTATACCCTTGGACCTTGGCCAAAATAATTGTGAAACTTGATTTCTACTGGAGCCACTTTAAGATATTATAGGTCGGGTTCAAGGTAATTTAATCCATAAACCCGGATTAGGCAATAGGATTTCCTGACTTTTCTTTGCCATCCCGATCTTTAATAAGTGGAAGCATTGCAATTTTAGAGAAATCAACTGCGTCAATCTTGTCCCAAATTAATTAATTTTAATGTTTACACCAGCAGTAACACCTAAGTGAACGGCCTTGTAAACTCCTCTTCTTTCACGACTCCACAATTGCATCCCAGACAAATCATTTCCATTAGAATATTTGGTATGCGTGTAATTCAAACTAGGGCCAGCAAAGATTTGCAGGTTTTGCGAAATTAATAAAGCCGGTAACACCTTGATTCCCGATCTTGTATATTCCCCGCCTTTTTTGAAATTAGTAGCGAACATGTTCGTGCCCTCTATGTCCAGACGAAAACGATTACCTTCAAGCACCTTCAAGCCTAAGCCAGCTTCTAACGCATATGGAAGATTCCCATATTGAAGGTTGGACCCTATACCGACAATTCCATACAATCTTCTACCTCCAGATTTAAAGCTTAGCATTGTCGTTAGATTTTCATCAGAGGATAGCCCTATCCTTATCTCACCATCTTCTATGAGATTAATAATTCCTATTGGATAGTCACTACTCTCTGCAATATTAACTATACCAGATAGCTGGACTCCATCAACCTTTTTTGCCTTATTAACAATCCCTGAGATTTGAATACCTTTAACATTCTCCGCTTCATTAAAAATACCAGCAATTTGAGCACCTTCAATTTTCTTGGTAAGGTTGGCTATTCCTGCTATTTGAGCACCCCTATTTAAGGCTGAAATATTAACTATTCCAGCATTTTGGAATCCCTGCACATTTCTTGCTTTATTTAAAATGCCGGCTATCTGTACAGGGGTATCTTTTTCTAAAAAATTAGCAATACCGGCTATCTGGACTCCATTATTTGCATTTTGGGCCTGATTCATAAGGCCTGCAATCTGCACTCCTGTCAAATCTCCTCTCAGTTTAGAATACAGACCTGCAACCTGCAAACCAGTAGCATTGCCCTGAACCATTCCCGCCAGACCATAAATTGACAATCCATTTTCCCCACCAGAAAGACCTGCGAGCGCATGAATACTAAGGTTATTGGAAAATTTAGCCGCATCCAAGCCATTGGTACTAATGGGATAAATAAATCCAAGATGAGCAGGCCGCTCATTTTGTGCATAGCTATTGAATAAAGTACAGCAAACAAGTAAGAACAATAGACTTATGGTTTTTATTTTCGAGTTATAAATTCTCATGATTTTCTCATTTTTTTCGATTCATATGTTTGACAACACTACTGGGTTTTACCCCTATTCTTATTTATTATTTTTTTTAAGCAAGGGTGGATCCTTCTTTGGGTGTCTTAGTAGCAATAGACGCATCTATAAAAAAATAACAACTACACATATGAACGCATTCTTAATTAGTATTCCAATTTATATACTCACCTTCTTTTTTATTTCAGCTACGGATACTTCTGGCTCTGATTTCCAATTGATTAAAAAAGGGGATGGGATTTCTTTTTATGAAAGATGGATAACCATGAAAAATGGCACTAAAAGCCGTGAAGTAAAATTCACAATTGAAATCAATGCTCCAACTAAAAATATTTTAGAGGTCTTAACTAAGGAAGAATATGGTGAAAAGTGGAATGAAAACACACTAGATTATAAAATCAAAGCAACGGAAAACCAGTCCTGGATCAGCTATATTAGATACAGCTTTCCATTCCCTTTATCAGATCGAGAATGTTATTTACACAATCAACTTATCGAAACTGAACAGGGAAGCACCATACTCTTTAGAACAGAAGAGAGCAGGATTTTTTCAAAAGGAGAAGACCTAGTACAAATGACAGGTTTAAAAGGTAGGTGGGAAATCATTGATAAGAGAGACCACAGCCTTCTACGGTACCACATTATATCAGTTCCAGAAAAAGGCTTGCCTAGGTGGATAGTAGATCCAATTATTAGAAAAAATTTATGGACAACTATGGAAACTTTAAAAAGCACCATTGAAGAAATATAGTAAGACCAATTATACCCGGATTAGGCACTTGACTTCTAACTATCAGAGACAAAAAAAACCATTCAGAATAATTTCTGAATGGTTTTAAATATTGCTCTATTTCAGCGTTCTATTCTCTTACAAAAGGAAAATCATCCTCAACATAGACATCTTTGAATGCATCTTCACCATCAGGCCAAGGAGATTCTTCAGCAAATTTAACCGCTTCAGCTACTTGCTTTTTCACTTTAGCTTCAATTTCCTTTATTTCATCTTCAGTAAGGATATTGTTGTCCATAATCGTGCCTCTTACTTGCTCGATAGGATCCCTTTGTTTGTACTCCTCTACTTCTTCCTTGGTTCTGTATTTTTGGGGATCAGACATTGAATGTCCTTTGTACCTATATGTTCTGAACTCTAACAATGTAGGCCCATCTCCTTTTCTCGCTCTTTCCGCTGCTTCTTTCACTGCCTCATGAACTTCTTCCACATTCATGGCATCTACAGGGAAGGAAGGAATGTCATAGGACTCTCCTAATTTGTAAAGTTCATCTACATTAGAAGAACGTTTTACAGAAGTACCCATTGCATAACCATTGTTTTCTATCACGAAAATGACAGGTGTTTTGTAAAGCATGGCCAAGTTAAGGGATTCATGGAATGCCCCTTGTCTTACTGCTCCATCACCCATAAAACAAATGGATAAATTTTTGGTGCCTTTGTATTTCTCAGCAAAACCAAGCCCCAATCCCATAGGTATTTGAGCACCTACAATTGCATGACCTCCAGCAAAGTTTTTTGATTTATCAAAAACGTGCATGGATCCACCTTTACCTTTTGTGGTTCCGGTAGCTTTACCGAAAAGTTCTGCCATGATAGCGCCTGGGTCAGTACCTAAACCTAATGGTTGGGCATGACACCTATATGCGGTTATCCATTTATCCTCTTTTTCGAGTGCAGAGATTGCGCCGGCAGCACATGCCTCCTGACCTATATATAGGTGACAAAAACCCCTAATCTTCTGTTGGCCATACAGTTGTCCTGCTTTTTCTTCAAAACGCCTCATAAGCAACATGCTTTCAAACCACGTCAGATAGGTCTCTTTGGAATATTTTACTTTAGATTTACTTGTACTAGAACTCTTCTTTGCCATACCGTATTCTATAAAATATGCTAACTTTGGCCCCAAATATAATGAAATCAAAGCAATTTTGAGACCTTTTACGAAAATAGTAAAAAACATCCTGTGAATAAGCCATGTACCTAAAAAACTTAAAATTAATCCAATTTAAAAACTTCCAGAATCTGGATTTGGTTTTTGATCAAGGTGTTAATTGTTTTTTTGGAGTAAATGGGGCAGGAAAGACGAATCTTTTGGATGCCATACATTATTTATGTCTTACCAAAAGTGCATTTATACCTGGAGACAGTAACCATATTAGGCATGAAAAGGATTTTTTCACTATTAAAGGAGAGTTTGATCTCTTAGGAAGAGAGCTGGGAGTCAATTGTTTTTTTGAAATAGGCAAAAAAAAACGAATTGAAGTCAATAGCAAGCCCTATACTAAACTCAGTGAACACATAGGCCTTCTTCCTCTGGTGATCATTGCTCCCGATGATACGGAAATCATCAATGGAGGAAGTGAAGAGAGAAGAAAATTCTTTGATAGTATGATTTGCCAAGCGGATCAAAACTACCTGCAAAGGCTTATTCGGTATCAGCAATATTTAAAACAAAGGAATGCATTATTAAAGCGTTTTGCTGAAGAAAAAATACATGACAAGTCACAATTGGCTCCTTACGACGAACAATTAATCCAATTATCCTATGAGATCTACCAAACTAGACAGCAATTCCTCAAGAATTTTTTGATTCATTTTAATACGCATTATGCGGATATTTCTGGTGCTAAAGAAAGGGTTGACATTCAATACAAAAGCCAAGTAGACAATGGAAACTTCAAGTTGGACTTTGTTAACAACTTAAAAAAAGATTTAATACTCAAAAGAACCGGCTTTGGTATACATAAAGATGACTTCATTTTCACCTTTGATGAGCAACAGATCAAAAAATTTGGATCACAGGGACAAAAGAAATCATTCTTAATCAGTCTTAAGCTGGCTCAGTTTTATATTTTCAAAGAAATAAAAGGCACAAAGCCTCTTCTATTATTGGATGATATTTTTGATAAACTTGATGATGCCAGGATTCACCATTTGATAGCGGCAGTTGCCAATAAAGAATTTGGACAGCTATTTATTACTGATGCCAGGCCAGAAAGATCCAGAGAGATCCTTAGTCAGATCACTTCGGAATTTCGCACTTTCACAATTTCTAATAATACGATTAATGAAATAGAACTTAATCAATAGCGATTTCTCTTTTTTAATATCTTTCCGTCCAAGGATATTTTTCCCGGCCCCAAAAGCAAAAGCACTATAAAGACAAGAAGGTAAATCAATGGTAGTTCTTGTTTGTCAAACCCACTGTTCGCATGCACGAAAAAAGTAATTACCGCCATATTGATAATCATGGGGATCAAGATAATCCTACTCATAAACCCTAAGATTAAAAAAATCGCACAGAAAAACTCGGCAAATATTACTAATTGTAGAGATACTGCTGGCCCTAAGCCTATCGGATCAGCAAAACTATTAAGTCGCTCACTAAAATGGATCACTTTTGACCAACCGTGCGACACCAACATTAGAGAGGTACCGACCCTTAGCAGAAGCAAACCTAAATCCAAAGCTATTGGAGTGTGAGAGAAAACAATCTTTTTCATAGGCCGATAGGCAACTTTTTAGTTTTACAAAAATCTAGAAAGCTAAAGTTAAATAAAAAAATAAAAGCAAATACAGCAGGCAGGTACTTTTATACCTGCCTGCTGTTTATAATAACTTGGATATACCATCTGAAGCCACTTCTTAAGGAAATAAGGCTTTCATTACACTACCAGAGTTTCTCTGGATAACTTCCCTCAGAGTGTAGTTTTTTTAATTCTGCCATTACAATTTCTTTGTCTTGAGAATAGGTCACTCCAAACCAAATTTTTCCTCCATCAAGTATTTTTACTTTTCCTAAACCCTCTTGAATAATAGAGTTTGCAACCTTAGGGATATAAAATTCAGACTTAAGCTCACCTTTATTTTCTTCCAAAAAGTCAAGCCAAAGTCTTTCAGTCTCCTCAAAGATCGAATGATGAAATCCCCAGCAATTCATGGAAACAGGATTGTTTGCTGAAATTTCTAATTTCTCTCCATCTGCTTCATGAAATATACCATCTTCTTTCTGAGAAATCGCGGTCCGCTCTATCATGCCTGTAAGGAAACCCTCAGGTGAAACATCACAAACACCTCTACTTACAGTACCGTATTCTGATAAAACATTTTTTATAGCATATCCCACCATACAATGAAGATCTGATTTGACCTCATTAGTCAAAAAGCTACCAAGTGCTTGAAAAGCTTCTTCTCCGTAGAAATCATCAGCATTTATAACTGCAAAAGGTTCATTAATCACATCCTTTGCACAAAGCAAGGCATGAGCGGTTCCATAAGGTTTTTTCCTCTCAGGATCCTGAAATTTTTCAGGTACTCGATTCTTTAATGATTGAACAACAAATTCAAGCTGAATAAGCGCTCCAAATTTCGGTATAAAAATCTCTTTACTTTCTTCAAGTATTTCTTGCCTTACAACAAAAACCACTTTACCAAATCCTGAACGAATTGCATCAAAAATAGAATATTCTAAAATTGTCTCCTGATTTGGTCCAAAGCCATCGATTTGCTTGTCTCCACCATACCTGCTACCCATTCCAGCAGCCAAAATTAAAAGTGTTGGTTTTTTCATTGTCATTAAAATAGTTATTGGCGATACTTTACTAAAAGAATTATTGGCTACAAAGTTAATTTTTTTAAAAATGTCATCAGAGAAATTCTCGAAAAATTTGGTAATAGACCACCTAACCAGACCCATCAATATGGTTAGTTATTAACCTTTTGAATTTAGTTTTTACATAATTTTACAACTATTTGGGTACATATTACACCATTTTACCGATTTTGACCGATAGTTTTACTTATTTCAGCTACATTTCTACCCATTTTGACGTTTTTTATCATTTTTTTATAAATTTTTGTTGGTTCATAAGATCTTGATTATTAATTTTGCAATAGATAAATTTTTTAATTCTATAATTATTAATGAAATATTAATCCTGTTATAAAAATGAAAAAAATTGAAGCTTTAATTAGAACTTCGAAATTTGACGAAATTCACAAATGCCTTTCGGGTTTAGGGGTTAAATTTCTAACCTTCTATGAAGTAAAAGGAATGGGGCTACAGCATGCAAAAATGCAGCACTATAGAGGAGTAGCCTATGAACCTACATTTATACCTAGAACCAAGCTAGAGATAGTAGTTCAGGATGACCTTGAGGAAAAGGTAATAGCATGTATCCTAAATGAAGGAAGAACAGGCGAAGTAGGTGATGGAAAAATATTTGTCTACGACGTAGAAAAAGCCTACAGAATTAGAAATGATGAAACTGGGGAGAATGCCTTGTAATCCTTGTTCAGTTCAAATCAAGAACGATTAAAAATCTTATTTAAAACATAAATTAAATGACTCAGGAATTATTTACCATAAACAACCTATGGATAATGGTGGCAACCATGTTGGTTTTCATCATGCATTTAGGTTTTGCCGCACTGGAAGCTGGACTTACTAGAGCCAAAAACACTGTTAACATTCTTTTTAAGAATACAATCATCCCAGCTTTAGGGCTTTTGACTTATGCATTTATTGGCTTCAACTTAATGTATCCAGGTGAAACTTTCGCCGGAGGAATCTTTGGTTTTGCAGGACTAGGCCTTAGCTTACCTGAAGGATGGGACACTAGCGCATATAGTGAAGGATATACATTTTTTACTGACTTCATTTTTCAAGCCATGTTTGCTGCTACTGCTGCCACAATTGTTTCAGGTGCAGTTGCAGAAAGAATTAAACTTGGACCATTCATCTTCTTCTCTCTTTTGTATGTAGGTGTTTGTTACCCTATTGTAGGTATGTGGAAATGGGGCGGTGGGTTCCTAGATGCACTTTCTACTCCATTTTATGACTTTGCAGGTTCTACCATTGTCCATTCAGTTGGAGGTTGGGGAGCTGTAATAGGCGCTTATCTTTTAGGCCCAAGAATTGGTAAATACAAAAACGGTATAACCAATGCGATACCTGGACACAACATTCCATTAGCCGTCTTCGGTGTATTTTTATTGTGGTTTGGCTGGTTTGGTTTTAATGGAGGATCAGTATTATCTGCTGACCCCGGAACAGTATCTCTTGTATTTGTAACTACATCTCTAGCCGCTGCAGCAGGTGCTTTCGGAGCATTATTGGCCTCTTACCTAAAATTCAAAGCCTATGACATCACAATGGTATTGAATGGTATATTGGCAGGACTAGTTAGTATCACCGCCGGAGCAGATTTAATGTCTCCTACTGAAGCCGTAATAATTGGTTTTATAGGTGGTATACTAGTAGTATTCGGAGTTGTCTTATTTGACAAAATTAAAATTGATGATCCTGTTGGAGCCATTGCAGTACACTTGGTTTGCGGTATATGGGGAACCTTAGCAGTAGGTATCTTTGGTGACCTTGCAGGTACATCCCAAATACTATCACAACTAATCGGTATTGTATCCATCGGTGCGTTTTGTATAACTTTTAGCTTCTTGGTTTTCTATGCTTTGAAGAAAACTGTTGGAATTAGAGTGGATGAACAAGAAGAAGTTGAAGGTCTTGACATCAATGAGCATGGTATGCATGCTTATCCAGACTTTGAAACAAAAGAATAATATTCAGACTACAGCTATATAAAGAGTGAAAAACAGGCAGGTATTATCTGCCTGTTTTTTTGTGCGAATTCCATAAACCCGGATTATGTTATAGAATTTCTCCGTCCTGACAATGTCAGGGGTGAAGCCTGTCCCGTGTTTACGGGAAGTGTTGCAATCGCAAGACAATCGGGCTATTTGGAGATTTTAGCATAGCACCGCTATGGTGAAATTGAAAACAGCAACGAAGTGGCTGATTTTAAAGCGATTTCAGCACGTAATAGAATGTCTATTGCATATTTCGGGATAAATAGACATGCCATACTTTTCACAAAGCAGGCTGAAATACTGATTTTTTGTGCTTAATACCCAATACAGACTTAGAACTAAAGCAAATTGAAAAGTAAAGGCATTCAATTAATAACCACCCAACTTTTCACCTAAAGCCTCAAATCAAACTAAAAATCAGCCCACAAAGGCAGCGTTCGGAAGTTTTATTCACCGAATTCTAAGACATTGGAAAACGTAACACCCTATTATTAACCTCAGAGATTCTGTACTAATCTTTTCCTACCAGGGACTTCGACACCGAATGGAAAGCCTATTGCACATCTCGGGTTAAAGCTTAGGAGAAGAATATATATTGTCTCGACTTGCTCCCGCAGGGTAAAATTAATTTCCTAGATGAACCTGCCCGGCATGAACGTATAAATTTTACACCACAAAAGGCACAACAGAAATACCCTTATTTGCAAGGACAAAAAAAGAACGACTACTGTCGCTCTTTTAAACACTAAATAAGCACTATTTATTTTCCCGTTTCATAGGGCTAGGACCTGATGAAGTACCTCTACTTGCCGGTCTTTGCTTAAACATCTCAAATTTAGAAGGCATAAACTTTCTCGGCCAGTAGTTATTGGACTCATCGATATCTGCTGTTTCACGGTAAGGGTCCAACACTATTTGCACAACTTCTTTTTGTTTGGCAAAAACCTTGGTGACTTCATACTCATCCATCCTCCAAATTTGAGCAGGAACGGTTTCTACCTCACTTGTACCATCGGCATATTGAAACTCAAGAATAATAGGCATAACCAAACCTCCTATGTTCTCAAATGAAATTTCATAGAAATTAAGTCCGCTTTCAAGCATTTCTCTCTCCTCTGCACTTAACTGATTTACATAGGCCTTGTATTCTTTTTCATCTTCAGGATAAACCTTAAAACGATCGAAGCTTGTATAAAAATCTCCAACCTTAGGGTCCCGCTCCAAAACTGTTTGCCCAATATCCTCCTTATTTCTGGTCCTTGAAATATAAGACTCTTCATGCTCATAGGCTTTCTTCTCTTCAGCCTTTACCTCATCAGGCTTCCGACTGTCAATCTTATACCACTTAACATCATGAATAGATATATCTACCGGGTCTGTTCCGAAAAACCATCCCCTCCAAAACCAATCTAGGTCAATTGCAGAAGCATCTTCCATGGTTCTAAAGAAATCATCAGGTGTTGGGTGCTTGAACATCCACCTTTCAGCATACTTCTTAAACGCGAAATCAAAGAGATCTCTACCCATCACTGTTTCCCTTAATATATTAAGTGCGGTGGCGGGTTTTGCATAAGCATTTGGTCCAAATTGAATAATGTTTTCAGAATTGGTCATAATTGGCTCCAGAAGACTTTTCTCACCTTTCATATAGGGTGCAATCTTATGTGCCGGACCTCTTCTCGATGGATAATCCCTTTGCCATTCCTGCTCAGCTAAAAATTGCAGAAAGGTATTAAGCCCTTCGTCCATCCAGGTCCATTGCCTTTCATCAGAATTGACAATCATTGGAAAAAAATTATGCCCTACTTCATGGATAATCACGGAGATCATGCCGTATTTAATGGCTTCTGTATAGGTTCCATCTTTATCCGGCCTTCCGTAATTGAAACAAATCATAGGATATTCCATACCATTGGAAGCTTCTACTGAAATCGCTTTAGGGTAGGGATAATCAAATGTTCTGGAAGAGTAGGATTTCAAAGTATGCGCCACCACTTTGGTAGAATATTGCCCCCACAGTGGATTTGCCTCCTTGGCATAGTAAGACATGGCCATTACTTCTTTGCCATTTTCTAAGCGAACTGCCATGGCATCCCAGATAAACTTTCTGGATGAGGTCCAGGCAAAGTCCCTTACATTTTCTGCATGAAAAATCCAGGTATTCTTTTTGTTTGACTTGTTTTTCTCCAGTTTTTCGGCCTCAGACTGAGTACGAATTACTACCGGCTCGTCAAAAGATTTTCTGGCTTGATTCCACCGATCCATTTCTTTTTGACTAAGCACATCTTCTGGATTTTGTAATACCCCAGTAGCCCCAACCATATGATCTGAGGGTACAGTAATGGCTACTTTATAATCTCCAAAGACCAATGCAAACTCTCCTCTCCCTACAAATTGCTTGTTTTGCCAACCTTCAAAATCAGAATAAACTGCCATCCTTGGAAACCATTCTGCTACGGTATAAATATAATTCCCATCCTCTTCAAAATACTCATAACCTGGACGGGTAGCTAAAAACCCAGTTCGATCATGGCTATTAAAACTCCAAGCAATATTAAATTCAAACTTCTCTCCAGGCATTAAAGGTTGATCAAGGTCTAAGCGCATCATGGTCAAATTTACTGTAGCCGGTATCGCTTTCCCATTTGCGTCAGTCACAGAATAAATCTTAAGTCCCAAATCCATATCATGCCAAATGATATCTTCCAATTGCCCTAGATTCATTTTTGGCCCAATCTTGCTACTGGCTATTTTTGGTGTTTCTGAATCTTTATCCCTTTGATTTTGATCCAATTGTAACCACAGGTAATCCAATGGATCAGGAGATTCATTGTAATATATAACCTTTTCTTTACCAGTGATGGACTGATTGTCATCGTTCAGTTCAACTTCAATTTCATAATCAGCTCTCTGCTGCCAATATTCGTGACCGGGGGCCCCTGAGGCTGTACGGTACACATTGGGAGAACGAAGTGTGGTACCAAGCTGCTCAAACCTGTTACCGTGTCTTTGTGTGTCGATTTGTGCTTCAGCTCCAAATCTTATGATTGTAAAAAGCAGGAAAAAGAAAACAATATGCTTCATGGTAAATAAAATTTTACTAATAACAACAGGCAATAGGCCTGAACAGATAATGGATGAATATAAAGAAATTACCTCAAATTCACTTTATGGAAAAGAGTTTATTCCCTAAGATTTTACCAATAAACACTATCTAATAGAATCATTATGGCCATACCAAATATCATAGACGAGATAACCAATACCCACTCTTTCCTATTAATTCTGAATATCCCAGTAATCAATGTTGAGGTCAATAGAAACAGCACAACTATAACTACCTGTCCAATTTCAAGTCCAATATTAAATGCCAAAAGAGGAGTGAAAATGGATTGCTCTTTTCCCAATAAGGAAGTCAGGTAATTGGAAAAACCAAGACCATGAATCAATCCGAAACAGAGTGCAAACAAATAATTGATTTGAATCCCCTTTCCCGAAGAGCTTTTTGGCTTGAAAATATTAGACAAGGCCGTGATAGCAATGGTAACAGGAATCAAAAACTCCACCAAATCTGTATTGATTTGAATCACCTTTAAGGTAGCTAAAGCCAATGTTAAGGAGTGACCTATGGTAAACGCAGTCACCAAAACCAGGATTCTTCCCCAATCCTTAATCATGTATACTACCGCCAAGGCCAAAACAAAAAGAATATGATCAAAACCTTTAAGATCCAAAATATGCTGGATACCAAGATTAAAATACAACTGAAATTGGTTCATAGAATAAGCTGATTAATTTACTTTAGGTTTTAAAATTTTGTTGTAATATTAACGCATAATTCGCAGATATTACAAAAACTACTCCTTTAATGCTCGTAATTCAATTAATCTTATTCCTAATGTCTGGTGGGTTGGAAACACATCCTTTCTATATTAGCCTGACAGACATGTACTACAACGAAGAGCGACAGAAAATAGAAATCGCTCAAAAGATATTTTGGAATGACATGGAAGAAGCATTGACTATTGCATCCGGAGACCAGGTGAATTTCCTTAAACCAGCGGATTCAAAAAAATTAGAAAGCTTGATTAAGGAATATATTCTAAGCAACAACAAGCTGGAGGTCAATGGAAAGAAAGTTAAACTCACCTATCTGGGCTATGAAATAGAAGAAGATGCTGCTTGGTTTTATATGGAATCAGAAAAAATACCAGATCCTTTAGAGATCAATATTCATAACTCTATTCTCATAGATGACTTTCCCACCCAGCAAAACATTGTGAATTTTTACAAAAATCGGCAACCCAAAAGCCTTATCACTAGAAAGGACAAACTTAGTGGCACGCTTAAACTGGACTAAGATTACTGAAAGGCCGCAAACGAATTAATTCATTCAAAATAAAGAAAAAAGCCACCCCCAATTAATGAGAGTGGCCATTTCAATCCTAATAGGCAATAAACTATCTAATTATTGGAACAATAAATACCCGACCGAGAACAAGTATTTCAACCTCTATTGGATAGCCTAGATTCAATTAATAAACTTATTCGTAACCAGGATTTTGAATCAAACCTGTGTTAATGTCTAATTCTCTTTGAGGAATTGGAAGTATGGTTCTATTTTGTCCAGGCTTAGAATCGTCAAAGTAGGTATCACTCTCAGGTCTAAGTGGTAGATTGTTCCTAAGCAGATCCATTCTCCTATGCCCTTCAAAAGCCAATTCTTTTCTTCTTTCCTCAAGAATTTGAGCAATAAAAGCTTCTTTGTCTGCGAAGTCACTAGCATTTAACGCATCAAGTCCAGCTCTCTCTCTCAATTCGTTGATCAAGTCTAAAGATTCATTGTTGATACCATCAAGTTGGGCCAATGCCTCGGCTCTGTTTAGCACTACTTCCGTAGTCCTTATAATCGGAGAGTTATCAGAATGAGTAACTACATCAGGGAACTTTGTAGTATACAATAAAGAAACTCCCTCCGCATTTACGTTCTCTTTTGAAAGATTGGTAATCCGCTTGTCATTATCAGAATAAGCCGCTATTAGATAATCAGAAAACGGCGTATCTCCCCTTCCACCATCTTCAGCAGAGTTATAATAGGAGCCCCAACCCCCTGAGCCAGTTCTTCCGTTATCAATCTCAGAGTTTTGAATTGAAAACACATATTCACTGTTGTTTTCTCCCCAAAAACTATAATTGGAAGCAAGCCCATAAACTGCATCAGCGTCTAAAACTGCTTTGGCTTTTTCCGCAGCCAACTGCCACTCTCCTCTATAAAGGTGAATTCTTGAAAGCAAAGCATTTGCAGCACCTTTAGTGGCCCTTCCTCTAGTGAAGGCAGAGCTTTCGTAAGATTCAGGCAAATCTGCAACGATACCTTCGAGTTCATTGATAATGAAATCATGGACCTCTCCTACCGTATTTCTAGGATAAGCAACAATTTCTCCCGAAAACGCATCCGTAACAATCGGAACACCCAAGGCATCTTCCCCACCTACATTTATCGGCTGAGCAAAAAGATTAACCAATTGAAACATCAATAAGGAACGCATGAATTTTGCTTCAGCAACATACTGATTTCTTTCTTCTGTTGTCAAGGATTCATCTGGTGAATCAGGGGTAAAGGCAACAACTGCATTTGCTGCTAAAATTGCACGGTAATGCGCTTTCCATAAATCCCTGATCGAAACATTGTCCGCTTGGGTAGTATAGATACTGATTTCCTGAAGCGTAGGAAAAGAGCCTATGAATTTCACGTTATCAGATTGAAAGTCTGCAATTACTTGTGGCAAAGAGCCAAATACCTCCCATTCCTGGGTCAAAGAATACACGCCAAGAAGTGACCCTTCTACTGCTTGTTTGTCAGCAAAAGCGAGTTCTGTCGAAAGCGACTGCTGGGGATCAATCTCTAAATCTTCACAAGAGAAAAGGCTTCCCAACAATCCTATAAATAATAATGTTTTTAAATTTTTCATTGTTAAGCTTTTTTAGAATCCTAATGAAACACCCAAAGTAAATGATTTAGCCTGAGCAGGAGTAAAGAAGGATTCTCCTTGGATTTGGTTGTCACTACCGTTACCGCTAATTTCAGGCTCTAAGCCATCCTCAAGACTTGAGAAAGTAAGCATGTTTTGCATCATCCCATAAATTCGAGCGCTTCTTAACACCTTTGTTCTTTCCAGAATATTAGCTGGAATATTATAGGTAAGTGACAGATTTCTAAGTCGAATATGATCCCCCTTTCTTAAGTGAATGGTTGACCTTTGACCAAAATTAGACTGCGTATCACCGTCTAATCTAGGAGCAAAGCTATTCCTATTGTCCTCTGTCCAATAATTCAACAATTGAGGATCAAGGTTAAACGAGTTCAGGTTGTTTGGATTATACAAGAACCTAAGGTCATCAAACATAATGTAGTTTCCCTCAGTAAAAGTAAAGAGAGCAGAAAGCTCAAGCCCTTTATAAGACAGGGAATTGGTCAAACCACCTGAAATTCTTGGAATAGCAGATCCAATAATTTCTCTGTTATTGGTACTGTATGTAGTCGTAGGTTCATTGTCTGCATTTAACCACTCAGCTTCGCCTGTTTCAGGATTAATCCCACTATACCTCACTAGGTAAAAAGTGTTAACAGAGTACCCTTCAATGGCTCTTTGACTAGATGATCCTTGAACAAATTTTCTACCTTCACTATCCTCAGATGCTCCAGGAAGGTCAAGCACTTCATTCTCAAGGAAGCCTACGTTCAAAATCGTTCTCCACTCAAACCCTGATGACTGAACATTCAAAGAGTTTATCATTAAATCTATTCCTCGGTTACGCATAGTACCTGCATTTTGCGCATAACTTGTGTATCCTGTAGTATAAGGGATAGGTACATCTAATAATAAACCTGTAGTACGTTTGTTCCACACTGAAGCTTCTACGTCAAGTTTACTATTGAACATAGTAGCATACAAAGTAAAATCAAACTGTGCAGATTCCTCCCATCCTAAAGTCGGATTGGCTGGCTGGCTTGGGTAAATACCCGGACTACCACCATAATCACCTAAACTTCCTGCCTGGTACAGGCCTAAGGACGCGAAATTATCTACCCTGTCATTTCCTGCAGTACCATAACTTGCGTTGACTTTAAGGAAATCCAAGAAGCTATTGTTTTGCAAAAACTTCTCCTCTGAAAGAACCCATCCACCGGATAAAGCCCAGAAGTTACCATAACGATTGTCCATCCCAAATCTTGATGAGCCATCTCTTCTTGCACTTCCTTCAAATAACAATTTGTCTTTATATCGGTAGTTTACCCTTGCAAAGTAAGAAGCAAGTTTCCATCCAGTACCAGTTGCACTTGTAATAGTAGGTGTTGCTGCAGAAGCCACATTAGGCAATTTATCACTCACAAAACCTGAACCTTCTACAGTCATACTCGCAAAATCTGATTGCTCATAAGAATAACCTAAAAGCGCTCCTAAATAATGGTCATTACCAAAATATTTTTGGTAGTTCAAGGTATTTGTACTCAACCATTTGTAATCTTGAATTATCCTTTTATATCCTTGACCAGTAGGTTCAATGATATCTGGATAGCGCATGGTTTCTTCTGTTTGAATCTGATCAATTCCCCAATCCGTTTTGAAAGTCAAGTCAGGAAGAATATCAAATTCAAAATAAGTATTGGCTGTTGTTCTACGCGTGATGTAGTCCGTTTGAGCCAAATCAGCAAGTGCCAATAAGTTAGGGACAAAACCTAGTCTTGTATAATTGCCATTTTCATCAAATGGCTTATTGTATGGCAAATGTAGAAAGGCAGAAGTTAAAGGAGCAAAAGTACTATTGTCCGAATTAATTCTATCATTGTAAGTTTTTGCTAAACCTACATTGGCTCCAAATCTTGCTTTATCAGAAAACTTATGTGTCATGTTTAACCTTCCGTTAAACCTATCCAGTTCGTTTCCTAAAGCGTAAGTATCCTGCATAAAGTAAGTACCTGAAATAAAGTAGGTAGTATTGTCACTTCCTCCTGATGCACTAACATTCAGATTAGAAATTTTTCCCTGCTCAATAACAGCTTCTGGCCAATCAAAACCTGTTTGAGGAAAACTACTTACAGGATTTGCAGATCTATCAGCTCTATACTGATTGTATTGCTGTAAAGACATATAAGGCCTAAGTGTAGTTGGGTTTTGCACCCCTCTATAAAAGTCCACATTGATCCTTGAGGCGCCACTTTTTCCTTTTTTGGTTTCGATAAGAATGACGCCATTCGCACCTCTAGAACCATAAATTGCTACTGCGGATGCATCTTTCAATACAGAAATAGACTGAATTTCATTTGGGTTAAGCTCCATTAAAGGATTAAGCGCAACAGCCCCTGATTCATTACCATAATCTCCACTACTGCCATCATTCAAAGGCACTCCATCCACTACAAATAGTGGTGAACCTCCAGCCGTCAAGGAGGCAACCCCTCTGATTCTTATGTTTTGCTGCGCACCACCTACACCAGAAGTACCAGTCAACTGTACACCTGCTGCCTGCCCTTGTAAGGCTTCTTGAGCAGTAAAAATTGGCATTCTTTCTATTTGAGAATTGTCCAAACTAGAAATACTTTGAACAGACATTTTAGCGGATTGGGTACCATATCCGACCACAACTACTTCCCCTAATGTTTTTACATCAGGCTCTAAAAACACATCAATTTGGCTTTGATTGTCAATTACTCTTTCTTGAGTCATAAACCCAACAAAACTAAATGACAATACATTTGATCCTTCAGGAATCGTCAAGGTATAGGTACCATCTATATCTGAAATGGTTCCAACCATCGTTCCTTTAACACTCACATTCACTCCAGGTATCCCATTTGGCTCATCTTCAGAGGTAATCGTTCCCGATACCACCCTACTCTGGGCCATTAAAGAGATTACCGCTAACATGGAAAATGTTAAGCTAAGTAAAACTCGCTTCATAGTTAATAATAGATTAAGGTTTTTTAACAATGTTTATAATGCAAAAATCCATCAATTTATTTATAAAAACAAAATGATATATAACTGATAATGCAATATTAAAACCAAAATATTTTGTGGAATTAGACGAAATAAAAATTTACTTTTTTGAATCTGAAAAAAATAATTGAATAATATTATTTACTTGTTACTATTCAGTTAATATTCTATTTTTTTATAATTTTAAAATGTACAAATATAATATTTTTTATTAAAACATTATTTTCCCCGTTCATGTAAATTAATTATCATTCTAAATTATAATATTTAACGAAATATTATATGGTTATTTTATTTTTAATAAAACATATTCTATGAAATTGTATATCGATAAAAAAATGTAAAATCTTTTTTCAGTATTATATAGAAGTAATCAACCCAAATACAGAATTTTATTATTTTTAAAAAAATTTGAAAATAATTCGATAAGTAATAAATGGGAACGCTCCCTTACCTAATGCAAGCTCCCTCATCCTCAATTATTAATGCTCAGGAGGACAACTTAATGTACTCTAAAACTACCCAATACCCATCAACCTTCTTTAACAAAGCCACCTGACTAACCATGAACTGGTACCTTATATTATTCATTTTCAAGTACTCTATCACAGGCTCAAATTGATCCTTTTTAAAATCTCTGAAAGCCAATGTCATATGTGGATGATAATTGGCATCACTTAACTCAATGTTCTTTTTTAGGACAGTTTTTGTAAAATCCCTAAGGCGCTCTTGACAATGCTTAAGTTCAGGAGGATACTTTACCTTCATAAAGACTACCCTATTCCCAAATGCCCCTATCCCTCCCAGCGACAAAGAAAAACTTTTCTCCTTTAGAAAAAACCTCCCTAATGTTTGCAGAAGCTCTTTTTCCTTATTTTCATTGTGGACAAATGGCATCTTCAATGTAATATGCGGAGGCGACTTAAGGGCGTACTTGATTCCAAAAGATGCTTGTAAACCCTCCTTCAAACTTGTAATCGCTCCCTTTATTGGTTCATCGGGTACAATGGCAAGGAAATATTTCCCCATTACTTTTGGCATGACAATAATTTAGCTAAATGATTTGATCTTAGTGAATCAGTCAATTTGGCATTATTTTTAGTATTTGAATAAAAACTTCTTTCAAAGAAGCTATCAAAAAGTTAAATTCATAAAATTTTACCATATTCACAATTCAAACGCAAAACTGATTTAAAGGTAAGATCAATGAAGCAATTCAAGAAAGTCATGGTAGGGTTAGACTTATCTCATTTAGATGAGATATTGATCTCTAACATAAAGATATTTGTCCCTATTTTGGATATAGAAAAAGTATATTTTATTCATTTTTCGAAGAGTTTAATACTACCCAATGAGGTAACATCTGCTTATCCGGATTTATTAGCGCCGTTAGATGAAACCATTGAAAGCCAAATTCAATATGAAATTGAAAAAACCAAGCCTGAATTAGATTTCGATTTTGAAATCATCGTAAAAGAAGGGAATCCCCAAGAAAGCATGCTTCGCTGGTGCAACATCAAAGAGACAGACCTTTTAATTATGGGTAGAAAAAAGGGAAAAACCCCTTCTGACTCCTTGGTTAAAAACTTGTCCCAAAAATACCCAAGACCAGTACTCTTACTTCCAGAGACTCCACCAACAGGGCAGATAAACAATATTCTGCTCCCTATAGACTTCTCAAAGCATTCAAAAGTCAGCATTTTATTAGCCTTAGAAATAAGTAAAAAAACCAATGCTACCTTACAATGCTGCCACATGTATACAGTACCTAGTGGCTATAGCAAAACGGGTAAAACCTTCGAGGAGTTTGCTACCATTATGCTGGAGAATGCTAAAAAAGATTTTAAAGCCTTCTTGGAAGAAAATGATCTCCCGGACTTATTGTGCACATTTATCCTTCATGATAAAAAAGATGAGGCCGATAATATTATGGACTTTGCCCACTCTATTAAAACAGATTTATTGATAGTAGGAAGTAGAGGAAGATCTAGGTCTGCAGCGGTATTACTGGGAAGCGTTGCCGAAAAACTAGTAAACAGCAACCATGACATCCCTATGCTGGTAATGAAAGAGAAAGGAGAGAACATGGGTTTTCTAGAAGCGCTATTCAGAATCTGATAAAAAATTAAACCCTGATTATGTAATAGGATTTCTCCGTCCTGACAATGTCAGGGGTGAAGCCTGTCCCGTGTTTACGGGAAGTGTTGCAATCGCAAGAAAATCAGACTGTTTGGAGATTTTAGCATAGCACCGCTATGGTGAAATTGAAAACAGCAACGAAGTGGCTGATTTTAAAGCGATTTCAGCACGTAATAGAATGTCTATTGCATATTGGTTAAACCTTACAAAAATCCCTAAACCCGAAATAGACAAAAGCCCTTCATCTGATAGAAGGGCTTTTGTCTATGGAGTGGAACCAAGCAGAATTATTGGCGGATTCAGTTAATTAACCCAATTAAAAAATGAAGCCATCCTTGCCCTAACCCATACACCTCATGGAAAAGGTAAAAAAAGAGGCATTGTTCCTAGACTTCAATTCTAACCCCCTCTTAATAGACACCTTCTCCTGAGCTTAGCATTTGATTCATGGTTTTTATGACAATCTTAATGTCAAGGAAAAAAGACCAGTTACGGACATAAAAATAATCTAGCTTAACTCTTGACCTTATTTGCCAATGGCTAGAGATCTCTCCGCGATAGCCTAACACTTGTGCCAGACCAGTAATCCCTGGTTTTATACAATGTCTATTATTGTATTTTTCCAATCGTTTCTCAAAAACTTCATTCATAGGAACAGTGTGTGGTCTTGGGCCTACTACAGACATTTCATTTTTAAGGACATTGATAAATTGAGGCAGTTCATCCAAGGAGAATCGCCTCAACAATTTCCCCACTTTGGTTACTCTTGGGTCATTTTTAGAAGCTTGTAAGGTGTCTGACCAAGGGTTTTCTTTCATTGTCCTGAATTTGATACAAGTAAAAACCTTATTGTTTACTCCCGTCCTTTTTTGATAGAAAAAAACCGGCCCCTTGGATTCAAGCTTGATCAATAGGGCAATAATAGGCATCAACCAACTAAAGACAAATAAGATCACAACTATCGAAAACAAAACATCAAAGAAGCGTTTGAAAAATTGATTGCCCAACCTATCCAAAGGGATTTCATTTAAGTTTACAACTACAAAAGAACCATAGTTGCTAAAGCTCATTTTTTTATTCCATTGTAATGCTGGCCCTGGTATGATTTTTACCTTAAAATGGTTTTCATCAGCAAAATCAACTATTTGCTGGATTAACTTACTCGGCATCTTTTGACTAAGGTAAACCAAATCCAAAGACCCTATTCCATACAAACTAAAAAAACGATCAAAGTTTCCAAGTACATTTTCTCCCTTAACCTCATCATCAAAAAAGCCCAAGAATTTGATGCCAAAAGCTTTGTTTTTCTCCAAGGTTCGGGCCAGTTGGCTACCCCATTCATCTTTACCTAAAATCACAGCTTTGCGATAATTCCTTCCGCTCATTCTATACCTTCGCAAGGCCATATGAACTCCTATCCTAAAAAACATTAGCATTGAGAGTGCTGCTGGAAACAAATAAAAATTTAAAGTAAAGGTGTAAAATGAGGACAAATGTTCTCTCAGGATAAAAAATATTAAAATTGCCCAAACATAAGAGACCAGAAATTGCTTGAGGGTATCCCAATACACCGAAGTTCGGGATAACTTATAATCCTTTCTAACCAAAACAATTCCCAGCCAAACCAAACCGAACAAACCTACATCCAAAAGGGAATTTTGAGAATAGGAATCACTTTGAGCACTTAAAATTATCAACAGTCCAAGTACAATAAACATCACCAAAAGCTCCACTGAAATAAACAGTGAGGGGAAATATTTATAAAAGCGTTTTGCCATGAAAGTGTTTCAATTAAAAATCATTAACATTAAATCAAAGCATCCAATTATTATTTTCAAACGGTATAAAACCGAAATTACTAAAATCGAACAGTTCAACACAAAAGTACTGCAAAAATGGCCACTTTTTGGGGTAATTCCAGCCATTTATTGAATTATGATTAGCCTACTTTAGCCAAGACTATTCATAAATTTCTTTTCAACCTTTTTCCGAGCCCCACAAGCCTCCGGGTACTACTCCCTAATGGGGTTATAGAACACCCCTATCGATAAATGAACAAAAAAAAACCGGAATAAATCCGGTAATATTTGAACCCTAATAGGCCTTGAATAGCCTATTAAGGTTATAACAGGTTAAATGTTATATTAAATAAATGCTTTTTTAATAATTAATTTCAACCAGGTTTTCTTTAATCTTCCGTTTACATAAAGTCTTAAATAAGGCTTCATATTCATCCGTCACAACATCCCAATTGTACTTATCTGTCAGTCCTTCCCTTGAATGTTCTCTTAGCTTCTCCATTTTCTCTGGCGATTTTTCCGCCCTATCTGTAATATCCACAACTGATTCTACATTTTTCTCAAAATACCAACCATACTTGCCTTTTTGAAGCATTTCTTGGTTAAATCGGGTATTTAAGGCAAGAATCGCACAACCAAAGCCCAAGGCTTTCAACATTGCTGGATTTGTTCCGCCATATTCATGCCCATGAAAATAGGCGTAACAATTGTGATACAAGGAAGCCAACTGCTCTTGATCTCTAACATAACCTGTAAAAATCAACCTTTTGTCGTCCACCTGTTTCATTCTTTGGGCAAACTTATCGTGGTAAGGGACATCACCTACAATCACCAATTTCCTTTTGGATTTTGACTTAACAAAACCTTCAACAATCAAATCGGCATTATTGTCGGGGATAAGTCTTCCAACGATTAAAAAGTAGGATTCTTTTTGAAGATTCCACTCTTCAATCAATGTACTGTCGGAGGATAGTTTCGGGTTGGCCCCATAGGCTATCATCTTGGAAGGTGCATTGAATTTTTCCAGATAAATTTTTTCCATTTCATCTGAATCGGTGATCAATTGATCATATAGCTTAGTAGCAAGTCTCGAAGCAAATAAATAATAGCGAGCTCCTAATCCTTTCCACTTTGGCCTCAACCATTCTAATCCATCCACATTGATAGTAGATGGCTTACCGAATAACTTGGTGAGTATACCAAAAGGTCCATTGGCACTATTAACTACAAAAACCACGTCTACTTTTGAAAAACAGACATGAATCATTGAAAGTAAGGAATTGGTTAACTGGCTCAAAGACTTGGTTTCAACGCATGGTATGTACACCAGATTGATTCCATTAACCTTTTTTGGTTGTTTTTCAAACAATGGAGCATGACAATAAACTGTAACTTCTATTCCTCTCTGCACCAACCGCTCACCCATTTCTTTTACAAAAGTTTCATAACCCCCGTAAACATAAGGATAACCCCTTGTACCTACTATGGCAACATGCAACGGCTTGTTGTTTTTTGACATACTGTATCTATTTACTACTCAAGAAAAAAATATTCAAAATCTTCTGTCCATATTTAGGCAAAGAAAAATTTTCTAAAACGCTTTTTTTAGCCTCTTTACCCAATTTGTTTATCTGGCTTTTGTCTTTTATTAGTTCACCAATAATGGCCGCTGCCTCAGGCGCTTCATTCAAAGGTATATGGTATCCGGTTTTTCCATGCTCTATCATTTCCAAGGCTCCCCCTTGGGCTGTAGCTACCACCGGCTTTGTTGCAGCCATCGCTTCTAATATTACTGTTGGGAATGGATCAGGTAATAAGGATGGAAGAATAAAAATATCCATAGTAGCTAAAACATGGGATATATCTTTTCTAAAACCTAAATTATAAATTCTATCTCTAAATTTTTTTTCCAAAATCCTTTGTTCTAACCCTTCAAACAAGTGCTCCTCACCGGGAAATGCGTCTCCTACTAAAAGAAAATATAAATTTAAAAACTTTTTATTTAATTCTTCCGAAATTTCTAAAAAGTATTCTTGACCCTTCCAACTGTTCACTCGGCCTATCATACCGATTACTATTGCCTCTTTTGGGATATTTAGTTCTTCACGCAAACCTATAGATTTGCAAATGTAAGGATTATAATCTATCCCATTATAAACCAAATGCAGTTTATTTGCACTCACATATTTTCCCCAATGCGTTTTTACGGCTTCAGAAACGACTATTACCTTGTCTGCATTATACTGAACCATCTTTCCCATCCATAGGGCAAAGAGTTTTGGCTGTACAATGATCTCATGAAGATGCCATATATGGTGATATCCTTTTACCTTAGAAAGTAAAGCTCCTACCCAAACCGCTGCGGTATTTGAATAAACATGTGTTATATTTTCCTTTTCCGCTAAAGTAGCCAGCCTTTTGTACGCATCAAAAGTAACCTTAAATCTGTTAAATAAACCACTGACGTTAAAATACTTACGCCTAATAATTCCCAATCTAACAAATTCCACTCTTATTCCTAGTGCTATTAACCCATCAGCAAGAGGGCCCTCCTCTGATAAAATCACTATAACGGACATCCCATTTTTATTTAAGATCTCGGCTGTTAATAAAAATATTTTGCTGGCTCCGTAAAGATCAGATGACCCATGCAGCATCATAACCTTCTTTTCTTGCGATTTACTTTTCATTTATGTACTTCTGATTCTGGTTAGGTAAAACCAAGAAAGGCTAATCATTTACTTTCGGGATTAACTCAAAATATTCCTATAATGTAATCCCATTAGTACCAAATGGCTATACCTAATCTTCCAACCTTTGTTTTTCTTGTGACAACTTTTTTGCGCAAAAAATTTAATTTTATTCTTCTACACTTGATTCTCTTGAAATCTCAAAAACCAAAATCCAACTACTTACTATTTTAACTTCACCTTGACTTAATAAGTTTGGCAGGATTTCCTCCCACTACACTGTATGGTGGTACATCCTTGGTTACTATACTTCCTGCAGCCACGACAGAACCTCTGCCGATGGTAACCCCTGACAAAATCACTGCATTGGAAGCAATCCAGCAATCATCCTCAATTTTAACAAAAGAACGCTTTACACCCTGATCTATCATTGGCCTTTCTCTGTCATCAAAAATATGATTCTCAGCATAAATACTTACCCTAGGGGACATCATTACATTATCTCCTATCTCTATAAATCCGGAACAGCCAATATATGCATAGGGCCCTATGCTTGAATTGTTCCCTACCTTTAATCCAACACCTAACTCTCCCCCATATAAGTTGGTAGGGCGAATAATGGCATAACTTCCTACGGTAACTTTATCTCCGAATACAATACCTTTTTGGGAAAGACAATTGATTTCACAGTGATCCTGAGCGACAAAGTTACTGCCAACCTGGAAATAAGCCGCCTGCCGAATGGTTACTCCTTTTCCTATCAAAAGCATCCCTTTAGAGGATTTTAACTGCAGTCTTAGAAATATTCCGCGTAACCACCACAAGCCCATACGGGCCAATACCGACAGGGTAGAAAGCCTGTCCCATCCTTGCCCAAATCGGTCTGAAAAATCTAAACCTGAAATCCCTGAAATAAATTTTCCTGGAAAACTACCCATCAATACTCCTATTAAAATATGCCAGCAAAGATAGGAAAAACTTCTCCCCCGTAAACAGGGAAAGTCGCTTAAAACCTAAAGCTATTAATTGTTGCCGTGTCTCCTCTTCCTTCGAAATCCTTAACATGGCTTCAGAAAAATCCTCTGCAGCAAAGCTCTTACTCACCAATACTGCATCTCCTCCAACTTCCTGCAAAGCCCCCTGGGGTCCTATGATCACAGGCAAACCATAAGAGAATGCCTCCAATACAGGTAAACCAAAGCCCTCATTGGTAGATGGGAACACATAAGCCTCTGCAGAATTATAATAGGAGGTCAAGGCATCCTCATCCAAATAACCAGTAAAGACAACCTCCCCCTCTAATTGGTGTTTCTTAACTTCTTCCAGAATTGCTCCATAATCATCCAAGGCCTCCCTAGGTCCTCTTTGCCCTACTAAAACCAAAGAATAATCCTTTTTAACTTTTTTCAAAAAGATGGAGAACGCTTCAATTAGCCTAACAATGTTTTTCCTTTTCTCCATCACACCAACATGAATAAAGTAAGGATTAGAGAGAGGTGAAACCAGCTTTTCAGTTTTGGCTTTTACTTTTAAATCCAAACCGGTTGGAATTACTTCTATAGGATTGCTGGTTCTTAAATACTTTGAAATACGGCCTTTTGCAAAATGGCTAATCGTCAAAACATTTGCTCCCGAATCAATGCTTTTCTGCAAAAGGAACAAGTATATTTTCCTCCACAGTGCATTGTAATGTTCGGGTGATTCCCAGAAAAAAGCATCATGAATCACAGATACCCTTTTGCCGCGTGAATAAATGGGAGAAAGAATGTCAGGAGATAAGACAAGATCAGCCTTGTACCAAAATGAAAGCACTGGAAGTACAATGAGTTTATGAGAAAAATACTGTAGTTGAAAAACCCAGTTCTTCCAACGAGCTGTCTTTCCTTTGAAGAAATTATTCTTTAATATTTTTTCTCTCGAAGGGTAGATGACAAAAGTATAGTTCTCTCCATTGTAAGCCTCTACTTGGTCAAGCAAATTCTCGGTATAGGTTTTAATACCCGTTTGTGCCAGGTATTGAAAAAAAATATCAAGAAGAATAACCTTTTTTGGTTTCGATTTCATGCCAAAGTTTGAGGAAGACCACTTACGGACTTCATAGTTGAATAAAGCTGATTATAGGCAGTTAAAGAATAACCCATCATCCACTTTGTAAAAAGGGAAACGTAGGTGTAAAGTTCCGCATTGGATGTAAAAAGTGGAAGAAGCAGCCCGAATTTAGTTGTTGCTGCGACAAAAGCAATCCGTGCGGTATTGCTGTCCTCCGTTTTCCTGAAAACGAGAAGGCTTTTGTAAATGCCAAAACCTAAAATGGCGATGTACAAAAACATTCCAAGCACCCCAATTTGCAAACCATAAATCAAGATCTGATTTTCACCACCAACAAGTACTTCGTCAGCTACACTTCCCCTATTCCCACTCATGGCTAGTCCAATTCCTTCCGGATTGGCAATGATGGAGTCCAAGGCAAGAAACCATTCTACCAAATGTCCTACACTAGATGCATTCTGAAAAGTAATGGTGTCGTATACAAAATAATAAAATTCATCGGAGGCAAAAAACGTCAAAATACCCAAACCAAGTAACTTATAGAGTCTAAAAATCACTGCAACAAACAGTAACATAATATAAAATGCTCCAAATGCTGCTCTAGAGGCGGTCATCATCAAGCTCCCGAAGGCCGCCACCATTACTATTATATACAACCAACTGTCTGCCCTTTCCTTACTCAAGTACCAAATAAGTCCTGTAGAAAAAGCCAATAGACAGGAACTGGCAAGTTCCAAAGGATCTGAAAAAAGGAGGCCAAACGCATCCCCGAGATTTGGGTTTCAAATGTCCAGGACAAACCAAAGTTACCTGAAGGATCGATACCGTTGACAGCAAAGTTAAACAGCGCATACCCGGTAAATTGCTGAAAGTGAACCCCGATAACCTTTTCAATAACGTTTAGACAAAAGGCAGCGATTGCCACAATCATTATAAGGTTAAAAAGTCTGGTTATCGACTGTTGATCCATCCTTGTGTTTCTTCCCAAAAAATAAAAAATGGGAATTAACAATATTCCTTTTAAATACAATAGCTTACTTAAAAAATCGGCTTCACCTAGTGGAAGAAACACGTATAAAATTGCCAAAGACGTAAAACTAAGAAACAATTTATCTACAAATTCAGTCTTATGGGGTAGCTCCAAATGCTTCTGTTGTAGAAAAAAAAACCTAGCAAGGCCAAGGCTAATAAAAGTTCTTTGCTGTATTGAAAAAAGCAGAAGTGAAACATATACAACCACAATAATGAACAATAGTAGAGCCATCATTTACTAATATTCAATCTTGTTTTCAATCCTTCCACAATTCCATTAATCACCGCCTGGCTTTTGCTTCGGCGTCCTTTGATCAGAAAATAAACGATGTACAAGCCAAATTTTGAAAAATGAAAAGGCCAGGCAAGCCAGTTTTTAGGATGTGAACAGTACTTTCTCAACTGAAAAATCTGGTTTCTCACGTTCAAAAAATGAACTTTGGGATTTAAAAAACCTTCCTTACCTTTGGTCTCACTTTTAGAAGCCGCACCTGCTTCGTGATAGATAATAGACTGGGGATGTACCTTTAGTTCAAAGCCTCCTTTTTTCATTCTTAAAGACCAATCTACATCCTCAAAGTAGGCAAAATAATTATTATCGAACAAGCCTACTTTCTCCAGGACAGCAGACCTGACCAAAATTGCACAGCCACTGATCCATTCTGTAAGATAAGGTTTTGGGCTATGTACTTGGTAATTGGTTTGAGAGTAACCCAGCCAACTATGATACCTTCCTCCGGCATTCCAAACCTCGGACTTGGGTGTTATATAATAGATTAATGGCTGAATGGCTGCCAAATTTAGTGACAGTTCCATTTCTCCCACCAGTAGATCCAAAAACCCGGATGCCACCAAAGTATCATTGTTAAGCAACATGATATATTCATACCCCCTATTCAAGGCATATTGCATACCAATATTGTTTCCTCCTGTAAAACCTTCGTTGACTTTATTTTGTAATAGGTTTACAGAATTGTACATTTTTTGGAGATTCGAAATCGAGCCATCCGTGGATCCATTGTCCACAAGAATGATATCCCCTTCAGGGACACCAGCCTTAATAAGCGAGTCAATGCATGCCTGGGTGTAGTCCCAGCCATTCCAATTAAGAATAACTACGGCTACTGAATAGTGCATGGTAAAATTGAGAAACGGTGGATGGCTTTTTTCTGTACAGAAGAATGGCGGTAATGACAAACATGACAACTTCTGTAGAGATCAGTGCCACAGCAAGACCAACTCCTCCATAATATTCCGTAAGAATAAGGGAAGCTGTCAACATGTAAATTGAAAAAACCCAAGTTGAGTTAAAAAGGACTTTCTTTTCTTCGGTGACCAAAATGATTAGCATATTGCCCAAATTGAGCCCTGAAACCAAGGGGATAAATGATAGAATTTTAAGAAAAAGCACAGCGTTTTCTAAATTTTCCCCAGCAATTAGCTGAACAATATACGGGGCAGACACTTGAATGAATACTATAATAAATAAACCTATCAATAGTGTCGCTAATTCCACCTTGGCAAGGAAAGAGAAAAATTTGTTTTTCTCTTCATAATATAGAATACTAGCTCTTGGAAAAATAGCCTGACTGATTAAAACCGGGGCCATTCTCAACACCATGGCTATTCGCTCAGCGATGCTATATGGTCCCAAAACAGCTGCTGAAGCAAAAAAACTTAATATAATAAGGCCTCCATTAATGGCGATGTGGGAGGCAAGGCTAGAAAGAAACAACAAAACATTGTTTTTCAAGGAATGAAGTATCCTCAAAAGCTTAGGCCTTACCAATCGAATCTTCATCTTGGAATGTACAAAGAACAGGAGTCCAAAATTCCCAGCAAGGGCTGTTAAACCTAGGAAAAAGTTAGCTAAATAACTCTCGTTTGCACTTTGTATAAACAAAAACACCAATAGCAAATAAAGCAACTTAGTACTTGCATTAACAACTGACACCCAATGGAGTCGTTCCTTTCCTTGAAAGAACCAGACACTGTTGGTGGCTTCACTAAAAAGCAAAATGGCAGACCACCATAAAATCAATAAGAAATCCTCAAAATAACCACAAAAAAATCCAAGAACAGCTATGAGCAGTAGAGAAGCGCTCGCAAGCGACAGCTTACTCCAAAGTATTTCTGAAACCTTTTCACTTAGGGCATTGAGGTTACCTTGATTAAGGGCAATATTTTTGGGCGCACTTAGGTTGTAGCCAAAACCTACAAGCACATTGAACAATAGAACAACAGAAAAGGCAAGATTAATCCTTCCAAATTCTTCCACCCCTACTGCCCGAATCAATATAGGCATCGCGATAATTGAAACCAGGATATTTGAGGATTGGATTAAAAATAAAAAGATTAAATTTAAAAATGACTTATGCCTAAACAAATAGATATAAGGTAATTGAGAGGGCTTATCCGACATAATTATAGGTAAGACTCAAGGCTTAAGGTGTGTTATATAAAGTGTATTCAAATAAATCCACACAAACCCTACTATAAAAAATAAAAATGCGCCAAAGACAATTCCAACTGTCAGTTTTATTTCAGCTATCTCTAATGGATACCTAGGCTGATCAATAATTTGGATTAAAGGAGTATTGTTTCTATCATTAATTTTAGCAATCTCTAAATTCTTAACTATTTCTTCATAAACTGCTGCCGAAGCCTGAATATCGATCTGTATGCTTTTGGAATTGACCATTCCCTCCTTAAGCAATGGATTTGGATTGGGAACCCTATCCTGAAAAATTGCCAGCGCTTTTATTTTAGCATCTAAAACTTTTCTTACACTATCTGATTGATGTTGTAAGACACTTACATTTTCAGCAGTTTTCTTTGTTTTTGCTTTAAGGTAAAAGTCATTAACCGTTGCCACCAAACTCTCATTAAAGCTTTTAGAAAAGGCCTGGTCTTTACTAGCCACCGTTACTTTGATAATATTGAGTTTGCGGTCAGGTTTTTCTACGGATAAATTCCGCTTTTTAATCTCTTTCACCACCTCTTTCAGAACACTGTCCTGCTGAATAGAAAAACTAGATCGTGGTAATGTGAAATCCAGCGAGCTAAAGTCAACCTCATCCTCCCACTTCTTATCAAGTTCATTAAAGGAAATATACCTCTCTATCAACAACTTACCAGATCTTTCAGTGGAAATGGGATCAAAAGGCCTTAACAAGGTCTTGGTTAGCATGGATTCTGACTTATAGAGTTCCATTATATTGTCCCCCTTAAAGAGTCCACTCTCTCCTCCAATTGAGCCTAAATTTATTCCTAGCATTGAAGCAAGGCCTGAAATATTTCCCATCCCTCCCATGTCAGATTGCTCTAGGACGAAGGTGGTATCAGCATGATAAACAGGTTTTTTGAGAATGGAAACAAGCGCCCCTAAAACCGCTCCTATAAGCACAAAAGCGACTAATGTTTTCCACCTTTTTTTATAAATAGTCAACCAGTTTTGCAAACGATGAACCAGCTCTTTTAAAGTGATTTTATCATCCAATATGTGTCGGTTTTCCCCCATAATTAATTCCAAATCTGAGTAATGACCAAAGCCAAAGTAGCCAAGCCAGTTGTAATACCTACCAAATCTCCTGGCCTAATAGGAATTTTTGGACCTTTTGTAGGAACAATAATTTCTGATCCAGGTTCAACCTTTGGAAAGGCATTAAAGAAAAGATAATTCTTAGTCCTTGCCACTTCTCCATTAGCGTATATTACATAGGTCCGTTTTCTTTTTGCCCTGACATTGAACCCTCCGGCCTTATTGATATAATAATTTAAGCCCCTGAAATTCTCAAACCTAATAGTAGTAGGGTATATTACATCTCCTCTCAACCTCACCGTTTGCAACTCCCTTGGAACGCTCAATATATCCCCTTCTTCTAAAATCAAATCGTATTTAGAACCTGGATTTGCCAAAATGGCCTCAAGGTTGATGGCTACAGCCTCAGTTTCTCTCAACTGAATTGGGTTTATCCCTTCTCTTGTAGCAGATATATCATTCAATAACCTCTCTCTGGCTTCTATAACAGATTGGTCCATCTCAACTTCTGCCGAATCATTACTTCCGAAAAGGTATCTGTTAATCCGATCAATCATCTGTCTTTGTGCCTCACTAGGTTCCACATTGTCTTTATTTAGTCTTTCAAGAAGATTAAGCAAGTTGTTGTTGTTTCTTACGGTTTCTGATTGATTTTTGAAAAACTCCGTTCTTCTAATAAGTGTTGCTCCTTTTGGATAGGCAAATGCTGTAAGCCCACCTGAGCGTTGGATCAGACTGGAAATCCTTTCCTCTGCCTGAGTAATAGCAAATTCACCTGGTGCTTTTACCTGTCCCTCAATTTTTACTATCCTTTCAAGACTGAAATTGGTCTTCCTTCTTACTATCAAATGATCGAAGGGAAGTAACGTTTTGGGATTTTCTGAAAGCCCAAGGTCTTCTCCCATAGCAATGGGGATGATTTCGGCATACTCACGCCCTCCTTGACCACTTACCCTTCTTGCTATCTCTATATCTTCTTTTGATGCGGATTCTTTCAGTCCTCCCGCCATCAGTATAAGGTCTTCAGAGGTCATGTCCTCAGAATAAGCATAGGTACCGGGAACCAACACTTCCCCACTTACTTTCACATATACTTCCTCCTTAATTTCATAAATCGAAGGTACATGAACCACATCTTCTCTTGCAATAGGAATATCGGGAGCAGTTCCTTCCATTATATCGCCAAGGTTAACTTGAATCATTCGGGTACTTAGATCCTCTTTAGTCCTTAAAATGGTAACTCTTTTTAAAAATGCCTCTCCTCTAAGCCCTTCTGACTTCTCTATTAGTTTGGTAAGAGAAAGCCCCTCCTCAAACGCATAGTTTCCAGGTCTAAATACAGCTCCTTTCACCTGAACCCTGTTGGTATACCTATCAAGAATTTCACCTACTTTATAATGATCTCCACCTTTTACTAAAAACATTGAAAATTGGTCACTGTAGACATCTGATACAGCCTTCTCCTTATTGGTCATCCTTGTCACTCCAACTTTCTCTTTAAAGGCCCTATCCGTAAAGCCTCCAGCGAATTTCAACACATCGGCGAAAGTTTCCTCTCCTCTTATTTCGAAAACTTTCGGACGCTTCACTGCACCTTCTAAACTAACTCTTGCCAAATACGGAGGCACTAAAATAATATCTTGATCCTGCAAAGTAACATTTACTCCGGGATCACCATTTATTAAAAAGTCATATAGATCTATTTCGGCAATTTCCTTTTGGTTTCTGACCAATTTCACTTTTCGCATACTCCCATTGGCATTTGGACCACCTGCGGCATACAAAGCATTGAAAACATTGCTAAAAGCACTTATGGTAAAAGTACCTGGCAACCTGACTTCTCCTACCAAGTTGACTTTTATGGTTCTTATATTTCCTAAATTGACTTGTAAAAAAGTATTGGGGTTATTGCCTTTTAATCCTGTATAAAATACGGATAACCTATTTCTAATTACTTTAGTAGCCTCATCAAGTGATAAGCCGGATACGCTTATAGGTCCGATATTCTCCAACAAGATTTGGCCTTCAGGAGTTACTGGTGTTTCATAATAGGTTTCTGACTGTCCATAAACATCAATTAAAACCTGATCTCCAGGCCCTAAAACATAGTTCCTTGGGGTGGCAAGATTTAGATTGGGTTCAAAAGTCAGCCTTCTGTTCTTATTATAAAAAAGGTCCATTCCGAAATAAGGAAGTTGGTCAATGTCCATTTGTTCCAAATCACTCTGAGGGGGAATCATCCCTCTGGTAATTTCATTAAAGTCCAATTGTCTTCTTGGGTTCCTCGAGCTACTTGAAGAAGAAGTCCCTATTCCTTGACCATCCATTAACACCATTCCACTCAATCGTTCTCTTAGCTTTTCAATCTCTGAAGTCGGCACACCTCTAAGCTGGGCCATTTGCAACAACTCTGCTTCAGAAAGCCCCGCTTGAGAAGCTCTATCAACCAATTGTTGCAATTGCTGATCACTTAGATCATCGACTTTTATAGAGGAAATGTCTTCTATAGATTGAGGCAATGCGTTAATAGACAACATGACCATAAGAAAAAACATCACATATCGGAACCTAAAACGGCTCATTGGTCTTGGAGAAATCATATCTAATTTTTTTTGGTGGCCATACAGCTTCGCCACATTACTCACACCTATATCTGACATGAATAATTAGGTTATTCATAATTTTAACCGTAAAGCAACTGTAAAGATAATTAATCCTTTCTTTAAGGGACAAGCTTTGCCCATTAAAGGCAAAATAATATGTTTGATCTCTTAAATATCATTTGAGAATTCAAAAATAATGTGTTTTCTATTAATGCTCACCGCTTTGGAATCACTATTGGGTTAGGAATCTTTTGTAAATCATTCAACCATTACTATTTTCGATCTCTTCATAGCAATACTAATGAGTTAACTAAGCTTACTTCTTGCCAATGTCTTGGGGCCTGGGATTTGTTTTCATAAAAAAAACAGTGGCCATTGGACCACTGTTTTAAGAATTAAACCCTTTAATAAATTAAATTATGGCAGCATTACTTTGTCAATCACATGAATTACTCCGTTGGTTGCATGAATATTCAACAGATCTGTATTTAGATTGGCATCTTCTATTTGTAGATCAACTAAGTTCACGGTCAAGGTTTCATTGGTAAGTAGGGTAGGCAATTCTGCTCCATCTCTTAAGTCTTGAGAAAAAGCTCTTGCTGGAACCACATGATACATCAGCACATTTTTCAACGTTTCAAGGGGTATCTCCTCAAATCCCGCAACATCTAGATCATCATACAATTGAGCAAAAGCAGCATCTGTAGGTGCAAATACTGTTAAGTTTTCGTTAAACCCACCATTTACAGCATCTACTAGGTCAGCCCTTGACAAGGCCCCTACTAACTGTGTAAATTCAGGAGTAGCTCCTTGTGTGTAATCGGTAGCAATACCGGCAATTGACATACTTGGCTTCATAATCACATTATCAATAGCGTGAATTACCCCATTGGTTGCTTCGAGATCTGTTTCTATAACCTGAGCATTGCCATTGATCCAAACTTTTCCATCAACAGTTATACTTACAAAAAATGGAGCCCCCTCCAAAGAGGCTACACCTCCACTACTTACTGCAGAAGATGGAACTTCAGATGGTACCACATGATACATTAAAATATCTTTTAAAACATCTACTTCTACTGCACTAACATCAGTTATTCCGGCATCAATGAAGGCCTGATTTGTAGGGGCAAAAATTGTAAATGGCCCATTAGCACTCAGTGCATCTACCAAACCAGCTCGTTGAACTGCCGCCACCAAAGTAGTAAACCTGCTATCACTTATGGCCAGCTCAACAAGATTTTTATCATCAGATTTCATAGGCTTAGGATCATCTTCCGAACAGCTTATGACAAAAAGCATAAACACTGATAAGACCAAGCCAAATATTTTTTGATTTTTCTTAATTGTTGTGTACATGATTAAAATTGGTTTAAATTTTCGTTGGTTCAATTCATTGATTACCAAACCAGTTAAAATACTTTTGGTTTGAAATATTTTAAAAAAAATTAAAATTAAACCATTACTCAGCTCTTTATTCTAATAAGAAATTGCCTCAAAAAAGGCGAAATTAATCAATAGTCGACGTTTTTTATAAGTACCAACTCAGTCCTTGACAAGGGAATTTATTCCTTTTAAATTCAAGCCAAGGATCTACCTGAATTGTTAAACATATTAATCGCTATTACCTAACTTTGCAGCTATGAAACAATTCAAATTTCTACTGCCTGTTTTATTACCAGTAGCCTTCCTATTTGGGTGTAACCAATCTAATGAACAATGTGAGCTTCCTTCAGGCTATAAGGATAACCTTAGCTACATTGACATTATTAGAATGGAGAATTTGTATTTTGAAAACATTACAAAAGAAAAAATATTGGCAAATCTGGAATCATACCCGGAATTCTCGAAAGCGATGTTTGCTAACATTGGCCTGGAAAACCAAGAACAGCTTGCTGAGGAATTACTATTGATCCATCAAGACAGTGGAATGATAGAACTGTATCAGGAGGTGAAAAAAATATATGGCGACATAAGTGATATAAAAACTGAGCTAGAAAATGCTTTTGCCGGTATCAAATACCATTATCCCGATTATAAGATACCGACGGTTTATACTTTTGTAAGTGGTTTTGGAAGCGATTTAATCGTCACAGATGAGGTAATAATAATAGGCTTAGATTATTTTCTGCCCGAAGACCACAAATTTCAGCCTGTAGACCTACCCAATTATATATTAAAAAGGTACAACAGGGCTCACCTTGTTCCGACTATCGTAACGGCCATCTCTTCTCAGTTTAATAAAACCAAGTTAACAGACCGTAGCCTACTTGCTGAAATGATCTATTATGGAAAATCCTATCACTTCACTAAAACCATATTGCCTTGTACTTCCGATGAATTAATCATAGGCTATGAAACGGAGGAAATTCTTGGCAGTTATGCAAACGAAGAAATGATTTGGGGGCATTTTATTGAAAATGAATTGTTATTCGAAACAAACCCATTTGTAATTAGAAAATATACTGGTGAAGCGCCATTTACTGATGAAATCAGCCCTGATGCACCTGGTAGAATTGGAAGATGGATAGGCTGGAACATAGTAGATGACTACAAGGAAAAAAATGGATTGAGCTTAACAGAATTGATGGAACAAGATGATGCCCAGTTAATTTTCAAAAACTCAGGCTATAAACCAAGAAGACTATAATAAAGCATCCAAGAGGATTTTTAAGGCCAATGCTGCTCTGAATTCAATAAATCAAATAGCTTTCGTTGGGCTTCCTTTTTATCAAATCTTCTTTCAGCAATTTTCCTGGCCCTCTGCCCCATTTGCTGGAGCCGGACAGGGTTGCTTTCCACTTTGTCCAATTCCTTTATCAATAAACTGATATCGGAAAGATTTTGAAAAAATCCAATTTCCTCTTTATAGATAAGTTCATAAATCCAGCCTCTGAAGTTTACGATAGTTGGTAAACCCATAGCCAAAGCATCGAAAAACTTGTTTGGGCTGCTGCTTTCTAATGCTGTCAAGGGTAGGAAAGATATGTAGGCAAAGTCAGCTTTCTCCAATTGTCTTTTGACTGCAGATTTGTCGCCAAAAGGAATAAAATCCACATTGGAAAGCTTCAATTGTAAAGCTTTTTCCTTTAAATGGGTAAGTGAATTTCCTTTGCCCATCATTTCAAAACGCCAGTTTTTAGCCAATCTCTTAGCTTCAATAGCCAAATCCAGAAACTGATCAAGCCCATTGACTTCTCCTATAGCTCCTGAATACAAAAATGTCAATGGCTGCTTGTCAAAATCTCTTTTTTCATCTAGGGTAAACTTGGGTTTAAAAAATGAATTATCAGAAAAATTGGGTATCAAAACCAACTTCTTATCCGGAAAGCGAGAATTTATATTGCTTTGAATTCCAGGGGAAAGTGACACAATTTTATCAGCTTCCTGATAAATTTTAGCCTCCATCTTGTACAAAAGTTTTTGAATAATTCGGCTTTTGATTTTTAAAACCTGAATAGGCGCTTCTGGCCAAAGATCTCTAACTTCAAAAACAAATGGAATGCCCAAAGCCTTTTTTGCCCAAACACCAATCCATCCAGTGGTAAGTGGTGTAGAGGATATATAAAACACATCGGGAGATTGCAGACTCCCGATTAACTTTTTCGCTTCTCTATAAAACCGATAAAACGCCAGAATTCTCTTCCACACTGGGAAATCAGCCTCATAGGGTACTGCAAGGTAATGTACATTTACCTTCCCATCTTTGCGTAATTCGTAGGCTTTTTCATTGTGTGCAGTAATCACCTCCACCGTACATCCTTCCTTCGAGAGCCCCTGAGAAAGGTGATAAGACCTCACGGCTCCCCCTTGTTCAGGTCTCAGATAATATTGATGGATATAAATTATTCTCATGTGGTGTTTTTATTGATCCATTCGGAAAGAAGAAACACATTAAATAAAAGCAAATAATGTGCATGTATATGGTTTTCCGGGCATTTCAATAAGCCCTGCCATTCATTAGGAATCAAATCCCCAAACTTTTTCCCAAAGTCCTTAACTGCTGAACATAGCTTATTTCTGAAACCAGCATGATGAATAAACCACTCTTTTATAGGAAGACCAAAACCTGATTTCTCCCTTTTGGCAATGTTTCCCAATCCCTCAGCCACCAATAGCTCCTTTATCCAGGATTTTGGTGTTGTTTTTATCAATAGCTCACTGTTCATCTGATTACTCAATTCCAGCAATGGCCAATCTAGAAAAGGAGCCCTACCTTCAATTCCTTGAGACATGCATGCATTGTCATGAATCTTCAGCAAGTCCTGAACCAAATACATTTTTTGATCCCAAGTCAATGCCCTTTTGAAATCGCCTCCTTCCCTTGGGTACTGGGTTTCCAAAAACTCACCCAAAGCTTCAGGTACAGGACTAAGGGCCGCAAAATTAATAAATGTACGAATAGGATTCTTATGAATTCCCTGCAAAAATTTCTTTTGGCTCCTATTGAAAAACGGTGCTTTTTGAAAAAACAATGCTGACCAATGCCAAAATTGAGGTCTCCTTAGGTAACTTTTATAAGCTATATGTCTATTGTATCCACCAAATAGCTCATCTGCCCCAACACCACTAACCAGCACTTTTACATTTTTTCTGGCTTCTCTGGCAATCGCCCAGGTAAGATAGCTGGCACTGTCGCCTACTGGCTGGTCCAATTGAGAAAGATATTCATCCCAGGATTGTAAAAAGAAATCAGGTCCAATTTTAATTTCCTGATTACCTCCGCCATATTTCTTGGTCAGCTCTGCTGCATATTCCGCATCCTTGAAATTCTTAGGGTAGGGTGATTCAAATCCAATGGTATAAGTCGGCAATGGAATCCCCATTTCTTTAAACCAAATATGATACAAAAGGGAACTGTCTGCACCTCCACTAAGCACCATGCCCACTGGAACATCTGCTGTAAAATGTTTAAGAACGGCTTCCGTTAAATATTGCTTGAATAGGCTTTGACTAGGACTTTCAATTTTACCCTTAACTGTGCTTTTTACCTTGATTTTTAAAGATTTCTTTTTGCTGCCATCAAGTCCAAATACTTCAATTTGCCCCGGCAATAATTCATTCAAACCTGTAAAGAATGAAGCTGAAGGAAGGGAAGTTCTCAAGTACCAATAGGGCAATATTTGCTCAGAATTCAGAATTGGTTTGTCTTCAATAGCCTGGATCAGGCATTTTGCTTCTGAAGAACAGATCAATCTATTTTTTTTATGGGTATAGAACAAGGATTTCATCCCTACGGGATCCCTTACCAACAAAATCTCGCTGGTTTTGATATCTACATACACAAAGGCAAACATCCCCTCCAAAGCTTGGATCCCTTCTTTCCCTTTATGTTGCAACCATTGGAACAATATTTCTCCATCTGAGCGGGTTTTAAAAATCACACCTTCATCGAGAAGTTGGTTTTTCAAATCCTGGAAGTTGTACAAAAAGCCATTCCATGATAAAAAAGCCGTCTTATCCTCATTGGTGATAGGTTGATTGGCTTCATCTCTTGGATCCATGATTTTGAGTCGATTGGATGCCAAGAATACTCCATCCGAAATTTTTATTATCTGCCTATGGTCAGGTCCTCGATGCGTACAGCTTTCAACCATTTTGTTGATGGCATCCTGATTTGTAACGGACCTATCTACCAACAAATGAACCCCACACATTAATTGAAAGGCGTCTTTTTATTCAACACATCTTCGAAGTCTATATTTTTCTGGTTTTTTTCATAATACCTACAAATTGCGGTGATGCTGCATTCCTGGCATTTAGGTTTCCTTGCAAGGCACACATACCTCCCGTGTAGAATTAACCAATGGTGGGCCTTATGAATTACTTCTTTTGGTAGGTGACGGACCAAGTCCTTTTCAACCTCCAAGGGAGTTTTGGCTTTTTGGGCTACCAATCCCAGCCTTTTTGAAACCCTAAACACATGGGTATCTACAGCCATATTGGGTTGGTTCCATACCACACTGGTAATTACATTGGCTGTTTTCCTTCCTACTCCTGGAAGTTTTATAAGTTCATTGACTGTATCAGGAACCTCCGAGTTAAAATCTTCCACCAGCATTTTGCCCAAACCTAAAAGGTGTTTGGTTTTATTATTTGGGTAGGAAACAGTTTTGATATAAGGAAACAATTGATCAAAATCGCTTGCCACCAAATGCGCAGGTGTGGGAAAGTCTCTAAAAAGTGCCGGTGTTACCATATTTATCCGCTTATCGGTGCATTGAGCACTCAATACAACAGCAACGAGCAACTGGAAAGTTGATTCAAACTTAAGTTCAGTTTCAGCCACAGGCATGTTTTCTGAAAAATGTTCTACAAAGGCCTGATACCTTTCTTTTTTTAGCATGACAGTCATTTACTTTAATACCCTTATTGTCTAAATGGGGTAAATTTCTAAAAAGAAATATTAAACCCGAAATAGGCAATAGACAATAGCCTTACATTTCAGATGCACTTTCTTTAATAAAACTGTATGATTCGCCACATATACCGTCTTTTCAAAAAAATGCTCAGCTCATTCTATTATTTTCTTTGTACAAAATTAGACAATATTATCCTTATCCGGATTGAACAGGCTAAATGCAAAAAAAATTCCTGTCGTTTTTGTTAAACGACAGGAAAAATATTGTTGTTGGTGTTATACTCTTTCCAGTCCTTTGGACCGGGCCTTTTTCTTAATGGCGTTAATAATGCTATCGGAAGGTTCGGTTAGGACAATGTCCAATTTTTCAATTGTGCTAAGCAAATCGATGTATTCTTGCATTAGCTGTTGGTCATCTTGCAAGACTTGCACCAATTGATCATTCTCCTCTTCCTCCATCTCCTGATAAATATACCTTATCAGGTCACTTGTCGTAAAAGATTTGGTCATAGGCAATATTTATTTGTTTAAGTTTCTTTCGTAAGTTGATAAGCGCATATCGCATTCTTCCCAAGGCTGTATTTATACTGACTCCAGTTTGCTCTGCTATTTCCTGGAAACTTAAATCCATATAATGCCTCATGATCAATACTTGTTTTTGACTCTCAGGCAATTCCTCGATCAATTGCCTGACCAAGGCACAGGTCTCATCCTTTACCTTCATATCCTCTACATTCTGTTCGGCAAAATGTAAGGTATTAAAAACATTTGACCCATCCTCCATTACCACCATAGGGTAGCGTTTCATTTTTCTAAAATGATCAATAGCCAAATTATGGGCTATACGCATTAACCATGGTTGGAATTTTCCTTCTTCGTTATAGCGATCAGAATTGAGTGTTTGGACTACCTTTACAAATACATCCTGTAGCAAATCTTCTGCAACACCCTGCTCTTTTACTATCATCAAAATTGTAGTGTAGACTTTAGTCTTGTATTTATCGACCAACCTTTCAAAGGCAATCTCACTACCATTCCTATATTGTGAAATTAATTCACTGTCTTTAGGTCCTAACCTTATACTCATAAAACAGATATTTAAATAACGTAGAGTTTTATCCCATATTGTAGAGTTTGTAGTCAATCATAAATAACTTTCTTTTCAAATGTATATAATCAGTTAAGAATACACAATTTTTTTGTACTTTTTTATAATAAATAGCATAATAAAAAATATAAGACAGAAGATTATTCCTTTTGTTAAAAAATTGACCAAACACTATATTGCAACATTATGTGATATCTTAAAATCTAACAATTAAAGTACCAAAAAAAATGATTTTAAAGATTTACTGACTTTCAGAAGGAGTGTTTTTACCGAACCCTTTTGCCAAAAGACTGTAAATAGTACCTGAAACACCTAGAAAACCAGTAATATAGGCTGAAGTTTCATTAAGAATATTTGGGTCATAAAAACTGATTAATGCAATACAAATTAAAACAAAGCTGAAAACGGCTGCCTGTATCATCCTTGCGTTTCCAGATTTGCTTTCATCTTGCTTAAATCGAGCCACATCTTCATCACTTACATAAACACATACAAAATTCCTGAAACTTTCTGAAAACAATACCAGGCTGTCCTTGGACAGGTTCATCTTCACCACGCCTTTTTGAATAAGGGCGGTCATTGTTTCTTTATTGAAAAAATTTATAAACCCTTCAGTAGCATAATTATACACCATTTTGCGTTCCTTTAAGCTCAATTCAGCCCAGATGTTCATATAATAAGCCTTATTGTACCTTTGAATAGAAAGAATGCATTTCTCATACCTTTCTTGAGACAAGGACATGCCCAAATTGTCCCTTGAAATCTCCTCAGTAATAAGCGATGCGATAGGTTTGGAATTAGGACCATATTCAATTTCTACTGCTAGCTCATGCGTCTTTTCGTCATTAAACAGCTTGCACTTCATCCTTGACTCAAAAATAGCCTTGTTTTGCTCATCTAGAGATTTAAAATCCTTACCAAAATAAGGAAGAGTAATTTTCTGGTTTTGAAAATCTATTGGAACGTATTGAAAAAGGTATTCCGAAAAAACCTCAGTGATCAGCAAACGGGATTGCATAGGCATTTTACTGGGTAAAATTTCCTGAAGCGGCCTTCCTGAAGTAACAAACAATCTTAATTCTGTCCCTCCATATTTCTTTTGAAATGCCACAATGGTATTCAAAAACTTTTCAGTATCGCCAAGGCAATGAATATTTTCTAGCACAACTCCTTTGTGCCCATCTTCCAATTCAGGCAATACCACCCCTTCACCATCCGATAGTTCTGCCAAAAGAATCTCATTAGGCTCCCAAGCAAATTGTTTTAAAATCCAATCCCTGGACTTAGCTGCATCTACCCCTATAATAAAACTATTTTTTTGTTTATCCGCCCCCTTAGGAAGTAGATCAAAAGAATTTGTAAAGTGATAATCAATGAGATAGATTTTATTCCCTAAAATCATTATCATTTTGAAAAACCAGATAAGTACCACCAACAATACTATTAAAAATATAATATTGGATCTGATGATTTCCCATAAGCCTATACTTTGATTGAGTTTCCCATAGCTTATTCCTGGTGTGGTATTGAAGGCTTCTACCAATGCCTGTTGTGGAGCGGCTATAAAATCGGTGATCAGCTCATCATCTTGATTGGAAAATCTCCCAAAATTATTCCTCCTGAATTCTTCATGAATTTTAATCAAGTTCATGTACACCTCAGGAATAGATTTGGCTTCTTCTTCAGTTTCTATTTTAGCTTTACCCACATATTCCCAGATAATTTTCTCCTGATTAAATATTTGGCGATGAATAAAATAGCCAGGTAAAAACCCAACAATCATCAGCCATAAGAGAAGGTTAATTGCAAACACACGCTTATCAACAGGTGAACCTGTCAATTTGGTCCAGAAATCTGCAAATTTTCGATGTAGTTTGAATAGCTCCTTTGTTCTCTTCCATTGACTAAAACGAACTGAAGGGAATTTTTGAGTCTGATAAAGGTAGAAACACAATACTTGCATGCCTGCTATTATCAGTAAAAAGATCATAGTAAAAATAAAATAACCTGTACCACTGTGGCTCAATGAGGTAAGATAACCCAATAAAATGGCCATCAGAATCCACAAAAGAAAGACTATTGTTAAAAAAGCGTTAATATTTTTCTTTGCCCCATCTTTCCCAACAGTAGCCAAAAGAAGAAAATTACATGTTCCTGACTGAATGGCAATAAGTGAAGACCATAGAAAAATTTTAAATATACTTAATGGTAGAAATAGATAGATAATGAGAAAAAGTACTATATCAAGCAAAAGCATACTGTTTAACCAGAGAAAGCAAAGCCTCTTTCTAGGTGATGGACTATACCATGCAAATGAAAAATCCTCATAAGCTAAGTAAATACTTGATTTCTGTGTAACCAGTGTCAAAAGCCCCAGTATTCCCAATATCAATAGATAGGGGACAAAAACAGCTATACCCTCAAGGGAAGCCAGAGAATGCAAAGCGTGTTGAAGGTTGGTATCCTCCAGGTAAAGCACCCAGTTTCCGGCCACGAATGAAGCCGAAGAAACAGGACTTAATAGCGCTTGGTATTCATAACCGTTGACATAGATAGGTGTCTTCCATACTTTATCGTCTGCTGCATCTTTATTATTGGCTATTAAGGTTTTGATCTCTTGCCATTTTTCTTCCCCTATCCCTTCCTGAAGAAAATTGACTGGAATGTTTACCTTTTTACTTATAAATAAAACCTTGCCGTCAGGCTTAAACACAAAGAATCTCCGGGTTTTGCTAATCTCAGGAACCAATGAACCCAAATGAAATGTCAAAGCAAAACCATTATCCCCGGCTCTTTTACTTATAACACCTTCCAAGTCTCCTGTAGATTTTGAGGAATGTGCACTTATAAAATAATCCTCTTCTGATTCTGGGACTTCCTGTACATAATCTCTATTTGCGATAGAAACGAAAGGAAAATCCCCAAAATCAATCGGTCCTTCAAAACTTGTCAATTGTGGTATCAACATTTTCAGGATATTTCCCTCTAAATCGAACTCCAAAAACTCATTTACATCCAATTCATTATGATGTGCATCTTCTGGTTGGTTGGTATGGATCTGACCGTTGTCAATTTCTTCCTTAAATATTTCAAGTCCCTCAATCAACTGTTGAATTTCAGAACTAAAAGCAGATTTTACATAGTGAAGGTTGTTTTCAGAAGTAGACTCACTTTCGTAATTTTGAAAGAGTGAAAAGAAAAAGAAACCCAGTATCACCATTACTAAGATTAAGGACAGCCCCAATCCCATCACTCTTTTCTTAGTCAAAACATCCCCATCTCCAAGGTTGAAAATGCTTATGATAGGAATGGATACAAACACTAAAATCAATAGGGTTAAAAAAGCACTTAAGACCTTAAAGTTTATTTTAAGCGCAACACTTTCAAACCTTGATTTATCTTTGGCTCCAAGCAAATAGAACTTTTGATCTCCAATTACTGCAGGCGAAAGAAAACCTTTGTATTCCTTTCCAGACACCTGTAAATCCAATTGTCTTTCCCCTACAGACTGTTCATGATTCAAAGAATCAACATTTACGACAGGGAGCCCTGCAAGATTCCCAGGGTAAATGGCCTTGCCTGTTTGATCTAAAATAAAAAGCCTGTCAAAAAACAGGCTTTGAACATTCCCTACCATTAGGTTGTGTACGGAAACTGAATGGTCTATTTCAAATGCTCTTCCTGAAAGGACATCCTGAATTTGAGCATTGCTAAGTTCTTCATTAATTTTTTCCATTAATGAAGAATAATTTAATTTAGGAAGATTCCCTTCTTTGGTTTTGTCATTGAGAAAAAACCTAAACCCTTTCACATGAATCAAATAAGAGGTATCCCTTTGAATCAATGAAATGCCGTCCTCAGCAAAAAGTTGCGGTTCTGGACTTTGGTCATCCTTAAAGTTCTGAATCTTCTCAATGCCAAATTTAGGATTTCTATCAATCATCCTTACCATACGAGAAGCGGCTTCCTTCTCTGTATCCATTCCCCAGGTATAAAAATTTCTTTTAAAATACCCTTCTAATTGGACGTGATAATTGTAAAAAGAATCAAGGAAATTATGTTTGGCAAGAAATATTGCCTTGATACCCTGAGATTCAAGCTGGCTTTGATTGGTTTTGGAATGCTGGTATAGGTAGGCACCTATTAGAAGCATAATACCGAAAATGAATATCCAAATGCGTAGGTCCCTGAATTTCATTAGGAAAGTATTATTTAAACTAATTATAAAAGATTAACTAATTTAATTATTACTATCCGAAATCAAAAACTTTTATTTTGCAATATTGAATTATTCTATTACCAAATTATGCAAAACCACAATTTATCTAAATCAATATTCCGATATCAATCACAAAAACACCTATTCCTCTTCTATTACAGCTTCTTTTTTTATCATCCAGCTTGGGGCAGTAACAAACCATAAAATTGTACCAATAAACATAAGTTGCTTGCAAGTGGATGACTCCATTTGACCTCCAAACACTAAAATGGCGGGTATTATACTTAATCCCAAGCCTACGAACGATATGATTTTCAATAAAAGTTTCATTTCTTTTGATTCAATTTACTTGCAATAACATATACCAAAACAGCTACAAACCAACCTGGGAGCCCAAGAAAGAAAATTTCAATACCTAGTAGTAAATTCAACAACAAACAAAAAGTTAAGGTAACCAACCAGGTAATGGCTACTGACCAATTAAGTTGTATGCCTTTAACCGCTGCATAGTTGGATTTAAGGCCTAATTTTTCAAGCAGGTAAACATCAATGAATATTACCGCCCCTACAGGCATCAGAATTAGACCATACAAAGCAACGAATTCCAGCAAGCGCATTACCAAGCCTGGGAAGCAGGCAGCAATTGTAGTGAATAAACCTACAAAGAGCGTTACCTTCCAAGTTTTCCATTTAGGATTGATAGACTGTATTGCCAAACCTGCTCTATACAATGTGGGGTTGGCCGTGGTCCAGCCAGCGATTACAACGCAAATGGCTCCTGCAGCACCTACAGCTCCATAAGCAATTGGACCTGGTGCAAAAGTAAGACTCCCTTTGGATTCAATAAGGAATAAGGAATATAAAATACCAGAGGCAATCCAAGCAATAAAATGCCCTAAAAACACACCTGTTGCAGAGGAAAATCCTTGCTCCCATTTCTTGGCATATCTAAGCAATGACAAATCAGCCATACCAATATGCATGGCCATATTACAAAACCAGGCAAAAAACAAAATGTGCCAAAAACCGAATTTACTCTGCCCTTCCAAAGGAACTCCAGTCCAGATGGTACTTTCCGCAACAGACCAAAATGACCCGGCATCTGTAACTCCTAACCTAGGTAACACAGCCAATGCTGCGGCAATAAATACCATAATCATCCAAGGAGCAGCTACCATGGCAAACTTTGAAACCTGATCAAAGCCAAACATAGCAATCAAGGTGGTAATGGCACCAACCCCAAAAACTGTCAATACCCAACCTATATTATTGGGATATATGTCTGTTAATTGTGGCATGGGCATATCAAAAGGTATACCTACAGCTGTTGCTGACACCGCGATCATAGAGCCCGCTAGAAAGCAAAATAGACCAGCATTTACCAAATTATAGAGTAAAGTAAACTTTTTACCGGCGATTTTCTCCAACAAATAATACAAGGTTACTCTGGTTTTCACAGCAATCTTCGCCGTCAGGAAGGCCCAGCTTAACACTGCCAATATATTACCCAATAATAAGCCAGTTACTAAATCAATAGCACTGGCTCCATGTGCGACAAACAAAGGTCCTATTACAAATTCCGTTCCGGCGGTATGCTCACCTGCATAGGTGCCTAAAAAACTTCTCCAGCCTTTTAATTTATTACTGGGAATGGGTTGTTGTTCATATTCATTGACCGCATTGAGACGGTCTACCAAACTTTTGCTTTTTTCCATAGAAATAAGTAATCAAATAATCTCTTCTGATTTACAGTTTAAGATTTTGAAACGTTGTTAATTGACTGTTTATATTGGGGTAAAAGGACATCAATAGCAATAGCATTTCAGCATGCTGATAGAACCCTTTTAAATAGAGCCTCTGTTAATAAATTTAAAAATATTTTTAACGGATTCTTTTTTGTTCTTTTTGATCATATAAGCAGCTGTTTCCCCCATTAATTTAAAATCCGTGGAGATTACAGTAATGCCCAAAAGCTCCTTTAATGGGGTGTCATTGTAGGATATTATTCCGATCTCTTTACCCGGTTCATAAAGTTGCTCCCTGACTTGTTTTACTAAATTGACCAAATCATTTTCTTCAATTACAATAAAAGCATCCTTTGGACGCAATTCCATTTCGGGATAAACTCTATCCAAAATTTCATAATCAAACTCAAAGTCACTGCAGAATTGCTGAAAGCCTTTCAATATTTCTTTAGGGTAAGGGTAAAGAATATCAGTAGGATATACCAACATTAGTTTATCATATTGCTGAATTTGAAAAATCCCCTCAATCAAGGCATTGTAAATGTCCTTTTTGAAGTCCTGGTAAATGGAAGCAACGTTATCCCCTAATTCAGGAATCTGGTTGTCCATTATTATGAGTTTGTCGGAAGGTATATCTTTTACACATTTCATGATCTCCTCATCAAAGTTATAATGGCCATTTTCACCATCTTTAAAATGAGGCATCAGTACGTAATAATCATAAGCACCCTTGTTCTCGGTAAGTATGTTTTTTAATAGTTTTGGATCACAATGGTAAATATTTAAATCTACCTGAGCGTCCGTCCCCATACTGTCTATAAAAGAATTGTAGGTTTTAAGCTTGTAGTTACTGAGTTTATTCAATAGGTACAATACCCTTACCTTTGAGGTAGAAATATTTTTGGCTACATAATACCCTTTTCCTTTTACAGAGAGGATAATCTTTTTAGCCTTCAATTGGTTATAGGCTTTCTCTACAGTATCTCTAGATAAATAGTGTTCTTCACTAATTTCATTGATGGACGGAATCTTATCACCTACCAAAAGAGAACTGCTTTCGATATCTTCAATGATAGAATTTACAATTTGCTGGTATTTGGGAATCCTGGAATTTTCATCAAGACGAATCAGAGGCTTCACTTCAATCATGGGTCAGGTTATTTTGGCTTTCGATACAAATCCGCAAAGGAGGTGGTCAATAAATTTAATAAATAAAGTTAAATACTCTCATTATAAGGTAACAAATTAATTAAAACATGCTAATAATCATGTACTTCAAGTTTGACTGGTCCAACAAGTCCAGAGGGCATAATTGCCCATCCTGACGCATCAAAAGGCTTATAATCTATATTAACAAAATTGATTTCATGGTAATTTCTCCATAAGATTTCATTTCTATCCAAGTACCTGACATGATTTGCCATTAGGTTGGCGACTTCAATTTCCAGTTTATTTTCACCTTCCTTCACAAAATTGCTAATGTCTAACCTAAAAGGAATACTAAAAGCATAACCTACTTCCTTGCCATTTACCCAGACTCTCGCACTTTCCAGCACCTTACCGAGGTCTAGCATATATTTCGCGTTTTCTTTCAAACTTTCGAGTTCAAAGGAGCTCTCATATAGGGCTTGTCCTGAAAAATCCTCATACCCATCTCCACTAAGAGCGGTCCAAGGCATTAACTTTTCCAAAAGCTGATCGGATGGGATGATGGGTCCACCATTCTTAAAGGTCAGCTGCCATGCATTGTCCATCTCTATAATCGCAGGGGAAGAAACTTCGTATTTCCAGGAGAGCAGCTCTTCTTTAGGCAATTCTTTTAAAACATGAACAATAATAGATTGTCCGGGAGATAGGGAAATGGCAACTTTCGTTTCTTCTTTACCTGATTGAATCTTAGCCAAACCAACCGTTCCTTGTTCAGGATCCATCAAAATCGCCGCTTTTCCCTCCGTTGCAAAAGAAACCATTTCACTTACTTTTTTCGATGTATGGTTAACCAGGTAATAATACTTATCCTCTCCTAAACTTCTCCTGATAAACTTCAGTCCTAAATCGGTTAGTTTCTCCCTCTTAAGTCCTAGAGACACTAATGCTCCAGGAAGTTCATTCGATACTATTATTTTACCTTCCCCAAAATCAGCCTCACTTCTGTTGGATTTTGATTTGAATTGGATACTTGCCCACAAATTGTCCAAGGTATTCTTTCTGGAAGCATAATCTTTAAAGCCTGGCACATCAGCAGGTTTTTCCTGGAAAACCACATGGGCGCCAGCTTCTGCTAAATTCAATAAGCGCTGAAGCGTGGCCTCTGGCATAAAGGCTGTTTTCGGAACTATTATCACTGAAATCTTATGTTTACCACCTGCCCCAACAAGGGTATTGCCTTCCACCTTTAAAGTATTCAACAATGCATCAGAAACAAAGTCCACTCCATACCCTATTTCCATGAGCGATTTTGATGCTTTATAAAATGGTGTAGGATGAAGCCATTCATCAATTCCGTGTACGGTTAGTGTTTTGCCTAACCCTTCAGGATCTGCCCATACATCATAAACCGGCCAATAAACCAGCAGTTCATTGTCAGGCATTCCAGATTGCAAGACAGATTGTGTCCGCTGAACATAAGCATTAAAGCCTTTGATATGTGGCCATAAGCTATTGTGGGTATTTAAATTCAATGAGGCATAAAAAAGCCATCCAGGAAAAGCTACTTCTTGAGGAGAGTAAGTAATCCCATGGTAAAACATGTGGTTGATCCCAGCTAGAAATGCTTGCTCCAACTCAGGTTTGGCTTGGGAAAAAGCAGACTTAAAATGTTCTCCTAACCAAGTGAATGTTTCAGTGGAAGCCAGTTTGTTACCTGTAAGGTGAGCTGCCGAAGAGGCAAACTTTAACATAATAGGATCCGGATCTACATTTCTGATATCCGAACTGTCTCTGCGGATTCCTGGAATAGGAAAGTAACTTGAACCAAACGTTTCCCCTTCGGGAATATCAACAGCCGCATATAAGTCAAGAAGATTCCCCGGAGATCCATGGGCCTGATTTTTTGTTAACTTCTGATGACTACCCGCCCAGTCAGACCATTGCATGGTAAAGTTTTCCAATAGCATATCGCTAATGGTTTCTCTATAGTCAGATTTTAGGCGACTGACTTCTTCATCTGTGTTTTCAGAAACCAATTTGTCTAAATGATTTCTAATATCATACCCTCTTTTGGCTTGAAAATAATTAAAGAATTCTCCGGTAAAATTAGATCCATAAACTTCAAAACTATCGTTATAAAAAGCCCTGATTCCAGGAAAATCCTTGTTAAAAGCACTGTCAAAATGATCTAAATATTGTTTAACAGCAGCATTGGAAAAGTGATCTAATGTAAAACCTTGTCCACCCGGTGCAGCCCTTTTTACTTTTTGACCAGTTTGGATTTCAAAAACAGCCACTAATCCCCAATCACCCTTGCCATCCCAACTTAGGCTACCATCTTCTCCTATCCTATTTGTTAGGTTTTCAGGTGTCTTGCCCTCTTGGAAGGCCATTAGGGTATGTAAATAATGCGCTTTTCCCTTAATATTTTTCTCTTCAATTAGAATAGGCCGGTCAAGTCCTTTTTCCTCAGAATAACTGTATTGCTGAATGCGCATTTTCTTTGCGGCCATATCAGGAGTCACCATTTCTCCTCCAAAAGGCCAACCCGTACCCTGGGTCAAATCAATTTGCATGTCTAAACTATCTGCAACAGCTATACTGTGGTGAAGCATAGAAATCCATTGGGGAGAAAGGTAATCTAAAAATTTACTTTCAAACCCCTTTGCACCATATATTGGGGCTATTTCTAGCCCACCAATTCCTGCTTGCTTGTATTCATGCATTAGATAATTAAGGTTTGCCTTATCTACTGCACTCCCCATCCACCACCATCTTGCCCATGGATTTGATTCAGAAGTTGGTTCTGGCCATTGTCCTATATTTCGCTCACTATCCTCAAAGGATTTATTATTGCAACCTGGCAAGACAACCAACAGGATTAATGCCAAAGTTAACAAGGTATTGTTTAATGATTTTCCTTTCGAGCTTAGCTTCATTTAGGTTTAATTAGGTAATTTTTATAAACTAAATACCTTTTCCAGGCGTGTAACTTTAGGGGATTGGTCTGGATTAGTTTCCATAATGTCCCCCATAAATGCCCACCACTTTTTCATTATCGCTTCCTCAGCCAGGCGATTGGTTTGGTTTTGTTCCTCAAGGTTTTGAAAAGCAAAAAGCACCCCACTTGGTCTGTCAAGAAAAATATGGTATTCAGCAATCCCTGCTTTTTTCAGTAAATCAGCCAGCTCAGGCCATATTTCATTGTGCCTTTTTTCGTAGACTTCTTCATTTCCAGGCAATAACTTCATCGTAAAGGCTACAGCAATCATTTATATTAATTTTAATAAAGAATTCAAATTGACTTTCAGGCAACACTTTCTATGAGACAGAATCCATTTCTATTCGCCCTTATTGCAGCAATTCAATCCGTAAATCCATAAATAGATTTTAATTGGAATCTCAAAGTAAGCAAAACATTTGAATTAACTTTCCTGTACTATCAGGGTGTTCCCTTGATATTTTTTAATTCCAATCAATTAAGATTAACTTTGTCTGCTTAAATAAAAAGTATGAAAATCGAAGAAAATGTTATCGTAGGGTTGACTTACGAATTAAAAGTTACCAATGACATTCCAGATTCCCTCCCCTTTAGTGTTGAAGTAAGGGATGAAGAAGACCCTTTTTATTTCCTTTTCGGTGACAGTGGGTTGCCTAAAACGTTTGAAAAAAGGCTTGAAAACAAAGTAAAAGGAGACAAATTCAATTTTACGCTATCAGTTGAGGAAGCTTATGGCAAACCAGATGATGAGCTTATTGTCTCTGTTCCGAAATCACAGTTCAATAAAGAAAGAGGTTTTGAAGAAGAAATGCTCCAAGAGGGGAATTTCCTACCACTAATCGATGAAGATGGGTATCCTATGCAGGCCAAAGTAGTGAAAGACCTGGGAGAGGAAGTACTGTTGGATTTCAATCATCCACTTACGGGAATGAACTTACACTTTGATGGTGAAGTATTTGCTCTAAGGGAAGCTACAGAGGAAGAAAAAGAAGAAGGTTTCAAGGTATAATCCACCTTGAAATCCTATTTTTCGTCAAGAATTAAAACTTTATTTTCTTCCCAGCTCATATAAATTGTTGCCCCTTCGGAGACATCCCTTTCGTAGCGGGTAATTTGCCAGGGAGGAGTTTCTTCAGAAACTTCAACAGTAAGCAAATCATAATCAGGGAAGTAGCGTTTCAACAATACTTTCCCTTTTATTTTACCTTTCGTGGTTGAGTTTTTTATGGATGAGGGCCTTAGGTATTGATTGGTTTGCCCTGGAATGCTATTCAGCGGCCCGAAAAAACCTGCCACATAGGCCGTTTGTGGGTTTTCATAGATCTCATTCACCTTACCCTGTCGCAATAGTTTCCCTTCAGAAAGGACACATAAGTTTTCTGTAAGGAGCAGAGCATCCTGAATATCATGGGTTACCATGATAACAGTAATCCCCAAAGTTTTAAAAATCAAGTTTAATTCATCCAGAAGTCCTCTTTTTTGAAGGCTATCCAATGAGCTAAAAGGTTCATCTAAAAGCAAAACCTCTGGCTCTAAGCTAAGGGCTCTGGCAATGGCTACTTTTTGTTGTTGTCCTCCCGAAAGCTCCCTGGGAAAGCTATTTCTTTTGTCCTCTAAACCAAAGACCTGTAATAAGATTTCCAGTCTCTCACTTGCATATTCTTTGTCGTATTGGAGCAAAGGTCTACTGATATTTTCTGCAACAGTAGACAGTGGAAACAAACCATTGTCTTGTTTAACAAGCTGGAGTTCATCATAACCTGCAACAAGCTTTTGCTTTGGATTTAGGATCTTTTTACCCTCCAAATACACAAATCCTTCGTTTTGTACTTCCATACCAGCAATAAGCTTTAGTAGGGTACTCTTCCCACTTCCGCTTGCACCAATAATCGACCAGCGTTCTGACTTTGAGATATTTAAAGAAAGTGCATCCAGGGCTTTCAGTTCACCATTGTAAGTTTTGGTTAACCCTTCAATTTTCAGATAACTCATCCGTTGATTTCTTCTTTCACATTTTTGGGCAGGCTTGAAAAAACCAAAGCATAAGAGTGATCCACCAGTTCTAAAAGTAGATCGGCACTTACACTTCCATCACATGAAACCGTATTCCAGTGCTTTTTATTCATATGGTATCCAGGTACAATTCCATCATGTTGTTCTCTTAACAGGACGGCTCTTTCGGGATCACACTTCAAATTAACACTTTCAAATTTGTCAATATCCAAAAGTGCGAAAATCTTGTTTGCAACTCTAAAGCAAAGCGTGTCTGGACCAAAAGGAGTGTCTTCTGTCACACCTGCTTTGCTTAAGCAGTAATCCCTAAAGGTTTCAATATTCATTAAACCAGCCTTTTAATGATCCAATAGACCAAAGCAGCTAGAAAAACCAAGATTGAAATCTTATTGATGCCATGCATCATTCTAAGGTTAAAATTGGTTTTCTTGTTGGGATCAGGTTTCTTGAATACCCTTATAAAATATTCACCTACTTCACCCAACTGAAAAAACTCTTTTAATTTACCAGCCATAATACCTTAATTCAGATTTTCTTGATAAAACTATTCGTGATCGGCAGTTTCGGGCTCTATCCACTGACCGTCTTCTTTGATGATGTCTATAAGTTCGTCTACAGCATTTTCTGATGGAACGGATCTTTTCATCACTTCTTTTCCTTTGTACAAAGTGATTTTCCCCTTTCCTGAACCTACATACCCATAATCTGCATCTGCCATTTCTCCAGGACCATTGACAATGCATCCCATAATTCCAATTTTCACCCCTTTAAGATGATCTGTTCTTTTTCTAATCATGGCCGTTGTCTCCTGCAGGTCAAAAAGAGTTCTTCCACAAGAGGGACAAGAAATGTATTCAGTTTTAGACATCCTGGTTCTTGCGGCCTGCAAGACACCAAAACTAACCGAATTATGAAGTTTAACCTGCTCTAACATTGACGGTTTATCTTTCAATTTAAGCCGGTCTAAACCCAAAAGAATACCATCACCAATACCATCTATAAGCAAACCTCCTACATCTGTTCCGGAAAAAAGCATGGTTTTCTCCGCATCTCCATCTTCATAACTAACCTTAGGAACTACCGGTAAGTTTATTTTTGCATTGATCAGTGAAACAATGGCTCTTCTAATGGCCTGCATTTGATGTTGGCTGTTAGCGAACAAAAGAAGGACTATGGGCAGTTCATTGTTCAGAAATGGAATTGCTTCTTTAATGTTTTCAGCAGACACAAGCAAGAAGTTCAGCTCCTCGTGTAAGGGTAAATTGTCTTTCAAATGGGTCAATATCAAAGCAGGAAACTTGTTCTTTTTGTCCTCTTGTTGGTCCCAAATCTTATAATTTAAAATTTCTTTAAGCCCATTTGGAAGCATAAAGGGAACAGGGCTGTCTCCCGAATAGATATAATCACATCCCTGATCATTCATTTTCCATTTATCCAGCTCTGGAAGATAAAAGTGCCCTGTACATTTCAGGTCTTTCGGTATGGATAATTGTACCGTAGAAACATCCGTAATTACCCTCGGAACATTACTCCCTCCAAAATTGGCTACTTCCACAGCCACTCTTTTATTGTAGCTAAATGGATCAATGGGATAATTATTCATTGGTTCAATACCAGATGCTACAGGTCGAGAAACATACCTATTTATTAGGGTTTTCACTACAGGCGATTCAAACTCCGGGTCTTCTGTAAGCGAAACCCTAACGGTATCACCTAATCCATCTTCCAGTAGTGCTCCAATTCCAACAGCAGATTTGACTCTCCCGTCTTCACCATCTCCTGCTTCAGTCACGCCCAAGTGTAGAGGGTAAGGTTTAAAACCTCCTTCATTCAGCTTATTCACCAGAAGCCTATAAGCCTGAACCATTACTTGCGTATTAGATGATTTCATGGAAATCACGATATCGTAGTAGTTCTCTGCTTCACAAATTCGCAAGAATTCAAGTGCGGATTCAACCATACCCAATGGGGTGTCCCCATACCTGCTCATGATCCTGTCCGACAATGAGCCATGATTGGTTCCTATCCTCATGGCTGTCCCATTGGCTTTACAAATATTCACCAAAGGAAGAAAACGCTCTCTAATTCTATCCAATTCATCCTGGTAGGAGGCATCTGTATATTCTAAAACTTCAAATTTCTTTTTGTCGGCATAGTTCCCAGGGTTTACCCTAACCTTTTCAACAATTTGGGCAGCGACTTCAGCAGCATTCGGTGTGAAATGAATATCTGCTACAAGCGGGGTATTGTACCCTCTCTTTCTCAACCCTTCTTTAATCTGTCGAAGGTTTTCTGCCTCTTTGATGCTTGGAGCAGTTATCCGCACCAACTCACAGCCACTATCAATCATGCGAATGCATTGTTCAATAGAGCCAAGTGTATCCATGGTGTCCACAGTTGTCATTGATTGGACAACTATGGGATTATCTCCTCCAATAACAACGTCTCCAATTTTTACAGGAATAGTTTTCCTTCTTGAGTAATTTGTGAGACTATTGCAATACTGCTGATTCTCTGTGACTGTTTTCAATTCCATAATTATATATCACCTAATTGAGGCCGGATTACTATCTCTTCAACAACAGAACGGGGCGAAAGGTTATAAGCTGACCATACAGATGCTGCTACATCAGCAACATCTATGAACCTGTTCTCCGGTAAATCAACGCCTTCCCAACTCGCCGTATAAGTAGCGCCGGGCAATACAGACGTCACCTTTACTCCATGAGGTATCATCTCCTGTCTTAGACATTTGGTAAATCCCAACATGGCCCACTTTGACACTGCATAACTCCCTCCATTGGCATAGGCTGTAAGCCCTGCTATGCTTCCAATAGTAAAAATATGTCCATTTTTTCTATTCATAAAATCTTCAGTAAAGGCCCTTGTGAGATAATAAGCACTGAAGAGATTGGTATGCATGGTCTTTTCAAAATTTTCCTCTAATTCTGAATGTAGACTGCCTGGAATAAAAATACCAGTATTATTTACTAAAACATCAGGCACAGCTATTTTTTTTACAAAAGCGGCGAAAGCTTTTGTTTCTTCCTTGACAGATAGGTCTGCCTTTTTCACATGTACTTTTATTGCTGAGAAATTTGATTCCAGCTCATTTTTCAATGCTTCCAATTCCTCTTCATTTCTGCTACAGGTGAAAATATCAAAACCTTTAGCTGCAAATTCAAGGACAATGGCTTTCCCAATACCCTTAGTACCTCCGGTAACCAAAATACTTTTCGACATTAGTTTGTGCTTTAATAATTAGTACAACAACAAAAATAACTGTTGCAAATCTACAATTTTTCAATGGCTTGGCCTAATCAAAACAAGGCTGAAACCTGCATACGTCCTGTATGCACCAGTTGATCCAGGCCTTCGGAATTCCTGCCCTCATAAATCAGGTTTAACTGCAAGCCTTCTCCTATTTTCTGTAACCAGCTCAAACTCCAGCTTGTATTGTTCCCTGGCGTAAGAGCTTGTAACATCTCATAGCCTGTAGGTGAGTTCACCGTTCCATTGTAATCGATATAGGTGTATTTCAACTGGGCATTGATCGTGGTCTTGATTGCTTTGGCAAGCCTGAAACTAAGCGCTCCTTCATGCAATTGGGCTTTCTCATCAAATTCTACATTGGCCAAGTTTTCTTTTTTTGTCAACCTGTACTGAAGGGTTGTTCTAAATAGCGGGGTAGGTTGAAGACTTATTTCCGGCCCTATTGTCACCTGTTTAATTGAGAAATTCCTGTTATCTAAGAAGTCTGAGGTGGAATTCCTATTGCCCCAATTGGCATATAACAACAGGTTCCATCTGGTTTCAATATTAAAGCGGGCATTGTACCTCCAATCATCCTGAGACAAATCCTCAAACCCTCCCGTTAGGAGTTGTTTTTGATGACTATTAAAAAAAGACAAATCCATGCCAAACTTTGGTGAGGCACGGTTAAAAAAGAAAGAAGAGCGAAAGGATTGCCGCAAAGAGAGCAAAGAAGTGTCAGCTATACCAGCCTGAAAGGGACTTATTCTCTGGAAGAAATCCCGGGAAGTAATTTTCTTTTCTACATTTAAATTGGTGTTGTTTGAAAACCTTGACAATAATTTTTTCAGGCCTGAATTAGTTTTCCATTTAGATGGGAATTTAGCGCTTAGTCGATAATTGAATAGGGTTGTATAGGCTTGAACATACTCGTCTGTTGGCACAAATACCTTGATAAAATTCTTTTCCTCTGGATTTATCGCAAGGTAAAACTCATTTAATTGCTGGATTCCATCTTCATTATCATCTCTCCAGGTATGGGTTCCTTCACCAGTTGGAACAGGTAAAAAGACAAATTCTCTTCTTAGTTCCCGTCCATTTCCCAAAGCATAGGTAAACTCATTGTTTAGGTTATTTTCAAAAAGAGCACTTCTATAATCCAATTTCCCCATTACCGTGGTCTCTTCGGGCAGGTCTTTGTTTAAGAAAATGAGTTTTCTATAAGTAAATGACCCATTAACAGTATGTGCTCCAAAATTACCCTTGACCCCGTAAGTGGTCATAAATGCTTTGGTATCTGGCTCCAATTGATCCTCAACCACTGCTTTATCTTCCCGCAAACTGGCAGTAGCAAAAAAGGAATAGGTTAAGGTGTCATTGGTATTTAATGAAAACTGGTGTTCCTCGAAGTTCATTGCAGTGGCTACAACCTCATTTTTCTGAGGGTTTAGGACCTTGTTTTTATCCATGATAAATCGATAACCCGGCACAACTATTCGTGTCGGATATTTAATCTCGCCCTGATACCTCAGCCATCGGGATTGTAAAGGATAAACATTACTATTTAGCTGAAAAAAATCATTGGTCAACAAAAGCCTATTCCATAGTTTCTGATTCAGTTTAATTCTTTGCTGTATACCTGACAAAACATCTGTTCTATTTCTAAGGTCAAGATTATAAGCAATCTGATTTTGCTCATCCTTCACCAATTCGATGTTAATATTGTACAATTTCTCTGCGGCTTTGTCTTCCTCTAACCTATTGGTTAAACCCCAGTCTCGATCAAACTCAATAAACCTCAGTCTATCCACGAAGGAAAAACTGGCAGCATTGTATTCAACAGTAGTCTGTCCATTAAACAGGTAATCTTTAAATATTTTAAAACTTCTTCCTTCTGATCTTAATCCAGCTTTAAATGCAAACCCTTTATTGTCTTCATCATCCAAATCTGAAAATAGGTTTAGATCCTGATCGGAAATCGCCAGTTCTGCAAAGGTGGTCTCGTGCTTCCCCAAACGGACTTCCGTCCCAGCAGTGATCATCTGCTTTTTGTTAGGAGAGGGCAAGGGTGAGTTTATAGTGAAATTCCCTTGTGGAACACCATTTACTGGGGCTATAAATTCATAGACCACTCCATTGGCTAACTGCTGTTTTCTTCTATAATTCCCTAAACCCTGACTCGTTTCTGTAAAGCTTATCGCATAGAAAGCCTGTGTAGGATCTGTACTGTATTCATAGTAATTCAGGCTTTCGCCATCCTCAGTAAATTCAGTAACTTTTCTGTATAATATTCTATTTGAATCAAAAGGGATACTGTCTATTCTAGGAATGGAAGCAGAGAAAATGGCATCTCCCACATTGCTTAGTAAGGTTTTATCTATATCGCTCAACTCGGTAAATAAAGGCCTGTTTCTGTCGTCTTTTTCTCTGTAGTAATTAAGGTAAAAGGTGACATTTTTATTTTTTTGAATATGGTTAGCAGTGACGACAGACCTTGAAAAATTTCTTTCCGCATATTCAAAATCGACCCGTACTCTGGAATACTGGGTGATCATTACTGTAGGGGTAAAAGTAATTTCTCCCTGATTGTAATCTATGGTATAGTCATTATTAAAACCTCGCTTCAATTGCTTTCCATCCAGGAATACCTTTTCAGAATTGGCCAGTACAATTACAAAACGCTCATTCCCCGGCCCTCTAATACGATATGGCCCTAGTACGCCTTCGTTAACCTCCAAATTCACGGAAGCAAACTTACCTTTGGCAATGGCTGCACCTACCCTACTTGAGGCCTCCCATTTACCGTTGATGACATAGTCTGAGGTAAATTGAAGTCCTTGTACATTTTTATAGTACCTTAAAAATTCGGATTTGCGCTGCTGCAATACCACATCTCCTCCGGCAAGATTGATTTTATCATTGTATAACTCAATTAAAATATTGTCAAAATCCTGAATCTGTTGGGTATTCCCTTCTGGTTGAAAGGGTACATTTTGATCGGTTATACTGGCCCTGATATTAAGGTTCTCCGCCAATTCCCCATCCATCTGAAGGTTGAGTGCTGAATTGACAAAAACATTTTGGGTATTCCCAAAGGATATCCCTCGCGTTAGATTTCCAGATTGATTGAGCTTGCTGGATGTGAAAACCTCCTCCCTAAAATCATATATGGCTTTTTTTTCAGGTGGTCCATCATTGAAAAAGGCCAAGGAATCATAATCCTCAGCAAGTGTCCTGTTTTGAAACACCTTATTTAAAGAAAATGGCAGCTTTTCAAAGCAAATCAATAGGGAGTCTTTTGGAGATTGCTTGTCCTCAATAAGGGTCAACTTACCTGTATTAAGGTCATATTCGTAAGAGAAGGCAATTCCACGGGCATCTTGTACCTGAATACTTGATTCCAGCAAAGACATGGAATCTAAAAAATAAATGCTTTTTTGATCATCGACAGTTTTCCAAAGACACACTTCCTCTTGTGCCACAATGGGGTTGGTCAATGCTAAAAGCACTGATGAAAAAGCGAAAAAATACTTCACCAACTGCATAGCTCAATCTCTTACAAGGAGCTAAAGTAAGCAATTCCTGTCAATTAATTGGGGGATCATGGGATAAGAGGGAATAGGAGATAGAAGGTTGTTCCTGACCCAGAAGTTGTCTCAAACCATATCTTACCCCCTGCTGTTTCAACACCTCTTTTAGCAATCGCCAAACCTAAACCTGAGCCTTCTGTTTTTGTACTGAAATTCGGCATAAAAACTTTGGTTTTAAACTCTTCAGAAATGCCTTTCCCATTGTCCTTTATGATCAATTTTATATGATTGTCACCTTCAAAAACCAACTTTACAAGGATCTGCGGTTTTTTCCCTTCCAAAACGGCCTGTATTCCATTAATGATAAGGTTGGAAATGACCCTACTATACAATTTGGGGTCTCCCATAATTTTTGTTGAACTGCCTTCATTTGTAAGGTCTTGCAAATCAATTTCTGCATCTTCTCTGTTATAAAAAATGGCAACAGTCTCAAACACCACATTTCTAAACTCAAGCTCCTGATTTTTTGGCTGGGGCATCTTTGCAAATGTTGAAAATGAACTGGCAATATCGCTTAAGGTGTCTACCTGATGAATAATTGAATTTAAGGGATTTACCAAAGCTTTCCCGCTATCTAGTTTATCAGCAGCCTGTAGTCGCAATAAATGTTGTAGTGTAAGCTTGATCGGGGTTAACGGATTTTTTATTTCATGGGCAACCTGTTTGGCCATTTCTCTCCATGCAGACTCTTTTTCATTCGAGGCCAATACCTTTTTACTGGTTTCAAGTTTATAAAGCATGTTGTTGTACTCATTGACTAGCAGGCCTATCTCATCCTTTGCTGGCCACACCATGTATTCATTGTTATCCAAGTCAGTATCTTTCAATTTTTGGGTTAATAATTTAAAAGGATGGGTAAGATTTTTGGAAACAAAATAGGATATAACTAAAAAGACAAGGAAAATGAGCACGAAAATGATCAATATATTGCTAAACACTTCTGTAATCATAAGGTTTAATTCCTCTTCAGACTCAAAAAATGGTATGGCGATAATGGCTTGAAGCCTTTGGTTTTCTCCGTCCTTAAGGGCCAAATAAACCGTTTTGTATTGCAGTTCTCCAACTTGCTCAGTTTGCAATAAGCGGTTTTCCATCGATTCTATAATGGAAGCATAAGCTTTAGGGTGAAGAAAATGAGTAAGGATTTTTTTATCAAATATGGCTGGCTGATTGGTAGCCATAAGCACCCCATCCGGTAAATAAAGGTTAATGTCTGCATCTGTAGCGCTTGCCAAAGCATACAACTCCCCATTAATCTCATCCTTATTGAGCGTATTGAACTGTTCGCCACCAAGGTCACGACCCAAATTTTCTCTGATTATACCTGCTTTTTGGAAATATTGGCGATGCAAATCTTCGGTATAGGAATGGCTTAGAAAACCCAAAGCAATGACACTAATGACCAACATGGGAAAGAAAAAAGCAAAATTCAGGTACAATTGAAGTTTGGTTGCATAATTGAATCTCAACTGATTCACTCCTGTTAACAAAAGGAAAACCGCTACAGAAAGAAGGGTGAAAATCAGGTAAGCAACAAATAGAAAAGCGATATCTGCCAGGATATAACTATTAGGATACTGCCTGGAAGAAACCACAATTACTTTGTCATTGTACTCCACTGCCAAATGGTGGTATCCATTTAACAATACACCTGAGCTAAAGGCATCCTCGTTTTCAAGGATCTCTTCCATATCTACTCCCTGATAGCTGAAAATACCAGAACTATAACTCAACACATCTTCATCGAAAATCGCAAAGTCGAAGTCCCTTTCTATATAATTGGATACGTATTTGGCATCCATTAGCAACTTCGGAAAAGCTTTACCTGATTCTATTCTCTGCTGATTAAGCTCAATGACTATTGTTCCCAGAAAATCGTTGTCACGTTGGATTTTAACAAAGGCTACAAATCTATTGCCAGTGTTCGTTTCAGTTGAATTGATAAAATAAAGGTTATGAACCTGCGTCGCATAGTCACTGTTCATGTACCTCCTTTTATATTCGGCCAAATCTTTGAGATTCCCTTGACCTGAAACTAATTGCCCTGTAGAACCGAACACATTTACCTCCTGCCTGTATTGATCAAAATAACCTGCTAGATAGATTTTCCTTATCTTTTTTTCTATAGGGTCTTTAGAGAGCAAGCGATCGGACATTCGGCTTTTAATAAAAGCATCTTCCCGAATTCTTGCTAAGATATCCTCAAGTAAAAATTCCCCCATTACATCCCTGTCAAGCATAACGTTATTGGCAAATTTCACTTTCGACCTAATCTCGTCCGAACGAAGATCCTGATAGGCTGCCGCTCCTGTGATAACAGCACCAATCAAACAGGCAAAGAAAAACGTCAGGAAGGTATTAAAGTCAAGTTTAAATAAACTCTCGTATAATTTAAAGCTAATAATCGCCACCAAAAGAATGACATGTGCGATAAATGCTATAAATAAAACAAAATTAAAAAAAAGTAAAAAAAGTAAAATGGGAGACACAAATAGCACCAGCATCTTTAGTGGGTAAATTTGATTGTTCGTGTTTTTAAACAACACCATATTTAACCCAATAATGGTAAATAAAAGGTAAGCAGCACCTCCTAAAAACACCACTAATAAACTTACAATTTTCAGATAATCAAAACTAGGAATGGCTCCTATGTTCAAGTTCCATTGTGCGTTTTCAACTATGTTTATATAAAGGTAAAATACCAAAAACATTAAGGTTGTAGAAAGCAAATAGGTGGCTGTGAGGTAGAGCCAGTAAGGGTATTTGTCTCTAAATTTAATAAAAGAAATAGCAACGTGTCTTCGGCTTAAAATAGCGATCACCATGGTCAGCACGATCAAATAACAAACCACATTCAACAACAAATCTCCTAAACTTGGGTTTAGCCGAGAGGATGCATATAGGTTAGAATCAAAAATTCCCGTTTCAAAAAAATCATTCGGAAAACGAAAGGCAAGCATCATTACCCTTACACAAAAAAGAATTAAAAAGGTATATATGGTAGCCAGGATTTTATTTCCTTTGGTCCATAAGGTGTAAACAAATCCTCCTCCAATGATCAACACTAAGCCCAATAAGGAAAAGAAAAATATGAGTAATGTATGATTTATCGATTTACCTGGAGCTTCATACCCAACCCTGAAAAACACAGAAAAAAGATAGTCCTCCTCATAGTATACATTTTGATAGTTTTCCTTTTGGTTTCCAGACAGTAAAAACCTGTCATTACCGAAAACATTTGGGTTAAAACCACTATTAAGGTATTCATTTCCAATCTCTACCTTGTCAAAAAGCGGATACACCTGTAATAACCAATATTCCTTATTATTACGGGTAAGTTTACGAAGTTGGGTAAAATAAATCCCGCGGCTGTTTTCGAGAAGTTGGTATTTTTTTGATGTAGAAAAATCATTGAACTCTGGAACCATCTCTATATCGGACCAATAAGTCAATTCCCCAACCTCTGTGAACAAGTAAAAGGGAAATTGATGGTCGATATTGAGACTTTTGAAAGATACTTGCTTGTCTTCAGAACCGCTACTTAAGATTTGAGAATAATCATCACCAAAGTCATTGATAACGGAAGCTAACTGGTTTTCCAATTGTAATTTATATTCCTCTTGAACAACCAGGTACTTTTCTCCCATGAAAAAATTCAAGGAAAGAACTATCCCTAAAAGTACAATGGACAAAACAAGTATTAGCCTTCTTCTTCTTAACATTGCGATTGATCTTGCTGAATGGTTGCTCTATGTGAGCAATAGTATTTTAATCCTAACCTAGCATTCCTCCCACCAATAGAAACAGAAAAACCTATTAACTATTGCCTCCCTTTACCAAAAATAAGCCATTTAAAAGATATTGAATAATCCTGTCCGCTTAAAACAAAATGACCAGATCAATATAGGACTTCATTAAATTATGGTTCTTCCAAAGATCCGACTTTAAACGAATTATTCCGCTAATCCAATAACAAACTCAATTGCATCTTTTAAGTTTAAGATACTCCAAAAAAAATTAAGAAAAAATATATACGTTTACTTTACCAATGTTAAGATTGGTAATAAACTACTGAATCAAATTGACTATAAGGACATTTTTTTTTTCTTTTTGGCATTTTTATACCAAAAATAACCTAGCGTCATAAGCAATAAATAGGGAGCTAAAAACAGGTATAAAATACCTATGTTTAGGGCTGCTCCAACCGTAGTGTCTCCATTGCTAACATTATTTTCAACAGTGGCTCTACACATCGCGCATTGAGCCATGGCGCTTTGCACAGAAACAAGCAACATGGTGAAAACTCCCAACAGTATTTTGAAAGATTTATTCATTATAATTCTTAACGGTTTGATTTAACCTTTGTTTAAATATAGACAAAGTTAAGGACTTTTGCTTTTTAATGGCTGTAATAAGGACTAATCATCAAATACACAATCACCCCTGATAAAGTGACATAAAGCCAAATAGGATAAGCGTAACGAACTATAGACCTGTGTTTATCAAATTTTCCAGTCATCCCAAAATAATAAGCTAGTAGAATCGGAAACAAAGCCACTGCAGCTAAGATAATATGGCTAATCAGAAGGATATAATAAACGTACCTTATTGACCCCACTCCACCAAAAGAAGTACTTTCAGCAGAAGCATGATAGATTATATAGCTTATCAGAAATATTGCTCCAAGCCCAAAAGCGACAGACATGGACATTTTATGCCATTCTTTTTTGCCCTTTTTAATGAAATAAAGCCCCAATAGAAGCATAATGGAAGCAAAAGAATTAATAACTGCATTCAAATGAGGTAAAAAGTATACCCATTCTTCTTCTACGTTAACTTTTGAAGGCATAAACAAAAGAACGGCTACAGCTATTGGAACCAATATTGATACCACCGTAATCCATTTATAAACAGCCTTTTCATTTTTATCAGTATTTAAATTATTCTTCGTCATGTAGCAGTATTTTAGTCTCTAATATCAATTGGTCTACGCCCTCTCTCTTGGTTCCACTATAGTAACCTCTTATACGTCCAAGTTCATCGATCAGCACGAACTTATCAGAATGTACAAAGTCTTCAGGAACAGCTCCACCACTTATAGATGGTAGAATGAATCCACACCTTGCCAGGTCATAGGTTTCACCTACTGGCCCATTTAAGAAAAACCATTTGTCTTTCTTGGCTGAATGTTCATTAGCATAATCAGATAATACTTCGGTATTGTCAAACTCAGGATCTATACTTATGGAGTAAATCTGTACCTTATCTTCGTTTCGGAACACATCCTGAACCCTTTCCATCTCAGAAGACATAACAGGACAAATACTGGGACAACTAGTAAAGAAAAAATCTACTACAGTAATCTTGCCCATCATTTGTTCTTTACCTATTGCTCGACCGAGTTGATCTGTAAAAGTAAAGTCAGGAATATAATGTTGAGTACTGTCCTCAAAATCACATTGTTCAAAAGGGTCATCAACCCCATTTTGATATAGAATAGGGATCTCATAATGATTTGTTGAAAACCCTCTTAAAAATAGAATTATTAAAACGGGTATCATTAAAACACAAACCAATACCAGCACCTGAATAACACGCAACATTTTCATACAGTACTACAACAAAAAAAATGGTTGAAGATTCCCCTTCAACCATTCATTTTTAAAATTTCTTAAAGGTAATTACCATCTCATGATAAAGATCTCAGCACCTTCCTTCATTAAGGCAATAATCAACCAAACAAGGAATATAAGAGGGACGATGATAGAATAGAACAAAGGTTTAACTTCATCTCCCAAGTGCATGAATTCCAACATGATGTACTTGGCTTTAACAATAGTCAAGGCGATAAAAAGGAAATACAAAAACAGTCCCCTTTCCATGGTGAAGGCCAGAACAAATTCCACTGCAGTTATCACTAATAATATCAATGCAGTAAGCCAGATTTTCTTTATTTTGGCAGGATCTCTTGGAATTACTTCCAACCCACTTTTATTAACATGTTCCATTATAGTATAAGTTTATATTTTTAGATCAAATAGAAGAAGGTAAATACAAATACCCATACTAGATCTACAAAGTGCCAGTACAAGCCAATTTTCTCAACCATTTCGTAGTGACCTCTGCCTTCGTATACACCAACAGCTGCCTGATAAAAAGCCAAGAACAATAAGAATACACCTATAGTAACGTGAAAACCGTGGAAACCAGTAATAAAGAAAAACAACTGGGCAAAAGGTGCTGGTCCGTATTCATTAACCAATAAGTTGGCACCATAAACAGTCTCAGTTACTACATTATTGAATGAATTAACATAGGTCATCAAAATTCCTTCATCCGTACCGTGAATAAAGTGAGTCCATTCCCATGCTTGACATCCAAGGAAAGTCATTCCTCCTAAAAGAGTCCAAAGCATCCATTTCACTACATCTTTTTTATCATTTCTATGACCTGCTTCAACGGCAAGTACCATTGTAACAGAACTCATAATCAAGATAAAAGTCATCAAGCCAACAAATACAAGAGGGTAATGCCCACCATGTACAAAAGGGATGGCATCAAATATCATTTCAGGAATGGGCCAATGTTCATTTGAACTAACAAAATCAGCAACTTCTCCAGCATATGCAGGATAACTTACTCGAATAGCACCATAAGTAATTAGAAAGGCTGAAAAGGTAAAAATATCTGAGAGGAGAAAAAACCACATCATGAGCTTACCATAGCTCGCTTTTAGTGGTTCGTTACCTCCACCCCAAACGCCTCTTTTTGATTGAATTTCAATAGCAGTCGAAGACATAATTAGTAAATTAACTTATATTTTAATGATTTAGAAGCAAAAACATAAACAAGTAAAGCCATAGACCTCCCAAAAAATGCCAATAGGTCAAGCACATTTCTAGTTGTGCCAATTTTTGGGAATGGATTCTATTCCTTAAAGCCGAAATTAATACAAATATTAGAAATATCACACCACTAATAAGATGTATTGCATGCAAGCCAGTAAAAACATACATAAAGGATCCTGATGGGTTACCCACGAAATACACATCCTCTGCTACAAGCGCTTCCCAACTGAACCATTGTCCAACCAGAAAAGAAATACCTAAAACAGTGGTGGCCAGAAGCCCTATTTTCAAATTATTGAAATTATCTTTTTTAGCAGCTGAGTATGCCCATTGCAAAGTCATGCTTGATAAAATGATAATACCCGAAGTATACCAGAATACATTTGGTAGATCAAACTCAAGCCAATTGCCTTCGCCTTGTCTGACAATGTATGCACTGGTCATCCCAGCAAAAACCATCACAACACTTACAATGAATAACCAAAGAGCAAACTTCTTTGGATGCATTGCCAATGGCTGTTCTGCTTCTTCGATAAATGATAATCTTTCTTCCATGTTAGACTTTATCCAGTAAATAGGCGATTTGTACTATAGGAAGGTACAAAAATGAGCCAAACATAATTTTAAGTGCAGATTTCCTTGAACAATCTTTCATCAAAGAAAAAGTTTGAGCAAGAAAAAGTACCCCACATATCGTAGCCACAATTCCTGAATTTAAACCTGTAAGTCCAAAATAGGTAGGTAAAAGTCCAAGAGGCAACAAAAATAAGGTATATATCATTATTTGTATAGCAGTATTAAGGTCCTTTTGCCCACCTGAAGGCAGTAACTTAAAACCAGCTTTCTTATAATCTTCATCACTCACCCAAGCGATTGCCCAGAAGTGAGGAAATTGCCAGATAAATTGAATGCCAAAAATAATTAGCGCTTCATAAGAAATACTTCCAGTAACCGCTGTCCAACCAAGTAATGGAGGCATGGCTCCAGGAATGGCACCAACAAGAACCGCTATCGGTCCAACTCTTTTAAGTGGGGTATAAACAAAGACATACAGAACCATACTCAGAATACCCAAACAGGTAGTCAAAATATTGGTAAAGACAGCCAATAGAGAAACACCCAAAACGGCTGCTATAATTGAAAACCAAATGGCTTCCCTTACAGAAATTATTTCCATAGGTAGCGGTCTGGTTTGAGTACGCTTCATTAATTTATCATAATCGCGTTCTTTAATCTCATTGGCAGCACCGGATGCACCACTAATTAAAAAACCGCCAACTACAAGTCCAATAAATCCACTCCAGGAAAAACTCTGTCCATGATGTCCTAATATAAAACCGAACACAGCGGAAAACGTTACCAAAGCAGATAATCTGAATTTAAGTAAATCCAAATAAGCTTTAAATCTCATCGACACGCTGTCCCACAAAAACTTTTCTGATAAATTTACTGTACTCATGATAAAGCAATATTTATAGGGGCTTCTTCTCTTCGCCCTAATTCAAGCCAAATGTAATATTGAAAACCGATTATCAAGGAACCTAAGAATAAATGCAAAGGTTGGATGAAAGCAGGTATTCCAAAATATGCCATGATTGCTCCGGAGAGAATTACCGTAACAAACAATAACATCAATATTAAATAATGATTAGCAATTTTTTTGTTTTGTTCCCTATAAGGGAATAATTGGTAACCAATATATATGTGCAAAGCCAAAATAACCAGAGAATACGTTCTATGTATATAGTAGGTGAGTCCTAATTCATCAATCCATGTAGACCTTCCCAAATAGGAAGCATTTCCGGCTATAATGTCAATTTGCTCCCTAACCTGCGTCCCAAGTATTATTTGAACTACCATTAGTAAGATACCCAAACCAAGAAATAAACGGTATTTCTTTGAAACACCAACAGGTAAAACTGTTTTGTCTCTATAAGGGGTGTACTTACCTGATAAATGATAAATATACAAAAGAAGGCAGACCATTAACAGTGCAACAATCATGTGGACGCTTATCATCCACTGCAGTAAGTTAGTTGAAACCACTATGGATCCTAACCAGCCCTGAAATAACACTAAAACAAGAGAAAGGAAAGAAAGCCACATTATTCTAGGGTTAACTGACCTTACTTTAATTGAATAAATCAATGTCAATATGATTAGCAAACCGATAATGGCACCTGCAAGCCTATTCACATATTCTATCCAAGTTTTAGTGGCATTAAATGGCTCCTGTTCGAGGATACTTTTATCGTTCCTTATATCCTCAGCCAAATGATCGAAACCTAGATTGGTCAAAAGAGAAGCGAAGCGCTCGTTCTTTTCAACCCTCTTGGTAACATAGATTTCAGGATAGTTGGTAGGTAATTGATCTACTGATGTTGGTGGAACCCAACTTCCAAAACACTTTGGCCAGTCAGGGCAACCCATGCCTGCACCAGTACTTCTAACAACCCCACCAATAAGAATAAGAAGAAAAACGGCAACCGTAGTGATGAAACATACACTACGGAAGCTGTTAATATTATTTAGATTCGTTTGATTCATTAGTTACCAACACTTCTCCATCTTCAGCCATTATTTCCTTTTCCAATTGAACAAGTTTTTCTTCATGTGGAAGGTTTGATTCAGGAGTAGCAGAAAGTGGAACAGTTTGAGGTATAAAATCTTCTTTAGATCCAGGCTTACTGTAATCGTAAGGCCATCTATATACAGAAGGTATCTCTCCTACCCAGTTACCATGTCCAGGATTGATTGGAGTAGTCCACTCTAGTGTGTTGGACTGCCATGGATTGGCACTGGCTTTTCTTCCTTTGTACATGCTGTAGAAGAAGTTAAATATGAAGATGAACTGAGCAACGAAAGTAACGATCGCAGCAACAGACACAAACATATTCAAATCAGTATACATGTCGGAAAAGGAGAAGTTAGTCCAGCTGTAGTATCTTCTTGGAAATCCTGCTATCCCGATATAGTGCATAGGGAAGAATACAAGATATACACCGATAAATGTTAGCCAGAAATGAACGTAGCCTAATTTCTCATCAAGCATTCTACCAAACATCTTAGGGAACCAATGGTAAACACCTGCCAACATTCCAAAGAATGAAGCAGCTCCCATTACAAGGTGGAAATGCGCTACAACAAAGTAAGTATCGTGTAGTTGAATATCAATTGCGGAGTTACCCAGGAAAATACCTGTCAAACCACCTGAGATAAAGAAAGATACCAAACCTATAGAGAACAACATTCCTGGAGTAAACCTTAGGTTACCTCTCCATAAAGTGGTTAAGTAATTAAATACTTTAACAGCAGACGGAACGGCAATAATCAAAGTAAGGAACATAAAGATGGATCCTAGGAAAGGATTCATTCCAGATACAAACATGTGATGCGCCCAAACAACGAAAGACAAGATAGTGATACCAAGCATTGATATAATCATGGCTTTATATCCGAAAATAGGCTTTCTTGAATTGGTTGCTATTACTTCAGAGGTAATTCCTAGTGCAGGAAGCAATACTATATATACTTCAGGGTGACCAAGGAACCAGAATAAATGCTGATACAATACGGCGCTACCACCTGTATTAGGTAAAGCTTCACCACCAATATAGATATCGGAAAGGTAAAAACTCGTTCCAAAGCTTCTGTCAAATACCAATAACAAGGCAGCTGAAAACAATACAGGGAATGACAACAATCCAATAACGGCTGTTAAGAAAAAGGCCCATATTGTAAGAGGAAGTCTGGAAAAAGACATCCCTTTGGTACGAAGGTTAATTACAGTAGTAATATAGTTTATCCCACCCATTAAAGAAGAGGCGATAAAGAAAACCATCGCTACCAACCAAAGTGTCATACCAAGACCAGAACCAGGAATGGCTTGCTCAAGTGCGGATAAAGGAGGGTAAACAACCCAACCACCACTGGCAGGTCCTTTTTCAAGGAATAGGGAGGCAAACATAATCACACCGGAGATAAAGAAAAACCAGTAGGAAAGCATGTTCATAAACCCTGAAGCCATATCTCGGGCTCCAATTTGCAATGGGATTAGAAAATTAGAGAAGGTACCACTTAGACCTGCAGTTAATACAAAGAATACCATAATGGTACCGTGCATAGTAACTAAGGCCAAATAAAAGGTAGGATCCAATTTTCCGGTAGCATCTATCCATCCACCCAAAATAGGTCTAAGGAAGGACATATCCATATCAGGAAAACCCAACTGCAATCGAAATAATACAGAAAGAAAACCACCGATAAATGCCCAAAATATACCAGACACAAGATATTGCTTCGCAATCATCTTATGGTCAGTTGAAAATATATACTTCGTTATGAAGTTATCGTGGTGCTCATGGTCATGATCATCATGTGTAGATGCTGCATCATGAGCTGAAACGTTTGCTACTGCCATGGTATTTATAATTTATTCTCTAAATTTATTCTTCATTTATATAAATCTCAGCCAATTCCTTTAAATCTACAGGAAGGTCGGCAACGAGATCCGGATTACTCTTTATAAAAGGCGTTTGCTCAGCAAACCACTTTCTATATTCCTCAGGTTCTACAACCCTGATCACTTTTCTCATTGAAAAATGACCATTGCCACAAACCTCAGTACAAGCAATTTCAAACTCAAATTCATCGTCCCCCAATTCGGCTCTCATTTCTTCAGTCGTTTTGTTAGGGACAAACCAGAATCTGGTAGGCATACCTGGTACGGCATCCATTTTTAATCGCATATGCGGAGCAAAAACTGAATGAAGCACATCCCTGGCTCTAATGTTAAATAATACAGGTTCACCCTTAGGTATTACAACATTTTGCGAAGGAAAATCATCAAAAGAATTTTTATCCGTAAAATCTATTCCTCTTGAATTGGTAGCAGTTGTAAGTCGATAATCATAATCCCCCAATTGTTGATCAGCACCAGGATATCTTACATCCCATGCAAATTGGTACCCCATGATTTCCACTACATGCGCATTGTCAGGTGCAGGACTGGTAATATCTGACCAAGCTTTCCATCCTGAAATAACCAGTACAGTTAGAACTACTGCAGGTACAAGCGTCCAAATAATCTCCAATCTATTGTTGTCTGGAAAAAAGGTAGCTCTACGGTCCTCTTTGTATTGGTAATGATAGCTAAACCAAAACAAAAGAATATGAGTAAGGATGAAAATAAAACCAGTAACGGCCATTGTAATCCAGAACAACCTATCAGTAACTACACCATGCTCTGAGGCAATTGGCAATTGATAATTGTGAAACTCTTTAATTGAATACCAAAACATCCAGCCACCGATTCCAATAAGGAATACCATAAACAAAATGGCGTTTACTTTATTACTGGTTGTAGCAATCTTTTTATCAGAACCTTTAGCGACCGAGATCAAGGTTTGTATTCTGTATACCATCCAGATCACCATGATCAGGAGTACTACACCTATTGAAATAAGAAATCCGTACATAATTATAACTGTTTCGGAATTAAATTAAATGTGATGATGATAACTTTCCTCTAACATCGGATGATTTTTTGGAATAAGATTGTGCTTGGAAAGATTCGTTAAAGCAACAAAAGCAAAGGCTGAAGCATAAACCAATAACATTCCAATTTCCATTAAACCAACCCCACCATTATGGCCTAAAGTGCCTGGCTGAACCATAAGGAAGAAATCAACCCAGTGTCCAACTATAATGAGTGTACATACTAGTTTTAGAAATATATTGTGCCTTTTAGCATCTCTAGTCATAAGAACCAAAAATGGAAGCGCAAAGTTTAAAATTAGGTTTACAAAAATGTAAGATCCGTAAACATCACTTGAAAGTCTCTCTATAAAATAGACAGATTCCTCAGGAATATTTGCGTAATAAATCAATAGGAATTGAGAGAACCAGATATAAGTCCAGAAAATAGAAAATGCAAATACAAATTTCCCAAGATCATGGATATGGTTTTGATTGATCATTTCCAAATATCCCTGATCTTTCAGGAATATGGTAACCAAGGTGATTGCAGACAAACCTGCAACAAACCAAGAAGCAAACACATACCATCCAAATAGGGTAGAGAACCAGTGAGTATCAATTGACATCACCCAATCCCAAGCACTTATAGAAGAAGAAACTGCAAAGAAAACAAGGAAAATAGCAGACCATTTTCTAATGGTATACCAATAAGATGTCCCTCCATTTATATCTTCTTCATTTGAAAGCGTTCTAAGTTTATTAAAAAAGAACACCCAAAAGCCAAAGAACAAGACCATTCTAACGATATAGAATATCGGGAAGGTACCTTTTTCCATAGGCCAGTAAAAGAAATTTCCTTTACCGTCTATTATTTTATCGTAGTGATCACCTGCTTTGTCAAAAACATAGCTATGTGTCCAGTGAAATAAATCGTGATTGGCGATAAAGAAAGTTACCAGCATCAAAACAGCAGCAATAGGCAACCAATAGCCAAAAGACAACATGATCCTTAGCAAAGCTGTAGACCAGCCAGCCTGAGCAGCATATTGAATGGCAAAAAAGAATACACCTATTATTGCTATCCCTGTGAAATAGACATTATTAATCCAAAGGTTGGCGTACAACCTTTGTGTCCAATGAAAAGCGTGTCCACTTTCCTCTCCATGTCCATGTCCACCTGAGGCAGCCATGATTATACCGAATACCAATAATAGCGCACCGATACCACCAAGTATGAATATCACTTTCTTTACCGAAGCGGTAAAATCAAATTTTTGATCCAAATTGTAGTTACTTGCCTGTGCCATTATTGCTTCTGAATTTCTTGTTTAACATAGTGTACAATTTTCCACCTTCTGTCAGCAGTAATCTGCGATCCGTGGGCACCCATCCTACCTTTACCATGTGTGATCACATGAAATATATGGCCTTCAGGTAAATTTAAATAGGCTCCTCCTTTTAGATTTGCAACTCCACCTATTACCATGCCTGCGTTACCGTCACCTTCTCCGCCGGCTCCATGACATGGAGAGCAATATTGAACGAATAATCTTTTTCCATCCGCCAATACCTCATCAGTAAGAGGAATAGGATTCTGTATAGCAGCAGCTCCTTCTAAGTCAGCAACTCTCAACCTGTAAGGCAAAATACCGTCTTTGTTTCGAGGTACAGTGTTAGCTACAGGCTCCCGCATATTCATTCTATTCGGGTTGTTTGTATTGCTATTAAAAAACTCTCCTTTGCCATCCTCTCTATTGGATAACCATTGTCCCTCTTCTTCGTTCGTGATCTGGCTTAAGCCTTCATAAGGAACTGAATGATACATCTGAGGAGCATATTCCGTACCTGGATAATCCCCTTCAGCTTTGCATGAAACAAATCCTAGTGATATCCCGACTACAGCTATTGAATATATTGATGATATAATTTTCATTTGCTACAGATTACTTATTCAAAACTTTTACTGTTCACCTCCGTTGCCCCTGAATTTTTCAGAGCACCTTTAATTATTTCCAAATCAACTGCAGCATTATTCGCAATATCAATTGCCATAACGTGCTTGTCATCTGTACTTCTAAGATCAAAAATTCTAGGTTGACCCCAAGGCTTAAGGTTACTACTGATCATAAACACTCCAACCATTCCGAAAGCAGCTACTAAAACTGTTAATTCGAAAGTAACAGGAATGAAATCAGGAAAAGCGGCGTGATCCTTACCACCAATTATCATTGGCCAGTCAAATTTCATCATATAAAACTGCATGGTCAATGCCAAGGTAGTTCCTAAAAGACCAAATAGAAATGCGGCAATTGGCAATCGGCTTCTTTTATAGCCCAATTCGTCTTCTAATCCGTGAACCGGATAGGGAGAAAATACCTCGTGTATTTTAATTCCTGCAGCTCTTATCTCTCTGACAGCATTCTTAAGAATGTCCTCATCATCAAAGATCCCCAGGATAAAGTTCTTGTCTCTTTCCATGATTATTTAATTATTTTTTCAGATGAAGATTTCAATACAGATTTGATCTCAGCCATGTTGATCACTGGGAAGAACTTGGCAAACAATAAGAATGCTGTGAAGAAGAAACCAAAGGTAAACATGTATACGCCAACGTCTGTTATCGTAGGATAGAACATCACCCATGAAGAAGGAAGATAATCCCTGTGGAGCGATGTAACAATAATAACAAATCTTTCAAACCACATCCCGATATTTACTATCAATGAAAGTATGAAAGTGGCAACTATTGAAGTTCTAATCTTTTTGAACCAGAATAACTGAGGAGAAATAACATTACAAGTCATCATAGACCAGTATGCCCACCAGTAAGGACCAAACATTCTGTTCACAAATGCATATTGTTCTGCAGCTACACCAGAATACCAAGCGATAAAGAATTCCGTGATATAAGCAATACCTACTATGGAACCTGTGATGATGATTACAATATTCATCAATTCGATGTGACCCATGGTAATGTAATCCTCAAGCTTAAATACCTTTCGGGTTACAATCATAAGGGTCAATACCATTGCAAATCCTGAAAATATCGCCCCCGCAACGAAGTAGGGAGGGAAGATAGTAGTATGCCATCCAGGAATTACTGAGGTGGCAAAGTCAAAGGATACAATCGTGTGTACAGAAAGTACAAGAGGTGTAGCCAAACCAGCAAGAATAAGTGAAACACTTTCATATCTCATCCAGGTTTTTGCTCCTCCGTCCCATCCGAAACTCAAAGCACCATATATGGTATTTCTCATTCCGGTAGCTCTATCTCTAATGGTAGCAAAATCAGGAATCAAACCGATATACCAGAAAACAAGAGACACCGAGAAATAAGTTGATATGGCGAAAACATCCCATAGTAAAGGTGAGTTAAAGTTCACCCATAAAGAACCATAGGTATTTGGCAAAGGAAGTGCCCATATCGCTCCAATCCATGGTCTACCCATGTGAATCAGAGGGAATACTGCCGCACAAATAACGGCAAAAATGGTCATGGCTTCCGCTGCCCTATTAATTGAAGTTCTCCACTTTTGTCTAAAAAGTAACAATACCGCAGAAATAAGGGTACCTGCGTGACCAATACCTACCCACCACACAAAATTGGTGATGTCCCAGGCCCAGCCTACAGTTTTATTAAGTCCCCACATTCCTATTCCTTCCCAAAGGGTAGCTACCAGAGCCAAACTACCGAGTAAAAGTACAGTCAACGATACTGCCAATCCAAGTAGCCAACCTTTCGTCGGCTTACCTTCTACATGCCTAGCAATATCATTGGTGACGTCCTTGTAAGTCTTACCGCCGGTTATTAGCGGATCGCGTACGGGTGAAGTAACCTGCATATCTTATTGTTTTATTTTTTAAGCTTCGTTTTTGTCCTTATTTCTGATTTTGGTAAAGTACCAAACATTAGGGCTAACATTGATCTCCTCTAACACATGGTAGGCTCTTTCTTCATTTACCTCCTTAATAGCATCTGTAGAATTCTCTTCGATTTTCAGCAATTGAGAAACCTTAGATTGAGAATCGTTCATGTCACCAAAAACGAGGGCTTCAGTAGGACAAGCTACTGCACAGGCAACATTAATATCACCGTCCTTGACCTTCCTGTTTTCACGTTTTGCAGTCAGTTTCCCAGCCTGAATACGCTGTACACACATGGAGCATTTTTCCATCACACCCCTCGCTCTTACAGTTACATCAGGATTAAGTACCATTTTACCCAAATCATCGTTTTGAGCTGTATTTACTCCTGCAAAATCCTTATTGTCATGGTATTTAAACCAGTTGAATCTTCTTACTTTATAAGGACAGTTGTTGGCACAATACCTTGTTCCTATACAACGGTTGTAAGTCATTTGGTTGAGTCCTTCAGAACTGTGAGTGGTAGCCACTACTGGACATACAGTCTCGCAAGGTGCATTGTTACAGTGCTGACACATCATCGGTTGGAAAGTAACCTCAGGGTTGTCAGCAGCTATCTCAAGTTCTGCGTTAGAAGTAGCTCCGTCAGGAGAACTATAGTACCTGTCAATTCTTATCCAGGCCATCTCTCTTCTGTTAAGCACTTCTTGCTTACCTACAACAGCTACGTTGTTTTCTACCTGACAGGCTACAGTACATGCCGCACAACCTATACAGGAGTTCATGTCAATTGCCAATCCCCAATGGTGTTGACTGTATTTATGACCTGACCATAGTGAAATTTTGCTGGGTTTAACAAATTCACCGTCTTTATAAATCTCTGGGTGGTATCTTCCAGCGCTAGCATCTTCCTGGTATTCTCCCAAAGTAGCTTCCTGCACTACAAAATCCCTACCCATATAGGTCTGGTGCGTTTGCGTTTGAGCTATTTTGTAAGATTCTTCAGTAAGACTTACACTTACACCTTCAGTGATATTGTACTCTACAAAACCTTTATTGGCGTTTAGAAGGGCATATGCATTAACACCTACACCATCAGCAACTCTACCAGCGGCTGTTCTTCCATATCCCAATGCAAGACCGAATGTACCGTCTGCCTGTCCTGGCTGAACCAATACAGGAACAGTGAAAGTTTGTCCATTAGCAGAAACGTTTGCCAATTTGGTGGCTCCTTCACTCATCTTAAGTCCATTTTCATTGGCCCACTTTTGAGATACCGTTAGGTAATTGTCCCAGGTAGCTTTTGAAATTGGATCAGGCATTTCCTGCAACCATGGGTTGTTGGCAAATGCACCTGAACCTATACCTACTTTAGTATAAACAATAAGTTCAGCACCTGAACCCTGAGCATTATAGGATTTGCCAATAGCAGATGCAGAAGCAGCTATATCACCAGTTGCTTCAATGACAGTGATTTCACCATCTTCTGAAGCACCGTCCATTATATAGATACCATCGTGCAGACATTTATCCCAAAAAGATTGGAAGTCGCCTTCTATTCCTCTTGCAACAAATGAAGCTTCCCAATCTTGGCGTAGGAAATCATAATAAGAAGTATTATTTCCTGACCACTTTAAGAAACTTTCAGTTGCCTGACGGGTATTAAATAAAGGAGAGATAACTGGCTGGGCCAAGCTATAAACTCCTTTTTTAGGATTAAAATCATTCCAAGATTCAAGGAAGTGATGATCTGGAGCAAGGTATTGAACCAAAGCAGCCGTTTCATCCTTCACTTCAGAAGTAGATACAGAAACTTTAGCCTTACTAATTCCAGCAGCAATTTCTTGTCCTCCTCCAAAATCGTAAACAGGATTGCAATTGTAAAAAATTACAGCTCCTACTTTACCAGCATTCAATTCAGCAACAAATTGTTTCATCCTGTTATCATCTCCTTTACGGAAAAATGCAGGAGTTTGGAAATCAACTGTGCTGCCATTATTTCCTAGAAGTTCATTGATGGCATGAACAACCACCTGAACATTAGGATCATTTGATCCAGAAACAACGAGTGAGGCGCCTTTATTGGCCCACAATTCGTTTGCAGCTTTTGCTAAATGGTTTATCTCTACACCAGCACCTGCTGCAGAACTTACACCAGCTTTTTTAGCTATAAGGTTGTACAATGCTAAAACAGCAAGACCGCTTTGGGAAGCTGTGATAGGTGTACGATAATCAGCATTTGAACCAGTAAGGGACAAGGTAGACTCAAACTGGAAATGCCTTGACATGTTAGGGTTTTCCTTAGAAATCTTCCTCCCTTTGGCGTACTGTCTGGCAAACTCAATTGGAGATATCCATGAACCTAAAAAATCAGCCCCAAAGCTGACAATTACATTGGCCTTCTCAAAATGGTAAGAAGGAAGTATACTGCTTCCATAATAGGTTTCACTCGCTTTGGTGATACCATAGTTGGAAAGTGGATCATAAGTAATGAGTTCTACATTACCCATTTGTTCAGCAAAAGCATTTATCGCCCTGTTTGTACCAGGAGATAGAATCGTATTGCTGATTATTTTTATTGAACCTGCACTTTTAAGTTTTGCAGGAAGTTCTCCATCGATAGCAGCCCATTCAACAGACTTGCCAGCTATTTGAGGAGCTTTTAATCTTGCATCATCATAAAGTGATAAGACAGATCCTTCTACAATGGCATTCGTTCCACCATTTGTAATCGGTGACAATTTATTACCATCGATTTTTATAGGCCTACCTTCTCTGGTTTTAACCACGATAGAAGCATAGTCTCCTCCTTTAGAAAAGGTAGATGCGTAATAATTGGGAACTGAAGGATTGATATCAACAGGTTTGTTAACATAAGGAATGGCTTTCCTAACTGGAGCTTCACAAGCCGCCAATGAGGCCGCAGCCACACTGAAACCCATCATTTTAAGAAAGTCCCTTCTAGTGGAACTTCCATCTTCCTTTTGATTACTTTTAGAGGTAAAGCCAGGAAATTCCTGATCAGCATTTTTCACAAACTCGGGATCGTTTGTCAGCTGCTCTAACCCTTTCCAATATGTCTTTTTATTTTCTTTCATTTTATATTAAAGAAAAGAATGTTCGTAAAGATTTAATAGTGACACTTTGCACATTCCAAACCGCCAATGTCTTTGACTTTCAAAGCATCTTTAGATTCTGAATGCAGTTGCACGAGTTTATCATAATACTCATTGCCCTGAGTGGTAATTTCTGTATTCCTGTGACAGTCGATACACCAACCCATAGTCAATGCACTGTGCTGTGAAACAACTTCCATTTCCTCTATAGGTCCATGACAAGTTTGGCACTCAACTCCACCAACAACTACGTGTTGAGAGTGATTAAAGTAAGCCAAATCAGGAAGGTTATGTACCCTGACCCATTCAATAGGTTTATTATTATCTACAGCGTCATATATTTTAGCTATTTCAGGAGATATCCCATCTTTGCCTTCCACATTTTGAATGTGCATATGGCAATTCATACAAATATTAGCCGAAGGAATATTTGCAGACTTTCCAATCTCTACTCCTGTATGGCAATATTGGCAAGGGATTTCATACTGACCAGCATGAAGTTCGTGAGAATAAGCAATAGGCTGGCTAGGTGCATAACCTTGCTGAACTCCCACTGTGTACAAGCCGTTGATCGCTGTCTTTACTACGAAAGCGAGCACTATGGCCGTAACAATGATGATCATGCCATCACTTTTAAAGATGCCTTTGTAATCTGTCTTTTGGTTGATAAAAGCTTTATCTTCCTCATCCAGATTCTCATTTTTGTTCATGTATTTAGTCAATACTGAAACAATCAGTCCCAATACAACCAAAACAAGAACCAAGACGATAACAAGGACAACCAAGATTATGGTAAGGTATTCGTTTGGAATTCCTCCTCCAGAACCTGTAGCCACTCCCCCTTCAGCAGTACCAGCAGCAGCTGCAGCTGGATCGGCTTTGTCACCGAACTCTATGTAAGAAAGTAAATTTGTAAGATCCTCTTCACTCAAAAAGTCGTGAGAAGGCATCACCGTATTGTTAAATTCTTTAAACAGAGCTACGGCTGTTGCATCTCCACCTTGAATCAATACCTGAGAGTTGGTGATAAATTGTTTTGTCCAGTCCAATTCCCTTCTATCGGTGACTCCTCTAAGTGCCGGACCGACCAATTTCTGATCCAGTCTATGGCAGGTTTTACAGTTGGCATTAAAAATGGACTGACCCGCGGATATAGCTTCTTCGCTATCCGGAATTTCAGGGTCCACCGCATATGCCTGAATTCCTGAAAATAGGAATATCAGGACCAACAGATGGCATACGCGAATTGAAACCCCTAATATTGAGCGTTTGATCGACATAGTTATGTATACTTTTTTCAGATTTTCTCAGTGCAATTCAAATTCCCCACAAATGTACTACCCAACTTCTATTTTTCAAACTTGAAAGAAAGTGAACAGTTAAGCGGATCAAAATCTAAATATACTGTTTAAATCATTGTTTAACAGTGAATTATATATCCTTACCTGAAGGAAAGTTTAATTTAGAACCGTTATAAATAGGGTCAATTTGAAATAATTTAAAAAATATTATTGTCCACAACAAATATCATTTCGTTTCAAACTCAATTTTAGAGACTCATTTGGTTTTAAACAGTAAATATTTTTTAGCACTAACCTTTGAAAAGCCAATTTTAAATGCCTAAATTTGCGCTTCGCTATTGAAAATGGTCGAGTGGCCGAGTGGCTAGGCAGAGGTCTGCAAAACCTTGTACAGCGGTTCGAATCCGCTCTCGACCTCAAAAGGCATCCTTCTTTTAGGATGCCTTTTTTTTATGCCTAAATATTTAAAAACCCTACGCATTATCACAGCTTTTGGAAAGAAAACCTAAATAAAGTCGCAAGATTTTAAGATAAAAAAAAGTTGAATTTAAATCCAACTCCTCAATAAACCTGTTCCATTTTTTCAGCCTATGTGAAAAAACACTATATACTCACTAAAATATTGATATATAATAGGTTCCTCAGAAAAACACAATGTCCAGCGTTTAACTTATTTGGCATTTTTAATGCTTTCAAACCTTGGCTAGAAGGCTTTATACCAGCTATATTGATTGCTAAATACCTGCTTCAAATTTCTTAATAATGGCTTTCAAATCCCCAGCTTGCTGAAAACCTTGAAACTTACTCAAACCTTGTGAAGTTGGAGAATAAAATACAGTTGTAGGGAACAACAATTTCCCGTTTTTCATGCCTAACATTTTCGACAATTCATGGTAATCTTTCGATGATCCTCCTTTATAAGTTCGGCCCATAAACTTCAAATCGATTTCACCTTCTGCATCTAATTTCACAGAATAAAAATCTCGGTTGAGTAAATTAATTAATTCTTGATCATTGAAGGTGACCTTCTCTTGCATTTTGCAATATTTACACCAATCCGTATGAATAAAAACCATTATTGGCTTTGGCTTGGCCCTTAAACTATCCTCAAGATTCTCTATTAAGGTCCAGCTAAGGCTTTGTCCTTTGGCATTTACAACGAGAAATGCCATCAGTAAAAAGGTATATATAGTAACTGATCTAATCATTAATCTAATGTAAACCTTATCCCCAAAAAAGCCCTCCTACCCTGATTGGGTGCGTAAACATAGGAAGGATCAAAGGTAAGCGCATTTGGGTTTTCGGCGGTAGGAATCACCTGTCCATCCGTCCCAAATAAAACATTGCGGTCAAAAGGATCAAAGGACCTTGCTATACTGTTAGATGCAGGGGTGAAATCTAGTAGATTTTTCACCCCTGCATATACTTCCCATTTAGTATTTAATTGTTTGGTAAGTTGTAAATTCTGTAGACTATACCAAGGGGAATAAGCTGGGCGATCATCTAGATCTCCCAATAATGGTAACCTCATAGGGCCATAAAGGTTTCCTGTATAATCCACGGTCAAATCAATGGAAGAAATGGTATAACCTACACTCCATACCCCACTAAATCTTTCAGTAAGCAATTGCCTGTAAGTAACATCATTTTCTGTAACTGAAACGTCCATGAGCGTACCTCCCACTATGATATTCAAACCATTCAACCAGGACATCTCTACATTTAAAGAGGCTCCTTTAGAAACCGCTGACCCATCTAAGTTACCATAAATTATCTTATTCGGATCTGTCTCGTAATCAGGCAATATGGCATTGTTGAAATACGTATAAAATGCTGATGCGTCCAAGCCAATATAAACTTGACTGGCTGTGTAGATCTTCTTTACAAGGTTTAAATTGGCATTCCAAGAGGTTTCTGGATCAAGCTCCTCCTCAAATACTACTTCCCTTGCTCCGGTAAGTGCTGCATGATCTTCAGTAAAGACATTGGCTACACGGTATCCATTTCCCAGACTTAACCTAATCACATCTTGTTTATTCTTGGAGGTCCATTTGTAATTTATCCTTGGTGAAACAATACTTCCATGCAGACTATTATAATCATAGCGCATCCCTAATAATATTTTGTGGGTCTCATTGAAAGTAATTTCATCTTGGATAAAAGCCCCCGGCAAATGAGTGATTGAGGGCTCGTTTATTTCATTTTCTGTAGCTGTAGCTGGAGTATTGTCATCATAATAGGTATACCTGTAGGCCATGCCAAACAATAGATCATGGTATTTCAAGGGTTTATTCCAGGTTAGTTGGCCAAAACCAATGTATTGATCCGCTATATAAGGAGTGTCACCATAAACAGAATTTTGCTTGTGTCCATTGGTGCTAAATTGAAAGTTGAGGTCTTCCTCAACAGGAAGTTGGTATACCCCAAACATTTCCCAACGGCTGGTATAAATACTTTCCGCATAGATCTCATCCCCTCCACGGTATTCAGAAGACCAATCCATTTCCCCTCCCCATCTGTCTTCATAGACATAACGCCCAGCTACAGAAAAGTTCTTGCCAGATTTCCTCCCAAAATTAAATTTATTAAATACAGAAATTCTATTCTGCAAGGTTACATCAGTAAAGCCATCCTCATTCTTGTCCAAAGCATTTTGGTAGTTAAAATAATTCACACCTAAAAGCCCTTGGGTTTTATCGGACAAATTGTATCGCAATCCCAAATCTGCATTGACATCAGCCCAGTCTGTACTGAAAACATCTGCAGTCAGTAAGGGAGCAGATGAGGGCTTTTTGGTAATAATATTTATCAATCCACCCACTGCCTCTGATCCATACAAAGTAGAAGCCGGACCTTTAACCACCTCTACCCTTTCAATAAGCGCTTGTGGAATACCCGTCAAACCATATACTGAAGACAGCCCACTTACAATGGGCATACCATCTATCAAAACCATGGTATAAGGACCTTCAAGTCCATTGATATGGATGTCCCCTGTATTGCATACATTACAATTTATTTGGGGACGGACTCCATTTACATTCTGAAGAGACTCGAAAACAGAAGGTGTGGGATTGGCTCGGAAAAAATTGGCTAAATAGACTTCTACAGGTACCGGACTATCCAATTTTGAAACCTCTTTCATGGTTCCTGAAACCACTACCTCCCCCAAAGCTCCCGCAGTTTCATTTAAGGTAAATAAGTAAGACTCCCCTGATTTATTTGCAGAAACTTCTATCTTAATTTGCTTTGGTTCAAAGCCTATCATCGATGCCGTTAATATATGCTCACCATATGGGACATTCTGAATAGAGAAAGAACCATTTTGATCCGTCACTCCTCCTAAAGAAATTTTACGTATTCCCACATTGGCAAATTCCAGTTCTACGCCTGATTCAGCGACCACTCTACCAGTCACCACTCCTCTTTTTTGCCCTCTAACAGGGGAATATAAAAACAATGCAAAAAGCATTAGCAATAGCGCTTGGTATCTTATTAGATTCATATTATTAAATTATATACACTCACAAAATTAATAAGTTAGATTTGTCTAACAAATAAATTTGACGAATATTTACATTTTTTTTTACAGTATGAAGTGACAGCACAATAGTTTAAACCTAAATACTCGCTTTGCAAACCCAATCAGGAGAATAAATAAGAGCCATTAGAGAGGGGAACAAAATAATCCCACTAATTAATAAGGAGGGGAATCATGGATTTTAAAAGCCTCCGTTTAGACTTAAACCCGAAATATGCAATAGACATTCTATTACGTGCTGAAATCGCTTCAAAATCAGCCACTTCGTTGCTGTTTTCAATTTCACCATAGCGGTGCTATGCTAAAATCTCCAACGACCGATTGTCTCGATTGCAACACTTCCCGTAAACACGGGACAGGCTTCACCCCTGACATTGTCAGGACGGAGAAATCCTATTACATAATCCGGGTTAAATAGTTACTTATAGTAAGAGAGACAGTCCATCATAGCAACTCATTATTTAGAGGAACTAAAAGATTAAAAAAGAAGGCAAATATCAGAAAGCGAAAAAAAATAGGGCAAAAAAAAGCACTAACCTTTGAAAAGGCTAGTGCTTTAATATTATAAACTAGGGTCAATTATTTTTTACCCTGATCCATTTTTTCTTTCAATGCAGACAATGCATCCAAATCTCCTAATGTAGATTTTTCTGCGCCAGCTCCACTGTCAGTGCTGCTTGCAGCTTTCTTTTTAGGACTGCTCGCTTTCTTAGTAGTAGCTTTAGGCATTGCTTCTTCTTTGAAGGTAGCAGTGTGAGAAAGTACTATTCGCTTGTCGTCTTTAGAAAACTCAATTACAGTGAAGTCAAGGCTTTCACCTGCATCTGCTTGGCTTCCGTCCTCTTTTTCAAGATTTTTGGTAGTAGCAAATCCTTCAAGACCGTAAGGCAATTCAAGTACAGCTCCTTTATCATTTTTAGAGATGATAGAGCATTTATGAGTAGATCCAATTGGGAACACATTTTCGAAAGTATCCCAAGGGTTTTCTTCCAATTGTTTGTGCCCAAGTGCCAATCTTCTGCTATCAAGATCTAATTCTAGAACGATAACATCCAATTCGTCACTTACTTTCACAAATTCTGATGGATGCTTGATCTTTTTAGTCCAAGATAAATCAGATACGTGAACCAATCCGTCGATACCTTCTTCAAGCTCTAAGAAAAGACCGAAGTTGGTAAGGTTTCTAACAATACCTTTATGTTTGGTACCGATAGCATATTTGGTAGACATTTCTTGTTTAGTCCAAGGGTCTTCAGTAAGTTGTTTGATACCTAAAGACATCTTACGCTCTTCTTTGTCTAAAGTAAGAACAACAGCTTCGATCTCGTCACTAACTTTCACGAAGTCAGCTGGATTTCTTAAGTGTTGTGACCAAGACATTTCAGATACGTGAATCAAACCTTCAACGCCAGGAGCCAATTCAAGGAATGCACCGTAGTCAGCTACGTTTACAATCTTACCTTTAACTTTAGAACCAACTTCCAAAGTAGCAGAAAGAGAATCCCAAGGATGAGCAGTCAATTGCTTCATACCCAAAGAAATTCTTTTCTTATCATCATCAAAGTCTAGTACTACTACCTGAACTTTGTCGTCAAGGTTAAGCACTTCTTCTGGATGATTGATACGTCCCCAAGAAATATCTGTAATATGAAGTAAACCATCTACACCACCCAAATCGATGAATACACCGAAATTGGTCATGTTTTTGATAATACCTTCAAGTACTTGACCTTTTTCAAGGTTGTTAAGGATTTCAGCTTTTTGTTTCTCAAGATCTTTTTCGATCAAGACTTTGTGTGAAACAACAACGTTATCATTAGCGTGGTTTATTTTCACCACTTTAACTTCCATCTTTTTGCCTACATAGATATCAAAATCTCTGATAGGTTTAACGTCGATTTGAGATCCAGGTAAGAAGGCTTCTACACCATAGATATCAACGATCAATCCACCTTTGGTTCTTCTCTTAACCAAACCTTCGATCACATTGTCTTGCTCCAATGCTTCCTCAATGGTTTGCCAAGCTTTCACCATCTTGGCTTTCTTACGGGAAAGAACTAACTGACCCAATGAATTCTCCTGCTCCTCGATGAATAATTCTACTTCATCACCGATTTTCAAACCTTCAATATCACGGAATTCATTTAGAGGAACTAGTCCATCTGATTTGAAACCAATGTTTATGATTACATCCTTATCATTGATACCAACTACGGTACCTGTGATAACTTCTTTTTCTGTAATCTCAGTAAGGGTATTGTCGTAGAGGTTTTCCATTTCCTCTCTCTCAGCTTTGGTGTAGCCTTCTCCAAAACCCTTGGTTTCAAATTTGTCCCAATTAAAATCTTCTTGATTTGACATAATTAATATATAACCCTGATTTTCAACAGCCCTAGGATCATCAGGCTGAGGTTTTTATTAATGATTCCTTTTGTTAGAAGGCCCATTCACCCGAATGGATTGCAAATTTACGAATTATTTTAGGATTAGAAACTGTAAACCAACAAAATATCAAGATCTAAAATATTTACAGTCCCTTTTGATCAAACTTGCCTCATGGCAAGAAATGGAATCCATTCTTCAGCATGGCGTTCGGCATATTCAGCAAGAAAATAGGAAAGATTTGGTTTAAAAGGAAAGCTCACAAGCGGCATACCTGCTTCTTCAGGAGTTTTATTGCCCTTAATGGTATTGCAGCGGTGGCAGGCAGTAATGAGATTCTTCCAAGTAGTTTTTCCCCCTTTGGATTTAGGAATAACATGGTCAAGGGTCAGGTCTTTCTCAGACCCACAATACTGACAAGTATATTTATCCCGCTTAAAAAGATTGTTTCTGTTCAGCAAAACCCCATTATAAGGGATGTTTTTGTAATGATTGAGCCGAATAACTGCAGGGTAATCAAAAACATGGTCTACTGACCTTATTTGAAGGTAATCGTACTTTACCAGTAAAGTGGCTTTATCTAGATAAGTCAACACAAAACCCTTGTGTACATTGACTACCCCTACCGGTGAATGATCTAAGTTCAGGACAAGCACTTTCTTTTCTGATATCTCCTTCATCAATCTACTAGTTTTTTTACGGTTAGCAATTGAACATTGTTTTTAAAGCGATTATTGGTTGTGCTCCATTTTTCCGGATCAAAAGCCCCGAACTTTACTTTTTCTTTGACCCAAAGTAATGTGCCCTCACCAATATATAACCCCAACTGAAATGGCACGCCACTTTGGTTGCCAAAAATGATTACATCTCCTACATCTATTTCAGAAACATCCTGCCTTCCTTCTATATGCCCTAGTGAACCAAGTTCATTCGGGAAGACTATCCCTCCTATTTTAAAAAGCAAGTTAATCCAAGAAGATCCATTTAAACCAAAAATGCTTCTGCCCCCGGATAGATAAGGGGCATGGAGAAATCTTAAGCCTATTTTTTTAATTTCCTGCCTATTGGCTTTCTTTTCATAAGGCCTACTATTCCCCTTAAATTTTATTGAATCTTCCCACTCGAAGATTTCATTTTGTCCGGCATGTAACTGACTACCGGGCAATAAAAACATAGTAGCATCTTTCAACTTTATTTCCCCTATCCCTTGGGAGACTATTTGACGGGGCGATTTCGCAAAAAATTCGAATGCTTCTTTCGTAAGGGGATGATGTTGGGAAGCAAGAATCCAACCTGAGCCAATGAATTCTAAACCTTCAATTTTTAACCACTGTCCATCATCACTCACCACAATAACTTCATACAACTCACCAAAAAGTATTTGGGTGCTTAACCCGGCATCACTCACAGGTTTCTCATAAACACTGAGGAGTGAAAGCCTACAGATACCAAAAGTAGGATTAGAATGCCATTCTTTGAAGGTCTCGTTTTGCATCTTTTTCTTTTAGTGAATGTCGTTTGTCATGCACTTTTTTACCCTTACCCAGCGCCACTTCTATCTTGGCCAGCCCCTTGTCATTAATAAATACCCTAATAGGCACTATGGTAAGTCCTTTTTCTGCAAATTTGTTTTGCAGTTTTTTCAACTCTTGTTTTTGTAGCAATAGCTTTCTTTCTCTAACCGGGTCATGATTAAAATGAGCGGCCAGCGTATAAGGTGCTATGTGCATTTGTTTTATAAACAATTCATTGTTTCGGAAATAGCAATAGGCCTCCGTAAGCGAGACCTTTCCTTCCCGAATTGACTTAATCTCCGTCCCCTTAAGTACAAGCCCTGCTTTGTATTTATCTATGAATTCAAACTCAAAGCTTGCTTTCTTATTTTTAATATTTATTATTTTCTCGAATTTATTCTTTTTAGCCATGATTTCCAATTTTCAATTTTGCCAACGGGCTGACGTTCAAATTTGTAAATATTCCAGCTTGAAATTTAAAATGCGCTGCCATTGCCACCATTGCCGCATTGTCTGTACAATATTCTAGTTTGGGAAGATAAACATTCCACCGGTATTTTTTTGCTTCCTCCATAATGGTTTCCCTCAAACCGGAATTGGCAGAGACACCTCCTGCAATGGCTATTTCCTTAATGCCTCTTTCTTTAGTCACTTTTACCAACTTTTGCATTAGCATTTTAATAAGCGTGTGCTGTACCGAAGCGCATATGTTTTCCAGATTTTTCTCAATAAAATCCGGATCTTTTTTAATATTATCTCTAAGAAAATAAAGTACTGCAGTTTTTATGCCACTAAATGAAAAAGAGAGTCCTTTCATGTCCGACAATGGAAAAGTAAAGGCCTGAGGATTTCCCTTTGCCGCCAACTTATCCAAATGCGGACCACCGGGATAGGGTAAGCCTATAATTTTAGCGATTTTATCAAAAGCCTCCCCTACTGCATCATCTTGTGTTTCCCCTAAAACCTCCATATCCAATGGACTATTGACCAATACCAATTGGGTATGCCCTCCACTCACCGTGAGGCAAATAAAAGGAAAAGCAGGCTGTGGAGAATCGATAAAATGGGCCAGTACATGGGCTTCCATGTGATTTACCTCAATGATAGGCTTATCGAGAGCATAAGCAAATGACTTTGCGAAAGACACTCCAACCAAAAGCGCACCCATCAACCCTGGACCACGGGTAAAAGCAACCGCACTTAATTCCTCTTTTGCAATCCCCGAAGATTTTATTGCTTCAGCCACCACCGGAATAAGGTGCTGCTGATGGGCTCTAGAGGCCAATTCTGGAACTACCCCACCATATTTCTCATGTACAGATTGCGTGGCGACAATATTATTAAGTATTTTGCCATCAGAAATCACTGCTGCTGACGTTTCATCACAAGAGGATTCTATTGCTAATATATTACAACTCATTTCGTGCCTGTTGGAAAATAAATCGAAAGTTAAGGAAATTTTGCTGAACGCCCTCAGATGGACGTTTAGGATCATGAGCTACTTGCTCATTTTCCTGGTTACGATTACTTTGTTACTGCAAATCCCAGTCTTACAAACTTACCTCGCCGGGTTCTTTACCAACCATATCAGCAAAGAGACTGGTTATGAAACAGAAATAGGCAGGGTAAACATTCGTTGGTGGGATGCCATCAGCCTACAGGAAGTCACGATAAGGGATCTTCAGGACAGTTTGATGATGGACCTTGACGAGGTATATATCGACTTCTCCATTAAAGGACTAATGGACAATGAACAGCCTGGATTTGATGAAATCAATCTCAACAACGGAAAAGTCAGGATTTTAACTCATCCCGATGGTGAGGGATTGAATATTTCCGTATTTCTAAGCCGGGTAAGACAAATTCTTCTTCCAAAGAAAGAAAAAAACAACTTGAAGGCTTCCACCTTTACAATTGGTAATGTCTCCTTAATAAAAACCTCTTTGGATATCGTGGATTACACCCTCCCTCCCTTCGATATAAAGTTTGATTATGGCAACCTTCAGTTTAGAGACCTAGTGGCTAGTGCTACAGATTTCTATGTCAGAAGAGATACGGTGGCATTTGACCTCAAGCACATGAAAGGTGTGGAAGCCAATTCCGGAATGGTTTTTCAACAACTGCAAACCAATTTCACCTATTCGAGTACGGGGATGGAATTCAAAGATCTCTACTTAAAGTCCAATCAAACAGAAATAAAAAACTATCTCAAATTCGAATATGACTCTCCCGGAAATTTAAGAGATTTTAATCGAAAGGTGGAGATTCTAGCCCAGTTGGATGAAGCAGTTTTAGATATCAGGGACTTGGGGTATTTTTCTGACAATATTCCTTCCATTGATGACCGACTCTACCTTAGCGGTCAGGTCAACGGACGGGTTGACTCTATTTATTCCGATGAGCTTCTCTTAAGGTTTGGGGATAGAAGTGCTTTGTTTGGAAAATTCAATATTGAAGGCTTGCCAAAGGTGTCTGAAACCTACTTTGATCTTTCATTGATCAATTCCAGCATGAGCCCTAAAGACCTATACCCTTACGTCACGGCGCAAGCAAGAAATGAACTCAATAAATTCGGCATCATCCGCTTTAACTCTGATTTTGAAGGCCAGCTAACCGATTTTATAGCCAATGGGAACTTCCGTACAGAAATTGGCAGGCTGAATGGTACCCTCAACTATCTTAAACAAGACGGTGCACCAACCTATAATGGGCAATTGGAGGTAACGAATCTGGACCTGGGTATTTTAATGGAGGATCCTGAGAATTTTCAAAAAACAAGTTTCAAAGGTCAGATTAAAGGCTCAGGCTTTAGTGTTTCTACAGCAATTATTGAATTGGATGCCAATTTCAGTAAATTAGGTATTAACCATTACGACTTTAAAAACATTGAGACCAAAGCAACTTTTGCAAAGGACTTATTTGAGGGAAAATTAGCCGTAGATGATCCAAATTTGGTAATGGATGTAGATGGGATGCTAGACCTAAGAAACAACAAAGACTCAGCAAATCTCATATTGGATCTTGATACAGCATTCTTGAACGAAATAAACTTAACAGACAACGCCATTTTTCTCAGTGGGAATTTCGAACTAGACACTAAGGGAATAAATCTGGATGACATCGAAGGGGTAGCAAGGTTTAGAGATGTGCTGGTCAGTTATGATGGACGTGATCTCTTTCTGGACTATTTCCTCTTTCAATCCCTTTTCACAGATAATTCTAGGGTGATATCCCTTAACTCGGACCTTCTGGTAGCAGGCATCAGTGGGAATTTTAAGGTGGAGCAATTAAAAAATGACCTGCAGCAATTGTGGAAAAATTATTATGCCATTTTAACCAATAATTATTCAGGTCCTAAAGTTTCCAAACAAAGCGCCAGCAATCCCTATCAGATAGATATAACCGTGGATTTAAGGGATGCCAATCCAATATTGAATTTGATTGACCCTATGCTGTTTATTTCAAATAATACGCAGGTGGAAGGCGCATTTTATCAAACCGAGCAAAACACAGTGTTCAACTTCTACAGTGGGATAGATACTATTTATTACGGCAACAATTATTTTATCGATAATAATATTGATTTGAACACTGCCAAATACAAGAACAGCAACGAAGTACTGGCCTCATTTTATGTATTGTCCAAAGAGATTCAACTCAATTCAGGTTTTAATTTTCATAACCTCGCAGTAGAAACAATATGGAACCAGTCCAAGTTGGACATTACCTTCTATTTGGATCAGTTGCTTACCGAAAGCCATTTTGACATAGGTGCAGAAGTAAATTTATCTCCGGACAAAACGCTTATAAAACTCTCCCCTTCAGAAATCAAATTACTGGATGACTATTGGCAATTCGAGGAGGGCAATAGCATCAGCATCAAAGCCGATGAAACCCAATTCGATAAAATTAAACTATACCATGGAAATGAGTATATCTCAGCACAGGGTAAAATCAACCATAATCCGGAGGACAAAATGGAGATCAACATCAATGAATTGAACCTTGATTTCCTTAATTCTTTTGGGCTCAAAGAATATGAAGGGATAGCAAACGGATTGATAAACCTTAAAGAAGGCTGGAATAAGCAGGGAATGAAAGGGGCTTTGTCTATTAGAGACATCTACATCAATCAATTTTTGGTTGGGGAGATTGAAGCCAATGCCTTTTATGCAGATGATGTGGTAAACCTTTCCATTCAAAATATCCGAGAAGGGGCCAAAGTTATCGACCTTACTGGTGATTTGGGTAATGATGAGCGGGAAATGGCTCTAAATGCGCGTTTTACAGATGCCCGACTATCGGTTATTGAACCATTTATAGCCGATTACCTGACCAATATTGATGGAAAACTCAATGGAAATCTAAAAGTAGGAGGAACCGTTACCCACCCGATTGTAGAAGGATTGGGCAAGTTGGATGGGGCTACTTTCAGGTTTAATTACCTCAACACAACCTACATGGTAGATGGAAATGTGATTTTTGAACCCAATGAAATTAGCTTTAGAGGTTTGGAATTAAGAGATGTCAACAACAATATAGCAGGCCTTAGGGGGGGGATTGTGCATGATAATTTCGATAACTTCCTTCTGGATCTTACCGCTCAAATGAATAATTTTCAGGTAATGAACACCAGTGCTGCAGACAATGACCTATTCTTTGGAACCGCCTTCGCTACTGGAGACATCAGTGTGTTTGGGGCAGCCAATAATTTGGACCTCACAGCAAATGCCACATCCCAACCCAATACGAAAATTTACATTCCAATGGGAGAATCTAATGGTCAAGCTCAGGAAGATTTCATAAATATCATCAATCTTAGAGACACTACCCAACTGCTTGAACTGGAAGAAACCGTCGATAAATTGACGATTAATAATCTCAGGATGAACCTGAACCTGGATATAACCCCAGATGCTTATGTTGAAATTCAAATAGATCCAAAAACAGGAGAGAATATTCAGGGCCATGGAAAAGGCGTTATCAATATGAATATTGATACTCAGGGGAATTTCACCATGACGGGAAATTATGAAATAGTGGATGCCCTCTATAATTTTTCTTTATACAATGTGATCAACAAAAAGTTTGTGATCGAGCCGGGAGGAATTATCAATTGGTACGGAGACCCTTATCAAGGGGTAATGGATATATCTGCCATTTATCAGGAAAATGTTTCCCTAACATCTCTTCAAACAAGTTCCACCACAAGTTCACTTGAAAACAGTCAAATAAAACGTCGATTTCCTGTAAAAGTGATTATGGATCTAGAAGGTGAATTGTTGTCACCCAATATTTCCTTTGATTTTGACTTTTCAGAATTCCCTGAAGACAGTGAGTTACAAACTACTATTTCTGCTTTCAAAAACAGGATAGCCAATGATGAACAAGAAAAAAACCGTCAGGTTTTCTCATTGATAATGCTTAGGAGATTCTCTCCAGAAGGCCAATTTAATAGTGCCGGTATTGGTTTCTCTAACCTCAGCCAATTGATTTCTTCCCAACTCAATAACCTGATCGCTCAGGTGGATGAAAATCTGGAAATAGATTTTGACCTAATGGGATTGGATGAGTCAGCACTGGAAACATTCCAACTACGAGTGGCTTACACCTTCTTTGACGGAAGGTTGCGGGTTACAAGAGATGGTGGATTTACCGATCTACAAGGCAAGGCAGACTTAAATACCATCGCAGGAGATTGGCAGGCTGAGTACCTCTTGACAGAGAATGGCCAATACCGTGTAAGGGTATACAACCGCAATAACTTCAATAATCTTACGGCACTAAACATTAATAACCGCGCCCCAAATACTTATGGGGTATCCATTTCTCAAAACCTCCTCTTCAGCTCCCTTAAAGAGTTGTTTCAAAACTTTAAGCGAAACAAACAGGTGTACATCAATGATTCCGATGAATACCTTAGAGGTGATTTCAATATAAATTTAGAAGAGGTAGCCCCTGACCTATTCAAACCAGAACCTAGGGAAGCCCCTGCACTAATCAATATCATCGACAAAGAAAATCGTTGAGCCTATTAAACAATATCTCCCTTTTTTGATTATTGTAGTATGGATAAAGTGACGATATTTTGGTTTAGAAGAGACTTAAGACTTTCTGACAACATCGGTTTGTTTAAGGCCTATGAAAATGAAAAGAATGTTTTACCTCTTTTTATTTTTGATGAAGACATTCTTGACAATCTGGAAGAGAAGAAAGACCCTAGGGTTCAATTCATCCATTCACAGGTTAAAAACCTCCATAAAAAATTGAAGGAATATGACAGTTCGATTCTGGTTAGGAAAGGTAAACCCCTTGCCATTTTTACTGAATTGACCAAAGAATATACTATTCAAAATGTATACACCAACCGTGATTATGAACCCTACGCCAGAGATAGGGACAAAAGGGTCGAGGAGTTTTTAGCAGAAAAAGACATCCCTTTTAAGGATTTTAAAGATCAGGTGATTTTTGAAAAAGATGAAATCACAAACAATGAGGGCAGCTTCTACCAGGTATTTACTCCCTACAGTAAAGTCTGGCTTCAAAAACTGAAAGAGCTTGATATGGAACTTGTCGATTTGGATGGAAGAAAAAAATCATTTTATAAAACAGCTCCGCTGCCTTTTCCTTCCCTTAAAGACATTGGATTTGAAGAAAGTTCTATTGAAATTCCAGAACTAAAAATCGACGAAAAACTAATTCAAGATTACGATAAAACCAGAAACTTCCCTGCCAAGTCAGGGACCAGCCGATTAGGTATTCACTTACGTTTTGGAACAATTAGCATCCGCCGGCTTGTCCAGGAGGCTGCTGAACTAAATGGAACATACCTCAATGAACTAATATGGAGAGAATTTTACATGATGATCCTCTATCAGAAGCCTTCAGTAATTGACAGCTCTTTCAAAGAAAAATATGACAGGATCTTGTGGAGCAATGACGAAGAAGCCTTCCAAAAATGGTGTAAGGGTAAAACGGGTTACCCCATGGTAGACGCAGGCATGCGGGAGCTAAATAGCACTGGCTACATGCACAACAGGGTAAGGATGATCACTGCTAGCTTTCTGACCAAGCATTTGCTGATTGACTGGCGTTGGGGTGAAGCCTATTTTGCAAGTAAACTACTCGATTTTGAATTGTCCTCCAACAATGGAGGTTGGCAATGGGCTGCTGGCACAGGTACAGATGCTCAACCCTATTTCCGAATATTCAACCCGGAGTCCCAAATGAACAAATTCGACAAGGATAAAAAATACATTAAAAAATGGGTGCCCGAATACGGTACTTCTGATTATCCAGAACCGATAATTGAACACAAAAAAGCCAGAGAAAGGGCTTTGGAAACCTATAAAGAAGCTTTAGCCAAATAACAGGAGCTTGAAGAATTAAATTAACTAATTAGATGCTGATCAAAGCCAAGCTTTACCAATTTTTCAAAAGCTAACCATACCTCCTGAGGTATTTCCTGCTCAATTTGAAAACCAAGTTTGGGGTATTCTTTTATTCTTTGCAAATCTCCAACCATTGACTGAATAACTACAGCCATAGAAATCTCCTCATTGGGGTAATCCTCAAAAGATATATTTGGGCTGGTAACACAAACAGCTTTCTCCGGCCAATTTTTCTTAAACGTAGCATAAGAACGCCTCTCCATATAGGGTTTTTGAACAATGATAAATGAAGTTAAATCCAGTTTTCTTTCATCCAGTATTTTCTGTGTAAACTGAATATTCTCACCGGTGTTGGTAGATTGGTTTTCTATAATAATGGCTGATTTTGGCACGCCTATTTGCAATGCAATTTTTGCAAATTTGTCTGCTTCAGGCTCATCCCAAATACCTAGTGTAAAGTTCCCTAAACCTCCTGAAAGGATCAAATAATCAGCCATGCCGTCCAGCCAAAGTTTGGCTCCCCTTTCAGCCACTCTGGTATCATGACTACCCAATACAAATATGGCATCTGCCTTTTTTAAATCATGTTTTAGTTGGTGGTAGTTCCAAAGAATTTTTGCCAATATTTTAATTTCATTGGTAATTGTAGGTTGTTCTTTTTTAAGCATCCTTTTTTTTTATTCAATTAAAATTAGCGTACTATCAATCCAATTGGATTACCGTTAAACCCAGCAAAACGCCTATTGATTTCAAAAATGATATATTTTCTCGGGTAAATTTAAAAAGACCATCGATAATTATTAAATTAAAGCCCTAAAATCACACTAACAACATCATGATATCTAGAAGGAAATTAATCAAGCGCCTGGCCTCACTCCCCGTTTTAGGTGGACTGGCAGGTAGCAGTACCTTATTGGCCGAAACCTTGCCATCAACTACCGCCACAGTAGCTAAAAGGGATTTAATAAAAGAATTGGGCCTAAGAACCTTTATTAATGCAGCTGGAAATTATACTTCCATGACTGCTTCTTTGATGCCACCTGAAGTAATGGAAACCATTAATCTGGCTTCCAAAAAATACGTTTTACTTAACGACGTACAAGACAGAGTAGGCGAAAAAATCGCAGGTCTTTGCCATGCTGAAGGTGCAATGGTCACCGCAGGATGTTGGTCTGCATTGGTTCTGGGTATGGCAGGTGTACTTACTGGCAAAGATTCCAAAAAAGCTGCCCAACTACCATTTTTGGAAGGCACTGGGATGAAATCAGAAGTAATCCTCCAAAAAAGTCATGCCAATGGCTACCATCATGCACTCACCAACACTGGTGTAAAATTGATAATGATTGAAACAAAGCAGGAACTAGAGGCTGCCATCAACGAAAAAACTGCCATGATGTGGTTTTTAAATCGTGAGGCGCCAGTAGGCCAAATCAAGCATGAGGAATGGATTGCCATCGCTAAAAAGCATGGTATTCCTACTATGAATGACATTGCAGCAGATGTGCCTCCAGTAGAAAATCTATGGCGATTTAATGACATGGGATTTGATCTTGTGGCCATTTCCGGTGGAAAAGCCATGGCAGGACCTCAAAGTGCTGGAATTTTAATGGGGAAAAAGCACCTCATTGAAGCCGCCAGGCTTAGTGCTCCTCCAAGAGGTGGAAATATTGGACGTGGACAAAAAGTCAATAAAGAAGAAATTCTAGGCATGTACATGGCCTTAGAAACCTTTATCAACAGAGACCACGATAAAATCTGGCAAACTTGGGAAGACAGAGTTGCCCTTATCGATGAGGCAATTGCTGACCTACCAGGGATCACTACTGAAGTGGTAGTACCTGAAGTAGCCAATCATAACCCCTCATTGAAAATTTCATGGGAAGGAAGCCAGCATTCATTCTCTGCCAAAGACGTGGGAGCTGATCTAAGAGATGGTAATCCATCCATAGAAACCATTGATTGGGAGGAACCAAAAAGTCTACGTTTGACCGTATTTATGCTCGAAAAAGGTCAAGATAAAATTGTAGCCAAAAAACTAAAAGAGTCACTAGAAAAAAGAACTGCTTAAACCCGGTTTTTGCAATAGAAGGCATATCCGCTTATTCTGGCTCGACAGGGAATTGGTTAAAAAACACCAAGGTATTAGCAAGGAAGTCAAAGCTGTGCTAGGATGATCCGGTAATCGTTAAGATTAAAGCCATTACCCCAATTAGTAAAAGCTGTCGTTTGTCCTAAGTTTAAGCGCATCAAAAAGTTTTGCCATGTTTTTTATAATAAATCCGGCCGTGAAAGTTATTGTAACTTAACACGCCGGATTTTTACTTTAGTGGCCATTGTACTACCGTAAAAAATAGAGGAAGTTAAACCCGAAATATGCAATAGACAATCTATTACGTGCTGAAATCGCTTCAAAATCAGCCACACCAATAGGCCTATTGGCAAAGTTTAGAAGTGGGAAAAACACGAATTAACAAAACCATTGCGTATATTGGGTAATAATAATTTCAGGGATTGGTTATTTATCTGAACCCAAATGGAGGATATACCTGAATAATCCCAAAACCATTGCTAAATAATTTAGAGTAATCGACCATAGTTTTTTACGGTTACCGATGGTTTCTGGTATTCTATTTTTATTATTGTAAGATTTTCTATGGTGAAGTTACCCCAAATACAAAGAGGCAAAATTTATGTTCTGCTGGCCGTCCTTTCATGGCTAGCCTTACTTCTTGTTAATTTAATCCGAGTATTTGGAGAAATCAACCAAATGGAGGGTTTAATCGGTAAAGAAATCACCTGGATTCTTGAAATCCTCTTTTTTATCTGGTTATATATTTTTTTCAATGATGCCATAAAGAAAAATCAACACCGAAGTTTCATCCACTTTATATGGAGGGCTGCTTCGACGGGTTTAATGGCAACCGGTACCTCCTTTCTGATAATTTTCTTTTACTACTTATTGGGGGACTCAAGATTATCTGAAGACCCCCTGCTGAAGAATTTCTTTTACCATGTCAACTTTGCAGTAGTTTCCATCTTTCTTATTTCAACGACTCTAAGCTGGAAGCACCTAATACTCTACCAAAAAAGTAAAGCCATCGTTCAGCAATGGCAAGCCTATGAAGTAATTCTATTGATCAGCATGTTCTTTGTTCTGATCAGCCAAGCCAGCTTCAATTATGGCTTTATGTTTGGGCTTATCTTTCTGATCATCTATGGTGCCATCCTTTCCATCAACCTAAAGTGGATACCCTACCTAACCTTTGCGGAAAAGTGGAAGTCAATATTATTTCTGGTAGTTATCATCGCTTGTACGGTCTACCTCTTTTTTCGACTTGTTTCGTATACACAGCAAAACATACATTTCATTAACCTCTCAGAAAACCTCTTCCTTTTGGGACTGTTTGTTTTCGTACTCTTGTATGCGGTTTTCAGTTCACTTGTGACCTTGTTTAACCTACCTACTTCATCGGTATTTGAGCAGAAGCTAACGGAAGCTATCAGTTTTCAAAAGCTAAGTCAATCCATAAAACCTGGGGAGAATGAGGAACAGGTTTTGGATATTTTGATGGATAGCTGCATGAGTGCTGCCTACGTCGATGCGGCCTGGCTAGAACTCTATGCTTCTGAACCTGAACAAACTTCCCAAATCAAGTTGCAAAAATTCATTAGCAACCGTGAACGGCAGGAAGTTATGGGCCTATTGAAAAAGACCGCGCCATTTTCCACCTATTTAAATGGCCAGTCCAACGACCGAAAAGAGTACCTATATGGTCAGATTCCGCATGAAGTTTACAAATCTGTACTGGTACTTTCTGTCTCTGCAAACAAGAAGGTTTTAGGAGATCTATTTCTTTTAAAAGAAGTCAAAGACGGCTTTAATAAAGAGATGATTAACATCATTTCCACCTTTGCTGGTCAAACTTCTATATCCATTGAAAATCACCGACTTCTCAATGAGGCCATCAAAAACGAGCGGTATAGAGAGGAATTAGAAATTGCACAAAGGGTACAACGCAGTCTGCTACCTTCAGAATTGCATCACAATGAGTGCTTTGAAATAGATGGATTTTCAGCTGCTGCAGATGAAGTAGGTGGAGATTACTATGAAACCTTTCGTTTCGATAAAGAAAATTTTGCTTTAATCATCGGAGATGTTTCTGGAAAAGGAACTTCTGCAGCCTTTAACATGTCACAAATGAAAGGGGTGTTTCATAGCTTGGTACAATTAAATCTGCCACCAAAAGACTTCCTATCCAAAGCCAACAATGCCTTAAGCAGATGCCTTGAAAAGAACAACTTTATAACTACTACGTATTACACCATCAATACCTTAACGAAGGAAATTCATTTTGCTCGAGCGGGGCATTGTCCTACCTTATATTATTCCAGTGGTAAGGATACCTCACGGTTTTTGAACATCAAAGGTATGGGTCTTGGGATTGTTAGAAACGATGGATACGAAAACTACCTGGAAGAAGGATTTCTAAAATACCAGGCAGGAGATGTTATGGTCATGTATACTGATGGTATCGTAGAAGCTAAAAACAAAGACAACCAGGAGTTTGGGTATGACAAATTACGCTTACTGTTGGATCGTTTCAAAACGTTTTCAGCAATGGAAATAAAAAGTAAAATAGTTGAAGAAGTTTATGATTTCGTAGGAAGGGAGACCTTACCCGACGATGATTACTCAATTTTGGTCATCAAATTTAAAGCATAAACTAAAAAAAGCTTAAAACGTATAATCAAATATGTTATCTATAAACAAAGAGGAAGAGAAGGGCCATTTAATCATACGCCTGGAAGGAGAAGTGGATGCCAGCAATTCAGTGGAACTGGATGAGGTGATTCAAGAAGTACTAAACGATGGAATAAAAGACATTCTTGTAGATGCCTATAAGCTGCAATACATATCCTCTGCAGGTTTGGGAGTTTTTATGTCCTATTTAGAAGATTTTAAGGAGAACAATGTGCTGTTTATTATTTACGGTCTCAATGAAAGGGTCATGAATGTTTTTCATATTCTAGGCCTAGACCAACTGATCACAATAACAAGTACAAAGGAAGAAGCGGAAAAGTTACTCCATGAAGCATGAATTAAAGCTATTTTGTGAAAAAAGTCGGTTGGCAGAATTACGGACATTTATGTCAAAAATTCTTGCCCCTACCCACTTAAATGATGTAAGCCAAAATCAATTGATTTTGGCCGTGGAAGAGGTATGCGCCAACCTTATCATTCATTCTCATGACTGTGACCCACATAGTTTTATATTGCTAAAGGTGAGTATAAATACAGACAATATTATTTTTGAAATTACCGACTCAGGAAAAGCATTTAATTTGATTGAATACAAATCTCCTGAAGTTAATTCAGTCATGAAAGAAAGGCGAAAAGGCGGACTAGGCTTGTTATTGGTGAGAAAAATAATGGATAAAATAGAATTTGAAACCAACCATTCCAAGAATACCTGTCGCCTGATAAAAAAACTCAATTCCAAATAAATGTTAAATCCCTTCACTTATCCGGGCCAACAACCCGAATTGTGGGGTAAAATTTGTAACATTGCAGATTAAATTGTATCCATCGTCCTATGAATTTAAAGCATATATATTTCCTTTTGTTAGGAATTTTATTTGCAAGTGCCACTCCGGTTCCTGATCCCATCAAGGAAGCAAATCCACCGTTGGACTACCTTTTAAAGATAGATGGGGAGACCTCTGATAGAGAGGAATTTCTTTATATTCTAAATAAAAACCGCCAAAAGGATGCTGCACCTATAAGCAGAACGGAATTTGAGGAGAATTTTGAGCTTTTTGTTGATTACAAACTCAAGGTAAAATATGCAATGGATCTCGGCATGCACAAGACAAAGGCATTCAGCGACGAGTTTTCTGCTTTCAAGGATCAATTAAAAAAACCTTACCTGCTGGAAAATTCGCTTACAGAAGGCGAGTTAAGAAAGGCATACAGCAGAATGCAGGAAATCGTAAAAGCAAGTCACATACTTTTCCAGTTTCCTCAAAACGCATCTAAGGAAGATTCCATTGCGGTCTTTAAAATGGCCGAAAAAATAAAGGCTGAAGCTGAAGCAGGAGAAGATTTTCACCAGCTCGCAGTACAACATTCAGATGACCCTTCGGCAAGTTCAAATAAAGGCAGTTTAGGATATTTTACGGCCTTGCAAATGGTTTTACCTTTTGAAGAAGCGGCCTACAATTTAAAAGTCGGTGAGATTTCTTCTCCAATCATTTCAGACTTTGGCTACCATATTATCAAACTGGAAGATAGAAGACCAAACCCAGGACAGCTACACGTTTCTCATCTTTTGATACGTTCGGCAGGTGCTGAAGAGGATCAAATGGCTTTCAATAAAATCAACCAGATACATCAAAATTTAATTGAAAATCCATCTCAATGGCTGGAATTGGTAAAAACCTATTCTGAAGATCCTGGAAGTAAGGCAAACAAAGGAATGATTCCTTGGTTTGGAGTTGGATCCATTGTTCCGGAATTCGAACATGCTGCATTCTCTTTAAGCAAAAAGGGCGACTTTTCAGCTCCCGTTAAAACAGAATACGGCTACCATATTATTCGCCTAGAAGGTGCAAAACCAGTACCTCCATTTAACGAAGTTCTCCCAACAATAAAATCCAATATATTAAGAGACAGTCGTTCAAACTTAATAAAAGACCAGGTTTTGGCGATGCAAAAGGCGAAATTTAACGTTACAGAAAACAGTCAACTCATCAATAGCCTTAAAAATGCATTTTCAAGCTCAAGCGGAAGGCCTGTTGCTCAGCTTTATATAAAACTAGAAGGCCTATCCAACAAAGGAGACAAGCTGATTGTTCGTTCAGAATGGAAAGACGCCACAATCCAGGATTTCATTGCTTACCTTAAAAAAGAAGGGCCATCAGTAAATACTTTACTCAACGTCTCCTTCGATGAGGTTTATGGGGATTATTTGGAAAACCTATTGGCAACCTGGGAAGAAGAGCACCTTTATCAAAACAACAAGGATTACCGGCAGTTGGTGAATGAGTACAAAAATGGCATGTTACTATTTGAATTAATGAACAATGAGGTTTGGCAAAAAGCATTAGAAGACAGTACCGGACAAAGAAACTATTTCCAAAACAATACTGACAACTACATGTGGAGTAAAAGGGTAAAAGCCCTGATTGTCAAAGCTATAAAAAGTCAAAACATTTCCAAAGTGGAGTCATGGTTAAGTACAAAAACACTAACCGATAGTCTTTCTACTGAATTGAAAAACAGGTTTTTGGAGAAAAACACTTTGCTTTTTACAGTAGAACAAAAAACCTTTGAAGTAGACAATAATGAGCTTTTGAGTGAACTGGATTTAAATCAGACTTTCCATAAGCTGCATCAAAATGAGGAAACAGTTCTAATTGTATTGGGAGAAACACTTCCTGCTAGGCAGAAAAAGTACGAGGAAACTAGGGGAAGACTCATTCAGGATTACCAACAATACCTTGAAACAAAACTGATTACTGAACTAAAACAAAAATACACCATCCAGGTCAATGAGGATGAAAAAGAAAAAATATATCAATCTCTTGCTAAATAAGGCATTTATGACAGGAAGCATTATGCTTTTCATGTCTTCATGCGATTTGTTCAAGATGAAAAATGAACAAGCGGATACAGATGATGCTATTGTGGCCACAGTTGGTAATGCGAATCTTTACCATTCAGACATTGACCACATAAGCAGAGAAATGTCTCCGGATTTGGATTCAGCTGAATTGGTAAATCGTTATATCCAAAGTTGGGTAAAAAAGCAATTGGTTATCCGTGAAGCAAGCCAAAACCTCACACTTAACGAGGCTGAGATTAACAGAAAATTACTGGACTACAGGTATGCACTGATTGCTTATGAATTCGAGAAAAACTACGTAGAAAAAACACTTGACAAAGACGTAACCCAAAAAGAAATTGAAGAGTATTACACAAATAACAACCAGAACTTCGCGTTAAAGGAGATAATCGTACGAACCAATTTTGTAAAACTTGAAAAAAACATTCCTCAAAGAAGGCAGTTGGAACGCTTGCTAAATAGGAACAGCGAGAGTCAAAAGGAAGAATTAAAGGAGTTTGCCATTCGCTATGCCAACAATTATTTCATGGAGGACTCCACATGGATCAACTTCGATGACATAATATTAAATACACCCTTGACAAAAAACAACAACCATGTTCAATTGCTCCGTAACGAAAAGTTGATACATGTAGATGATGAAACCTATGCCTATTATTTCAAAATATTGGAATACAGACTTCAGGATCAGGTTCCTCCTTTGGAATTTGTGAAAGACGAGATTTCAAAAATCATCGTAAATAAAAGAAGAGCAGAGATTGCTGAAAAATTAAAAAGAGATATTTATAACAATGCACTTGAAAACAATGAGTTTACCATATATGAATAAATTGACCAAAGGCCTCAGCTTACTGTTGGTATTCGGTCTTTCCGTTTTCCAAATGGCTTTGGCACAAGACACTACGGAATCTGCCAAACCTGAAGAAAAAGAGAAAGAAAAAAAGCCAACAGGCCAAGTGCTTGATAAAATCATCGCTAAAGTAGACAACTATATTATTTTGGAGTCGGATCTTCAAAAAGCCTATTTGGAAGCCTCTTCACAGGCTCAACAAGGTTTTGAGATCCCTTCAAGATGTCAGGTATTTGAATCCTTGCTAATCAATAAAATGATGATGGCTAAATCAGAAATTGATTCCGTGATTGTTTCTGAAGCAGAAGTAATTATTCAAACCGATCAGCGATTTAATATGGTACTTCAACAGTTTGGTGGCGATGAAGAAACACTTATCGAAGCCTATGGTAAAACTGGGGATCAATTAAAAAACGAGATCCAGGATGCCGTAAAAGAACAATTAGTCGTACAAAAAATGCAGGGTGTGATCACCCAAGATTTGCAAGTATCTCCAAACGATGTAAGGAAATTTTATAGCTCCATCCCCAAAGATTCACTGCCATTTTTCTCCTCGGAAGTAGTGGTTGGACAAATTGTGAAAAAACCAGAAATAAGCCAATCTGAAAAGGACAAGGTGTTTAATAAATTAGCTGAAATTAAAGAGCGAATTCTTAGTGGTGAAGCTGATTTTGCTGAAATGGCCAAACAGTATTCTGAAGGCCCATCCGGACCATTAGGTGGTGACCTTGGGTTTTATAAAAGAGGAGAACTGGCTCCACAATATGAGGCCACGGCTTTTGAACTCAAGCCAGGGGAAATCAGTGACCCTGTAGAGACTGTATTTGGTTTCCATATCATTCAACTACTTGAACGAAGAGGAAACACCTTTAATACAAGGCATATATTAATGATGCCAAGCCCCTCAGAGGAAGACATCTTAAAGGCTGAACACTCTTTGGACAGTCTACGTAAAGAGATTGTGGATGGAAATATCTCTTTTGCCAAGGCTGCTAAAGAGAACTCTGATGATAGAGAAACATCTGATGCCGGAGGCTTTTTCACTGATCCTACCACAGGATCCAACAGATTAACCTCTCGAACTTTAGAAGATCCCATACTATTTTTCACCTTAGACAGTATGGAAATAGGTGACATCACACCCGTCATCAGGTTTGATGATGTAGATCCTAGAAACCAAAAATCAGAACCAGGGGTTAGGATACTCTATTACAAAGCAAGATATCCAGCCCACAGAGCCAATATCTCTGATGATTACGAAAAACTAAAAGCCGCAGCACGGCGTAAAAAAGAAGAAGACATCTTGGCAAAATGGTTTGTTGTAGCCAAAGAAGAAGTATTCATTGACATAGACCCAGCCTATGACAAATGTGAGGTTTTAAAGGATTAAGAAAATTACAGACCCATTTAAAAATGCTTCCTATACCATATAGGAAGCATTTTTTTTCATCGAATCCGATTAAACCCGAAACATGCAATAGACAATCTATTACGTGCTGAAATCGCTTCAAAATCAGCCACTTCCTTGCTGTTTTCAATTTCACCATAGCGGTGCTATGCTAAAATCTCCAAACAGCCTGATTTTCTTGCGATTGCAACACTTCCCGTAAACACGGGACAGGCTTCACCCCTGACATGGTCAGGACGGAGAAATCCTATTACATAATCCGGGTTTAACGAGAAGCTGAGAGTAATAAATTTTGCTTCAAAAAATCTGAAAAGTCTAAAATTCTTTCCGATCTGTACATTTTTAGAGCGGTGACACTATACTGATAAGCCAATAAATCGTTTTTGTTATTATAATGGTTGATGGCTTGATTAAAATACTGAAGTCCTATTAGGTTTTGCAGGTCAATGCTTCTATAAATTGTAGGTATAGCTTCCCCTTCATTCCTGGTTAAAACATTCCATTGATTAAGGATTCCCTCCCCACTACTGTATTTCGCCAAATAAGCTTTTTGAGCTCCCCTATCTGCTATAAACCCAGTTTCAGGATCAGTTACTTCCAAAACAATAAACTCATTGGCTAAGGCTACCTTTAAAAAAACATGGTAGGTCGTTTCGATGACCTCATAATCAAATCCGAAGTAGTCCAGTAAACCGGCCAAAATTAATGAGCCACTTACGCAATCATAGCTGCCCGAAATAAAAGTATCTTGGGTCAAACTGTACTGTCTGTATTCCTGAAACAACTGTTTATGGGAGCGGTAAAATATATTCTTTACCATTCTTTGGGAAGTCCCCCATTTAGCAAAGTCTTTTCTCAATTGCTCATGCAAAACACTGAACTGCTCACTTCCTAACCGCCAAGACATCACTAAAGCTGTACGCTCAGATGGAGTTTCTATAATTGGCAAATGCGCATGGTTTTTGGCTAGAACTGTTGGGGAAACAGTAGCCAATAATAGCAAAACCATTATAAGAAGAGACTTCGGCATTTGTCTAAATTAATACACTGTTAACTAAAGTTAACAATTTCTTAACATAGCAGCAAAAAAAATATCCTCCCAAAAGGAAGGATATGCAAAAAATTAATTATCAACCTAACTTAAACTCGAGTAAAAAGTGCTGTTGTAATGATTTCAAAAACTTTAGAACTAGGTTGATTCTTATGTACATAAGCCTTTAACCCTAAATATGCAATAGATAATCTTATACATGCCGAAATCGCTTTAAAATCTGCCACTTCCTTGCTGCTTTCAATTTTACCATAGCAGTGCTATACTAAAATCTCCAAACAACCTGATTGTCTTTCTATTACAAATCCGGGTTTAAAAATTACCATTGAACAGTTTAAAGCCCATAAGAAAAGTTAACGTTTATCAATGTACCTGGATTCAAACTGGAAAAAATCTGATCATCAGCATTGTAAGAACGGAAGACTTCTTGTCTGGACTGGTTAAGTAAATTTTGAACATTTATCCCCGCCTTTATTTTTTCACTTGCTCCAAAAGTCTTGTTAAGGCTTAAATTTACCGCGTGAAAAGGGACAGTATAGGTGTCTGTTCTGTTCCCAAAACCAATATAATTAAGTGTGGCACCTTGAACATTATAAAACAGACCTGCTTCAAGACCCGATAGTTTATTGTTATAACTCAAGCCTGTATTGATAATATAAGGAGCCTGACCTGACATGTCCCTTGTCTTTACTACTTTTTCTCCTTCTCTAGCTGTCAACTGTCGGGACATCAATTCCGCTTCTGACATTTGAATCTTTGAGCTGGTCAAAGTACCATTGAAGTTAAAAAAGAAAGCTTCAAGAGATGGACTAACAAATGCTAGTGATTTCCTCATTTCCAATTCGACTCCTGCCACTGTTCCATTTCCTACATTTCTAGGCTGGAAAGCTCCTGGATCAGAAAGGAATTGCACCATCTCAATGGGCTTATCAAAAGTCTTATAAAATGCACTTACCGAAAAGAGTTGTCCTGCAGAAAGGAATTGCTCCCACCTAAGGTCGAAATTATTGATTCGGGTTGCTTGCAATTTTCCATCCCATAAAACTTCTGTTCCTCCCTGTGTCCTTTCTTCAAACAAACCACCTATGAATGTCCTCCCTGTAATGGGATCTAAGATCTCAGCAAAAGACATCTCCTTAAAGGAAGGTCTGGCTATGGTGCTGGAAAAAGAGAAACGAAGATTCTGGTTCTCCTTAAGGCTCCTTATCAGGTTTACGGTAGGAAAAAGGTCCACGTCTGCCAATACTTTCTCATTATTGTAAACAATGGTTTGAGTTTGATTTGAACCGGTATAGTACTGGTCAAATTTTTCTACCCTCAAGCCTACGATTGCTTTTAACTTGGCCACAGGAGTAAATTCACTGTGAGCATACAACCCGATATTACTTAGGTTGGCATCATAGCTATTGGGGTTGTTGGGGATAAACAGGGGACTGTATCGAACCCCATTCCTATTCTCCTCTGAAAACAAGTTGCTTTCTACAAGCACCTCATTGGGATCACCTGTAAATGTCCCATTTCCAGTAGCAAATTGAAAGTCCTGGATTAGAAAATCCCTTTGTTTGTAAGCATAAGAGGAGCCAAATCGCAGTTTAGCAGGTTGACCAAATAGGCTATGGTTTTTAGCAAGATCAAGCTTTCCTATTAAGTTTTTCTCTTCGAGAGATCTCCAAATTCTTTGAGGCAAACCGACTTCTGTAGATATAGTATTGTTGGGTTTTCTAAACCTTAGCACTCTTACATCCGGATCATCTATAGATGACAAGGTAGGCGCAATTTTCCAGTTCAATTCCCATTCCCCGCCTTTGCTATAATGCATACCACTAAGCAATAAATTGGTCAATGCTCTCTGGCTGTATTCAATATTGTACTGATCCGCTTCAAAAACAGCTCCCAAATTGGTATTTTCAAAGGCGAAATTACCAACCTTAGATGCTCCGTTTTGTAAACGTATAAAATTCAATTTGTATTTAGAATAATCAGTTTTATAAGCCAGGCTAAATAAACCACCAAGCAATACATTGTTTTCTCCATAGTTACCTACAGACCTTTCCAATGGTTCTAGTTCAGATTGATCGGCCTCTCTGGGTTTTGCATAAAGATTAAACTGAGCATTCTTAAAAAACTCAGAAGTATTTTTATAAGTAATGGCAAAATTATAACCGAAGGTATTATTCTCATGGGCAAATTGATCTCCAAGTGAGAAACCTAAGTTATAATTCATAAGGTTCTGCTGCTTTTTACCCCCAAACACAGGATTGAAATCTTTCAATATGCTCTGGTAAAGCTGTCCTTTTTCTCCTCCTGGGTTACCTACAACATCTGCATATTGTGGGATATCCTCAATGCCTTGTGTAGGGATCGCTCTAAAACCATTGTCAAAACCTAAAAAGTCTGTGGCACTTCCTTCCGTAGTTAAAAAATCAGAGTTGAAATGCATGGAAGGGTTATAGCCTCCACCTATGGAAAGCCGCATTGTTTTTTCTTCCGGAAAGTCTTTGGTCTCAATATCCACAATACCTCCAGTAAAATCTGCTGAAAGGTTACTTGTAAAGGATTTTGAAACGATGATATTGTCAATAATATTGGTAGGGAAAATATCCATTTGTATGGTGTTCCTGTCTGGATCCAAGCCCGGAATATCCACCCCATTCAAGACGGTCTTGGTGTAACGGTCTCCTAACCCACGTATGTACACGTATTTCCCTCCTTCGATGGAAACACCCGTTACTCTTTTGATTGCAGATGCCGCATCTCCATCCCCAATCTGGCGAAAAGCTGCAGAACTAATTCCATCCATCAACTGGGTAGCATTTCTTTTTACTGTCATCAAAGCCGCCTCAGTAGTTCTGATGGCTTCTGCTGATATGGTTACCGTTTCTAAATCGGAGGTAAATTCCGACATCCTAAGGTTGTCAAGAAGGGTGACTTGTCCCTTGTTAACAGTTATCTCCTCAAGGTTCAAACTGTTGAAAGAAATGAATGAGGCTTGCAAGGTGTAAATACCTTCTGGCAATTGAATTTCAAAATCTCCATCAAAGTCGGTAACTGCGCCTAATTGTGCACCGACAACTGAAACAGCCACACCAAACAAGGGCTCTCCTGTTCCTTCATCATAAATTGTTCCCCGAATGGTACCATTTTGGGCCATCACATTTGAGGACAAAAGCAAAAACCCTATTAAGATCCAGCTAAAGGTAAAATTTTTCATTATGTTTTTTTTAATAGTACAGCGATACAATAAAAAAATTGTAAAGGGATACCTTACGTATCCCTTTCAAAAAATGGTGGTTGGTGTTTATTTTAAATCTGTCAATTTGCCTGCTTCAGCAGCCCAGGTCCAATCACTAAAGGCAGCCTTGTCTGCTCCTACAGTGCTTGCATCATCTGCTACTGTACTTGCATGGGCAGAAGTTCCATGTTTGAATACACTGCTAAGCGATACTCCTTCAGCGATTACTATCTCAAGGTTTTCGAAAGCAAGAATACTATTTTCGAAATTTTCTAAAGACTTGTCTCCACTTAGGGAAAGATCACCTCTACCATCCGTAGTTGCAGGATCAGCAAAGCTTTTGAAAAGTATGTTTTTGAAAGTTCCTCGGGCTCCATCTCTGAAGTCTCCCAACTCTGAAACATCATTTCCTACAATGGTTCCGTTTTGAACGGTGTGACCTGCATTGTAAGCGCCTTCAGGGCCATCAATTTCAAGTGCATGGTCTGTGGCTGAACCTGTGATTACAATAAAGTTATCAAGTGTACCTGCCCAAGCTTGATCGGTATCTAAAGCATCATCTCCAGAATTCCAGATAAGGGCATTTTTTACGCTTACAGTACCACCAAACCATTCGATGCCATCGTCTTGGTTAGCGATTACTTCAACATTTTCAATGATCGTCTGAGAACCAACGCCTCCTAAAGTCAAACCATTGATTTCATTTCCTTCTCCTATATTGGCTCCACCATGACGGATAGAAACATATTTGATAATTCCAGAATAATCTTCTGGATCATCTCCACCATATAGTCCATTTGAATCGGATGGAGGAATACCTTCAATCTGTACCTCAGTTACATCACCTGCGAAAGAACCAGGAGCCTTGCCCAATACCAACAAACCTCCCCATAATCCATCAATATCAGGATCAAGGTTAGGACTAGCTACCATACCAGGTGCTATTTCATCAGCGATAGAAGTAAATATTATTGGTTGATCAGCAGTACCTACTGCTTCAATCTTGGCCCCACGGGCAATAACAAGAGCAGTTGCATTAGATCCAGATCCAGCTTCACCTTTAACGATTACACCTGGGTTGATTTTAAGTGTAACTCCAGCAGTAACAGCTATTCTACCACTTAGAACGTAAACCTTTCCGGTTTCCCACTCCTCATCAGCAGTGATATTGTTTTCAATTTTTATGACTGAAGCAATTTCTCCTACAGTAAGTACATAGGTAGAAGTCTGCGTGTCTCCGTTTTTATCAGTAGCTACAAATTCGAAAACAAGGTTTTTATCCGCATCCTCAGCAGTAGTTTGGTAAGTAAACTCATGGTTTGCGGTAACTTCTCCATTAAAATTAATGGTTTCTACAGTAGCTCCATCTTTCCGAACAACCAATGTGGACAATCCATCTGCTGCTGTAATGGTAGCAGTAACAGGGGCCACACTCTGGCCAGCTTCTACTACTGCTGTAGCAGGAACTCCGGATATGGCAACGGAATTATTTGGCGTTTCTTCCTCGGTACATGCTGTCATAAGAACGGCAGCGACTGTAGCGATCATCATCCAATTAAATAATTTCTTCATGGTTAGTGTTAGATTTTTACGTCTGTTTTAGATTCGGTTACAAATCTGACGCAAAATTCTATCACCCTGTAAAAAAGCGAATTATGAAATTTTGAAATTAAATTGATGAATTTAACCTTCCCTTAACATTGAACTAAAAATGGGCCTTCCCATGGTCTCTGCGCGTTAACAACACTTAAAGACCAACAGATAAGCTGCTTAAATTTTGATGACTAATTTTTAATAAATCTCTGACATCCATAAATACCACAGATGAATAAGCCAATCCATGTTGCCTTGGAACAAACGCTTATCACATTCCTGGACAGACAATACAAATTGCTTTTAGTACTATTACCAATACTCCTTAAACCATTAGCTCAGCCCCAGACTATATCAGCACATCTTCCTTTTTCTTCAATTCCTCTTTTAAAAACTTAGCGGTATGACTACTAGGGTGATTGGCTAATTTTTCAGGAGTTCCACTAAAAAGGATTTCTCCACCTTTCTCCCCACCTTCTGGTCCAAGGTCTATAATATGATCCACCACCTTAATCACATCCATATTGTGTTCAATAATAAGGACTGTATTTCCCTTGTCTACCAATTGCTGAAGCACGCCAAGAAGCAAACCGATGTCTTTGAAATGCAAGCCCGTTGTAGGTTCATCCAGAATATAAAAGGTTTTTCCAGTGTCTTTCTTGGAAAGCTCCGTGGCTAGTTTTACACGCTGCGCTTCTCCTCCAGACAGGGTGGTGGCATGTTGACCTAAGGTTATATAATCCAGCCCTACATCATGCAATGTTTGAATTTTTCTTAAGATCTTTGGAATGTGCTCAAAAAATTCTACGGCCTGTTCCACGGTCATGTCTAGTACATCAGCAATAGATTTCCCCTTAAACCTAACTTCCAGAGTCTCCCTATTGTAGCGCTTCCCTTTACAGGTTTCACAAGGAATATGAACGTCAGGAAGAAAATCCATCTCGATCAACTTCATTCCTCCACCTTCACAATCCTCACAACGACCTCCTTTAACATTAAAGGAAAATCTTCCGGGTTTGTAACCTCTAATTTTGGATTCAGGCAAATCTGTAAACAAAGCCCTGATATCGGTAAAAACACCTGTATAGGTCGCAGGATTAGAACGTGGAGTTCGTCCAATTGGAGATTGATCCACTTCTATTACCTTATCCAAATGCTCAAGACCACTTATCTCTTTATGAGGCAAGGGTTCTTTCTTTGAATTATAAAACTGCCTGTTAAGCAAAGGATACAGGGTTTCATGAATCAGGGAACTTTTGCCTGACCCTGATACACCTGTCACACAAACCATGGTTCCCAAAGGAATTTCCAGGTTAACATCTTTCAGGTTATTACCACTTGCCCCTTTTAATTTCAATTTTTTCCCTGAGCCTTTTCTTCTTTTTTCAGGAACAGGTATGCTTAGTACCCCATTGAGATAATTGGCTGTTAGGCTATTGGAGGCTAAAATTTCCTGAGGGGTACCACTGGCTACAATTTGACCACCATGGCGACCTGCTCCAGGTCCTATGTCCAACACATAATCAGCCTCCATCATCATGTCCTTGTCATGTTCTACGACAATGACTGAATTTCCCAGGTCCCGCAAGTCTTTGAGTGCATGTGTCAACTTCACATTGTCTCTTTGATGCAAACCTATACTCGGCTCATCCAAAATATACAAAACGCCCACTAGTTGGGTTCCTATTTGAGTTGCCAGTCGAATCCTTTGGGCCTCCCCTCCAGACAAGGTTCTTAAAGGTCGGTTAAGGGAAAGGTAATTCAATCCTATGTCCAGCAGAAACCCAATTCTTTTCCTGATTTCTTTTAAAACCTCTGCGCCAATGATCTTCTGCCTTTCGGTCATTCGCTCCTCAATATTGGCAAACCATTCCCCAAGACTTGTGATGTCCATTTGTGCCAATTCACCAATATGCTTTTCGGCTATCTTAAAATGAAGTGCTTCTTTTTTAAGTCGGTAGCCCTCACATTCGGGACATTTTCTGGTGCTTGTGAAATCAGAGATCCATTTCTGGATTTTATCAGACCCTCCTTCTTTTTGTTTCTGAAGGAAATTCAAAATTCCTTCAAAGGTAGTGTTCCACTTTGTACCAGGGTATTTTACAGAATCAACTGCCACTTCCATTTTATCACCATACAGTAAGGTCTGTATTACTTCTTCGTCCAATTTCTCAATGGGTGTTGCCAGGCTGCCTTTGTATCGCTTAAGAATGGCATCAATTTTTTTAAAAATCCAAATGTCTCTGTATTCCCCCAAAGGGGCTATTCCACCTCTACTGATACTCAAAGAGGGGTCGGGAATTACACTTTCCCTAGTAATTTCTTCAATTACTCCCAGACCATTGCAAGAAGGACATGCTCCATAAGGACTATTGAAGGAAAAAGAATTTGGTGCCGGCTCATCATAACTCAATCCCGTATGTGGGTCCATCAGGTATTTGGAAAAATGATGTATTTCCCCTTCTTCATCAAGTAGCATCATTATTCCTTTCCCATGTTGTAGGGCAGTTTTTAATGATTGGGAGATCCTATACCGGTCTCCTTCTTCTGCAAGAACCCTATCGACCACAATTTCTATATCATGGATCTTGTAACGGTCTACTTGCATTTTAGGCTCCAACTCCACTATTTCTCCATCTATCCGAACTTTTGAATACCCCATCTTACGGATCTGCTCAAACAATTCTCGATAGTGCCCTTTCCGGCCCTTTACTACCGGGGCCAAAATGGATAGTTTTTTGTCCAAAAAGACATTGAAAATCTGCTCTACGATCTGATCTTCAGTCTGCCGAACCATCTTCTCACCTGAAAGGTAGGAATAAGCCTCACCTGACCTGGCATACAGGAGACGCATAAAATCGTAAATCTCAGTTACGGTACCCACAGTGGATCTGGGATTTTTTGATGTAGTCTTTTGCTCAATGGATATAACTGGAGAAAGCCCATTGATTTTGTCTACATCAGGCCTTTCCATTCCCCCCAAAAAAGATCGTGCATAGGCAGAAAAACTTTCCATATACCGTCTTTGGCCTTCCGCATAAATGGTATCAAATGCCAGTGAACTTTTACCACTGCCACTCAATCCAGTAATCACCACCAATTTATTTCTAGGTAAAGTAAGGTCGAGGTTTTTGAGGTTATGCTCTCTGGCCCCATATATTTCAATATGTTCTTGAGAAGGTTGATTTTCTGCTGACATCGGATAGATTTTCGCTTGTATTGGTTTAACCTAAATTAGGTATTAACTATTCTAATTGCTGCTAAATTTACTGTCCTAGCACCGGACAATTTTGTTTTTTGAAGTTTTTTCAATCCTAAGAAGGGTGAAGAATTCCATAATCATAAACCTCATCACAACCCTTATGGATCAGAATAATTTATAATAATCATAGATAAACCCGACTGAAAAGAACATAACTAGAATAAGCCTAAAATCATACAAATGGTTCATTTTTAGTAAAGGATCTAATTGGCGGCCTTCTCGCGTAGGTCTTGCTCAGTGTCTCCAGTAATTGTTGATTTCAGCCCACTTAATATCAGGTTCCACCAATAATGAAAAATAAACTTGTGTTTTTCCCTCTGAAAATACACTTCGCCTTTCTGAAGGTCTCCCGATTTTTGTGGGTTATGCGTCTTAATCACAAGCGTATTGGCAAGAAAAGCACCAATATCCCTAAAAACATTTTTATTTCGCTTATAATTTTTATCTAGTATTTCTATTTTCAAATCAGAATACCTTGCCACGACATCTCCTGTGCCATCTAGGTCATCTGCTGTAATATTAAAGTAAAGATTGTCTAACCTTCCTTGCTTCAGTGCCACTCTTGTGGCTGGCATAATCATATTATTGAGACTGGTCAGATTCATTGCTCCAATACTGCCCTCCAATAAGAACTTCCCATCCCTGTCATTGATCAGGTAATCAGCCTGCATATCAATCTGCCCTTCCCCCATTAACCTTCCTTTAGCAGTGATCCTTAGGGTATCATTTTGCGAAAGCTTTTCCGCATAATTGGTAAAGCCCAAAATCTCCCCATTGACTTGATCGAAAAAGATCTTTCCAGAAGAAGGGGCCTTGGTGTCAGGCCTCTCCTGATAGCTAATTGTCGCATTCTCAAAATTGATTGCCTTCAACCAAATGCTTTTAGGCAAGTCATGGACAATATCATGAATCATTTTGGGCCTTTTTGAGGTATCCTCCACTTTTCTTTTGTCCCTGAAAACCTCCAATTCCAAATGATCCAATTGTACATTATCTGCGTCTATTTTTCCCTCTCTAAAATAGGATTGAAAATTCATGCCTGTTATCTCCAGCCTGGCATTGTTCACCTCCATCCAATTGGTCTCTTTATCAAACCGATTGATATAAGAATATTTTCTCAATTTGTTTTTAAAGGCTCCCTTATCAATACTCAGCCTTTGTTCTGCAGTATTGAAGGATAGGTCATTGGCTTGTATCACATTGATATAATCATTGACATGAAGCTGCACCTCACCCAAATAACCTTCTATAATATCTACTGAAAATATTGCCTCCTGACTCTTTATGTCCTCATCACTTAAACTAAACCCATCAGCAAATACAAATAAGTCATTTATCAATAGTCTAGTAGAATCTGATTTGCTGTCTTTATTAATAAAATCGGCTTTATTGACCCGAAAATGGTTAAGTTCAATCAGCCTGTAGTTTTCTCCCTGACTTCCTTCATCTTGCCCCATCTTATCAGTTATTTCTTCCAGATCGGGAGTAATTGTCTCCAAGACCACATCAGCTATATAGGCAGAGTCCAGATGGATGCTATTGTAAAACAAAAAATCCACCCATTGAAAACCCGTCAAGCTGGCTTCTTTGAAAGAAAGGTTGAACTTGATCTTATCCTCCTCCATCAACTCCTTACCCGGGTAAATACTAACCGAGTCCATTTTCAAAAAAGTACCACGGTAATTATAATCCAACCTAATTTTTCCAAAATTAACCTCATGCCCCACAAAATCGCTGGTCCGGAGGATCATATTACTGACAATTCGCTCTGCGTTTTTATTCAGGTAGTTATTTACCAATACTGGTAATAAATAAAAAAAACCAAGCAAAACTAGCCCAATTATAAAGGTAATAATGACAGGTTTTTTCATATAACAGGTTTTTATTCCATTCAAGTTAAGGATAAAAACCAATTCTTTAAGAAAAGGTTTTTACAAGGGCAATTTTATTACATAAGTTTGTCCTTTTCTGACATTAAGTTTGGAGTTAATTAGCCAAGGATTGTAGATTTTTACTTCCTTGTAATTACTCTTTTGTTTAATTGCCCAAGATGCAAGATTGTCAATACTTTCACTCACTTCTATTTCCCTAAGTGGGGGTAAGGAATACAAATCGTCATTTTGAAGTTCGAAACCATATTTCGCTTGGTTTTCAAAAATCTCTTTCATTGCAAGAATTCTAAAAATATATCTACTGGTTTCTTCATTAAGATAAAGATTGTAATAATCAGGACTGAGCTGCTGATTTTTACGCCTGGCAATTCCTGCCATACCCATATTGTAACTTGCGGCTACGCTGGTCCAATTTCCAAATTTGCCATAGGCTGCCCGGATGTATTTGCAGGCGGCTATTGTTGATTTTTCGAAATGGTACCTTTCATCTACATCCCGATTGACTTGCAATCCGAAATCTCCAGCCGTCCCTTTCATAAATTGCCAGAAACCTTTGGCTCCCACCGGGGAGGTGACATTTAATAAGCCTGATTCAATGACCGCCACATATTTAAAATCGTCAGGAATACCATTTTCCTTCAAGGTCTGTTCAATGAAAGGAAAATATTTACCTGCTCTTTTGAGCATCAGCAAGGCATTAGATTCCCAATAGGCATTGACATAAATTTCCCTCTCATACCTTTCAAAAACATCAGGTTGATCTATAGGAACTTTTTCCCCAGCAAACTCAGGCTTGTCTGGAAGATCAAATATTCGTACACGAGGAATGCTTCTTGCCTTTCCTTCACGCAATTCAGCAGCTTCACCATCATTGACTTTTAATTGAGGTTTTTCCTCTTTGGTTTGGTATAGCAAATAGCCAATAATTACAAATTGCAGCGCTACAAGGAAGTATAAATTATAAGTATGCTTCTTTTTCAATGGCTTAGTAATTTGGTGATAATAGGTATTTGTTATAAAAATCGTCTATGGCTGCAACTGCATCATCTGCAGAGTCCACAAGCACAAAAAGATCTAGGTCTTCCTTATTGATATTGGCGTTGGACTCTAACATGGTGGTCTTGATCCATTCGATCAATCCTTCCCAATATGCCTTACCAACAAGTACTATTGGAAAACGACCGATCTTCTTGGTTTGGATAAGGGTCAAAGCTTCAAACAATTCATCCATGGTCCCAAAACCTCCCGGCAAAACGATAAATCCCTGAGAATACTTGGTAAACATCACCTTACGGACAAAAAAGTAATCGAAGGTAAGCAGTTTGTCCGGGTCAATATATATATTATTAAATTGCTCAAAGGGCAAGACAATATTTAACCCTACAGACTTTCCTTTTTCTGAATGAGCACCTCTATTTCCTGCTTCCATGATGCCTGGACCACCTCCGGTTATTACCCCATAACCATGCCTCACAAGCTTTGCGGCAATGGCCTCAGCTTTCTGAAAATTATGGTGGTCTGACCTTGTTCTGGCAGAACCAAAAATAGAAACACAAGGCCCAATTTTGGCAAGCTTTTCAAAACCTTCAACAAATTCACTAATTACTTTAAAAATTACCCAGGAATCTGCACTTTTAATTTCAGCCCAGTCTTTTTCCTTAAAAGCCCTTCTTATTTTATCCTCCTCTTTACCTTCGTCCATTCTCATCAAATCAAAAACTAAACATCTAAAATAAAACCTATAATTTTTTCCTAATGTAAACCATCCGAATTGAGCAAACAAACTACATTTATACAAAAAATGAAAATCTTTCCATTAAAATATCGATTTTAAAATGCCTAGCCATTAGTTTTCAGAATATTTTCCCTTATTTAAAGCATGGAATCAATTTATCATGCTGACTATTGGCCATTTGCCATTCTATTGTCCAGTATTGCACTGGTAGTAGCTTTGGTTTCCCGGTTGAGGTTTCACCCTTTTGTTGCTTTGGTACTGGCTGCTGTTTTTGTCGGTCTTATGACGCCAAACCTTATGGAGAACAAAGGCATTGTTGCTGCACTCGATGAACCCATGATCGCTTTTGGTGTAATGGCAGGGAAAATAGCTTGGGTGATTGCACTGGCGGCCATTATAGGAACTGCCATGCTGGAGAGCGGTGCCGCAGAAAAAATCGTAACCCAATTATTAAATAAACTAGGTGAAAAACAAGCTGCTTTGGCCCTGCTTATCGCGGCCTTTTTGCTTTCCATCCCGGTTTTTTTAGATACGGTTTTTTTCTTACTTATCCCCTTAGGTATTAGCCTGGCCCTCAAAACGGGTAAAAACTATATCCTTTATGTAATTGCCATAGGAGGTGGTGCAGCCATAACCCATAGTATAGTCCCTCCTACACCAGGCCCACTTATCATGGCCGAAAGCCTAGGAATAGAGTTGGGAACCGTGATCCTTTCTGGAATGATTTTAGGGATTATCCCCGCCATATTGGTATTATTTATTGGTAAAAGAATCAATGAAAAAATGGATGTGCCCATCCGGATAGCATTGCCTGAAAACACAGGCGATGCTTCAGAAATATCCTTGACCTGGGCACTCGCTCCCATTGTTTTACCCATCCTGATGATAGGTTCAGGAACAATGGTTCAGGCCATTACCGGACACGTTCCTGAATGGTTGGTTTTCTTAGGTAATAAAAATCTAGCCATGGCTGCAGGAGCAGGGGCAGCCTTGTATTTGTGGGCCAAATCTGAGAAAATGGCCTCCAGAGAATTATGGACTAAGGTAGGCAAGCCTTTGGAAATAGGAGGTATAATCATTCTTATCACAAGTGCTGGCGGTGCTTATGGCGCCATGATCAATAATAGTGGCATTGGAGAGGCCATTAGATTGGCTACAGAAAATTTTCCGCTACATTTTATTCCCCTTGCCTGGCTGATAGCCGCGGTATTAAAAACTGCACAGGGATCAGGAACTGTTGCGATGATTTCCAGCGTGGCCATTATGTCAGCACTTATAGGAGATGGTCAATCCCTGGGTTTTCACCCCGTCTACTTATTGATGGCCATGGGCTTTGGTTCACTGTTTATTTCTTGGATGAATGACAGCGCTTTTTGGGTGGTAGCAAGAATGAGCGGACTAACAGAAAAAGAGGCCCTCAAAACCTGGACCTTTCTGCTCGCTTGCATTTCATTGGTAGGGATGGCGCAGGTTTGGTTGCTTTCCTACATATTCCCTTTTGTCTAAACATAAACCCAAATACATGAATGTACTCATCATAGGAGGAGGCGGATTTATTGGTAGCAGATTGGCTACAGAATGGCTACTACAACACCCCGAATCCAAAGGAAAAATAACGCTAGTTGACCAGGCCTTTTTGGACAACATCAAAAATAACCCAGGATTTAAATGCATTGAAGGCGATTTTAGCGACCCATCGTTAATTGATCCGCTATTAGAAAAGGAGCCCGAACTGATATTTCACTTGGCAGCAGTGGTCAGTGGTGAAGCAGAAAAAAACTTTGACCTAGGAATGCGTGTCAACTTATACGGTTCCCTGCACCTGCTAGAGAAATGTCGAGAACTGGCTTATTGCCCAAAAGTGGTGTTTGCTAGTTCCTGTGGAATCTTTGGTGGTGATGTAAATCAAGTACTCACCGAAGAAACTGCACCGAAACCCAAAAGCTCCTATGGTACACAGAAAGCCATGGTAGATTTGCTAATGAATGATTTCAGTCGACGTGGTTTTGTAGATGCCAGGTGCCTAAGGCTCCCAACTATCACGGTTAGGCCGGGAAAACCAAATGCGGCTACCTCTTCCTTTTTAAGTAGCATCATTCGGGAACCTTTAAACGGCAAGCCAACAAGTTACCCCGTTGCTCCTTCATCCCCTTTTTGGATACTCTCTCCCAAGCAAGTGGTCCGTAATTTTATTCATGCCGCCAAGCTTCCCGCCAAAGACATAGGAGACGACCGCACGATTAACCTTCCTGGTATAACTGTAAGCGTACAAGAGATGATCGATAGCCTGGAGCAAGTCACGCATAAAGGCATAACCGACCTTATCTCTTATGAACCCGATGCCTTTCTTCAAAGCATTGTGCTTACCTGGCCTCCAAATTTTGACACCAAAAAGGCAGATGCTTTAGGTTTCACTGCTGACAAAGATACCACAGAGATCATCTCTAATTATATTCAGGAAGAGCACATACAAGTACCCAAAAAATAAGCCCAATTTATGAAGAATACGATAAAAACTGCGCTAATCACCGGAGCAGGTTCAGGTATAGGAAGGGCCGTGGCCCAAGCCTTGGCCAAGGACAATTGGACACTCATATTAACCGGAAGAAGGAAAGAAACATTGGAGGAAACCGCCAAAATTTGTGGCCAAGACAATGTTTTGATTTACCCCTCCGACATCACATCACCTGAAAGTGTGAATGCCTTGTTTGATAAAGTCCGGGAGAAGTATGGACGTTTGGACTTGCTTTTTAATAATGCAGGGATCAATGTCCCAGCCGTTCCTTTGGAAGACTTGAGTTATGAAGATTGGAAAAAGGTGATCGATACCAACCTTACAGGAGCATTTCTATGCACCCAACAAGCCTTTAAATTAATGAAGACCCAAAGCCCAAAAGGTGGTCGCATCATCAACAATGGCTCTATCTCCGCTCATGCTCCCAGGCCAATGTCCGTGGCTTATACCGCAAGCAAACATGCAGTAACAGGACTGACCCAATCCACTATTCTTGATGGAAGAGATCAAAACATTACCTGCAGTCAGATAGACATTGGCAATGCCAAAAGTGACATGACCAAAAAAATGGAAGAAGGTACCCTACAAGCAGATGGATCCCGAAAAGTAGAGCCCACCATGGACGTCAATGAAATTGGCAGGGCCATCGTCTACATGGCCAGCCTCCCACCTGCCGCCAATATCCCCTTTATGACCATCATGGCCAACGGTATGCCATATATAGGGAGAGGGTGATTGGATAAAAAATCATAAATCCCCCAATTTTTCTTTAACTCCCAGAAAAAAAAATTCTAATAAAAAAAGGTTACAACTTTGCCTTTCAGCAGTTGTAACCTTCTTGATTTTCTTCAATTTACTTAAGCCAATGCAGCTGAAATGGCTTCGCTTAAAGAGGTGCTTGGTCGGCCAATCAATTTTGAAAGTTGGTGACCATCATCGAACAAATCTCCTTTTTCTGTGGAAACATGACTTGAGGCTAGAAATTGGGCCAAGCCTTCTGGTAAACCACTCTTTATTAGTGCCTGAGCATAATCACTCTCAGGTAAATTTACATAAGGGATGTCTTTTCCGGTTTGCCGACTTATTTCAGCCGCGTAATCACTCATGGTGAAAGCTTCGTCACCGGCAAGTTCGTACACTTTCCCTTCCTGACCTTCTGAGGTTAAAACCGTAGCCGCTGCTGCTGCATAATCTCCTCGGGTAGCAGAAGAAATCTTCCCGTCTCCAGAACTTCCATACAATGTACCTAAACCAATTACTGCCTGAAGCGACTCTGTATAATTCTCTGTGTACCAACCATTTCGAAGGATCACATGAGGAATACCTGATTTTTTCAATACTTCTTCTGTCCCAATATGCTCGCCCGCAAGACCTAATGTGGAACTGTCCGCCTTTAACAAACTTGTGTAAACGATAGTCTTGATTCCAGCATTTTTGGCTGCTTCAATCACATTGATATGTTGGGGCAATCGTTTCCCGATTTCATTTCCCGAGATCAACAAAAGTTTGTCAACCCCTTTTAAGGTTGTGGATTGTTGCGCTGCTTGATCATAATCAAATTCCCGTGCCTCCACACCTAAATCTGCAACCTTTTGTGGGTTTCTAACCAATGCCACAATATTTTCTGCCGACGTTCTTTCTTTCAATTCTTCAATTACCAAACGTCCAAGCTTTCCTGATGCTCCTGTTACTGCTATTTTCATCTTTTTAAGTTTTATTTTAAACACAATTTATTTTGATTACCTAAAGTATTCTAGTTACTTTTGGTAAGTCAAAGATAAATAGTAAGTATTTATTAAACAATAACTTACGTACGAGTAGGATACTTACTTTAAGGTAAGTAATGCAATAAATCAATTAGTTATGGGTAAAAAAATATTTGAAAAAAACGAAAATATTGAAAATTGTCCGGTCCGAAATGTAATAGACAGGATAGGTGATAAATGGTCCATGCTAATAATTTTGTTATTGGCAGAGGAGCAAGTATTGCGCTTTAACGAGATCCATAAATGCATTGGAACAATTTCTCAAAAAATGCTTACTGTAACCTTAAAGTCTCTGGAATCGGATGGATTGGTGAAGCGAACCGTCTTCCCCCAAATCCCACCCAAGGTAGAGTATGAATTGACCCATAGAGGAAAATCACTACTGCCACACCTTTTAGCCTTAACGGAATGGGCAAACAATAATATGAGCGACATTAAGGCCTCCAGAGAACAATATGAAAAAGTAAATGCTTAAAAACTTTATGCTAAAGACATATAAGATCCCCCTTTAAACGCTTTAGACAAAACCTATATTAGCAGTATTACCACCACCAACTTTGGGTAAATAGGCCAAGAAGGAGGAGTTAATGTAGCTTTTATAATAGGAATTAAACTTAAGGGCACACAAATTGTGGAAATGCAAGTCGCCTAGTCGCTAACTGATTTAGAATTATTTATCAAATACGATATCAAAACTTTATTAACTCCAAAAAACTAAAAAAAGCAGTATATGAATGACCAAGAATTTAAGGCTTTTGTTGTTGAAGATAAGGATGGTGAATTTATTGGATCCATTAAAACAAGAAATATTGAAGCGCTACCTAAGGGTGATTTGCTAATCAAAGTATCCTACTCCTCCCTTAATTATAAGGATGCGCTTTCCGCTTCAGGAAATAAAGGGGTTACAAGAAATTTCCCTCACACACCCGGCATTGACGCTGTAGGTATTATTGCTGAATCTGATAATGCTGGCTTTAGTGAAGGGGATAGGGTAATTGTTACCAGCTATGATCTCGGGATGAATACGGCTGGGGGATTCAGTGAATACATTCGGGTTCCTGCAGAATGGGCAGTAAAGTTACCCGAAAACCTGAGCATGAAAGAGGCAATGATTTACGGGACAGCAGGCTTAACCGCTGGAATGTCCGTATTGCGACTCACCGAATTGGTGAAACCCGAGGATGGCAAAATTATGGTTTCTGGCGCTTCGGGTGGAGTTGGCGCATTGAGTGTGGCGATCCTTTCTAAATTGGGTTACACTGTTGTGGCCATCACTGGCAAAGAGCATGAAAAAGATTACCTGATGGAATTAGGGGCAAATGAAATAATATTACGTGCTGATTTCGAAAATTTAGACAAACGCCCTTTGTTAAAACCCCTTTGTGCGGGCGGAATAGATACCGTAGGGGGCATTATCCTTGAGAACATTATTAAAACCACAACTTCTATGGGTGCCGTCACCTGTTGTGGTAATGTGGCCTCCCCTAACCTAAGCTTGACCGTTTTCCCATTTATTTTAAGGGGTATTTCGCTTATTGGGATCGATTCACAGAATTACCCTATGCGCTACAGAGAGCAAGTTTGGAACAAATTGGCCAAAGATTGGAAACCTTCACAATTGACGGCATCTTGTGATGAAATAACACTTGATGCGTTGCCTGAAAAAATAGCGCTAATGCTTAAAGGAAAATTAAAAGGAAGGACTGTAGTAAAGCTAGCAGAATAAGCGAGCAGAAATACGCTAAAAATTAGCGTTAATTATCCTAAATCAGGCTTATGCGATAAAGCAGCCATTGCATAAGCCTGATTTACAATTACCTCTTTGGCATCACCACCCCATCGGCATTTTTATTCAACTTCATTTTCACCAAAACTTCATGCAGTGTTTCAGCGGCTAGCCCATGGAGCACCAACCTATAGGCTGCACTGTATGTGGTGACAGGAACCATAGGGTGTTTGTTGTTGATCAAACCAAGGTGGCCTGGCGTACCTAGAATTTGAGAAGCATATATGGCGATTGTTTCATCCAATTGCAAAGAATTGGAAGCCCTAATAAAGTCATTGGAGGTAAGGAACAATTGGTAGAATGGAGTAAAAAGTTCTATGGCAGACCTCAAGTCCAGAATATTTGTCCACCGGTCGGGAAAATCAATATGATCAAATTGATCCTCTGTGATCATACTTAAGTTCATCTGTTCAGGCGGGCCTATTGTTATGTTTTTTTCTCTCAATTGACGGTTTAGACGAATTACAAAGTTGTACAAGTTCAAATCATGTTTTAAAAACAAGTCGTCTTTTACATCCTCAAAATTTCGTGGTTTAAGCGGGTCTCCCGCAACTTTCACATTCGGAATATTGCCTCCAATAAATTGTAATATCTCTGTACCAATATGGAAATGTCTAAAGATAAGCAAATTGGCATCCGGGCTTACAAAGCGCTTGAGTCCCCAAGCCAAGATCCTATGAAGGACTTTGGAAGAATTGATAAGTTTGGGAAAGAAAAACTTGAAAATATGAATGAAGAACATGGTAATCTTAGATCCTACTTCTATAAAAGGCAGCAAGTACCTTACAGAGCGTGAAGAATTGTCCCTCATTAAAACCAACTTGGTCGTTTGGTTAATAGGAATGCTATCATCAAGAAATAAGGCCAACCAAGGGTTGGGATCCCTTTCATCATGTTTCGATAAATCTAATATATTGTCTTTCATACTTCTCGCTAATAATTCCCCAATTCTTCCAATTGCATCTTGTATAATCTGGCCGTTGTTTTCGCTGTTTTAACGATCGCCTTTGCTATATCTATATTCATTTTGGGATGATTCAATGCCTGCTCTAAATTATGAAAATGATTTTCATCAGCCGTGCCATGGTAAGTAAAGAAAGAAACCTGACTGTCTTTCAACTCCAACTGGTCTTGAATCATTTCACCCCAAAAACCGGCCAATCGTTTTCCTATCCCCTCAATAATAAACATCGCCCCTAGCAAATCAATGGGATTGGGTTTGCTTGCCTGCTGAAACATAAAAGAAGTCAAGGCAACAGTACCAATGTTTTTATCACCGGACCTTATGGTTTCCATACTCTCCCCCAAAGCCTCAAAGTTCCTTTCAAGCATTTGGTAATCTTTGTGTTCTGTTGCAGTGTGTTTGATAAATGCGGAACGCAGTTCAAACAAGTCAATGTCTATATTTGAGGCAGCTCTGGAAATCCATTGAGAACCATCTATGACTTGTTGTCTAAGGTCTATTAACAACAGCTTATAATCAGCCATACTCAACTTCCCATCATGAATCTTGGCGACTACAGGTACTTTGAGCAAGTCCGTTTCAAAATCAATCCAAACTTGGGCAAGATTTCGTATCAACCACTCTGAAGTTTCATTCTTATCAATAATCAATTCAGGTGGTTCTATTTCTCTGATTGGGTAGGCCTTGGTCTTCAAACTAGCATTTCCCACCACTGTTAATCGCATATAAGAAGTAATAAATCGACCACTTTCAGGTACCATACAGAGTATGGTATCACCAGTTTTTAGTTTACCCGAATACATCAATTCTTCCAACATAATGAAAATTGAAGCTGCCCCAGTATTCCCTTTGGATGTGAGATTGCTAAACCATTTCTCCTCGGCTATGGCTCCTCCTCCCTTTTCCATCAACTCTTTGATTGTATCTTTGAAAACCTCAGAGGAATAATGGCAACACAACCAATCTATTTGAGAAGCACTAATCTTCCCCTGATCGATTAACTCAAAGTAATGCGAAACACCAGTTTTGATTACCTTTTCCAAGAGCCTAGTATCCTGTTTCAAATTTATTGCCCCTGCTTTAGACGCTTCCTCGTAGCTTGAATAATCTAGCCAGGTTTTTTCTCCTTCATTTTTATTGTCCCTCTTGCCGGTATACATGCATATTGGGAATTCATTGGCATAAGACTTAAGGTCAATCCAGTCTATTCTCAAAGAAATCCCCTCATGATTTTCCTTGTTTTGAAGCACAAAAGCACCGGCTCCATCAGAAAGCATCCAACGCAAAAACTCGGCATCAAAAGGCAAAGCTTCTACTCCCTGTGCCTCAAATCTTGAGGCTTTGAACATTCTACTAGGAAGCTCGCTTCCTACACAGACTGCATTCTGTTTCTCTTCACTTTTAATTTGACTAAAGGCATTTTTCAATGCCATGACCCCACTGGCACAAACACTCTGAAAACTGGCTACTTCACAGCGCTTGAAGTCCAAACCAGCATGCACCATGCTAGCAAACCCCGGTATAGGCAAATCTCCTTGGGTGGTCCCTGTACACAATAACTCAATATCAGCAGACCGTAGATTACTTTTTTTGAGGGCATTCTTCACCGCATTCACAGCTAAAAGAGCATTGGAATGGGTAGTTTCCTGGAATTTGTTTAGGGCGTAAAACCTCGTTTTAATGCCATTTTGTTTTAAAATCCGTTCTTTTACACGGCTATCCTTCCCGTTGATCCTCCCCAGAAAATCCTCCATTTCTTCGTTTGAAACAGCTTTATTAGGTAAAAAGGCACCTGATGCGGTTATAAATACTTCATTCATTTGTTATCTATTTTGTCTGGAAAACAATTTATCCAGAAGATTAAGGGCAAAGCCATAGTTTTTTCTACCTCTACTATGGTGCTCATTGTGATAGGTGCCAAAGTGCTCCCACCCATTCCCTTTGCCATTTCCAAACCTATAATTACAATGCCCGGCAAAATTCAACAAAATACTTACCAGAGGGAATATGAAAACGGCAAGTATAGAAAATGGAATAAAGGGCAATATGGTTAAAGGTACTGTACTTAATAATAAGGCCTCCACCCAATGAAAGCTAAACACAGAATAAACTGTTGGGACATGCGATTTATGGTGAATGTAATGCACCTTTTTCATCATGAATTTTTGATGCATCAATCGGTGCACGAAGTAAAAGTGAACCTCATTCCATAAAGTAAGTACAATAAGCCCAGCCAATACCGTAAGCCAGGTATTGGGCAATAATCCTATTATACCTAAACGTACAAAGTAAATAACAGGTATAATCGAAAAGCCAAAGACCACAATGGACTTCAGAGAATGCTTGATTTCAAAAACGATCTGCCGGCGAGAAACTTCTTCGGGTCGGATTTTGTGAAGCAGTCTACGGGATTCCAAGAACTGGCAAACGGCCAGAAATAGGGTGCCTAAACCAAAATAAAGCAGCAGAAAATAGCCAAACGAAAGTCCAAACAAAGTAAGGTAGGAATAGTCGTACAATACATGTTCTATTAAAGGCTCCATTAGGTATTTAAGTTTTTAACCGCTATGGGGTTTCGATACCTAAAGATAGGCATTTCTTCTCTTTGTCTTTTCACCTCAGACCAATGACCTGTCAACGCATTATTTGATAGGGAAGCTGAAATTCAAAAAAATCAATTAAACCCGAGGGATTTTGAAGTAAAATGCGTCTAAGAAAGTGGCGTACAAACCCAAGGTTAATGCCATGGGTTGAAAGACAAAATTTGATATCCTATTTCAATAAAAAGTAGTATACTTTATGAAGCCTAAAAATCAGACTATCCAAGCGGAAAATTTAAAAAAGAACTTTTATGAGGACTTTCTAAATCGCTTAAAAAAAATAAACAATGATCTAAAGGAAGTAAAAGAGTCCCTGCCAGAAATAAATGGTTTTAACAGGGACTCGAAAACTGAAACTTGCAAATAAAACTATATCGGGTATAATTACTCGAATTTGGTTGTCCCGTTCGGTTGTAACACAAACTGAAAAGTATAAGTGGCCCCTTCATCCGTTAGGGGATCCAGCTCTTCATCGGAGGGACTTCCTTTATAATAACTCAGGATTTCTACTTTTGCGTAATTACCTGATGCCGTCTGCAGTAAAATCACCTTGCCCGGAATAGGTTTAATTGCATGAGTGCTTGGGTTATAACTGTACCAGCCATTACCGCTACCAGTAGGAATTGCCAATTCTGCTTCTGTATCCAAAGTAAAAGTAGCGGTTTCAGGCACTTCCTTAATTTCCTGGAAAACCCCATCTACCAAAGTGGCCCTGACATTTTTGGCAGCATTCGTACGGATAGTAGTGCCTTTGAAAGCAAGGTCCCAGCTCTCATTTTCGGACAGTAACTTATTTTCACTTAAACTATAGTATTGGAAAGGCTTTTCCTCCACTACCTGTCCTGTACCTCGATCTATTACATCATTCGGAGCAGAAAGGTCTACTACCATTTCAGCCACCAAAGGCAATTGAGGTTCATCCTCATCGGCAGGATCACAGGCCATAAAAACAAATAAACTTAAGAAAAGCGACAATAGCATTGATAAATTTTTCATTTGAAGTATTGTGTTATAGTTATAAATTTAATAGTGGTATTTTAATCCCGACAAACAGTAACCTTCCCGGCATATTGGGTTGGGCTAAATTGGTAGTATTAAGCAGATTGTTAACTCCTGATTCTACCAGGAATCCATTGTCAAACTTTTTTGTAGCTGTTAAATTGACATTGAAATAACCAGGGGCAAACTCTCTTTCATCGTCCAATATCAGGTTACCATTTAAGTCCGAGAACCCAAACTTCCCTCTATACAGCACCCTTAAAGCCCAGTTTATTCCTGTTCGGTTTTCTAAATAATTCACCTTGAAATTGCCACTGTGAGCACTTCTGTTAAACAGCCCTCCATAATCAGCCCTCGTTACCCGAACAGTTTGGTTACTTGTATTTCTTTTATAAATCTCCCCATTGTCAATTTGATCCAATACATCCAAATCACGAGTATCCAAATAGGCATATCCAGCACCAAAGCTTAGCTTATCATTCCATTTGTATTGCAGGTCAACATCGACCCCTTGAGTAATTACCTGGCTGATATTGAAATAAGAAAAGGCATTTTGGCCGGAAACCAGCTGCGCAATTGGGGCCGTTTCTATCATGTTTTGCAAGTCATTTCTATAGCCATTCAACTGTACCAATACAGCCTCCGCAGGTTTCCATCGAAAACCTGTATTAACGGCCCAGGAATGTTCTGCTTTCAGCTCGCCAAGATTCTCTGGCTGAATAAGGCGTTTTGCTACCAGCCCTTTTTCCTCCAATTTTTCTAGGGCTTCATTTGCCACACTGGAGCCAAACACGTAATAGCCAGCAGAAGCATTGTTAAAGTTCAATAGTAGCTGCCTAAAATCAGGTGCTTTAAAGCCGGAACCAATTGACAACTGCCAGCTAAAAGTATCCGAAAACTTGTATTGTCCGGAAAGTTTTGGGCTTACACGACTTCCAAATACGCTATGAAAATCACCACGGGCACCACTGACAATATTGATCTTATCAGAAGCATCCCATTGGTGTTGCAAGTAAAAATAAGTGGCGTCAAAATGATTTCTATCATCATATCGGGTGGCTTCTACCGTTTCGCCTGAGAATCCCAAACCCAATGTGAGCAATTGTTTTTGATTGATCTGATAATCCGACTGCAATTCCGTTCGCTGAAAAATTTGATCGAATTCCTGTATATCAAACACCTTTCCTTCCTTCTGGTACCTCGTATCTGAGTTGGTACTAAACAGAGTACTCATATTCCTAAGGGTGATCAACCAGTCATTGTTTGGCTTGTACCTTAAGGTAGGGTTGATATTGATTTCCTTTCGTTTGTCCTCCACGTCCAATAAGGCTGGACCTGAACTTTCTTCCACTTCCAATAAACCTGTGGCTTGCTCAGTATAGCCTCGGAAAAACACATTAAAATTCCAGCCTGCGCCTAGGTTGGTTCCCAGCTTTACTTGTGCACTGTGAGACTGGTAAGGGTTTTGGGTTTTTCCCGTTACTTCTGGGCTCAGGTCATACCCATCAGTCCTATAGTAATCGTAGAGAACATCTACATTCCACTTCTTTTCTCTTATTCCAAAATCCAAATAAGGATTCCAGGTATTAAAGGATCGCTGCCTCAATCCAAGGTCAATTTTTTTACCCTGACCAGCAGATTTGGTAATGATGTTTACTACACCGGCCATGGCTTCACTGCCATAAATTGCGCTGGCAGGTCCTTTGAGTATCTCTATTCGCTCAATATTGGAAACAGAAATCCGGTTCAAATCAAATGTTCCGGCAGTTCTGCCAATCAGGGGTTCCCCATCCAGAAGGATAAGAATATAGTCCGTATCCAAGCCCTGCATTTGCAATCCTGTCCCATGATTAGAGACAATCTGTAAACCTGTCTGCTCACTTAGTACTTCTGAAAGCCGAATCCCTCCTGTCTCCTGAATGACTTTTTTACCAATAACACTCACCGGCATGGGCAAATCCGCAACAGTACGGTCAGTTCGGGTAGCCGAAACCACCACTTCATTCAATTCTCCTTCCTTTTCTTTCAGGACTATGACATCAGCCATGCTCCATTCTGCCCAACTGAATTGCTTGCTTTCATGCCCCAATGCAAATACCAAAACGGAATCTCCAGTCCCCAATTGACCCAGGCTTATTTCTCCCGAAGGCCCAGCAACAATAGGAGGCAACTGATCCACCTGAACCACTGCTTGTGGAAGTGGATTGCCATAATTGTTTACAATGATTTTATCCCCCTCCGCTCCATGCCCAATTAAGGGGTATAGAAGGAATAAAACCATCATGTTAAGTTTAATTAGATTAATTCTAATCATTGGTTTAAAATTTTTTACGCAGGGGTACCATTCCCCTGCGCTATTATTAATTCAAGCTATCAAGCAATTCTTTCCACGCTTCTTTTTGTGGAACTCCTGGTTTTCTCAATCCAAAAAATTGACAAACCATATCCCCTTTCTTATCGAACAATTCCAGCGCTGATACCAAGCCATCCACTGTGTTTTTATGCACTACAAAAGCCTTGTCAATCACCTCTTCATTAAGGTGCATATTGAAATCCGGATCCATTACGTTAAGCCAGTCTCCCAATTGTTTGATGTTCTTAACCTTACCCTGATGAATTTGAATATTTCCTTTATTACCAGCGAAAATCATGATGGGAAGTCCCGTTTCAGAAGCAGTATTTACCACTTGTCTGGCCGACAATCTATCCACCTGATGGGCCCAATTGTCACCAATCCACTCTACTGCATTCAGGCGATTCAATTTGTACTTCCGTAACATCCCAAAGAAATCATGGGTATCTTTCATGTTTTCCCAGTCGGAAGAAAAGCAGGCTTTATCCAAGTCATCTTCGCTTATATATTCTGGCAAGGCATAAGGCACAGGATCCAAAGCTGAAACTTGATCTTTATGAAGGTGCTCCAAAACCATTGTCTTAGCAAAATCATCATCTGATTTCTCCTGTAGGTATACTTTCATTATAGCATCACCTTGAGCATCAAAATACTGAAGGCTAAACATAGGCCCACGTGGCGTATCGCTATTTACTGCAAAGCCATATTTCCATGCGTTAAAAAAAATTCTTTGTTCTATGGGGCCAATCACTGTGCCAACCTGATGAGGGGCTGAACCATGGATTTCTATTTTCTGAAACCTTCCTTTATGTTCCAATACACAACCTTCACTTCTTGTCAACGACATTACTTTTTCAAGTCGAGGAAATTTCTTAACCTGATCAACAAAATCTGTTGACAGTCGAACTACGTTTTGTCCTAGCCCTGTTGCTAGCAATTCTGCTTCTGAAACATCCAAATGCTTTGCAGCATCCCTGATTCTAAGTTTAGGGTTTTCCGTTTTAAGCTCTTCCCAAGAAGCTTTTAAATTAATCAATGAAGTAGGTATGCCTTCCATTTGTTTTTATATTATAAAGTTTGATTTGAACCCGAAATAAGCAACACCTATATTATTGCATAGCTCGGGATGAAGAATACATTTTTGGTTTATTGGTACTGTGAACAATCAATTGATTGGTTACTGGACAATTCATAATTCTAATGGGATGGTCAAAGACTTTTTCAAGCAAACAGCCATCCATTCCTTCTTTCATAGGGCCACAATAGCTAATTTTACCGGATTTCAAGAGGATGATTTCATCTGCATATTGCGCGGCAAGATTTAGATCGTGAAGAATTATTAACACCCCGATATTTCTGCTTTTGAGTTGAAGTAAAATCTCCAAAACTGCATGTTGCTGGGCGATGTCCAGGCTAGAAGTTGGCTCATCCAGCAATACATAGCGAGGATAAGGCTTTCTTTCCCAAACCTGGGCCAAAACCCTAGCGAGTTGCACGCGTTGTTTTTCTCCTCCTGACAATTGATAATATTCTTGGCCCTGCAAATGTTTGATTTGAGCCAAAGCCATGACTTCATCAACTGTCTTTTCTGGACTTTTAGGTTGAATTGAGATAAGTCCCAACTCTACCACTTCCCGAACCGTAAATGGGAAGTTAACGGAAGAGTGCTGGGGCATTACAGCTCGCAGCTCTGCCAAATCCCTGGCTTTGTATTTGGCTATACTTCTGCCATTATAGCTTACTTCTCCACATGTACAGCTAGACTCACCCGAAAGCAAATTAAATAGGCTTGATTTACCTGCACCGTTTGGCCCCAATATGGCTATAATCTGCCCTGCTGCCAATTCTAAACTAGTGGTATCCAATATGGTCCGATTTCTTATTCGAAATTGAATATTTGAGGCAGTTAGCATTGGCCTTTTATTTTTTTAAATTATAAATCAATCCAATAAAGAAAGGTGCTCCCAATAAGGAGGTTATTACGCCTATGGGCATCTCTGCTGGTATGGCTATGGTTCTGGCCAATAGGTCAGCGAAATTCAATAAGATGGCTCCTAGTAAAAAAGAACCTGGTAAAACCAACTTGTGATCAGCACCAAAACTTATTCTCATCAAATGCGGCACAATCAAACCCACAAAACCAATCATTCCGGTTAAAGAAACAGCCACCCCAACAATCAAAGCGGTGGAAACAAGTAAGGTTACCTTTGTGCGGTTTACATTTACTCCCATATAAAAGGCCTCTTTCTCCCCCAAAGCCAATGCGTTCAAATTCTTTGATCCATTCAACAATACGAGGGAAGGAATGCAAATTAGCAGCGCTGCAATCGGAAGCTTCTCCCAGGAAGCAACACTCAAATCACCCAAACTCCAGAAAGTGAAGCTCCGCAATGCGGTATCGTCCGCATAAAACAAAGTGAGTCCAATCAAAGCACCAGCCAAAGCATTAATGGCTACTCCCGCTAGAATAATAGTGGCCGTATTTTCACCTTCCTTATTCGCACCGAGATAATACACTGCGAACACATTAACCAAGCCTCCCAAAAAAGAGAACATTGGCAATCCTACTCGCTCCATTATTGGGAAAGCGATAGCTATTCCTGGAAAAACGACAAGAAAAACAACGGCAAACAATGCACTCCCGCTACTCACTCCTATTAGCCCTGGCTCTACCAAAGGATTCCTAAACAAACCCTGCAATGCTGCTCCAGCAATTCCCAAACCTCCACCAACCAAAACTGAGAGGATTATTCTGGGTAGTCTTATCTGCATCAAAACATTGGCAGCTCTTAGGTCAAATGCATCTAAATGGTAACCGAAAGGTTCAATTAAAGCCGCTATAACTTGGGACAGGCCTATGGAATACGCTCCTTTCGTAAGGGAGAGCATTAATATGCCAACAAGTATAGCCGACAATCCGATTAGCACCCACCGACTTAATCGCTGTTTTGAGAAAGTTAGTGGAAGCGCTATCATTTGTTTCTTACTGCTTTAGCTAGTTCCAATGCTACTTGTCCTACCCTAGGCCCGAGTCCTGATAAATAATGTCCGTCAAAACTAAGTACTTGGCTTTCCTGATAGGCCTTTGTTTCCTTGATTCCTTGAATTCTAGCCATGCCTTCTATGCCTCCCAAACTTTCCAGACCTGAATCAAATAAAACCAAGTATTCCGGTGACATGGTTACCAGCGATTCTGGTGTCAAGGGGACAAAATCTTCGAAACCTTGGGCGGAAGAACGAATACCAGCCAAATTGAAGATTGTTTCTGCAAAGGTATTCTCACCAGCCACGAATAAAGTCTCCGGTCCTCTTGCCATAACAAAGGCTGCGCTTGGCCTTTCCTCATTGTCAGCCAGGTAATCTGCCAATATTTGCAGATCCTTGTCTATTCCCTCATTTATTTCTATCCCGCGCTCAGGCACTTCAAATAATGCCGCCAATTCACTAACAAGCGTCTTGGTCTCTATTGGATTTTCTGGTTTTTTGAAAAAATGAACTTCCAGGTCCATCAATTTCAATTGATCCACCACATCGTCTGACAAGTAGTCCTCTTCAGCAAGAATTATATCCGGAGCAAGGGACAAGATTCCCTCTGCCTTAATTTGATTCCTGTAACCTATACTAGGCAAAGACTGCATCTTTTCCGGATAAGTAGAAGTACGGTCAGTTGCAATGATCCTGTCACCCAAACCAAGCGTATACACGATTTCAGTTAGGGTTCCCCCTGCGGTAACAATACTGGGATTTGCTACTTCAGAACTGTCCCCGGTTTTCTTTTCACCAGTAGAGCAGGCCAAAAGGATCATAGTAGTTAAACAAGTTAGCAATAAGCCTTTCATTTATTTAGATTAATTATTAATAAACTATTGAAAAGCGAATGTACATCTATTTGGATTAATTCCAAATAAAAATAATAAGATTTTTATGTCCTGGAAAAAAGTAATGCTATTCAGCTAAGGCCGAATAAGATCATGATCCCCCTTCTTTTATTAAAGGCGCCAATTGATTGGTTCTAATTTTTCACACAACTGTAAATCTATCAGTTACCCTATTCCTTATCAATCATAACATTCCCAAAAAATGAAAAACTAAGCAAAGCGAGAAAGGAAAGGCAAAGCCCTTTCCCACCACCTAAAAGGATTGTATTAGGGTTTACATCAATTAACCTTATGAAAACAACATATGATTATGTGAATAAAATATTATTTTAGATATTTAATGAAGGCAAAGGGAAAATACGGTAGAAATGCACACAATCACTCAGTTTTGGGTGGTCTTTTTCATTATAATAGGGTACCTAATAAGACAATTCAGCTTTGGTACATGGACAATAATAAAGGCGAATTTTCTAAACAGATACATTACTAATGAAAAACTGAGTAAAACAAAGTTTTTGCCAATGTCCGCCACTAATAAAACACAGCTTTGCAAACAACGATTAATAATATGAAAGAAGAAACCCAAATTATTAAAATGAGAAAATTAAAGAGCCCCTATGGGAAAAGCTTATTAATACTTGGCATGCTGGCTTTTGTAGCAGCTTGCTCAAGTCCTAAAGCAACCGAAGAGGCAGTTGAAGAATCTAGTGACTTCGAAATCGTAAAATACAATAACCCTGGAGCCACCTCATTTCTAGGTGTGGGATTATGGGCTTGGCCATTGCCTATGGATTATGATGGGGATGGTGACATGGACATGCTTGTTTCCTGTCCGGACAAACCTTTCAATGGACTTTACTTTTTTGAAAATACCAGCGGTGAAGATTTCCCAGATTTCGCACCTCCCGTTAGAATAGGAGATGCCATATCTAAAGTACAAGTTTCCCATACAGACCAAGGTGTTAAGGTATTGACTCCTGGTGCAGAGTTAATGAACTTCAAAACTGACTTGGCCTCAACACCTAAAGACCTTTTTCCCATTGAGGAACTAACCAAGGAACTGGGTAAAAAGCCTAGATTCAACCAGTGGAAGATGATAGATTATGAAGGAGATGGTGACCTTGATATTATTGTTGGCATGGATGATTGGTCTTCTTACGGCTGGGACGATGCCTACAATGACCAAGGTGTTTGGACCAATGGACCGCTTTTTGGTTATGTATATTTATTAGAGAACAAAGACGGCAATTACGAAAACCGTGGAAGAATTAAAGCTGGAGGAAAAGAGATAAATGTTTATGGTGCTCCTTCACCTAATTTCGCAGACTTTGATGGAGATGGAGACCTTGACCTTATTTGTGGAGAGTTTCTGGATAAAATGACGTATTTTGAAAACACAGGCACCAGAGAAAAACCTATTTACAAAGAAGGTAAATTTTTAGAAAACGAGGAGGGTATAATTACCATGAATCTAGAAATGATCATTCCCGTAGCCTTGGATTGGGATAAAGATGGACATGTAGATTTGGTAGTAGGTGATGAAGATGGCCGCGTGGCATTAATAAAAAACACAGGAGAAACTAAAAATGGACTACCTATTTTTGATTCCCCAAAATACTTCAGACAACAAGCAGACAATCTTAAATTTGGGGCTTTGGTAACACCTGTTAGTGTTGACTGGGACAATGATGGCGATGAAGACATCATAGCAGGTAACTCTGCTGGCCACTTTGCCTTTATAGAAAATTTGGATGGGGCGGCGAATCCAAAATGGGCTGAGCCAAAACTATTGGAAATCGATGGTGAACCGATAAGGATCCAAGCCGGAGACAACGGATCTATTCAAGGACCTGCCGAAGCAAAATGGGGTTACACCACTTTGACCGTAGCTGACTGGGATGGCGACAACCACAAAGACATTGTTTTCAACTCCATCTGGGGTAGAGTAGAATGGATCAAAAACACTGGAAATGGATTATTGGCTCCTCAGCCTGTAAAAATAGATTGGGCAGACCAAACACCCCCACATCCAGCGTGGAACTGGTGGAAACCTGAAGCCAATGAATTGGCGACACAGTGGAGAACTACTCCTTATACAATCGATTGGAACAAAGATGGGGTTATGGATTTGGTGATGCTAGATCATGAAGGCTACCTTGCCTTCTTTGAAGGGAAACAAGGTAACGGTGAACCAATTCTTCAGCCCGGAAAACGCATCTTTTACGGAGAAAATGGCTCCACATTTACCAACAAAGACAAGGTGGAAGATACAAACCCTGGCGTCTTAAGGCTTAACATTTCAGACGCTGGTAGTAGTGGGCGAAGGAAAATCAGCTTTATGGATTGGGACAATGATGGTGACCTGGACCTATTGATCAATAGCGTAAATATTTCCTTATTTGAAAACATTAGCGAAAGCCCTGATAAGGTAGTCTTTAACCATAAAGGCCCTATATCTGAAGTAATCCTTGCTGGACATACCACAAGCCCTACTTTTGTTGATTGGGATAAAAATGGGATACTGGACGTTTTGGCAGGAGCCGAAGATGGACATTTTTATTACTTCCGTAGGTAGTAAATAAATCAAAATAGTAAAAAAGCCTCCGCAACAATTGCAGAGGCTTTTTTGATTTAATTATTTTTGGTGATTATTTCCAACCAATCATCCGGAAGAGCAAGCAATTGATTCTGACTCAGCAAGACCTTTTCCAATTCTGGGAAGGGTATATCTTGTACATCCAAATTTTCATTAACCGCAATAGTCGCTGCTGCACCAACACTCTGACCCATTATCATAAAAGTAGGAACGATTCGAATACTTCCATAACCCACATAGCTTGAGGAAAGACAGGTAGGCGTCAATACATTACTACATTCATCTTTCTTTGGCACTGTGGCCTGAAATGAGATTTTAAAAGGTTTCCAAGTTCCATCGTTTTCTACATGGGTAAACCCTTCATTATAAGCTTTGCCATCTTTTACAATTCTTCTGGCGTGGTGCACATCCGGCGGCCACCATGCTATCGCAATCGGATCTGAAACCGTATCTTTAACCTTAATATCGACATTGTGTTCAGTGATGACGTATTCAGATACCATTCGTCTTCCACTTCGAATATACAAGCGACGTGGCCAATTGCCATTGTCTGTGAATTCATCTTTAGGCAAACCCCATCCTTCCCAATTGGCTCTGGTAAGACTATCCACACTTTCGTCGTTTTGTAAGAACCACAGCAATCCTAAAGTAAAAGAACGGTGATATTGGATAATACTGTCTTGTTTTTCATAATCCCCTTGTGGGTATTCCCAATTCTCTCCATAAAGATTTGCTGATAGATCGTGCCAACTGCCTATGTCCGTTTTACCATTATGCCTATTGGCCTCAGGCTTGAAGAGCTGGCCTCCTTCTTTCAGGTGCCTTCTGTAAATTTCATACCTTTCAGATACATAGTCCTCAGGTTTATTAATTGGTAGCTTGTTTTGCTCATCTTTTGTCAGGCACATCCTAAAACAAAAGCCCTGAATATAATGGCTGGGATCTCCATGGTTTCCTAATTCCCCAGCTTGAATGGTAGGGATTAGTCCACTTGTAGAATCGCCTTCTATAATATAAGGGTCAACATCTACCGTAAACTGCTTAAAAGTATTTACTTCCTGAACTCCATTAAGATTCTCCCCATATTTTTCATTCCCCTCACGAATTGATTCAGTAGTTATTCCAGCAAAATGCAGCAAATGACCTTCTATGGAAGCATCAACAAATACTTTGGCCTTTATTTCTGAGCCATTTTCAAGAATAACCTTTTCTATTCTATTCCCTTTTTTTTCTACTCCGTTTTGTTCCTTTATCCGAGTATTTCTTATAATGGTAATGTTTTTTTCTTCCTCCAACATCTGCTCAATTACCGCTTCAGCAATTGAAGGCTCATATTTTGAATACCATTTTGGGTTTTCAAATTCTGCTTTTAGCCCGTAATGCGCTTCCACTTTTTCATAAAATTCGCGTGCTATTCCTCCAATCACGCGTGCATTTCCAAACCGCATGTCCTTCCCCAATCCCTCTACTACCATCCCACCCGGATGCCCCGTCGGTTCAATAAGCACCACTTTCTTACCAAGCCGGGAAGCTTGAATAGCGGCCGTAAATCCAGCCTCGCTCCCACCTAACACACAAATATCAGTCGTAATATGAGATTGCTGCACCTTATCCTCACAAGCATATAAGGTAATGCCCAATATGGATAAGAAAAGTAAATTGAAAAATTTCATAAATATATTGGGTAAGGGTTTTGCTAATTATTTAATAGAGGCATTTAGGGTTTCTGAAATTACCTTATTAACTATTATCTTTTATTCCATCGTGGGGATTTATCCCAAGCTAATCCACATAAACGCTGCATTTACTACATCCTACCAGGTATGAATTTGTATGCGCTTTATCAGGATATTATCATTTTATTTTTGAAATTTTAAGTTTGTGTATAAATTGTATCGAAATATTTTTTCTTAAAGGTATTAATGAAAAATTTAAAAGATTACGATCGACTTATAAAAGCAATTGCAATATATAATTGTGAACGCTCTTTTCGTGAATTTTTCAACATATTTTACCCGGAACTTTTTGAAACCAGTGTTTATTACGTTAAAAATAATTTAATCGCTGAAGAAATTGTAAGTGAACTCTTTGTTAAGCTTTGGCTAAAAAGAAATTCCCTTACTGAAATCAAAAATATCGAAGCTTACCTTTTTATTAGCATTAAGCGATTATCCCTTAATTATCTCAGACAAAAGAAAACACCTCAATTGTACTTAAATGACATAGACACTGAATTATGTGTTAACCTTCGAAATCCTGAAGACCAAATGCTTAGTGAGGAGGAATTGTTAAAAATTAAAAATGCTATTGAAAATCTTCCCGAAAAATGCAGGTTAGTATTTTTACTTGTAAAGGAAAATGGACTCAAATACAAGGAAGTCGCTTCAACTCTTGATATTTCTGAAAAAATGGTTGAAAAACATATATCGACTGCTTTAAAAAAGCTTCGAAAGGAATTATCAGATTCTTCATTCGTTAAAAAATACAGTCCTAATATTGTAAAAGTTATTTCTGCGCTCTCATTTATCTTTTTTTCTTAAGTTAAGTTAACTTTTGATTGAACACCAATACTCAAATTCTATTCCCATAGAAAAAAAATCACTCTCAATTAAAAAAAAATTGACCTAAGGTAGGGTAATAAAATTTTATTGTGTCTTTATGGACAAAATGATGAAATTTTATTTCTTTTTGACAGAATGGGAGACAAAGATATTTTTGAGATAATAGGAAAAATTCTATCCGGAGAAGCAAGTAAAGACGAACAACTTGAATTGCATCGGTGGATGCAAAAAAGTGCAGACAACGTCAATACATTTGAACAAATGAAAAGGGTGTGGGATGCTACCCATATCAATCAAAAAATATCAAATGAAGATCGGGTTTTTAATAAAATACAAAATAAAAAACTATTTCTGGAAGGGTTAAAGACAGAGACTAGCAACCCCAAGCAGTTGCCAAATACTTTAAGAAAAAAAGGACAATTTAGGAGAATCGCAGCTATAGCTGCCTGTTTGATGATTTTAATAAGTTTCCCTATTTATAAAAGCCTAGTCAACACTCCTGAAAATACTCATGCTTTACCAGTGCTCACCCATAAAGAAAATGGACGAGGACAAAAATCAAAAGTAATATTATCAGACGGGACCAATGTCTGGTTAAACTCAAGTAGCAAACTTTCCTATATTAATGGATTTACAGATTCCATAAGAGAGGTGTTTTTAGAAGGGGAAGCCTATTTTGAAGTTACTAAGGATAAAGGTAAACCTTTCATTGTCCACACCGGCAACCTCAAAACCACTGTTCTAGGAACATCATTTAATATACGTCACTACCCTACAGATGCCCATCCTACATTGTTTCTTGAAGAAGGAAAAGTAATGTATGAATACCTGAAGACTTCAAATGAAACAAATGTATTGTTGCCTGGAAATGGCGTGAAATGGGATTCAAAGAAAAGTGAAATGGTTGAATTCTCCGATGACCCCTTACATTGGAATGCTTGGAAAAATAATATTCTCTTATTCGATGACCTTGACTTCAAAACAGCATTGGAAGAATGCGAAAGGTGGTATGATGTAGACTTTATCATAAAAGGCACTCCTCCTACACATTGGAGGTTTACCGGAAAATTTAAAAATGCCTATCTAAAGAGTGTCTTACAAAGTATGCAATACGGAAAACAATTTGACTTTAAAATTCAAGGAAAAAACATCGAAATAACCTTCTAAATCTCTGGCCTATGAAAAAAAATGGCAATACGATAAATGTATTGCCACCCCAAATTATTGATCTGATAGCCCCCGTGTGGAAATGGTAACTATCAAAAAATATTTGTTCAATTTAAATCTAAAATTAATGAAAAAAATCATTTTACTTAAACATTGGAGATGGTTTAAAATAATGTTTTGCACCATCCTCCTTCTGACCATATGCCATGCTTCGTCTCAAGTAATGGCTAAAGATCAGGACGAAAAAACCATTGAAGAGGTATTTTTAGACCTTGACGCCGAATCTTACACCTTACTCCAATTAATTAAGCTTATTGAAGACAAAACGGAGTTCACATTTAGTTATTATAAAAACGAAATCAACTTGTATGGAGTGATCACCTCAACAAAAAAATCTATTTCGGTTTATAATATTTTGTTGGAAGTAGCCAAACAGCACAACCTATCCTTTAGACAGGTTGACAAATTTATTAATATTAAGCCCGGTAATAGCAAAAAAACCAAGACAAAGCCATCCATGGCAATAACTGTAAAAGGTAAAGTTACAGACAAAGCAACCGGAGAAAGCATCCCGGGAGTAAATGTACTTGTCTTGGGAACCAATAAGGGTACAGTAACGGATCTCGATGGAAATTTCACTATTGAAGTAGTCAATGGAGAAGCCGTTTTAATATTCAGCTATATTGGCTATGAAGATTTCAGAATTACCATAGGCGCAAGAACCCAAATTGATGTCCAATTAACGGAAGCATCCGAAGGATTGGAAGAAATAGTGGTGGTAGGCTATGGCACACAAAAGAAAGTCAATATAACAGGATCAATTGCCTCAGTAAAAACAGATGATATAATAGACGTTCCACTGGCCAACCTATCGAACGGTCTAGCGGGAAGAGCTCCGGGAGTTCAAGTTGTTGGTACTTCCGGTCTTGCAGGTGCAAGTTCATCAATCCGAATCAGAGGAAGCTCCGGAGAACCCCTTTATGTAATTAATGGAGTTATCAGGGACAAGGCAGCTTTTGATGCCCTGAATCCCAACGAAGTAGAAAACATTAGCTTTTTGAAAGATGCTGCAAGTGCTGCCATCTATGGATCAAGTGCAGGAAATGGCGTTGTTTTAGTGACTACAAAAGCAGGTACCAATCAAAAACCGGTTTTTGAATACAGGGCTAATTATTCGGCTTCTGAATCTACCAGACCGATCCAGAATTTCAGCGCACAGGAGGAAATCATGTTTTTGAACAACGCAGCCATCACTAGAGGATTGCCTGAACCCTACGGAGAGGACATTTTAAACTATTTCTCTGATAAATCCTACAGCATCAATGACCTGATTTGGCAAACCCCTACGGTGCGACAACACAACCTAAGTGTTAGAGGAGGTACAAATGATGTGAATTATTATGTTCAAATGGGATATCATTCAGAAGAGGGATCTTATAAAAACTTAGGATATGACCGTTATAATTTCCGATCAGACATCAATGCTAAAATTACCGAAAGTCTTAAAATGAGTTTAAATCTCAGTGGAAACCAACGTAACTATAATCGTTGGTATTGGCCATATGACGGGGCTGAAGATTTTAATGTAGGGGATTTTTACAGAGCGACCTTCAATTGGACTAGGTTGTATCCTTTCTATGTAGATATTGACGGAAACCCAACCAACAACCCACAAGATTACCCTGTAAAACCGGCAGGAGGTTGGCATCCTCCCCAACTAATGCTCAATGAGGGCGGTTACAGGGATACCAAGCATCGTTCATTAAACGCCATACTGAAATTGGACCTAGACCTAGGGCAGTACATCAAGGGATTGAGTACAAGCGTTCAGGGAAATATCAATGCCTATGACAACAATATGAAATCATTTGTCATCCATAATAAATATTATATCCTCCAATCAAGGAATATCGACAATAAATTTATTCCCGGTCCTGTGGATTTAAACCAGACCGGAACCCATAACCTTAGTTCAGGTTATGAAAATATTCAAGAAAATGTTCTCCTTACCAGTGCTTACCAATTCAACTGGTATCTGAACTTTAAACGATCCTTTGGCAAGCATGAAGTAAATGCTTTAGCTGTTTACGAACAAGCAGGTTCAAACAGTAAAAGCTTAAATGGAAGGGCTGAAAACCTACTTTCTACTTCAATAGATCAAATATATAATACCTCAAGTGATACTGAAAGAAGGTGGTTTAGTGGAAGTGAGGGAGAGTTTGCCAGAGTCTCTTGGATAGGAAGGGCAAACTATTCATTTGATCAAAAATACATCGCAGAATTTTCCTTTCGGTATGATGGAAACTACAAGTTTGCTCCTGGCAAACAGTGGGGCTTTTTCCCTTCAGGGTCAGTAGCCTGGAGGCTTAGCGAAGAAAATTTCATCAATGATCTTTCTCTATTTGATGACCTTAAACTAAGAGCCTCTTACGGTACAACCGGAAGCGACAGTGGTATCAATGCCTGGAGATGGGGGCAAGTATATCAAAAGTCTTCGGGATACGTTTTCGGAAGCACTTTGTATGACGGACTAGTGCCAGGTGCGGTACCTAATCCTGATATAACTTGGTCTACCATTTCATTATGGGATGTGGGACTTGAATATGGTTTTCTAAACAACAGACTCGTAGGTGAAATGGACATATGGGGGAAAACCGAAAGTGACATTCTTGGTACAAGGTTAGGAACTACACCTACCACCTACGGAGCATCCTTACCTGCCGTAAATTACGGACAAAGGTCATGGAGAGGCTTTGAAATAAACCTCGACTGGAGAGACAATATTGGAGAACTCAAATACAGTATTTATGGTAATATGGGCTATGCAAGAGACCGGTGGGACGTATGGGACGAACCGGAATCTTATGTAGATGGTACCTATGAAGACAACTGGAGAAGTAGAATTGGACAGCCGGACAATAGGGTTTCAGGTTACATCTCAAAGGGAATTATACGAACCCAAGAGCAATTAAATGCCATCCCAGAAGGATTTACTCAATTTGGAAGAGAACCTATGCTTGGCACCTTGCTTTTTGAGGACATCCGGGGAGCCAATTATTCCGAAGGGCCCGACGGAAAAATTGATGGCAATGACATTACTTATTTGAGTGACAATGGCACCCCAAGAATCAATTATGGAGTTGGCTTTAGGGGAGAATGGAGAGGATTCAGCCTAAATGTACATCTTCAGGGAGTTGGTGCATATGATCGTATGATTCAAACCAGAAATGGCGGAGGCGTTTTTCAAGTGGGTGATCGTCCTTATTTTGATATTTGGGCAAGAGATTATTGGACCCCTGAAAACCCTGACGCCACCTATCCAAGGGTTAATGGACAATGGATGCAACCGGAGTTTGGTGGTGGAGCCTCCAGTTTTTGGATGAGAAATGGTGCATATTTAAGGCTTAAAAACCTGAATTTAGGGTATTCTCTTCCCGAAAGGTGGTACAGTAGCCTTGGGATTACCCAAGTACAACTCTATACAAATGCCACAAATTTATTTGTCCTAACTGATCTAAAAGAACATGATCCTGAACAGGCCACACTGGATTCTTATCCTTTGATGAAAACCTTTACAGGGGGCCTTACTGTACAGTTTTAATCCCTAAACCCCAAAAAGATGAAAAATATTATATACAAACCCTGGTTAACTAAAGGCCTGGCATTATTATTTTGTTTGGGACTTTCTCTTTCTGCTTGCAACAACGTTTTGGAAGACGTAGACGACCTTAGTAATTACCCAGCACAGGGGACATTTGATGATGAACAAACGGTTAATGCCTACCTCTCGGCACTCTACTCAAGCACCTTTTCCGGTTGGCCACTAAATTTTGGAAATTATTCGAATGAAAGTGGAGGGATAATAGGATCTGATTGGATCACCGAAAATAATGGAACCATGAAGTTTTGGCCCTATGACATTATCAGAAGGGTTAATATTATGTTGGAAGAACTCCCTGCAGGTCAAATACCAACGGAGGATCAAGTCGAAATGGAAGCCCAAGCAAAGTTTATCAGGGCTTACCTCTATTTCAAAATGGTATATTATCACGGTGGAGTACCCATCATAACCAAACCTCAAGATTTGGAAGATAATTTAAATGTTTCCAGAAATTCTACCGCCGAATGTTTTGATTTTATCATTAGCGACCTGGATCATGCCATAGCTAACTTACCCGGTAGGTATGAAGGAGGAGAATTTGGTAAGATTGATCAGGCTACTGCAAGAGCCTTTAAAGGTAGGGTTTTGTTATACAAAGCCTCACCACAATTTAATCCATCAAATCCCTATGACAATGGATACTGGGAAGATGCCTATCAGGCAAACACACAGGCCAAAGAATTTCTGGATGCCAATGGATATGGACTCTTGGAAAACTACACAGACGTTTTTGAAACCTCCCAACATAAGGAAAATATATTTTCTGTAGTCTATGTAGATCCGGTAAAAACAAATGGTAGAGGAGAGGATGCGGTAAGACCTCTTTCTGAATCAAAAAATGCCACCGGAGGAGACCAGCCAATTTGGGCCCTGGCAGAGGCATTCCCTATGAAAGACGGTAAAATGCCGGGAGACCCTACTTCTGCTTACACCTATGATCTACAATCATTTTGGGAAAACCGTGACCCAAGATTTGAAGCTACTTTGGTATGGAATGGAGCCGCTTATCCATTAAGTGGAAAAACAGACAGAAGACAATATACCATGTCCAATATCGCATTACCTGTCGATGCCTTCGGATACATTATTCAAGGTGAAAGCCATTACCGTACAGGACTATATTGTAGAAAAGGTATAATGGAGGAGCTTTCTCAGGAATTGGTAAATACCAATGACGTGGACTGGCCGGAAATCCGGTATGCAGAAATACTATTTAATTTTGCAGAATCAGCGAATGAAACCGGTCATACCAATGAAGCATTTAAGGTATTAAAGGATATTAGGCAACGTGCGGGAATAGAACCCGGTGATGATGGAAATTTTGGTTTAAATGATGGAATGTCCAGAGAAGAAATGAGAGAAACCATTCTTCATGAGAAATTTATAGAAATGGCTTTTGAAGGACAGAGGTTTTGGGATCTCAGAAGGCATCGCATGCTAGACCGACTTGATGGTATGAGAAAATATGGAATAATGGCCACTAAACTCAATGGAAAAGCTTATAATGAAGTTACACCTGAGGACATTAATGCGGCCAATAATTACAACTTAATGCCGGATGACTTTACCTATGAGGTGGTAGAATTAATTACAAATGGCCCTACCCAGATGTCTATGCCAGAGAAGTATTATTTCTTTCCTATCCAATTATCACATATTGACAGGAATACCAATTTAGAGCAAAACATAGGCTGGGAAGGAGGTACATTTGATCCGACCCTATAAGGAAAAAACCTACGATATGGTGAAATCAATTTATGATTAGTTTAATTACTACTGTTTAGAGGTTTTAATTGCAACTCGCAAATAATACCTCTAAACAGCAATTAAAAAACTGGCAAAAAATGCCCTCCTTTTATAAGGAGAGAAATTGTTTCGCAAATGACTGAGGTTGATTTTAGCAAGTAGCCATTTCTTCAATGTGAAAAAATCTTTTTATAATCAGGTAATATATCAAGACAGTTACTGGGCAAGGTAATCTCATGAAAACCAATCAATATCGAGACTAATCAAGGGTTAACCTATAAAACATTGTGATGGTTTGAATTTTAAAATTCGACCTCTTTCGCAAGTTGAAGCTACCGTAATTATCCAAGCACTTAAAAATTTAATACCTATTTCCCTTAATTAACAAGGGCAATCTTCGCATTGTCCTGATTTACCTTATTTTATGAAAAATAGTAAATTCCATAATTTCCTGCCGTTATTCTTATCTTTTACATTATTGTCATTCAGTAACTTCGCTCAGGTTACATTTCCAAAGCTCTTAGAAGAAATGACTGATAGAAAAACCCTATCCTTATGGCCCGAGCCATTCTATCAAACAAGCCAGGCCTCGAGTTATTCAAGGAAATCTGTAAACAAAGACAACATGGAAGCAGACGCCAATTATTTTACAGGAAACTATGGTGATAAAGACACACCTAGAGACTGGGGTCAGGGGTGGTTTGAAAACCATGACTTCAGTCAATACATAAGAACAGAGCTCAATCAAGGACGAAAGGAAGATGTCATGTTTGAGGATTTCGGCCCGGGAGCCATCGTAAGGTTTTGGGCAGTTTATGGAGGCATTCCTGACGAATATGGAGGTATCTATAGGCTTTATATAGATGGCAACCCAATACCGGTAATCGAAATGTATCATAAAAATATGGTCGGTGGAGCTGGGCTTGTAGGAAAACCATTCAGTTTTTTTGCACCTGAAAAAGCAGAAAATGACACCTGGAGAGGAAGGAACCTAATTCTACCTATCCCCTATGCAAAAAGCTGTAAGATTACCTACGATGGTGAACACAAATATAGCCATATAGAAGGCTGGAAAGGTCATTATTATCAAATCAATTACCGTTCTTATGCACAGGGAACCGAAGTAGAAAGTTTTAACACAAACACGCTAAAAACCTACAATCGCGAATTAAAGGAAGCCGCAAAAATATTGACCCATTCACCTGAAAGGTTAAATGTCAAAATTCAAGAATCCGGAATCAGGGTTAAACCGGGCAAAAGCTTCAAAAAGAAGATCATGGGTTCTGCTATGATTGACTTCTTTCAAACCCGAATTAAAGCACATAACATGGAGCAAGCACTAAGATCAACCGTGGTATCCATAACCTTTGATGGGGAAGAAACTGTTTGGTGCCCATTGGGTCAATTTTTTGGAATTGGCTATGTTTCAAGACCCCATCAGACTTATTATACCAAAGTAGATGCGTCAGGTTTAATGTCTTCCTATTGGGCGATGCCTTTTGAAAAAGAAGCAGAAGTAAAACTTATCAATTATGGAGATCAGGAAATAATACTAGAGGAACTGGCTTTAGATCATCGTCCCAATGAATGGACAGATCTAAGCATGTATTTCCATGCCACATGGAATGAAACAAGAAGCCTAGACACAAAGTTGAGGAGTGATTATAATTATGTTTCAATAGTAGGGAAAGGCATATATGTGGGAGATAACCTAACCTTATATAATTCATTCCCTGACACTACCGGTATCAATTGGTGGGGAGAAGGAGACGAGAAAATTTATGTGGATTTCGAAGCCTTCCCCTCCCATTTTGGAACCGGAACAGAAGATTATTATTGTTATGCCTATTGCCGGCCCCAGCCGTTTTCTTCACCCATTGCTTCACAACCTATAGGCGAAGGAAACAAAACCCCCGGAGTGACTTCGAATAACAGGCAGCGTATATTAGATGGAATTCCTTTTTCAAAAGGATTTTCGTTTGACATGGAAATTTGGCATCCTCACCGTGCACCTATGGACTTTAGCCCTGCTACTTTTTATTATGCCTTTAGAGGCAGTCAGGACAATATAGAAAAGGATATCAGTGGAGTATCTCATAAGGTCAGGCTTCACCTTGAATAATTCGAATACATAGGATCTTGATCCATAAAATAAAAACCTTTTAAAGCATTGATTTTATCAATTTTTCCTGAATTGCCATAAGGGTTTAATATAAAGCGATATAAACCTGAAAAATGAAATTTTATAAATAAAATAAAACAATGAAAATAAAAAACAACATAGGCTTTACTCCTATAATTGGCCTGCTTTTAGGAATATTCTTTTGGTCTTGTAGCGAAAACAAACTGGACTTAGAAACAGATTATTTGAAAATCACTCTAGATGGCAGGGGCAAATTGACATCTATTTACGATAAAACTAACCGCTCTGAGCTCCAACATCCTTCAGACAGTAATTACCTTTTATCTGTACAGGTAAACGATGAAATCCTTTTTCCTCAGGAAATGGATATAGATGAAGCATCTCAACATATTTACTTGGCCTTTGATCAACTTGAAATGAAGGCTCAGTTACAATATACCCAGAATAAAAACTATATCTCTTTCGAACTAATAAACCTGACTAATTCTACCCAAGCAGATCATTTAATTTGGGGGCCATACAGGCTGAATATTTCAGAAACAATCGGGGAAACAGTGGGAGTGGTACAAAACGGTCAATTTGCCATGGGTATTCAGGCTTTAAATATCAAAACACTTGGCGGTTATCCGACTAACCCGGATGATACAGAACCCGCCTATGATATTTTCGCTACTAATAATCTTACTGATGTGTCTGACAGTGTAAAAGTTCTTTATAGGGGACAAACTGCCAGAAGAACCAATTATGGAAGTAAACTACAGGCTTATACCCGAAACCGACTTGAAGATAAAGTAATTCCTGTATGGGCTCATGAAAATTATACCGTTAAAGCTTATGAGGATGGTGGGGTGGTTGGCTCCAAAATAGCATTATTTGGAAGCCCCCCTTCAGAAGCATTGAATACCATCGGGATAATTGAGGTACAGGAAGGCCTTCCGCACCCGGAGATAGACGGTGAATGGGCAAAGACCTCAGTTGAGTCAACTGCCTCCTACCTGATCATGCCATTTGGCGTTAACTCAATAGACAATGCTATTTCCCTAACAAAACAAGCAGGATTGAAATACTTGTACCATGGAGGACCATTTGCCACCTGGGGAAATTTTAAATTGAATGAGAAAGAATTTCCTGAAAACTGGGAAAGCATGAAAGCCCTCGTCAGTAAGGCTGAGGACCAAGGGGTACATTTGGGGGTACACACACTTTCTAATTTCATTACCACCAACGATCCATACGTTAGCCCAATACCGGACGAGAGGCTTGCAAAGGTGGGAACTACTAAGCTAAGTATAGATTTAGGCATTTCAGATAAAGAGGTCTTTATTGAAGATCCAAAATTCTTTAATCAAATGAAAAACAATAACCTCCACACGGTTATGGTAGGAGAAGAACTGATCCGTTATGAGGCAGTTTCTGAAAGCTCACCTTGGAAATTACTTAATTGTGTAAGGGGGGCTTTTGGAACAGAAGCCTCTTCGCATGCAAAAGGCAAAGAAATCAGTAAACTGATGGACCATGGTTACAAAACTTTTCTAAGCAATACGGAACTGTCCAAAGAAATTGCCCTTCGCATTGCAGACTTCTGTAACCAAACTAATATCAGGCAAATTTCTTTTGACGGACTTGAAGGCAACTGGTCCAATGGAATGGGACAGTATTCTAGGCAATTGTTTGTGAATACTTGGTATGAGCACCTAAAGCCTGAGCTTAAAGGTCAGGTAATCAATGACGCAAGTAATCCAGGACATTTTTTCTGGCATATTTTCACAAGAATGAATTGGGGAGAACCATGGTATGCAGGTTTCAGGGAAAGCCAAACCCAATACAGATTGATGAATCAAGATTATTTTGACAGAAACCTCCTGCCAAATATGCTGGGATGGTTTTCCCTTTCCCCGGAAACAAGCATTATGGATGCTGAATGGCTATTGGCAAGGGCTGCCGGTTTCGATGCCGGTTTTGGACTGGCCACTTCTTTGGAAGCCGTAGAAAAAAATGGACGGATTGGTGAAATTCTCGAAAAAATAAAAAATTGGGAGGATGCTAGGCTTTCGGGCGCATTCGATGAAAAGCAAAAAGAAAATTTAAAGAATATAAACAATGAATTTACTTTGGAACAGACCGGCAAAGGAGAATGGGAGTTGAAAGAAGTACATTCAGAGATTCATCAAATTATAAAAAAGGAAAAGCAACCCGGAGAACCGCTGGCAAAGCAACTCAACTTTCAAAACCCCTATGATTCCCAGTCACTGGGCTTTTTACTCAGTTCAAATTCAGAGAAAAAGATCACTGAAATAAGTCTGGAAATAAATAATTTCACTACAATAAAAATTCCGGTTGTACTGTCTAAAGGCGATAAATTGGCCTATGAAGGTGGTTCACATGCCGTGCTTTATGACAAAGAATGGAATAAACTTAAGGAATACCCCATTGATTCCGCCAAACTAAGTATTCCAAGAGGAAACCATTCAATAATAATTGACATGGAAGCGCCTTATGAAGCCGTAATTAAGGCAGAATTATTTGTAAGAGGAAATTCCATTTCTATTCAGAAATAACTTATCAAAAGGATTGTACCTAGCTAAAATATGACAACAACGCACTATTTAAATCAAGCAAGCAGTAAAATGAAGGTAATATCAAGCCTTATGTTTTTAGCTCTTTGGATCACCAATATTTATAATGCAGATGCCCAGCATTTAAAAAATCTTCCTTCCTATGATAGGGAAGCTATAAAATATAAGGGAGATTGGTTAATTGCCATCCCACAGACAAAAACTAAAACCTACTCCAAACCCAATGGTCAAATCGTGCTAAGTAATGGACTGATCAGTAGAGTATTCGACATTAGCAAAGGTGGAGCTACTGTAGGCTTGGAAAACTTAATGACGGGTGAAAACATGCTTCGCGCGATAAAACCAGAGGCAGAAGTAAGCATTGATGGTTTAAATTTTCAGGTCGGGGGCTTAGTTGGGCAGCCGGTACAAAACTACCTACTCGACAAATGGGCGCAACAAATGGAAGCTGACCCATCTGCTTTAAACCTGCTCGACTACGGCGTCGGCAATACAGAACCCCGATTTGATTGGAAGAAAAGGCCGGAATGGATGCCCAAAGACCTGGATTGGCCTGCACCTGGTAAACAACTGGTTTTCACCTACGAATTTAGCCAAAAACTGATCACCAATCTTGTAAACCAAAGCAATACCGACCAAGGCAGAAAAGTATTGTTCATGGATGATTTCAAAGATTTGAAGGAAACTTGGGAGGTCTTTGCATCAAAAGCAGATGAGAGAAATTCTTTTATCAATGAAGGCAAGGCCGGTGAAATCATGGCATTGGCCAATCAATACGTCTATGCAAGCATGCCAGTTAAGGCTACGAGTAAAGTTTGGATTGTAGAAATCGATCCGGGCACTGATAAGTCCGGCAGCTGGGGGCCGGGAATGGCTTTGCAATCAAAAAATGGGGCCTTATACAAGTTTAACCTGAGAACAGGAGATCTTAGTTTTGGTGTATATGATGGGAAGAATGAAAAAAGGATTGGGAAATTACTAGCCGGAAAGAAAGTTTTCCTAAGGGCAGAACAGCTACCTGATGGCCTAACCTTCTCCTATTCTTACACAGGCAAAGATTTCAACCATTTGGCAAAGATCCCTACAGACAAAAGTCCTATTACCGCACTTAGGATAGGTAAAATGGATCAAAAAGCCGGTGCCGGTGATTTTATCACTTCCGGAGAAAGAGGAAGAAGTCATATTAACCAGGTAATGATTTTAGGAGAGCTCCGAGAAAATGCCAAAGAAGATAAATTGAACCGATTTAAGTATTTGAAGGACCTCCAGGTGAAGATTTTCTACGAATTGTATGATGGTATCCCTCTTCTTTCTAAGTGGATTGAGGTAATCAATAATTCCGGTCAAAAAATAGTTGTTGACCGTTTTAAAAGTGAAATTCTTGCTTTGGTGGAGGCAGAAAGTGCAGTGGATGATAAAGAAATTTGGAAAAAACCCAACCTGTCTGTAGAAACAGATTTCCGTTTTGGAGGCATGTCACCGGATAATCTATACTCTAGCAGCATTGCTTGGAATTCGGACCCCGCTTACAAAACTCAGGTGAATTACAATATGAAGACACCTACCTTGCTCGAAGCTTACCCTAAATTGGGTCCGATGAAAACCTTGGCTCCGGGGGAAAGCATGAAAAGTTTCAGAACCTGGGAGTTATTTCATGACAGCTGGGACCGGGAGCGAATCGGTATGGCAGAAAAAAGGATGTACCGTTCCCAGGCACCTTGGGCTACCGAAAACCCCATTATGATGCATGTTCGGAATGCCGACAATGCTTCTGTCAAAAAAGCCATAGATCAATGTGCTGAAGTAGGCTTTGAAATGGTAATCATGACATTTGGTAGTGGTTTTGAAATTGAAAACGACAGCCCGGAAAACTTAGGCAGAATGAAAAAACTTGCCGACTACGCCCATGAAAAGGGCATTGCTTTGGGGGGGTATTCTCTTTTGGCTAGCAGGAGCATAGACAAAGAGAATGATGTCGTCATGCCCGAAGGAAAAAAACCAAGATTTGGCAATTCCCCTTGCCTTGAAAGTGAATGGGGACAAGAATATTTCAAAAAGCTTTATGCTTTTTACGAAAAAACAGGGCAGGATATTTTGGAGCACGATGGCAGTTACCCCGGAGATGTATGTACCAGCCATAATCATCCCGGACATTCCGGTTTAGACGACTCCCAATGGAACCAATACGAAACCATCAGGGAATTTTATGAATGGTGCAGAAGCAAGGGTATTTTCCTCAATGTACCGGATCATTACTTTATGGCAGGAAGCAATAAGACTGGAATGGGATACCGTGAGACCAACTGGTCCCTTCCTCGAGCCCAACAGGAAATCATAGAAAGGCAAAATATTTATGATGGCACTTGGCAAAAAACGCCTTCCATGGGCTGGATGTTTGTTCCTTTGGTGGAGTACCATGGCGGCGGTAAAGAAGCCACAATTGAGCCATTGAAAGACCATTTGCCCCATTACGAACAAAGGTTGGCCAACCTCTTTGGTGCAGGGGTACAAGCCTGTTACCGAGGACCACAACTGTATGACAGTCCCCAAACCAAAGCAATAGTGAAGAAGTGGGTGGACTTTTATAAGGAACACAGAGAAGTATTGGACAGTGATATCGTACATATAAGAAGACCCGATGGAAAGGATTATGACGGACTGCTACATGTCAACCCGGAGGGGAAAGATAAAGGACTGATTATGCTTTACAATCCTCTGGAAGTGCCTGTTGTCAAAACTATCAAGGTCAACCTGTATTATACCGGCCTTTCCGAACAAGCGATATTGACAAACCAAAATGGGGAAAAACTATCAATCAGCCTAAATAGAGATTATAGCATAAGCCTTCCCATCAATATTCCGGCAAAAAGCCAGCAGTGGTTTGTAATCAATTAAATCAATCCCTTCTATTACGATTCCTATTAAAATGATAAAAATAATTAGTCTTTCAGGGCTTTATTGCCTTCTCGCTTTTGTCAGCTTAGGACAAAAGCATTCCGAAAAAATTTATACACTTTCAAATAGCCATATAATTAAAACCATTGAGGTTCACGATGGTGTATTAAAAACCACCCAAATTGAAAATAAATCGACAGACGAAAAGATTCCAATCCATACAAAAGTCGAGTTTCAACTGAGAGTTTCTGAAGGAACCGATCAACCAAACACATCCAAAACATTAAGTTCAGTAGATTTTGTACTGGATAAAGTATTGGATAATTCACCACATCGCCTGACTTTTCTTTTAAAGGAAAAACAGGGAAAAATGTCCGTGGAATTGACCTACACATTGGATGAAAATGAGTTTTACACCAGAAAATTCCTAAAGATAAAAACTGGAATTAACTTGGTATTAGAACGAATTGACTTAGATGTTATTGATGGAGGCCTGGTTCAGCCTTATCAGCTGAAACGGATTACTGCTCAAGGACCTGCACAGTGGAAACCGGGGTTGGGACAACCTCTCTTTGGGCAAAACGCTCCCATTTTTATGGGCATTGAATTCCCTGCAAGTGACAATTTTGTAGATTCGGATCAAACTGCATACTGTGGCTATTTATGGGGAAAATCACTTAAGGCCGGTGATACTTATTTGACCTATTCATCAGTAACAGGGGTTGGAAAGGACAGTGATGGTTTGGGAAAAACTTTTCAAGCCTATATTGATAATATCAGGATAAGACCTCTAAGACTACAAGTTCAGTACAATAGCTGGTTTGATTATGGCCAAGCTGTAAGCAAAGAAAAATTTATCTCCAGTGTGAATAAGGTACATCAAGAGCTAGTAATAAATCGTGGAGTTCTGCCTTTAAATGCATATGTAATTGACGATGGTTGGCAAGATGTTCATGCAGACTGGTCTGATGAAGTATGGAAGATCAATGAAAAGTTTGACATGGATTTTTCCGGAAGTTTTGAAAAAATGAGGACAGTAGATTCAAATCTTGGACTTTGGCTTAGTCCGGGATTACTTTTTGGTGCTCAGCCGGCAGCAAAACCACTAGGCCGGCAAGGTTTTGAAATTTTGGGTAATTGGATGAGCATTGCCGGTCCCAAGTATATGGGTTTGCTAGAAAAAAGAATGTTGGATTTAACCCTGCAGGGAGTCACCTATTTTAAACTGGATGGGATTTTTGGTCATCTGAACATTCGGGAATTTGAATTAGACGGAAGCGATTACGGCCTACCGAAAATGGCACAGCTGGACACCGATGGATTAAGCCCATCAGATAGCCTGCTCAATGATGCAAAATATGATGCATTGAAAACTTATTATTTGGTCGCCGGGACAGAAAAACTTATAGAAATATTCAAGCAACAACATCAAATTAATCCTGAAGTATATATCGTCATTTCAAACGGCGCTTATCTAAGCCCTTGGTGGCTCATGTATGTAGATGCTGTCTGGATGATCAATGCAGGGGATGCCGCCGGGGGCAGTTCCAGAACCGAGGAACTTGTTTACAGGGATGGAGTTTATTATGACACCTGGATCAAAGAAAAAACCCAATATCCGATGAATTCCCTTTTTAATCATGAACCTAAAAAGACAAAAACCGGTGAAAGCAAGGAAGATTTCTTTAACTACCTGATGATGAACCTTTCCAGAGGTACTGGGTTTGTAGAATTGTATTTAAAAACACAGGAGTTATCTGAGGTAGATTGGGATGTTTTAGCCGAGGGACTCAAATGGGTTCACCATGCCTTTCCTTATTTTAAATATATCCAAATGCACGGTGGCGACCCGAACAAACAAGAAGTGTATGGCTATAGTGGGTGGAATGGTAAAGGAGGATATATCTCCTTCCACAACTCAAATAAATCCTCCTATAAGAAGTATAAAATAAAATTGGATGAAAATTTAATCCACCATAAAAATAAGGTTTCCTACCGATTGATACCCATTATAGGAGAGCTCCTCAACAAAAATTCAATCGTTCATAGTGGAGACTTACTGGAATTAGAATTGGCGCCGGGAGAAATCCTAATTTGGGAGTTTCAAAAAGTCGAATAGATTTAAGAGAATAAGAAAACCAGAGAAACCTAAGCCTAGCATAATTAGATTGCTTATTTTATGAAAAATGAGGGTGAAATTAATGATTTACCCTCATTCAATTTTTCAAATATTAAGAAGTAAGTTTATATATTCACTTCAAGTTTAATTATTTAGAAAACCCTAAACCATTAAAACCCAAGTAACCTCACTTTTTCACCTGTAGCCAAAATTTTTCATCGCAACATTTTAAGTCTTTGTCGCAATCTTTTCTCCTTTCATCGCACTTAATAAATAGGCAGGCTAGAGCTGCTTATGTTTGAGCCATAATTCAATCACAAACAGACAATTATTAATCAAACATTCTAAAAATACTATCATGAAAAACTTGTTAAAAAGTACCGCAGTAGCCGCATTAATGTTCATCTCTTTTACTTCCATGGCCTATGAGCCAAGCATCAATCTGGTCAATGGAATAGCCGCCAAAAGTTTGGTATTTGAAATGGTTTCCACTTCTAAAGAAACGGTGGTATCCCTGAATGATTCCAAAGCCAATATTTTATTTTACGATGATGTCACAGATAAAAATTACGCAAAGAGTTTTAACTTCAAGAACCTTGAAGCTGGCACCTATTTCCTTAAAGTAAACGATGAGACTCAATCAGTGGTTTACACTATTGACATTGAAGATACTGCAGTGAAAATCATAAACAAAGAGGTGACAAAGAAATCAAATGTATTTGACACAGAAGGCAAAAAAGTACGTCTCAATCTTAGCAACAAGGACTTAAATAATGTAGATATTAAAATTATCAATCAAGACAAAGCCAAGGTATTTGGTGAAACACTAACTAGCCAGGCAAACATTGACAAAACTTTCAATTTTGAAAAAGCCATCAGAGGAAACTATATCATCAGCGTTAAAGATGGCAATAAAGTTTACTACCAAAATATACGCGTAGATTAAATTCGGAGTAAATACTTAGCCCTGAATTTCCTACTCGAAATTTAAGATTTTCATAATGGAGACGCCTCTACCTTTACATTTGTATCGTGTAGGGGTTTCTCCATTTTTACTACCAGCTAAACATCTCTTAGCACACAGCAAAGCTCAGAAAATGACCTGAAATGCTTAATTCAAACAAAGCCACAGACTGCAGAAGTGGGTCAAAGGATCAAAAGCAGAAGAACATAAGTTTCATTTTAAAGCAAAAACGAATATATTGAAGGTAGATCCTGCCAAAAAAAACAATTCATGATAAACTGTATTGCCATAGATGATGAACCTCTTGCCCTAGAATTACTTAAAAACTATATTGGCAAAATAGCATTCCTTAATTTGGTGACCACTTGTGACAATGCTTTTGATGCAATGGAGGAGATGCAAAAGCAACAAATAGACCTTATCTTTATTGACATCCAAATGCCGGAATTAACGGGGTTACAGTTTATTTCAAGTCTTGAAAAAAAACCACTGGCAATCATAATCTCGGCCTATAAAGAATTCGCCTTAGAAAGTTTTGAGCTTGATGTTGTAGATTATCTGGTCAAGCCAGTACCTATGGAGCGCTTCCTGAAAGCCTGTAACCGGGCCAAAGACCGCTTCGATTTACAAGTAGCCCACACTCCTGTCCAAGCAAAAAAAGTGCTCGATCATTTTTTCGTAAACGTGGATTACAGCCAGGTAAAAATAAAATTCGTAGACCTTTTATGGCTTAAGGGTTATGGAGATTATATCAAATTTTATTTAAAAAGTAACCCACAACCTTTGCTGGTACGCATGAGTTTCAAGGAAGCTGAATCCGCATTACCAGCAGATCAATTTATCAGAATTCACAAATCCTATGCAGTAGCAATTGGTGAAATTACCTCCATTCGAAAAAACAGTGTATTTTTAGGAGAGATGGAGTTTTCTGTTGGGGAGGCATACAAAGAAAAGGTAGAAAAGCTGATCAATTAGCACCTGTTCTACTATTGCATCCTCTTGTACAAACATAATTTGTTTACCTTAGTTCAATGCTGTCCTAAATAATTTTTGATTTATCATTTGGTCTGTATTTGGATAGCAATTAGGCATCTTTTAAGTAGCTTAAGAAAACAGAACCCCCTGTACTACATTCTGGGGTGGTTTGTCGGGTTCGATAAATGGACTATCAAGCCATTTTTGCAGTTCGATTTTAACAAAAATATTGAGCCGGATAAAGGCGACCAGATTGGATAGGTGCCACCCGAATTTTGCTGTTGCCTTCATGACTTTGAGTAGAAGGATGGTGATCAATGCCGTCCATATCTGGATCATTACCGCATTTTTGGAGGTCCCGATAAAGGTTTTGATATGCAATAGTTGTTTAATGTCCCGAAAAAACACTTCAATTTCCCATCTTGATTTGTAGAGGTCCCCAATGGTCTGCGCTGCCCAAGCAAAGTTATTGGTAATCAGTTCTATGGTCTGCCCGTTTTCCTCATCCCACACAGCCACTCTTCTAAGCCTTCCAAAATATTTGGCTTTGGACTGTGGGTTGGTCAGTTCGATTTCTTCGTCTTTGAGCACATGCTGGGCGGTTGTTGTGGGAAGTTCCCGTTCTTTGATGGAACTGAAAGCAAGGTTGCCTTTGTGTCTGATCACGAAGAACACCCCCTTGCTGTCCCAGACGTTGAGCATAGGGAAGTCATTGTAATACCGGTCTGCGACGATCACCGACCCTTTTTCCAGGGGGATGTTGTAAGCTCCCTTATTGTCACCGACACTCCCTTCGGTAATATTCACGTAAACAGGGAGTTTACCGTCATATTCCAGCAGCGTATGCATCTTTACAGCTCCCTTTTTGGTACGGAAAGTAGCCCAATCAAACACCGAAAGGCAAAGGCTAATCACTGTGGCGTCCAGCAAATAAACAGGAACCTTGATCCTGAGTTTGGACCTCTTGACAGATGCCTGCTGTCCTAAACTTCCCAACAGTGAATAGTAAAGGTCCCTGAAAAGATCCGAATCCCTTCGTTTGTTTTGATAGCTGATACTTGATTTGGATGGAGCTTTGGTAATGCCAAGATGGTTAAGGTTCCCAGTGGCAGACCGAAGCCCATTGGAAATATCCCTTACCGATGTGCTTTTGGCAAAATGGCAGAACAACATCGAAACCAGATGCGTCCAGCTGTCAAATCCCTTGCAACCCTTATCTGTTTGCTTTTCTTTTACCAATTTCTTGAAAATTGAACGGTCAATCTTTTTAATAATCTGTGAAAACAATGTAATATTACACATGAGAGGTTCTTGTTTTTTGGTGCAAACCCAAAATAACTATTTTGGGCAAAAAATGGGACCTCTCATTTTTTATTTAGGACGCTATTGACCTTAGTTAGTTAAAAGAACAGTAGAGCCAATTTATCACACCATTTTGAATTTATGAAGGCTGAGGAAAAAGACCAAAAAGAACACCAGCAAGATCTGGAGAAAAGATCCAATGAAGTAGAGGGTTCAGAAAAATATACGGATATCCTCAGTCGTGTTATTCATGAAGGTGAAGAAATATTTAAAATTAAAAAATTAGCCGTTTTTTTAAGTGCATGCATTGCCGGTCTTGAGATTGGATTTAGCTATCTATTGATTTGCACACTGTATTTCCTTCTAGTAGGCAAAGTAGAAGAGCATATTGTATTTAAAATGTTTGGTCTGGTTTACCCATTGGGATTTATCATGGTCATCCTAGGGAAATCTATCTTGTACACAGAGCAAACTTCTGTACTGGCATTGCCGGTTTTAAATGGACAAAGGACCGTTTTAGAATTATTGACAATTTGGGGCTTGGTCATTATTGGAAATCTCCTAGGGGGGATTTTATTCATTTTCTGTGTGGGAGATCTGGCAGCACAGCTTAATCTTTTCGACAAAGAAACAATGGTGAAAATTGGTAGCCATATATTGAATCACAGTTACGGAGTTTTATTGCTAAGTTCAATTTTTGCCGGCTGGTTGATGGGACTTTTAACTTGGTTATTGAACAGTACTACCGAATCCTTAACCCGAATTCTTCTAATCGCACTGATAACCGGAACCATAGGTTTTGTTGGTTTTCACCACAGCATTGTGGGAAATATAGAAGCTTTTGGCGCCTTTCTATATTCAGAAACAATCTCTATGGGAGATTATTTGATGTTCCTTGTCCTCACTTTATTGGGGAACGGCATTGGTGGTTCTATTGTTGTGGCCCTATTTAAATACCGGATTTTTGAATCCCATTACGCTTCGAAAAGCAAAAAATAAACAAGATAAAATCATCGGTTTCACTCAAACATCTCTGCTTCGCTAGGGGAAGTTTTTAAACGCAAAAGTAGTCAGCACAAAGCCATGATCTGAAGGATAAGCAAAGGTCTTTCCATTTATGGAGAAGGGTTCGCCCAAAAATGCTTTATAGGATTTTGAATCGATGGCTTTTAAAGCATCCCCCTTGTAAAATATATAGTCTATCCGGTGTTCATCTTTCACCCCTTTACTGTCCCATGTGATCCCCGGATTGGCCAATGGATCTGGATTTAAAGTTCTATAGGTGTCTATCAATCCCATGTCTTCCAAAACTTTGGTACTGTACCATGGAACCACCAAGCCATTGTGAATTTCCTTGGTCGCTTCTCCCCAATCCAAATGTGATGGGCTATTCATGTCCCCACCAAAAATCATGGGAATGGAATCCGTTTCTGCACTGTATTTTTTCAAATAGGGAAGCACTTTTTGGATCATGTCATACTTGTTTTCAGACCGTTCCCAAGCCAGTAATTCCGCTGTGTTTAATCCCAAATCCTCGGGAGCATCCTCCCAAGGCAAATAGTGAAACCAATTGGAAAATAATCGGATCTTTCGATCCTTTATCAGTATTTCTCGCCCTCCCAAATAGAAAGGATAATCTGTATCAATTCGCTCTCCAAATGGAAACTTAGAAAAAATAGACAAGTTGACGGATTTATCGTCCAGGGCGGTACCTTCTTCTGCAATTAAATGAAAGTCATAGCCCAGTGAATCTGCAATCATTTTCCCTGAACCATAGGTTTCTACCATCAATATCACATCAGGGTTGATTTCCTTAATGATTTGAATAACATTCTGAGGACCATTCTCGATATCATTGCCTCCATGCAAAATGTTCCAGGCCATTACCTTGAAGGTAGTTTGTTCTATTTTAGAAGTACAATTTCCAAAAATTAGAAGAAGGGATAAACAAAATAAAATTCTCATCATTAACATTTAGGATAAGCGATTCAAAACAAGCAGCCAGAAAGCTACCTGAAATTAAGAAATAGGCCCTATGATCAGCCTCAAAAACAGATTTAAGTATGCTTTTAATTAAGGAACAAAGCTAAAGGCTTAAGCCTGCAAAACAAGTTCAATCAAGATAAATGTATGCATTAACTCCTAATTAGCAGGAAAAACCAAGCTCCTGTTGCACATGGAGTTTTAAATGCTGAAATTATACAGAACCTTATAAATCCCAGTATTTGTATCATTTTTAAAAATGACTTGCATCATGTAATTAACTCAGAATCATCACTAAATTCGGTTTTTATATTTCTCCCAATGTCAAAATCAACCTCCATAAAAGATCGCTCACAGTCGTTTTTTGTCGAAATCGGTGACATGACCCTTTTCGCAGGACGATTTTTCAAAGAGGCATTCAGCCTGCCTTTTGAGTTTAAGGAGCTGATTCGCCAATGCTATAACGTAGGGAATCGTTCACTGCTTTTGGTGGGAGTAACCGGATTTATTTTGGGTCTGGTATTTACCCTTCAGTCACGCCCTACGCTAATGGAGTTTGGGGCGGAGTCATGGATGCCATCCATGGTGGGAATATCTATTGTCAGAGAAATTGGCCCTGTGATCATTGCCCTTATATGTGCCGGAAGGGTAGGCTCTGGGATTGGGGCAGAACTGGGCTCTATGCGCGTTACGGAACAAATAGACGCCATGGAGGTTTCTGGTAACAATCCTTTTAAATACCTGGTGGTTACCCGTATTCTGGCCACTACATTAATGTTGCCGCTTTTGATAATTACAGGAGATGTAATAGCCCTATTAGGGTCTGCCATAATTGAAAACTTAAAAGGTAATGTTTCCTATGTACTCTATTTCAATCAGGTATTTGATGCTCTCAATTATAGTGACATTATTCCCGCCACGGTGAAATCCATTTTCTTCGGTTTTGCCATTGGGTTGGTGGGGTGCTATAAGGGGTACCATTGCTCTAAGGGAACCGTTGGTGTGGGAGAAGCCTCAAACTCTGCTGTTGTATATACTTCCATGCTGTTGTTTGTAATTGATTTTATTGCTGTGTTTGTTTCTGATATATTTTTCGAAATTTAAATGGAATCCACAAAAAACTTAAAGCCTGTATTAGAGTTAAAAAACCTCCACAAAAGTTTTGGTGAGAACCATGTACTTAAGGATTTTAGTCTAAAACTTTTTGAAGGAGAAAACTTGGTTGTAATGGGCAAATCAGGTTCCGGGAAATCGGTAATGATCAAGTGTCTGGTAGGTCTCATCCAACCTGACAGTGGAAGTATTACCATCAAAGACCAGGACATCACCAGCCTAGGTCATACCGAACTGGACCTTCTCCGCACGGAGATCGGCTTTCTTTTCCAGGGTAGTGCCTTGTACGATTCTATGACGGTTCGTGAAAATCTGGAATTCCCCCTTAGGCGTCAAACCCATAAAATACCAGGTTTTGAAAGTACTGAAATTCTAGTCAAAGAAGCATTGGAAAATGTAGGCCTGGCACATACCCTAGACTTGATGCCTGCAGAACTCTCCGGAGGAATGCAGCGAAGGGTGGCTTTAGCTAGGGCATTAATCTTAAAACCAAAAATAATTATTTATGATGAGCCAACAACAGGCTTAGATCCAATTACGGCAAAAGAAATCATAGAGTTGATGCGAAATATCCAAGAAAAATACCACACCTCCTCGATAATTATCACCCACGATGTAGATTGTGCAAGGGTCATTTCAAACAGGATGATTTTGCTCGTAGATGGCACCAATTATACCGAAGGAACTTTTGAGGAGCTTTCTAATTCAGAAGACCCAAAAATTCAGGCCTTCTTTAAAAACTAATCGTATGGGAAAATCTAATTCTTACAAAGCAAAAGTAGGCCTATTTGTAGTGATAGGGACTGTGCTTCTCATTGCCATTCTCTATTCTATAGGAAAGCGCCAACATATTTTCAGCAGAAATATTCAACTCTACGCTGTTTTTGACAATGTAAATGGCCTACAATCGGGGAACAATGTGCGCTATTCGGGAATAGATGTAGGCACGGTGAGTAAAATTGTAATGATTGATGAAAAGACCATTACCCTTCAAATGATGGTGGAAGATAAAATCTCCAGATTTATTAAAGAAGACGCTATTGCCTTTATAGGTTCAGATGGGTTGGTAGGAAGTATGGTTGTCAATATTGTCCCAGGAAAGGAACAAAATGCAAAACCTGTAGCCTCAGGAGACACCATACAGTCATACAGTAAAGTTGGAACGGATGACATGCTTTCCACCCTAAATACCACCAACGAAAACGCTGCTTTGCTGACAAGCGATTTATTGATGATAACCAATAAAATTCTGGAAGGAAAAGGAATCTTAGGCACACTATTGAGCGATACCTTATTGGCCCAAAACATACGACAATCAGTAATCGAACTGAAGAAAACGACTCAAAACACTTCTTCTTTAGTCACAAAGGTCAATGCAATCATCGGTAAAGTAAATTATGATCAAAGTGCTGCGGCTGTTTTGTTAAGCGACACGGTTTCTAGCAACCAGCTAAAGTTGGTCTTCGATAACCTTGAAAAATCCAGCCAAGACATAAAATTGGTAGCGCAAACCCTGGAGGAATACCTCAAAGAGACAAGAGCGGGAGAAGGAACTTTAAATCATTTAATAAAGGATGAAGCTTTGGTCGGGCACCTCGACAGTACAATGATCAACGTAAAAGAGGCTGCTGAGAAATTGAACGAAAACATGGAAGCGCTTCGGCAAAACTTTCTTTTCCGCAGGTATTTCAGGAGGCAGGAGCGAGAAGATAAAAGAAAAACAAAAGAAACTGATTCAAACTAAAGCACTTTATCCTTACTTCCCAGGTTTTTTTCTTTTCTAAATTTCCACTCCTCTTTACAATGCTGAACTCTGTAAAAATAGAAAGGGAAACCTGATAAAGCCTAAACAAAGTATGCTGTAAAGTTATGCCGCTAGCTATAGATCCGAATCAATTTATCAATCCGTCTTTTATTCTCCTGTTGCAATAAAGAAGGGTATAAATTCAACACAATATTCACGGCCATCATTACCAATCCAAAGGAATAGTTGCCATAGATGAATTTCACAAAAGCAAAAAGAGTCACCACAGTAAAGCCCAACAAATGACTAATATCAGATATTGACATTTCTTTCCGTAATTCATACAGTTCATCTACCTGAATTCTTCTCTCCAGTTTAATCTTTTGGTTGAAGTATTTAAAAAAGGTGTTTTTGACAATCCATTTAAATACCCCAAGGCCAATAGCCTTATTTAACCTTTTGCTTTTAATAAAATTAAGATTAGAAAGATCAGTATAGTAAGGTTGACTCTTTATCAAAGCATGCAAAATCATTCCAATAATCCATGAAATAATTGTTATTGAAATACTAAAGGATAGGTATTGCATACTGCTGTTTTCTAATTCTCGTTCATCCTTTGCAAGTAATTGGCGGACTTTACTTTTGCCAATTGCATTTTAATATGCATATATTTAAGCCTTAAACTTTAGCTTTTCGGCTGCCATTTTGGTGCCTTCAATACGAGCAGTTATTTTAGCGAAGGCAGTATCTCTACTGGTGGCCATGTCATCACTGAATGGAGAAAATCCGCAATCGTCTGTTGTACCCAATTGATTTAGCGGAATATACTCCGCTGCAGCCATGATTCTCTCATACACCATTTGAGGGGTTTCAATTGCTTCATTAATCACATCAATTACGCCAATATAAACCCTTTGATTTGGCTGGATATTTTCACCGATAATTTTTAATGCCTTGGTAGGGTTTTTCTCACTTGCCATCTGCATATAAAAATTCCCGGAATTTAAAGTTAAGAATAGCGGGATAAGCTCTGCATAATCCACGTCACCACTGTGGGTGCTGTCATGGTCCCCACCAGGACAGGTATGAAAGCCTATTCGTTGACGTTCCAGGTAAGAAAAATTAGATAATACTTGGTTGTTCAAATCAATGAATTGTTTTAAAAGTGCTTTAGATGGATCCAGCTTAATCGCCAGACGAGCCTCAGTAAAGTCCACTTGGACATGATGCGCTCCATTATCAAAACAACTTCTAATATCCGCCACAGATTGGTTTACAAGATCAATTATGAACTGTTGTTGGGTGTAATCAGCCAAGCCTTCTGAAGGGTACAATAAACTCATGGCAGAGGCAGAGATTACAGCCTGCTTTAATGGAAGTGTGGTGTATTTTTTTGCCCTAGGCAAATAACTTCCGGCATAAGTTGAATAGTGAAATGGACCTTTTGTCAGCTTGGGCAATTGCCGGGTATGCCCATCTTCAAAAGGAATAGAAATTCCATCACTGGCTAAATTGGTAAGCCCATCTAAAGGATAAGTAACAAAACTTGATTTAGTTTGTTCACCATCAGAAATTATTGGTGACCCGGTATTTTTCATTCGATGAATGGTATCCTTCACCGCTTCATCGAAGTATTTGTTCATTTCCCTTTCCGGTAAATTACCTTGAGAAAAGGCGGCCATTGCTTCTTGTAATTCTCGGGAACGTGGAACACTTCCGACTGATTCTGATGGTATTAAATTCATAGTGCTAAATTATAAAGTTTAATTGGGTTCGTACTATATGGCATGATAAGCTATCGCATTCAGTTGAAATCACCTACAAATGAAACCAGGTACCTACCTAATGGACAGCTATCTTTGAAGCGATTCCACTTCCTATTATAACTATTGGATTAATGTTCAATGGTCTTAATTAAATTTCATTCTGATAAATGATGCAGCGAATAGTTCCTAATCGCTTAATCTGTCATTACGGTTAAAAATAGTAATAATTAGTAAACTTTTAGAGCTCCCTTATCAAAAACCTACTTGATTAAGTTCATATGCATGGATGCAAAATCCCTTAATTATGAAAAAGCGATTTGTTCTCATCTATATAGGCCATTAATTCGGATCCTTTATTGAATATTTTCTTGATGTTGCCATTTTTATCAAGCACCAGATGGGTGGGATAAGCCTCTAATTTCAATTGATCAATAATCAATTCTTCTTGATCCGAAAAAACCACATAATCAAATACATTCTTACCTAAAAACGCTTCCAATGAAGCGTGGGGATCAGTGGCCAAAAATGAACGAAGAGATAACAATAAGTTTAAGCCTCCAAATCATATTAGGCGGTTAATTATTCATTTAATTTGATGAATTAATACCATGATTTCAGATACCTTCTTTAACCCGGATTGAGTAATAGGATTTCTCCGCCCTGACTGTCAGGGGTGAAGCCTGTCCCGTGTTTACGGGAAGTGTTGCAATCGCAAGACAATCAGGCTGTTTGGAGATTTTAGCATAGCACCGCTATGGTGAAAATGAAAACAGCAACGATTGGGTATTTTAAAGCGATTTCAGCACGTAATAGATTGTTTATTGCATATTTCGGGTTTAATATAACTTTAATCAATATTCATGGCAATTCTAAACCCTAAATCATCTATTTTAAAAGCGTAGGGATGGCTCCTTCTTCTGGTTGTTGCCATTACACTTCTTTCAACATCACACCAACCTCCACCACGAAAAACCCGATAGGAACCATAAACGGTCTCATCATAAATATCCGAACACCATTCCCAAACATTTCCAAGCATGTCATAAAGTCCCCAAGGGTTGGGCTGCTTTTGTCCAACTTTATGACTACGGTTGTCGGCATTTTCTTTAAACCAGGCAATTTTCTCTAATTCTCCGTATCTGGTATTATTTGCGCCAGCCTGGCAAGCAAATTGCCACTCAGCTTCAGTTGGAAGCCGGAAGCCATTTGCATTGGCATCAAAACTTACTTCTTGTGAGGTTAAATCAATGGCATAGCATTGGTTTTTGGCCAATGCCTCAGACAGTTTATTACAAAACTTTACCGTTTCAACCCAGGAAAGAGTCTCAACAGGTAACTTTTCACCTTTGAAAGTAGCCGGATTTTCATTCATTATTTCAGTATACAAGTCCTGAGTAACTGGAAATTTGGAGAGTCTAAAAGATTCAATTTCACGTTTCCAGATTTTCTTTACCCGGTCGTCCCTCATTTCCACAGTACCTTTCGGAATCGTGACAAATAAATTTTCAATTGTTTTCACGTCAATGTTTTTCTTATCTATTTCCACGTTACTTTTTGGATTGAGGGTCTTCTTAAATATTGACTTGATTTTTAAATCGGTCGAAAAGGTTGATGGATAATTCAGCATAAAGATTGATGGCAATAAAAATGCGTACATTCTTATTACTATATTGCTCATCAGGAAGTTCGGAGGCAATTGCTCCAGCAATGAGTCCCCTGCTCACTTCTCTAAACTGATCCATCGCTGATAAAACCTCACAAAGCGTTTCGGATTCACAAACTGATTTTAAACATTCAAAATATTTACTTTCATGAATCAGTTCATAAGCTCCGTCATTATTCTTCCAAATATCCTGAAAAAAGGGTTTATTTCTATTGTCGTTCAGAAATTCTGCTAAACCTGATGTGACAAAAAAGTCAGGAGGCAAAGACATACTACTCCTATCGATCAAAAACATTTTGTAATCAATTTCGCCGTAATGTTTTAGAAGTTGATCATTAAACTTTTCTACTACAACCGCTACAAATTCGGACTGCTGTTTATCCAAACATTCAAGAGATTTAACCTGTTGTGAATTTCCGGATAAATTAAACAGAATTAAGAAAACCAAGGTAGCAAAGAGTGTTAGTGTTTTCATAATGTTCAGTTACTGAATTAGATAGACCAGGGCAGAATTCATTAATCCTTTCTAAAAATAGTAATATAAAAGCAAAGCATCAACGTCCTAATCCTTAGTTACATCAAGAAATCAACCTCAAGGCTTCTCTTTTACTTAAAGGACTTAATGCTGTATCATTTACAAATTCCTGCACCCAAATAGGATCGGTCCGACTGTATTCCCGCAGTACCCAGCCAATGGCCTTATTGATAAAAAATTCATCAGACCCTAATAAATGGTGAATGCACTTCACTAAAAGGGCGAGATCCATTTTATCCTTGTACTTTAACTGAAACAGCAGCGCACTCCTTTGCAACCAAATATTATTGGACTGCAGCCACTTGTTTGTATACCCCTCCCTTTCCTCTGGAAAAAGCAAAAAGTAATTGCCCATCAATTTATTGGCGATCATATCTACCGTATCCCACCAAGATTGATGAGCCACCATGTGGACATAAAGATGGATGTCCTCTTTCTCTGTGGCATTCATGTATCTTAATAAAAGCTCCTGGGCAAAGTAATGAAACTCCCTCTCGTTCCTACTCCATAAAACCTTTACCAATTTATGAAGCTCAGTCTTTGGAGGAAGCATGGCTTTGAGCAAAAATGGCCTTTGGATAGCCCTTCTTTGCTGGGTAGAAATGCCAAAAAACTGAAATTGATTCCGCAAATAGGCTTTTTGTTGTAAGGCCAGTTCCCTATTTTCATTAGGGCTAAATTCCTGTTCCAATACAGCAATGTATTCAAGAGTTTCGTTGGATAGCATTTGGCGTGGGTTTTACTTTATCTTTTTAATAACCTACCTGGTCTAAGTTTAGCGAAGCGTAACTTGGACCCAAAATAAGGAAAGTTTTCAACTTTCATTGATACCACAATCACTAAAGTAGGTAGAGAGCTCCCCAAGTTGACTTCGACTCCACTGACTTCGACAGGCTCAGCCACCGGTGCCTAATTACCCAATTTTCATCAGTTAAAGCAGGAGGCTATTGAAAAGGAGAAATCGTTTCATTTTCCTTGATTTTAGCCTAAACCGATGGACCAAAGAAATCCATTCAATAGGAATGGGCTTTAGCCTATTTATAGGGTCAAATCGAATTTTCTGGCCTTAGCCGAAATTTTGAGTACAAAAAGGGAGATTGTTAAATATACCTTTGTCAAAAGTTTAGATTTTGAGAATTTCGAAGTAATTGATCTCAAACAAAAAATTCTCCAAAATATTTGAGGTGAATAACCAGCAAGTCTTTTATCTCATCTGCATTTGCAAGCTCTAATATCAGAAAAATCTTATGCAACTCATGATTTAATTATCAATCATCTTTTAAACAATAATTAATCAGTTACTATCATGCAAAGGTATCTTTTCCTTTATCAAATTTGCTAAAATTACTGAAACTTTTTCGCCAGAATCTTTATACAAGTGATTTCCATCAGTATATTCAAACGAATCATTTTGAGGAGTCAAATCAAAATAACCGTCTGATAAATCTATGCCCTCTTTAATTATTGAGTCAAAATCAGGCATTAACTCCTTCTCAATTTCCAACATTCTATTATGAATTGGTACCCTAACAAGGTATACATTACCGTATTCTTTTAAGTAGGTTATAATTTTTATTAAATATTTGAGTCGAATTGATGATAGATTGGTTTTTGGTAAATAGTCCAATCTGTAAGATTTAACTCTATTTGAAATTCTATTAACAACAGATATACTATCCATAGGTAAATTACTTACTTCTAACCAACCATCATCGTGTAACTTCCAATTTGAATTCGTTTTGAAAAGAATTTTTGAATATTCTCCTGATAAATTATTAAGCAAATAAAATACATTTGGATTTAAATCAACAACATTTGTTTTATTAAGGAATAGATTGTTTTCCCTAAATTGACTTAAATCATTTGGAGAAGAACACCAACTTGAGATACTCCAAGGATCCACGGCAATAATAAACAAACCACCTTTTTCTTGGTTATGCTTCCTTTTAATACTTTCATAATAAACTTTTCCAAAAGGACTGTGAACAACTGTAAACGAATAATTAAATATTCTTCTATTTAATATTTTCTGAAATTGTGCTGGTTGCAAGCCTTGTGCTGCACGGGATGTTCCCAATATCATATTCTTCTGTTTTGGTGACGTAAACCTACTATAAAACGGATCAGTATCACCATCCGCCATAGATAAAATAAGTAAAATAACAGAAGAAAAAATAGAACCAAACAATATAATTTGAAATATAAACTTCTTCATTTTTCTAAAATTGAAAATAAATAAATTCTTGTTTAGTACCACTAAACAGAAATATCATAACAGCAAGTAAACAGTATAGAATCCATCGAAAAAATTTAGCTCTTAACAATCCAATGTTCTCAATTGCGTATTGATGTTCACGCCCTACCCATTCTATAATCAGAAAAATACTTATTAACATTAAAATCTTTTTATGTAACCAATATATCTTAAATGATAAAAAAGAATGCGGATTATCGAATATGCCAGATAAATATTGAAATGCATGTTCAAAATTTTCTGCTCTGAAAAACACCCATGCTAATATTGTTAAGCCATAGGTTATTAATATTAGAATTAATTCACGGAAGGTTGGAAGTATTTTACCCTTAGCTACAATATCAACGTGATTTCTATTATTATTAGTGAGCGAAACCGGTAAAAAGTAGAGCGCATTCAATGCCCCCCATACAATAAAAGTCCAATTAGCCCCATGCCAGAATCCACTGACGATAAAAATAATAAATGTATTCCTTACTTTCATCCACGTTCCGCCACGGCTTCCGCCTAGTGGAATATATAGGTAATCCCTAAACCATGTTGACAAGGAAATATGCCATCGTCTCCAGAATTCTGCAATGTCTCTTGAAAAGTAAGGAAAATTGAAGTTTTGCATTAAATTAAATCCAAATAGCCTGGAAGTTCCAATTGCTATATCAGAGTAACCTGAGAAGTCACCGTAAATTTGAAAGCTGAAAAACACTGCACCCAAAACCAATGTGCTACCGGAGTATTCTGAAGAATTATTGAAAATCAGATTGGCATATTGCGCGCAGTTATCGGCAATCACTATCTTCTTAAACAAACCCCAAAGAATTTGACGCATGCCATCAACAGCTTTTGAATAATCAAATGTTCGTTTTTTATAAAATTGAGGTAACAGATTGGTTGCTCTTTCAATAGGTCCAGCAACCAATTGTGGAAAGAAACTTACAAAGGCAGAAAAAGCAATAAAGTCATCCGTCGGTTCAAGCTTTCGTTTATAAACATCTATAGAATAACTCAAAGTTTGAAAGGTGTAAAAGCTTATCCCAACTGGTAAAATAATATTTAATGAACTTGCACTTATTTCTGCTCCAAAAAATGAAAAAGCAGAAACGAAATTATCCAAAAAGAAATTGTAATATTTAAAAAAGCCAAGAAATCCCAGATTTACTATTATACTGGTCCACAATAGTGTTTTCCGTTTGGCTTGATTTCCTTCACTTTTTAACTTCCTGCCAATTGTATAATCTACTAATGTGCTGAAGATAATCAATGATAGAAACCTCCAGTCCCACCATCCATAGAATAGATAACTAGCTGCAACTATTAGAAGGTTTTGCAACTTCAGTTTCTTACTTGAAACAAACCAATAGAGTATAAAAACAATTGGTAAAAATATTGCAAAGTCAATTGAATTAAAAAGCATTCGTTCTGGTTAATCTATATTTTTTTGCAAGATCGTCTCACCATTCGTGGCAGACAACAATTTTATGGAACTTTACACAAAAATCTTTTAATCCAAAAAAAGAAAATTGCCACTAAATACCAAATCCTCTACCTAGTCTAAGTTTAGCGAAGCATAACTTAGACCCAAAATAAGGAGAGTTTTCAACTTTTATTGATACCACAATCACTAAAGTAGGTTGAGGGCTCCCAATATTATTCCACACCGCTGACTTCGACAGGCTCAGTCATCGGTGCCTAATTACCCAATTTTCACCTGTTAAAGCAGGAGGCTATTAAAAAGGAGGAATTGTTTCGTTTTCCTTGATTTTAGCCTAAACCGATGGACCAAAGAAATCCATTCAATAGGAATGGGCTTTAGCCTATTTATAGGGTCAAATCGAATTTTCTGGCCTTAGCCGAAATTTAAATTACAAAAGGAGAATTATTAAATCTAAATATAAAAGGTCGCCATGCTCTGGAATATCCATTGCTCATGATCATTATTTAATTAGCTAATTTTTAAATTTCCGCCTTGTAGATTTTTGGCGTGAAAAAATTTAAGCAGGGTCTGGCAAAGACAAGGGCAATGTTTGACGAAGTTTTTGGCATAGGTAACATCCAATAATCAACGAAAATGGGAAAGCCAAAAACAAAGGAGTTTGCCTGTGTGCGGGTGGCCTTAAATTTTAGCCGAAAAGATACTCAGCGGCGGGGTTTTTCCCGATGGCTCTGGACAGGTTGGTTACTTTTTGGCCCACTGAATAAACTCAGGGCAGGCCTGCAGCAAAAAAGTGACAATGCTCATAATCAACAACTTAGTTTAGTAGAAACAGTAATGATTTATGGTATAGAACTGCTTTTAAAATCATACATTTAACTGACAATTAAACGTTCATTTCTTTTCCATTGATGAAAAGAAACGAACCAAAGAAAAATCTAGCCAAAACTAATCTTCCACGCGCAGGCCCTCGCACACTCGTAGTTTTGGCCCGGCCACTGCGCCCTTACTTTAGCGATTGCAATAAAAATTACCAAAAGAAAAAACCACTCCCTATCCCTCATTAAGCCTTATAAAAGGTTTAACATAGCATTCAGAATGGGATCTTCAAGCCACCAGAAAGCAATGATATTTAGATATTTTGCACCTTTTTAATTCTCTCCTTCAAAATTGAGACTTCCATAGGATCCACACCTAATTCGTCCTTTTTATCAAATTCCAAATAAATAATTCTCCCAAATTTATAATCGGTATTTAATTCAATCTTATACAATAATGACAAGTTTCCATGAAATTTCATATAGTAATTGAGAGAGTCTATTATGTTTTGAATTTGAAACAATGGAATTTCAATGACTTTATTATTATAATTTAATACAATTTTGTCTTCCAAAAGGGTCCCTTTCAAAATATTTTGCTTTTTGATATAAAAATAACTTGAGACAATAGATATTAAATAAACAGCAATAATAATTTCCCAATTAACCTTGAATCTATTATTAAAAACATAAAATATTGATACGGTAATAAGCAATAAATACAGGGCTAATATTTTACTTACGGCGTGATTTTTATTGCCTATTGGTAATTCCATATTCATGTTTTAACATAGAGGTCTCGTATTTACGGATTTAGCACAAAGCTCCTTTGGGATATTGTCAGTAAAAAAAAGTGTTCATTTTGCTTTTCGTTTGACCCTTTCCAGTATTTGTGTTTCAATGTTTTGTTGCATCATACGGATGTTTTCTTGTCACAAATATAGTAATAATTTGTGACAAGAAAATTAGCCATTAGCTGCTCTTGAATATAACGGACTAAGGTTATCCCTCAATCCGACAACACCCGCTGGTCTAAGTTTAGCGAAGCGTAACTTAGACCCAAAATGAAGAAAGTTTTCAACTTTTATTGATACCACAATAACTAAAATAGGTAGAGAGCTACCAATATCAACTTCGACTCCGCTGACTTCGACAGGCTCAGCCACCGGTGCCGAATTATCCAGTTTTCACCAGTTGGAGAAGAAGGCTATTGAAATAAAAGAATCGTCTACTTTCCCTATACTTTAACCTGAGTCCCCAATTGACCAAAGAAATCAATTCAATAGGAATGGGCAAAAGCTCATTTACAGGGTCAAATCGTTTAATCTGGCTTTAGCCAAAATTTAGAGAACAATACGATCAATATGCTTTGTTTTCCCCAATGCTGACCTACATTCTTATAAGCCTATTGATTATTCAGATTCCTTTTGCCATAGCCCACGATTATTTTCTCTGGCATCACGTTCGTAGGAAACAAAGGCATCTGCGTATTTAACATTGGGCGGAATCGATAATACTCTTGCATACCCCTTTTTTATTAACTCCTCATTTACAAAAGTACCATCCAACAAATAAACGTAGGCAAGCGTTCTTCCATATCGGTCTAAACTGTCCACACCATATTCCAACAAAACTTCTTGATTGATTAATAAGTCAGTAAGGTAAGCTTTGGCTTCTTGTCCATAAAAGCCAATTTTCTTATAATTCCCATTTCTTGTTTCAGGAGCATCCACTCCTATCAATCGAATTTTCACTCCTTTTTTCGACCCATCCTCAGCCCAAAAGGTATCACCATCCACCACTCTGGATACAGGCATAAGACCCGAAAGCTCAGCTTCTTCCTTTCCGGAATTATAATAAGCAACGATTATCGAGACAAGAAGGACAAGAATATATTTATATGTTTTATTCATTTTAGAAGTCTATCAAGGTTCAAAGATAATAGGGTAGAAGTAAAATTAAGGCTTACTAATACAAAGTCATCTGCGTATTTAACATTGGGTTGAATCGATAATACTTTTGCTACACTAGAATAGGGAGGCTTCAACCTAATTCCCTTAAGCAACCCAATCCCCATAGCAAAAGGCGGCCAGAGGCGGAGTACAATCCCAATCGATCAGGACTACAATAAACCAAAGCCTTAATCGAATCATTGTAGCTTAATTGGAGGACCTAGTTATTTTTTATTTCAGGTGGATTGACAATAGCTTCTTTCACTACAGTTGCAACGTTGTCAATTGTTATTTTCTTTCTTTTACAATATTCAGATTGTAACCAATCTTCAATTAGTTTTGCTCCTTTACTTGCATTACACGAAATACAACATAGAGCAATATTATCCTTTCCATTAACTCTTACATCGTTGACAATATGTTCCCATGACGGTTTTGATTTTCTTGAATCATAGCTCTCTAAAAACTCGACTCTACAATAAACGCAGTTTTTATCTCGATCTTTTACAAAAATTTCTACATCTACTGGAATTCCCCATTTATTCGCCATAGGTCAATTATTCTCCTTCAAAGAAATCGTAGTCAATTTCTTTCACTTCATAGGTTGTTTTTACTTGAACGCCAACATTGTATTGGTGCATTAAGTCGACCAGTTTAGGTCCATCAATCAATATAATCGAATGATGAGCCTCTCTCGCTTTTTTAATCGCTGAATCATCAAATGTAGATGTCGTAATAAATACTCCCTTTGATGTGTCTCCACTCATTGCTCCAATGAAGTTCCTTATATCTTTTTCACGTACTTTATTTTCATTGTACCTTTTTGCTTGAGTGTAAATTTTTTCAAGTCCAAGTTTGTCCTCGTTTATAATTCCATCAATTCCCCCATCTCCTGATTTTGATGTTTCAATAAAATCTCCGTACCCCATTCTTTTGAGTAATATCAAAATCACTTTTTCAAAGAAATAAGGGTCAATTTCTTTAAGTTTATCAAGAAGATCGGTTTTAACTTCTATTTCAATTGTTTCAAATCCAGTATCGATTAGGTCTTGTGGCGATGCATTGTCAACGTCTACAGTTTCTAATTCTGCTTTGTCATCTTTTTTGCTTTTAACTGATGAGCGATGCTGAATGAAATCAGGGTCATTTTGTAAGTCCGACAGAAGTAATTTACCACTTGCCAAAGCTTGTTTTCCTTTTTCTCCGATTTGCACCATTCCTCTATTGGGATAGAATACAAACTTGCCCATTTTCAGATAGGATTTTCCCCAAAGTATTCGGTCAATCAAAGTATTGGCTCCAGTACTTGTTTTCTTATCTAAAAGTTCTTTTGGTAAGCCCGAATAATATTTGTCACGAACTTTTATTGCTAATTCTCGACTGCTTATTGATTCAATCGTACTCAACGTATCCAAAATCGGCATAAAGGTTTCGTGATATTTAGGTAATTCCATTTATTAATTCGGTTTTTTTAATTGCCCTCAACAATTGGTATAGCTATATTTCCTAGTTGAGTTCCTTATATATCAACTATACACCCACCCCATTTAGCTTATTAAAATGTCAAATTAACTATTTAGGACAAAGAATCAAGCATAGAAATAACACTTTTACTTAAACGGCAGGTATATATTTGGAAATACACAGGCTTGAACAGCAATTACACCAGCACTTCATAAATTTAAAGTGATAAACAGAAGCATATTAAAGAAAAATTAAAAAATAATATCGTTGAACCCACTAAAAATCAAACTCTCTAAAAAATAATTACCCAATCAAATCATCAGCAATAAAATCGGATACCTTTAACTTACCCTCACTACTAAAACTTAGGTTTTGGGACAGTTCGAAAAGGTGGGCCTCGGTTTCGAAAAAGTGCATCATATAGCCGGCGGTATTTACAAAAGCAACAAAATCACCTATGGCAGGTAATTGGGGCAGGGAGATTTTGCGTTTGAGTAGCACATCCCTTTCCAAACAATAGGCACCTGTGAAAAACACATCTACAGGCGCGTTTGACTCTTCCTTATCGGCATACATCACATAGGGATCCAGAAGAAAATCCTCACTGGAACTCATCATTTGGCTCATGTTCATTTCCAATCCAACCATCCACTGTCCTCTGGCATCTTGTTTCCTATGGGCCACTTTGGCTATGGTCATTCCTGTCTGATTGAGCAGAGAACGGCCCGGCTCTATTCGAATTTCAAGTTGCATGGCCTTCAACCTTTGGGCATTGCTCTCTTGGGTTTCTGCATCTTTATAGTCCAGCACCTTCTTTAAAAAGGTCGTGCCGTTGATGCGATTGTAATAAGGATAGGTTTTGAGTTGGCCTGTTAATTCATTGTTGATCATTTCATAGCCCAGGCCATGACCATTGAAAGTTAAGGGATTGTCATTGGCCTTCACTCCTTCTTGCAGGGCCTGATCAAAGGCTTTCCATTGCTGCTCGCTTTCCAGGTAGTTCATCAATATCCCGCCTCCCATATCTATAAAAGCGATGGATAAACCAGCCTCCTTGAGGCGCTTGGCCAAACCTATACAATCGGAAAGGGCTTTGCCACGCTGAAGGGTAGAATAGCCATCCAGGTGAAAATGAAAACCCTGTAGGGAGAGGTTTTTAAAACGCCCTTTTTCCCCGAAATTCTCCAGAATATAGGCTTCCACAGCAGCTATATCAAAGCCAAAACGACTGTAAAGCTTGGTTCCCTCTACCGTAAAACCGCTTATGCGAATACCTATATTGGCCTTTTTATTTAGTTCCTCTGCTATGCTTTGGGCTTGCTCACACTCGTCCTCATTGTCCAAGACTATGGGCACCTGCGCATTGATGGCCAATGCATATTGCTCACGCGTTTTGATGGCAGAAGTGAGCACCAGATTTTTTCCATTCCCACCCAAAGCGATGGATTGTTCCAGCTCCTTTTGACTGGCTGTATCCACACCTATACCTGCTTCCAAAGCCTGTTTCACCAGTGATTTTGATTTATTGGCCTTGCGTGCATAGTAGATTTGGTGCTTTAATCCGTTAGCCTCAAAAAGCTTATTGAAGGAAGCGATGTTATCGGAAAAAGTGGGCAGGTGGTGCAGGTTGATGGGCGAACCATGTTTTTCAATCAGTCCACTGATGATTTTCTGGTCTTCAAAAATACGGTGCATCCATGGAGAAGTAAGGGGAGTTAGCCCTGCCTTTGGATTACCTTTGGTATAGTTAGGATTCATTTTCAATACAATTGTTTACTACTGGTTTACTGGTTCTCTAAGTTCAATGGCAATGGCAACCTCTTCTGCCCATTGAGAAGCCAAATTATTTCGTTTTCTGGACAAGGTGTCATTGTCCAAGGTCAACCCTTCTGTAGGCGTACCATATAGCGCAATCCCTTCCTGCACCTTTCCATCTTTTGCAATCATTCTTCCCCTTGCATCCATATCCATGCAACCGGGTGTATAAGTGCCTCCACTGGAATTCAAGAATTTTCTTCCAATTCCATTTTCCAAGATTGAACGATACAGGGGGCTGGGCGTTTCGCTTTCATTGTTTCTGGGAATTCGGGCATTGATCAGGTAGTCTAAGGCTTGCTCTTTCAGGTTTTCACCCTTCAATAAGCCATAAGCGCCTGAGGATTCATCGAATTCAAAAGTCGACCCTCGCACAAATCCAAAGTCCACTATTCCTGCTTCGGCAAGTGCAAGCATTTTCTTCATGTTCTTTACCGGAGGTCCATAGGCAATGCGGTTAAAAAGGCCGAAATAGTTTCGGTCAAAAAACTTATGTGAAGCTGCATCCAAACCCCCAAAGCTATAAATTTCATTGAACCCTTGGCTAATCCTGCGCCAGGTGCCGAATGCCGCATTTAAAGGGCTTTCCTCAGGACCCTTTTCGGCTTCCAAAAGAAGTTTTTCTATATAATCAGAAACCTCTGCATGCGTCAAAGTGGATTGATTGGCAAAAGGATCCAAAAGAGTTTCCCAGTTAAACCTTTCCACTTCAGGGTGATATTTGTGAAAAACTTCAATTTGCTCGCGAATGCCGTCATATTTTTCTAGAAAAAGCAATCTCCACCGGTACTCTCTGAAAAGTACCCTGTAATAGCTAAATGTACACTCCTTTATAATCAAGGGAAGCAAAGTTTTTTCAAAAGAGACAGGCTTTGAGCGCTTGAGCGAGGCAATACGGTCTTCTGTGAGAAAATAAAGCGGGCTCTTATCTGCTGCCCCTCCAGTACGTGGCATCATGGGAAGGCCTGTTCTGGAATAAGGGTAAATTTTGTGGGGTTCCTTTCCTGAAGTATTATAAATCATTTTACCCGATTCACTGAGGTCAAACTGCCCTCCCCTTCCTTCGGTAAGGGCTAAAATAGCATCAATACAGGTCAGACCAAATCCTTTTACGGCCACCTTTGCTCCTGCTTCGATATGTCCCAAAGCCAAATGAGTAGGGTAAACAAAGTCGATAAAACGGCTGGTTTGATTTCCCTCAAGAAATCCAGCCCCGCACCCAAAATGCCCGGTGGTTAATAGAATCTTATCGAATGCAGGAAATTCATCTGCTTCTTTTCCCTGGGTAAAAAGCTTAAATTTATCACCCTGCTTTCCAATGTTGTTTACCGTTGCAACATGTTTCACCAATTTTATATACTCAGGCAAATTCTTGCACAAGCGATCAAACCCCTCCATCAAATAGCTACCCACTGTTGCCCGAGAAGCAAAGTCTTCTTCCAATGCTTCATTCGGCTCCTCCGTTTTATTTTGCAGCCAGCTGACAAAGTCAGACCTGTCGGCAAGAATGGCCGTGGGCAATTCATCCGTCCAGCAGTTGATGTTTTTATTCGCATAGTTCATCAGCAGGTAGGGCGCTTGATCAGAGCGGTAAACATTCCCGGCAGCAAAGAATTGGTTTTGGTTAAACAGGTGTATCGCTACAGGCTCTTGGATTTCACGGGCTTTTAGCTGCGCCAACAGGCGCTCAAAAGCATAGAAACCCTTGGGTCCCAATCCAACGATGGCAATATTAAATCTTGTAACATCCTGCATTTTCTCAGCCTTCGACTTTACCATCCAATGGAAGTTTTTAGCATGGGCTCACTTTCAGGGAAATTGGACAATACCCAATCCGGATTGTAAATGGTGTCGAGGTACCGCTCTCCTCTATCTGCCAATAGAAACACACAATTGCTGGAATTGGGGATGTATTTGATGTACCGATCAATGGCAGCAATTACTCCTCCAGTAGAACCTCCACAGAGTATTCCTTCTTTTTTGAGCAAGGACCAGCAGCCTTCAATACAGTCCAAGTCGCTGACCTTCACATGGCCTTCAAATTTATCCGTATCGACAAACTGTGATTGTACACCTGCCCCATGCCCTGGTATAAGTCTTGGTGCCGCCTTCCCTCCGAACAATACACTTCCTAAGGCATCCACTGCGATCACTTTTGTACCAAGATTATGCTCCTTGATATAATCGGCATAGCCCATCAATGTACCACAGGTGCTTGTGGACACAAAGAGGTAATCCACGGCTCCACCCAAGTCCCTCATAATTTCGTCTATGGTTTTATGATGTGCCAAAGGGTTGTTGGGATTCCCATATTGGTTAGTCCAGAAACTATTGGGTATGGCTTGCAGGAGCTCCTGCACCCTATTTAAGCGGGCAGCTAAAAAACCTCCTTTTTTAGCCGGCGTTTTCACGTATTCCAGTCGGGCTCCATAGGTTTTCAATAACTTTTCAGTGTGCGCGTTCAGGTTAGGGTCTACCACTACGATCAACTTTAATCCATAATGAATACATGCCTGTGCCAGGCCCAAGGCCATATTACCGGAACTCGATTCTATAATGGTGTCCCCTCTATTTATTCTTCCTTCTTCAAGTGCTTTTTTGACGATAAAAATCGAAGTCCTGTCCTTCAAACTTCCAGAAGGATTGGCGGCCTCCAATTTACCATAAAACGATGCATGGCTGTCTGGAAAAAGTTTGTCCAGACGTACCAGAGGAGTCTCCCCTATGGTTGCAACTATATTACTGGCAACATTCGAAACATTAGCTGTAGTAATCATAACCTTTATGTTCTAATCGATGAAATCCTAATTAATTGATAATTTATATTTACATAATGCATAAATTTTATGCCAGTTTAAAATTACATGTCTGCATTATTGTTATTATAAAATATCCCTCCCTACAATTTTTCACCCATATTCAACCTAAAGCACCCCTAATTTGTTTGACCACTTGGAAGTAAATAATCTTTTTTCACCAGGTTGAAAAAACAATATTAAATGCTGATTAACAGCTATTTAAAACTATTTATTCTTTTTATATAAAATCTACATCTATGGTTTTATTCGAGTGAAAGGAGTCCTATCAGCTTATATAAGCAACTTTTCTGTAACCTTGTTAATGCATCCGGCGCGGAATATCCACAGGATCTCTATTACAGATAGCGTCCATAAAAAAATTTATTGCGTCAATAATTTAGGACTTAGCTGAGGAAGCTATGCTTGTTATATTATCGTTCAAGCAGGGCTCTATTTAATTCTTCTATTCAATACAGAAATCCCCATAAAGCAATGGAAGTTTAATCGCATCAAATTCCCCAGCCCTGACAGGCGACATAACATAGCCAAGGGTGTCAGCCCTTGGTAATAACATAAGTAAAACACTATGATTTTGAAGGTATTGTTGCCCTTTTTTCTGCAACAATCCTGACAAAATCTCAACGGAATCTCTTTTTTAAAAGGCGCCTATCCTCGTATTAGAATTCCTCCCCAGCCCTAATAGTTTATCATTAACTTATTTGCCTATTTTAAATCCGAAACTTTACGAATACAAAACTCCGGAGGAGTGAAACTTTTGTAGAAAGGGGTGTCAACCCCTGGTAAAATAAAACAACAAGCACATTCCGATTTTGGCGGTATTGTTGCTTCTTTTCTGCAACAATACTGACAAAATCACGAGCGAAGTTCGCGTTCAGAAATTGACGAGAATTTAATCGTACAAAATTCCCCAGCCCTGACAGGGCGACATAACATAGCCAAGGGTGTCAGCCCTTGGTAGAAACAAAAGGAAAATACTATGATTTTGGCTGTATTGTTGCTTTTTTTTCTGCAACAATGCTGACAAAATCACGAGCGAAGTTCGCAATCAGATGAGCATTTTCACCATTTCTAAACCCACTTTTAGCGAGGGACTGCCGCACCCTTTACCGCCTGAATCGCCCACCCAAAAGGGCTCGCAGTGACGAGCAGAGAGGTGCGAGAATTTATTCGCATCAAATTCCCCAGCCCTGACAGGGCGACATAACATAGCCAAGGGTGCCAGCCCTTGGTAAAAACATAAGGGAAACATCACGATTTTGGCGGTATTGTTGCTCTTTTTTCTGCAACAATGCTGACAAAATCTCAACGGAAGCTCTTTTTTAAAAGGCGCCTATCCTCGTATTAGAATTCCTCCCCAGCCCTAATAGTTTATCATTACTTTATATGCCTATTTTAAATTCGAAACTTCACGAATACAAAACTCCGGAGGAGTGAAACTTTTGTAGAAAGGGGTGCCAACCCCTGGTAGAATAAAACAACAAGCACATCCCGATTTTGGCGGTATTGTTGCCTTTTTTTCTGCAACAATGCTGACAAAATCTCAACCGAAGTTCGCAATCAGTTGAGCATTTTCACCACTTCCAAATCCACTTATAGCGAGAGACTGCCGCACCCTTTCCCGCCTCAATTGCCCACCCAAAAGGGCTCGCAGTGACGGTCAGAGATGGACCAGAATTAATCGCATCAAATTCCCCAGCCCTGACAGGGCGAAATAGCAAAGCCAAGGGTGCCAGCCCTTGGCAATAACATAAGGAAAACATCACGATTTTGGCGGTATTGTTGCTCTTTTTCTGCAACAATACCGCCAAAATCACGATCGCTATCCTTATTCAATAGTTTTATTAGGTTTCAAAACCCTTTAAATTAAAAGGCGTAACCATACATTGATATACTAACTGACTGAAACCCCCAATTCGCCATGCGCAGAATCGTCCCCAATATTTATTCCAATGACCTGGAGAAAAGCAAAGACTTTTACATTGATTTTTTAGACATGGAATTGGCCATGGACATGGGCTGGGTGCTGACCTTTGTCTCCAAAGAAAATCCTACGGCTCAAATCTCAATCTTCCAAAACAAGGACAATTCCCCTCTGGATAATTCCGCTATTTTTTTATCCATAGAAGTTTCGCACATTGAGGCTTATTATAAAAAAGCCATGCAACAAAAAATAGCCATTGAATACCCAATTACTAATGAAGACTGGGGCGTGAGGCGCTTTTTTGTTAAAGACCCAAATGGGGTGACCATTAATTTATTAAGCCATCTGGAATGATCATTTATCGGTCATTATAAGGTACAGAAGGCATTCTAAACCAACTTTTTGAACTATCTTTATCATTTCATATTGCTCAAATAAGAGATTTCCTGTTTCAAAACTCCATCAACACAATTTAAACCCTAAAATGAAAAAGCGTTTATATTTATTGCCCATAATCATTGCCCTACTTGTACCCTTCTCTGTAAAAGCCCAAATAGACACGGACAAAACAGGGGCCTGGTACATGTATTTTTTCAATACTACATTTAATGAAAGTCAATGGGGCTTTCAAGGAGATATCCAATACCGCAACTGGAACAAAGGAGGAGACCTTGAACAATTGTTGTTGCGCGGAGGCTTAACCTATAAACCCAAGAAAACGGACGTCAAATTCACCCTTGGTCTTGCCAATATTACCTCTGGGGCTTATGGAGATGACAATAGCACTTCCTCCGAGACCAGAATTTATCAGGAAGCCCTATTCCCCTCTCAGTTTGGCAACCGATTCTATGCCACCCATAGATTTCGCTATGAGCAACGATTTGTTGAAAACCAGGATTTCAGAACCCGATACAGATATAATCTATTTTTAAATATCCCATTAAATAAAGTGGCCATGGAAAAAAACACCATCTACCTGGCTCTATACAATGAAATATTTATCAATGGACAACGTGATATAGGGAATGGGAATTCGATTGAAATTTTTGACCGCAACAGGTTTTATGGGGCTTTGGGATATATGCTCAATAAAGACCTAAAAATCCAACTTGGAGGCATGCGACAATCCACTGATAGCTGGAGCAAAAATCAACTCCAGTTTAGTTTACATCATGACATTTAATTCAAAGTGAGCAGTCACTTTTGAATTGAAATATTGAGGTGGTTTTCTACCTTAATTTGTCTATTGATCGCAATTCAGGGGATGAATATTTATACAATCCTATAACAAACTGAGCACGACTCAAGCCTAGGCCCTGGTTATAATGCGCTAATTTTATTGAAATCCCCCTATAGCGAAAGTGGAATTTGCTGCATTGCGTAGAAAATCAACTTTAACTTGTTCTTAAAGGTTTAATAGGAAATAAGCCGGAACCTACCGGCTTATTTCAAATCTTTGAATTGAAGTTAAAATCAATTGTTTACAACCTCAATATAGGTATCATATTCTTGTTCATTTCCTTCTTCGTCGGCCACGGTAAACATTACATGGTATTCTCCCGGAGTAACATTGGCAGGAACATCTATATGCTCATGAAATTCAACCTCCGACAATTCATGATACCCTTCCTCAAACACTTTGTCAAATTCCCAAACTACCTCTCCTGCAGCAGGAGTAAGTCCATGGGCATGAATATCCACAGTAATGGAATGAATGCCATGGGCGGCAGCGATTAAAAACTCAACATGAAAATCTTCTCCCCTTTCTACATCGGCATCCATTTCGAAGCCACTAATATGAACCAAAGACCTTAACTCCAAGTGTCCTTCGATCTCTGAAATATTCCCCACAATATCTGTAACTTCCAATACCACATGGTATTCTCCAACAGGTGCGGTGGCCGGAATATCAATATGCTCATGAAACTCGAAGCTAGTGCTAAGGTATTGTTCACTGGTGTAGGTTTGTGAAAAATCCCATGCTGTTTCTCCTTCCCCAACTTCCAGGTCATGCCCATGGATGCTTATCTTAATGGAGGAAACTTTGGCAGAAGCAAGGATAGTAGCTTCCATGTGCAAATCCGACCCCCTATAGGCAACCGGCTCTGTAGCATGTGCACTTCCCTCACCCATTTCAAAAGTGGTGATTTCCGGAGAATCAAAAATCAGCTCTTCGTCTTCTTGGCAAGAAAACAAAGCCAAAGCAAAAAGTGAAATAATAAACGTTAGTCTAATTCTGTTCATTTTCAATAAGTTTTTTTGGTTAATTAATGCAACTTTGTTGCGCAAACATAATGCAATAGAATTGCATTAACAAGACTAAATCTAATTTTGAAACGAAAAAATTATTATAACCTTAAACTCAAACGCAACATTGTTTCATTATCAATAAGTTATATATTTGCAACAATATTGCAAATTAGAAACTGGTGTATTTACCCTAGATAGGGTATTTAGCGCACTATTTTTTCTTCGCAGAATTATTATTGAACCAATTTTATTTAAAACCATGAAAAGCAAATTCAACCATTTCATCATTACCGTAATTTCCATCTTAGCCCTGGTTTCATGCCAGGAAGAAGCTAAGCCTGTTCTACCTTCACCCACAATAGAAAATGTAGAAATTGGGCTGAACAACAATGAAATCGGGGTAATAGGTAGTGATTTTCATTTGAATGCAGACATCCTGGCCGGAGAATTAATCGAACAAGTACAGGTAAAGATTGCCCCACAAGATGGCAAAACCTATGAAGGTTTTTGGGACTTTGAATTAACTTGGGAGGAATACAAGGGGACAAAAAATGCCAACGTACACAAACACTTCGATATCCCTGAAGATGCTGTAGAAGGCATTTATGATTTCCTTATCATCGTCACTGATCAAAATGGTACACGCACTGAAGAAAAGCGAAGTGTCACCATTTATTCGCCAGGGAACTTGCCACTTAACCCTTAATACCAAGCCTCCTTTTAGCAACTTAGGGGATTTTTAGCAGAGCATACTTTTGCCCCTTGACCTTTTTTCCCGATCACATTATTTTTTAATCACTAAGTGAAGCCAGGTTTCTAATCCTTAGATGGTTCAATAACAAGACCTTTGTCTTATCCCTGAATTTTTATACAAGTAAAAATAATTGGGATCTACCGAGGGATTTTAGCTGGAACGACGTCTAAGCTTACAAAGAAACGATTATGGTAAATTATAAATTTTTTGCTTTGCTCTTTGCCGCTTTTGCAATTGCTTCATCGTGTAGCAAAAAGAAACAGGAAATTCTAATCACAGATGAGATAGTAGTCGATGTGGACGCTTCCCTCTTCTTAGAAGGCACAACCGTTTCCATTGTTCCATGTACACTCTCAAATGGTTCTGAAACCGAATGTTACCAAATCGTAACCACTAGTACTGCTTCAGATCACCAAATGGGTCCATGGTGCCCAAGTAATATTTCAGATGGTGAAGAAGCAGGTGGCATTTGGCTGGAAAATGGACAGGTTTATGATGTTGATGGTGCTTTTATCGAGAATCTGGCCTCTTTTTATGATGATGATACTTGGATGATGTATGATGCCAATGGAGACATATTCGTCACAAGTACTAAAGAAGACTGTATAAATGCGGCGAACCCAAATGTGGGCGTTGAATACCAGAATTTTTGTGTGGAATGCCTTCCTTCTTATATCTCAGACCTTTCTCAGACCTGGTTAATTCCCATTACCCCAGTGAGGCTTACCAGTCCAAATAATTTCACCATGGGGCCTAGAGGAGGTCGTGGGCCTAATGTTAGGGGAATCGCTTTTAACGGAATAGAATTCTCTGGGGCCGCCCCAACAGATGCCATACTATCCGCCTATACCCTCGCTCCTTTTGACGATGCAGGAGGACATATCAATGTACATCAGGGCTATCATTATCATGCCGCCACCGGAACCAGTACTGAAATTCCTCAGGAAGACGGCCATGCAGCCATGATTGGTTATGCAATGGATGGGCATAGTATTCATACCCAACTCAATGAGAGTGGTGAAGAGCCCAGCGACCTGGACCAATGCAGAGGTCACTATGATGATACAAGAGGTTACCATTACCATGTAGATGCAGCAGGGAATAACAATTTCATTGACTGCCTTGCGGGTGCTTACGTCAACTAAAACATTAGAAAAAATGATTAAATGGATTGCAAGTTTTATACTATTGACCTGGGCAGGGATTGCCCAAGCGCACCAGCCTGCTATATCTTCTATTATTTTAACAGAACAAGCGCATCAGGGCTGGATACTGCAAGTAAGATCGCCTCTCACAGCTTTTGAATATGTAATTAAACAGCATTATGGTGAGGGAGCTTTTGCTACCCCTGAAGAATTTCAGGAATTGGTTATGGAGTATTTAATGGATAATATTTCCATAAATATTAATGGACAAGACAAGTCACTTGCGCTTAAAAATGGTTTCGTAAAACTGGGGCACGACACCAATGTGGTTTTCCAGACAGAAGGAATACCTGAAACCATTGAGACCATTGTCGTAAAAAACCCAAGTTTTAAGGATATCAATCGAAATCAAAGTATTTTTATGGTTTTGGGAGAAGGCAAGAACAATGTCCAATTTATCCTAAACAACGAGAACCAGCATACAGCCAATCTCAAAGTAGAGGAGGAACAATTTGTAATTCAGGAAGCGAACTTAATTTTTGGCCTTTTACAGGATGAAACAATACAATCCAGTTTCAACTATTGGCTAGTAGGGATTATTTCATTTTTACTATTGGCGTATTATATTAAACGAAAAAAACTGCTGCCGATAAACTAGGATAAGTACAGGATTAAAATCTTTAAAATAAATTATCATAATGAAGCAAATAAAGAATACAATGCCTATTTACTTTATTATTATGGCCCTCAGCATGGCTTGTTCCAATGAAATGGAAGAAATGGATATGGAAGAAACTTCTACAGAGTATGACATCAGCGCCCTATTGACAAAATTTGAAGGGACTGGCCTTTCCTATGAAATACGTGGGGACAATGTGATTTTCACTACCCAGGATCTCCCTAACCACACAAGTCCTTATTGGCCCACAAGCAATCCTTTATACAGTGAGTATAGCGGCAACAATCCAGCTTATAATAAAAACCCGAATACCATTGCCAGCCAAAACATTGTTTTGACCATACCGCTGTATCCATCTGAGGCAAGCTTTCACCAGTCAACCCCTCTTGGAGCAATTGGCGTTTCCAGAAATGGGGTCGTTTTCTACAATCAATATGCCGGTCCCGACCAGCCATTGACCAATGAAATCGATTCTTTTGATCAATGGGCAGGCCATCCGCAGATGCGCGGCGAATACCATTATCACATTGAACCAACTTACTTGACTTCCGAATTTGGTAATGACGCATTTTTAGGGCTTTTGTCCGATGGCTTTCCTGTATATGGGCCAGTTGAAAATGGCCACACCATTACCAATGATGACCTGGATGCTTATCATGGACACTTCTCCATTACTGAAGATTTTCCTGAAGGCATTTACCATTATCATATCAGTAGTGAGGACCCTTATCTTAATGGAAGCGGTTATTTTGGAACTCCGGGAAGCATCACAAAATAATGCCAAAGAATTACCTATATAAGACCACCTTGATCCTCTTATTGGTATTCATTTCATGTGAAAGTACCAAGGGTAATCTTGTTGTGGATGCCGCTGACCCACAGTTGCATTTGAACAATGGCTCACTCTATTATAAGGGAATGCTATTTAAAGGAAGACTAATAAGCACTTATTACAATGGCAACAAGAAATCTGAAGCGCTCTATAATGATGGACGAAAAGATGGTGAGGAAAAACAGTGGTACCCTGAAGGGAGCATGGAGTCCTCAAGGGTTTATTTGAAGGGATACAAAGTGGGAACTCACCATGGTTGGTGGCCCAATGGCAATGTTAAATTTGAATACCATTTCAATAATAATGGGCAATACAATGGACCAGTAACAGAATGGTATGCCTCAGGACAAAAATTCATGGCTTTTAACTATGTTGATGGAAAAGAGAGTGGAAGCCAACAACTTTGGCAGGAAGACGGCCGGATAAAAGCCAATTACTTCACTAAAAATGGTGAGCGGTATGGACTTATTGGACTAAAGAAATGCAATCCTGTAGAAACAAATGGCCATGATACGAACTAGAATTAACCTCCTTTTAGCATTTGTTTTGATAGGTGTTGGCTATTCATGCAAAGAGCAGTTAGGCAATAACAAGAAAGCCGCAATTACAGAAGTCACGAAATTGCCCTACTTTAATTCTGCTGACTTTACGCCAGATTGGGACACCAAAGAGCATAGAATCCCCAATTTTTCATTCCTGAATCAAAATGGAGAGCGGATCACCAATGAGAGCTATGCAGGGAAAAATTATGTGGCCAATTTCTTTTTTACCATTTGCCCCGGCATATGTCCAAAGCTCACGAGCAATATGAGCCTTTTGCAGGAAGCCTATAAAGATGATCCTGACTTTATGTTGCTGTCCCATTCAGTGATGCCTTGGAATGACAGTGTGCCTGTATTGAAGAATTATGCCGTTGAAAAAGGAGTAAACGACGCAAAGTGGCATTTGGTCACAGGTCCAAAAGAGGCCATTTATGATATTGCCAGAAACGGCTATTTCGCCGATGAGGATTTTACAAAGACGCAGGATCCTGAAACCTTTATCCATACCGAAAATTTTATCCTCGTAGACAAACAAGGCTATATCAGGGGCGTTTACAACGGAACCCTTGAGTTGGATTTGGAGCGACTAAAACGGCATATTGAAATTTTAAAGGAGGAATCAATTTAAGCCTACTTAGAGAGTTTGGACCATTAAGTTCCCACCAATAAAATTGGGATAAATGAAAAAAATCAACTACTTTAAACTAATGTTATGATAATTCTACCAAGTTTCAATTTATATGGCTTTTTAGATTTTTATAATTGTGTTTAAACCAAGAAACCATTGATTACGTTTTTGATTTATACAGAAAAATATTAGATTTTGATATGATTGAAGTAAAGAAAAATAAAGACGTCGTAAAAGCGACCAAAGAAGGAAGAATTTACATAGAAAATGAAGACTTTTTCAAACAAGAAAAAGTTCAAAGTCTTATCAGCAGATTAAAAAAGTCTTCCATTTTCAAAGAAATAGAATCCAAAAAAAAGGAATTGAATCCCGAAATTACCTAATTTCAAATGCCTTGGAACCTTTTAATACTGCCTCTTTTAGGAGGGTACTACTTATTATTCAGGTTTAATAAATTCAAATTCAAGCAACAAAGGCTAGATCGACAAAGGCTTGTTTTTGATACAATTTTAATAGGAACTTGGTTATTATTTTTTTCATTTATCGAATTATTACTTAGATCCTCATTCAAGGATGCTAAACTTCTGGAATTCACATTGGATACTGATAAGTTTTATATCGCATGGGTAAAAGAATTACCTATTCCTACTGTCAGTAACTACATCAGAGTCATTCCGGTATTTAGCGGATATCGAGATGTACAAAAGAAATTGGTCTTTACAACACATTATCTTGATGTTTATTCTGAATATGTAGAAGAAGTCAAATTCCAGTCACTTTATGAATTGGATGTTGATTTGATCATAACCTTAGACAACCTTGTTACCGTTTCTTACTTTGACATTGAAATGTATGAACGCTTTAATAAACCTAGCGCAGACTCAAAACCCTAAACCTCCTTTTCAATAATTGCCAAATTTACCTTTAAATAAAATTGATTTAGCCGACTGTTTCTCTCTAAGGTTTTAGATTGATGAGAAATTTTCTTGGGTCAATTCATTCTAATTTTACCCGGAAAATGATGTTCAAGTAAAAGTGAAATACAATAGGTAACCAAGGCAATCCTTATGGTCAATTCAAAACATTTTTTTTATGAAATTGACATAAAAAAATCAGTGAAGTTAAATCTTCTACCAGACCTACTGATACAGTGTAAAAATATTAGACACTTGTTGTAACATTATATTACAATTTAAAGCTAACCTTAATACTTTTTAAACATATTGAACTGATATACAGCTTTTTATGTTTTTGGCACAAATATTAGACATAGGATATTAGGTATAAGCAGAACTTTTAAGGTTATGCCCTCATTGCGCTTATCACGGTTAATATAAATAACGGTATTATGTTCTTTAATTATTTAAAAATAGGATTTAGGGTTTTCTTCAAAAACAGAACCTATTCGCTAATCAATGTTTTTGGATTGGCAGCAGCAATGTCAATATGTATGTTGATTATTATGATGTGGGTAGATCAGAAGTCCTATGATGATTTCCATGATAACAAAGACAGAATTTTTAGAATCGTTACCAGCCCTCTTGACAACAACCGTATGCGGGCAACAATACCTTTCCCTACCATTGATGCCTTGAAAAACGAATCTGCCATAGTTGAGGATGCCACCTTCTTGCGAACGGGCTTTGGTGGTGACGCCATTTATACAAATGAAAACAATCAGAAGTCTTATGTGGAAATAAAGGGTTATTTCACAAATCCCTCCTTTTTCCATGTTTTCGATTTTGCCTTGGAGGCCGGAGACAAAAATTCAGCGCTTAGTGAACCTAACACGATAGTAATAAGTCATGAGGTAAAGCAAAAGCTTTTCGGAGATGAAAATCCCATAGGTAAAACGGTGCAATTTACCGATCGAGGACTTAATTTCTGGACAGATGAAAGTACGGATCCTGTAGATTGGGGATTATTTACTGTTACGGGTGTTTTCTCTGATCAGCCAAAATCACATTTAAAATTTGACGTGATGGCTTCTTCGTCAACTTTGGAGACCCTTTACAAGGAATCAAAAATAGAAGATATTCGTGACAATTGGAGCATTGATCACAAAACCTATGGTTACGTTATGTTAAAGCCCTCTTTTGGAGAAAAGGAGCTAACAAATACCTTGGGGTCCTTCACTTCAACTTATTTGGAGAAAAGCGAAAACGAATATTTACAAAAGATTAGATACAATTTCCAACCACTTACCAATATAACCCCGGGAGAGGCCACTGGTAATGGAACGGACACTACCCTTCCACTTTTCGCTTATTATATATTGGGAGGTTTGGCCTTGATTATTTTGTTGGCAAGTTGCCTTAACTATACCAGTCTTTCGGTGGCACGAGCAATTACCCGGTCCAATGAGATCGGAGTACGCAAAGTGAATGGGGCAGCCAAGAGTGATCTCATTTATCAATTTGTGAGCGAGGCCTTTATTACCGTCTTCCTTTCATTGCTACTGGCCTTTGTATTTTTAATTTATCTGAAAAATGCATTTCTAGGGCTATGGATGAACCAGTATCTCAATTTTAGTCTGGATTTCAATTTAAAAGTATTTGGTTTCATCCTGGTATTCACCTTGCTTGTAGGGTTTCTAGCGGGTGTGTATCCAGCCATACACATGTCAAAATTCAATTCGGTAAAGGCCTTAAAAGGAATTGGGAATTTAGGCTCAGGAAAGATGGGCTTAAGAAAGATACTTACCGTTTCACAGTTCGCCATTTCCTTATTTTTCATTATCGGAAGTATTCTTGTTTACCGTCAGATGGAATTGTTTACAAAATTCGATTATGGGTTTAAACCGAAAAACATACTCCATATTAATTTGCAGAGCAACGACTATCAACTTTTAAAGAGTGCCTTTCTTGAAGTTCCCGGAGTTGATGATGTTTCTGCCTGTGCCTATGTTCCTGCTGATGGCCGTAATGACAATACAGAAATAAAAAAACTTGATTCAGAAACCAGCAAATCGGCCATAAAACTTAGTGTGGATCGGAATTTTGCGGAGATATTGGGAATTGAATTGTTGGCCGGTGAAAAAATACCAATGGGAAATGACAGTATATCCAATTCCGTTATGGTGAACGAGATGGCAGTCAGAGAACTTGGCTATGCACAGCCTTCTTCAATTATTGGAGAAACATTTGAAATCGGAGGCCATAACAAAACCGTAACAGGTGTTTTCAAGAATTTCAATTTCTTTTTATTGTTTACAGGTCGTGAGACAGGTCCAATTGTCTTCCAGTATGATCCCTCGATTTTCAAGTTTGCAACGGTTAAAATCTCCGAAGGAGACCAAGAAAGAACCCTGGCCAATTTAGAAGCTGCCTGGCAAAAAATTGATCCTATTCACCCCTTAAAATATGAATATTACGAAAATCAGCTGGCTGCTAACAATCAAGCGATTTTAGACCTCATTTCTATTATTGGATTTTTGGCCTTTATCGCCATATTGATTGCTTGCCTTGGCCTATTTGGCATGGCGATTTATAGTACCGAAAGACGGACCAAGGAAATCGGAGTTCGCAAGGTACTTGGGGCCGACCTGTTGACGTTGAACTACCTGCTTTCCAAAGAGTTTTTAAAGATGATTTTGATCGCCATATTAATCGCTGCCCCGGCAAGTTATTTTTTCAACAAATTTTGGTTGGAATTTATGATCGTCCGAGCTGATTTTGGAATAGGTACTTTGATCCTTGGCTCACTCATCGTAACAGTATTAGCTCTTTTCACAGTGGTGCCACAAAGCATAAGAATAGCCAATAAAAATCCTGTGGAGACTTTAAAAGTGGAATAAAATATCCCTAAAATTTATTGATAACCTGATTTCGATTAATATACCTACCGGTAAGATGATGTTTATTTGGTCAATCTGTACCCTCCTTTCTTCATAAAAATAATCATCATGGGTAGGATTAGAGGGAGCTTTGACTGAAGAAATACGTGGGAATCCCAAGCAAAGTGAGATTGCAATACCCTTCCCACCTCATTATTCACCTTTAAAAGGGCTCGCAATGACGATTTGGCCTGTTTTAAGACGAACTTAACTCAATCTCAGGTTTTTACTTATACCCACTAAAAAATAGGTTTGAGCAAACATTAAGTCATAAAAAACGCCAGACCGAATTAGCTACCCTGCCCCATCTCTCGTATTGGTGGTCCGGGGAATTAACGTGCTATACCTGGTAGTAACATGTTTATTCCACGCTAGATCAAAGTGGTAATTATAATTTGTCTTCTGTTTTAATAGTCTTAACCTCAGACCAATCACTCCAATTCAGGTTTTGATCCCGAAAGCGAACCCTCCAATAATAAGTAGTATTTGGATTGAGTCGCTCCGTTTTTTCATCGGTTAAGTCATCGTCCTTTTGTCGGTTTTCTTTATAATACCAGTTTTCAAATTGTTGCCAGCTCTCATAAGCTAGATTTTCAAAATCCTCTGATTTTGACACCTGCCAATGGGAAGCGGCATGAAAGGTGCCTGTAAATTCGCTTTTAAACTCTCCCGCTTTCAAAACAGCACCCTTTATAGAAACGCCCTCTCCAGAAGGAGAAAGAGCTTCGGGAGCAGATGGTTTGCGCTCTTTTCTCCATACGGTAATGCTATCCCTCAATTCATTTTCCCTATGCGCTATCGTATTACCTCTGCTGATACGCTTAATGGTAAACTTAGGGTCTTTTCTGTTTCCATCTACTGATACCATTACAAAGCCGTATTCATCTTGAGTAACCGTAAATTCATCGTAGTCCCTTCCTTCAAATTCGCCCCAGTTATCTATCGCTCCGCCAGCTGAAGCAACATTGATCCAAAGGTGCTTGTGGTCCCTGGACTGTCCTCTTGAATAGCCGTGCGTATGCCCAAAAAAGTGGATACTAGGTTTCCCGGTCTTGGTTGAAAACTGTTCCAATTCTGTCACAATTTTCCCTGTAAAATCCTCTTCGCCGGGAATCCAAAGTTCGGATTTAAAAGGATGATGCAATTGAGCAAAAACAAAATCGATATTATCGTCTTTCTCTGTGTCTGCAAGTAGTTTTTTTAGCCAATCAAGTTGTTCTGACAAATTTCTGTAACCATCATTTGAATCCAATCCAATTACACGTGTGTTGCCATAATCTTTGTACCACCAGTGTTCTGCATAGGCCGGAGTACCATTCTCTGGCAAACTGAAATACTTAAAGTAATACACTGAATTCCGCTCATGATTACCCGGTACAGGATATACGGGCACTTCAGAAAATAATTTCTCTGCTGGATTAAAAAAGTGATCTTTCCACTGATAAAATTTAGATCCTGTCTGCACCAAATCACCCGGAATAAGCACCATGGCCAAATTGTCCGGCAAAGATCCACCAAACTCTTTTTCAAGGTAACCGATAACACCTTCGTTCACCACTTCACTAAATTTATCAGGTTGATTGTGATCATATTGCATATCACTCATGGCCACCATCTTAAAATCTTCCCCATCATTAGAAAAAGGAGGTGTTTTAAATTGAAAGATATCAGAGACCACATCTCCTGTTCGAACACGGTAATAATATTCAGTAAAACGATCCAGACCGGTGATTTTAACGGTATGAACCTGTACCTCATCAAAATTGATTGCCTCAGCTGTTCCGCTAGCAGTATTGCTTAGATTAGGACTTGTCCCCCATTCCACAATACTTTCCTCTCCCTCTGAAGTTTGCCACATTACTATGGCAGAATTTGGTTCTACATCTTGTAGATAGGGCTTAATCTCAATTACCTGAGCCATAGACTGAGTGCAAACACAAGCAAACAGTAAGGCTAAAAAAACTTTGAATTGCATTTTCATTTTATTTATAGAGGTACTTGGTTTATCAATGAATTTATATTTAATCTCCTACTATTCAAACCAATACATATAGACTCTCAAATGAATGGTTGTCGATATTTTTTTTACTATTTTATATTCATTTCTTTGGGAACTCCCCTGTTCCAATATTCTCTTCTTTTCATCCATTCATTCGTTTCGAATGACAATTGGGAGGCGATCTATTCCACAACTCCAAGGTAGAAAAATATTATTTACCTCCCAAGGAATAAAACCTAATATAAGACCAAAGCCTTTACAGAAAAATAAATTTTTTTATTATGTTTGGTTTTTTATATAAAAAAATAACAAAACATCCAATATGAAATTACCCTTAGACCTAAAGAAGCCTACTAATATCTTGATAGGCCTGTGCCTGCTCCTTTCTATTGCTTGCAGTCCTTCAAAAAATGGCCTTTTATTAGCACCTAGATCAACTTATGACATTGACAAGGATGACAATCAAAACAACATTCGTCTCAAGGCTGCCCATGTTGTACCGACAGAAAACCAATACAATGCGCTTAAAGATGAGTTTATTGGTTTTGTTCATTTTGGCCCAAATACTTTTACGGCCAAAGAATGGGGTTCCGGCATGGAGGATCCTACCGTATTTGATTTAAAAGAACTTGATACGGACCAATGGTGCGAAGCAATGAAAGCTGCTGGCATGACCAAGGTAATCTTTACTGCCAAACATCATGATGGCTTTGTATTATGGCAATCAAGGTACACCACACATGGTCTGATGTCTACAGGTTTTAGAAATGGCAAAGGCGATGTATTGAAAGACCTCGCTGCCTCCTGCGAAAAATATGGGCTTGACCTTGGTGTATACCTTTCTCCTGCAGATTTGTACCAAATTGAAAACCCTTTGGGTCTGTATGGAAATCTTAGTAAAAAAACGAAAAGAACCATTCCTGCAGTTGTAAAAGGAAGGCCATTTGAAAACCAAACTACTTTCGAATTTGAGGTAGATGATTATAATGAATATTTCCTTAATCAACTTTTTGAATTACTTACCGAGTATGGTCCTATAAAAGAAGTTTGGTTTGATGGCGCCCACCCGAAAAGAAAAGGTGGCCAAACCTATGATTACTCCTCCTGGAAAACCTTAATCAGAAAACTAGCCCCAGAAGCTGTTATTTTTGGCAGACAAGACATCAGGTGGTGTGGCAACGAATCAGGGCAAACTCGAAAGATAGAATGGAATGTTATCCCATATCAGGAAAACCCTAATCAGATGAATCGCTTTGAAGACATTACCGGGGAAGAAGTTGCTTTTTTGGAAAATTTATACACGGCTAAATATTTGCACTATCAACCTGCAGAGACAAATACTTCCATTAGAGAAGGCTGGTTTTACCGAAATGACCACGAACAAGGAGTAAGAAGTGCTGATGACGTTTTTGACATGTACGAAAGAGCTGTTGGTGGAAACTCAATCTTCCTTCTCAACATCCCCCCTAACACCCAAGGGCTTTTTCCTGATAGGGATGTAAAAGTACTTAAGGAAGTAGGGAAGAGAATAAGGAATACTTATAGTAAGGACTTATTAATTGATGCCAAAGGACCCAAAGAGGTTCTGGACAATGATGACCAAAGCTTTATTTTACTCGACCAATCAAAATCATTTGAGATTAGCTTGAAAGCCCCCATAAAAATGAATCGATTGGTTATCCAAGAAGCAATCAAATCTCATGGTGAAAGAGTGGCGGCCTTCACATTGGAGGCTTTACTTGATGGGGAATGGAAAGAAATAGCAAATGGATACAATATAGGCTATAAAAACATCCTCCGATTTCCTGAAGTTTACACCAACAAGCTTCGGATTACAGTAGATGAAGAAAGGTATATCCCCGCCATAAGTAAAGTGGCTGCTTACTATTATGAAACCCGTCCTCCACAATTAACCATTGAAAGAAACCTAAAAGGTATGATAAGCATTGCGCCAAAAAAAGTGGATTTTGGCTGGAAGACCTATGAACAAGATATTGCCGGGAGCCTCAATAAAGACCTAAGCATAAGGTATACCTTAGATGGAAGTGAACCCAACAGCCAATCTAATTTGTATGAAGGGCCTTTTCATTTGTCTCATGGAGAAGTAACAGCAGCAGCATTTGGTAAAAATGATCGTGGTGCAATCACTAATTCCCTCTTCGGAGCCGTCAAAGGAGATTGGAAAATTGTAAGCGCATCCTCTTCTGAAGTTAATCATGATGCTTTCAATGCAATTGACGGTAAACAAGAAAGTTATTACAAGGCAATAGGAAGTAAAAATGGGGGACAACAAATAACTGTGGACCTAGGCACCTCTCAAACCATTACAGGATTCACCTATTTGCCACCATTAAAGGACAAAGAGGGCATGATAGAGTTAGGAAATATTTATTACAGCTCAGATGGAAAAAACTGGCAACTTCTAGAGGGTTTTGAGTTTGGTAACCTAATCAATGACCCTACTTTGAGACGGCATGACTTTAGAAGCCCTATAAAAACAAGATATATAAAACTTGAAGCCAAAAGAATTGCCGGAGGCAATACATTTGCTGCAATAGCAGAACTTGGACTATTGGTAAAATAGGCGGCAATTTAATTTTGACTGCTAAATTGAAAATAGCAGCGGAAAACTATTTTCTGCTGCTATTTTTTTGTACCTATTTATTTCATCTCAATCCCCCACTTTTAGGTCTTTCTTATTATAATAATTCCTAAAAAAAAAGTCCACATACATTCTTATGTAAGTGGACTATTAAGCTCCTCCTCTTGGGCTTCCCGATTCACTTTGATCTCGGGACAGGCGAACCAAGGACCCTTCCCGGTCGACCGGGATCAGATGCTCTAAATTATTTATTGTATCCGTTTTGAATAATAGCTAAAATTACTTTTCTAGATTTCTGACTTTTTATAAATTTTTCAGCCTTCAATGCTTCTGTTCTAGAGTTGAAGGGAATCGCTTTTTTGAGTACCCAGGGAATCCCTCTTTTAGTCCAGATGTTATTCCTTTGAGAATCGTTGTGAAATAGGAGTCTTTTGTCGACGTCCCCTGTCTGTCCAACATAGAATTTATCGATTAACTCAGAATATATGATATAGACATAATACTGATCCATAACGAAAAAAGCCAACACTATCTGTGCTGGCTTTAGCTCCTCCTCTTGGGCTTCCCGATTCACTTTGATCTCGGGACAGGCGAACCAAGGACCCTTCCCGGTCGACCGGGATCAGGTGCTCTAAATTATTTACTGTATCCGTTTTGAATAATAGCTAAAATTACTTTTCTAGATTTCTGACTTTTTATAAATTTTTCAGCCTTTAATGCTTCTGTTCTAGAGTTGAAGGGAATCGCTTTTTTGAGTACCCAGGGAATCCCTCTTTTAGTCCAGATGTTATTCCTTTGAGAATCGTTGTGAAATAGGAGTCTTTTGTCGATGTCCCCTGTCTGTCCAACATAGAATTTATCGATTAACTCAGAATATATGATATAGACATAATACTGATCCATAACGAAAAAAGCCAACACTATCTGTGCTGGCTTTAGCTCCTCCTCTTGGGCTTCCCGATTCACTTTGATCTCGGGACAGGCGAACCAAGGACCCTTCCCGGTCGACCGGGATCAGATGCTCTAAATTATTTACTGTATCCGTTTTGAATAATAGCTAAAATTACTTTTCTAGATTTCTGATTTTTTATAAATTTTTCAGCCTTCAATGCTTCTGTTCTAGAGTTGAAGGGAATCGCTTTTTTGAGTACCCAGGGAATCCCTCTTTTAGTCCAGATGTTATTCCTTTGAGAATCGTTGTGAAATAGGAGTCTTTTGTCGATGTCCCCTGTCTGTCCAACATAGAATTTATCGATTAACTCAGAATATATGATATAGACATAATACTGATCCATAACGAAAAAAGCCAACACTATCTGTGCTGGCTTTAGCTCCTCCTCTTGGGCTCGAACTATGCTTGAATGCAGCCTGTATGGGCGGTTTTACGCTAAAAATGTTGTATATTTATACTAAATCCGTACAACAAACTGTACAACATTTTAACCAGAAAACATGAGAAAACAACTACCTTCACTCTACCTAAACAAGCAACGGGTAAGTAAGAAATCTGGAAAAACGCCGCTGTTTTTCAAACACGAGATCCATGGCAAGATTGTTAAATTCCAACTCAACATTAAGGTAAATCCAGAGTATTGGAACCAGGCACTTCAGCAAGTGGAAAGCGATACGACACTTACCCAAAAAATAACTCAAATTCGGGAGCTCTGGAAACTACTGTTTCATATAGGGAAGAATGATAATCGTTCTATCGAAATGTTTCAACAGATGTTCAGGGAGAAGATTAACGGAGAAGTCAGGAAGAAGCCAATAGACCTAAAAGCTAATTTCACCTTCTACGAACTTTTTGATAAGTATATGGAACAATACAAAAACAGGTATGCCCATACGCATCTGAAGAAGTTTCTTACCGTCAAAAATTCCCTTCATAGTTATTATCCGAAATTAGCCTACCAAGAACTTACTACCGAATTATTTGATAACTACAGGGATAAATTGGTAAAACGGCAGTTGACAAACAACTACATTAAGGATCTTTTCAAAATAATAAAAAAGGCCTGTAAATTTGGTCGATCCCTGAATATTACAATCCCAATGGATATTGAGGAGTACAGAGTAGAAACCTATAAAGGTAAGATTATATGGCTGAGCCAGGATGAACTTGCAGCTCTCGAAGCAGTGGAGTGTACTGAATCAGAACAGGTAGTCAAAGATTGCTTTCTTTTCCGCTGTTACACTGGTTTACGGCATAGTGATATGAAGCACGTAGATATTTTGAATCTTAAAGGGAATAGGCTTGAGTTCAATATTCAAAAACAGGGTAAACTTCATGGTATTACTTTAAGCGAGGGTACTAAATCTCTGGCATTGTTAAAGAAATACAAGTCTTTTCCGATCACCTCCGGACAAAATGAAAATAGGAAACTTAAAATTTTATGTCAAAGAGCAAGGATTAACGATGTAATAGAAACCTACAAGCGGTCAGGATCTCAATTCCTAACAGAAGCGACGCCAAAATACCGTAAAATTTCGGGGCACACAGCCAGGAGAACCTTTGCCAGGTTGGCTTACGAAAAAGGCGTGGAGCTGCTCAAACTGAGTAAATTTCTCGGGCACAGTTCGCTAGACGTAACACTGGGATACATTGGCATAACCTTGGCCGACCAGGAAAACATTGCCTTTTAATATTGGTGATTTACATAGATTTTTTGATGAAATAGATTGGGGAATTTCGTATATTGTAGTTTTTCAAACGTTTAGGGAATATGCTATAAAAATGGAATAGCAGTATAATATGATTACGGGTAACCAACCGGCATTCAGTTCCCTAGGAATGCTTGTTTCACTAACAATGAAATGTTAAATCCCGAACACATTGAAAAGGTGGATGAACTATTGAAGGAGTTTAAAGCCTTTCAGGAAAAGTTTGAAGAGTTGAAGGAAGATGAGTTTACCTTCAAAAAAAACTTGATTGATCTCATTGCGGATCACTTTTTGGCACGAAAGCGGCTTAAAACTTTTGAAGCTATCCTTTATTTGGATAGCAATTGAAATTTCATAAATCCCCGAAAGTTGGCTTTCGGGGATTTTTTATTGGATTGAGGATTAAATTGCAAGGATCATTAATAATTTTTTATTATACTCCTTTAAATTAGGGCATGGGCATTTTTTTATGTCTGTTCCCAAAGTTAAAATTGACTGTTAAAAATCAAAGCTGTCCCCTGAGATAGCAAAGCTTTTAAGCGCTGAAAGTTAAATATTTTTTCGTATTTCCCATCTCTTAAATGCCATCCAACATGTTGGACAGGTTCAGTCAAGGGCGACCTGTGTTGCGCCTGCGGCAGGTCGTTCATATTACCCTTGACGGGTTCTGGCCAGTTGTTACTTTTGCATTGGAGATGAAAATAAACATTAAGGCCATTTTCAATACATTCATTATAATACAATAAATCTTAATCCGCATCAACCGACCTGTTCTTTAAAAATCCGCATTAATCCGGTGGTATGGGTTTTGACAAATGGTGACAGACTTAAGGAAAGGATGCGAAAGTAAGGTAGTAGTAATATCAGATACTTACATAATTTTGGAGGAAAAAAGTTTTTAAAAAATAACCACAATCTTTTAGGGGAATTGTTCTGTCAGTTGATGCGGTTAAGATTTTGTTTTTTAGCCCATTTTTATGGTCTCTGTTAGCGGCAAAAGCCAATGGACAACATATTAAATAGTAAATTTGGGTTTTTTTGATCGCTTTGCCTGCATATTGTAATATAACTGAACAAAGTCTAAAAAAACTATAGAAAATATTAAATTAAATCAGAAATTAATTTATATTGCTTATAAATAAACTAAAGATGAAAAACACAATAAGCTTAATTTTATGTTTGAGTATTTTGTTTTTTCTCCTTTCCTGTAATAAATCAAGTATGGAGAACAATGAAAAGATAGAAAATAACAAAATATCACTTGTTGAAAATTCTAATCTTAGACTTCCTACCAAAAGTCAGTTTGCGTCAGTTTCGCAAGTAATTGGAACTTCTGATATTTTTATTAGTTATTTTAGACCGAGTGTTAATAATAGAACAATTTGGGGAGATGTAGTATTATGGGACAGTCTTTGGAGGGCTGGTGCTGAGGGTGCTTCTACATTTCGAATCTCTAATAACGCTAGAGTTGGTGGTAAGCCAATTCCTAAGGGAGATTACTCATTTTTTGTTATACCTAGGAAAAATTTACCTTGGACTATTATCTTTAATAAAAATATAAATCTTTTTGGAATTCATTTGTATGATGAAAACGAAGATGTTCTTAGATTTGATGCAGATGCAATAAATTCACCTTTTGTAGAGACAATGACTTTTACCTTTTCTAAGGTAAATAGTTATTCAACAATTCTAAAACTTAGCTGGGCTGAAAAGACTATTGAGATTCCAATTGATTTTGACAAAACTACATCATGGAATAATATTAAGAAATTTATAGAAAATAATGAACAACCAGACTCTCTTCTATGGCGGGATTATTTATCCATAGGTAATTATTGTGTTTTCACAGAGGACAAAGACTATGCGTTGTACTCAATGGGTCTAATTGATAAGTCTCTTGATATTCAGGAAACCTTTGAAAATTTAAAAATTAAAAGTGACTTGTACGCTGTTTTGTCACAATATGATTCAGCCTCTAAATATGCAAAAGATGCCCATGCTTTAGGATCGACAACCGGTATGCCTTTACATGTAGCTAATTTGTTAGAGGAAAACATTCGTAAATATAATTCGTTAAATATTGACAATTCAAATTTACCTAGAGAATGAAAAAAATATCAAAATTATTAGCTTTTATAGTTGCTTCCTTATTTAGTAATAACATAGAGTTAAATGCTAAGGATTCTAGAGTCAATTCTGAACATGAAATAGATATACGAATTTTGAATATTAGAGAAGCTATAAAAGAAGATTTAAAAGATAAAGAAGCCACAAAAAGCAAAATTGATTTCCCTACTTTTACTCTCAACAGTAATTGGATAAATTGGGGTAATTGGGGTAATTGGAATAACTGGAACAACTGGGTAAAGTGGAATGATTGGCGAAATTGGAATAATTGGAATGACTTTAGCAATTGGCAAAAATTCAGTAATTTTTAAATCTTTTTAATATGAGCGACATAGGCCCGCTTGATTTGTTAATAATACAAGGTTCTCCTTTTTGCAATATCAATTGTCAATATTGCTACCTACCTAATAGAGGCGATAAAAATAAGATTTCCCTTACTATTGTTAATAAAATATTTGAGCGTATTTATCAGTCTGATTTGGTAAAAAATGATTTTACAGTTGTTTGGCATGCTGGGGAGCCTATGGCAATTAATGAAAATTACTACAGTAAAATATTTGATATTATTAACGAACATACTCCTCCAAATATCGTTGTATCACATTCCTTCCAAACAAATGGCACCTTACTTACAGATAAATGGTGTAGTTTTATCAAACAGAATAAGATAAGGATTGGGATAAGTGTTGATGGGCCCGATTTTATTCATGATAAATATAGAGTAAAGCGAAATGGGAAGGGCTCCCATGCTGAGACAATGAGAGGAATCAAATTGCTGAAAGAACATGATATAGATTTCCATGCTATTGCTGTTGTAACAGCATATTCATTAAATTATCCAGACAAAATTTTTAATTTTTTTTTAAATAATAATATTCAGAGAGTTGGCTTTAATATTGAGGAAATTGAAGGTGTCAATATCACCTCATCAATTGATGTGACAAGTGAGATAAAGGTAAAAAGGTTTTTTGAAAGAATTTTTACGTTACAAAAACAGAACAAGGGAAAAGTTATTGTAAGAGAGTTTGAATCTGCCTTTCAGAAAATTATTGGTTCTCCAATATCCTCAAACAATACACTCGAAACGACAATTCCTCGAAGCCATATGTTAAATACATTTGGAATAATAAGTATTGATATTAATGGAGATTTTACTTCTTTTTCACCTGAATTGTTAGGGCAAACAAGTCCTGAGTTTAACAACTTTATTTTAGGAAATGTGATGCGTGATAGTTTTGTAGACGTCTTAACTAAAAAAAACTATAATAAAATTTCTGAGGGAATTAATAAAGGTGTAGAAATGTGTAAAGAGACTTGCTCGTATTTTAAAGTTTGTGGTGGTGGAGCTCCTTCAAATAAATTTTATGAAACTGGCACATTTAAGAGTACTGAGACTATTTTTTGTAAAAATACAATTAAAACTCCCATAGACATTGTTCTATCAGACCTGGAAAAAACTTACAGTATTAAATAAGATTTATATCAGTCTAAACAAAAACCGCAAATAAAACCAATGTTTTAGGAGTAAGTTTCTCGTAGGGAGTAGACTTTAGCAACTAATATAGGTTTTGCTTCATTCATGTTAATTTACCTTTGTTCTAGCTAAGCGTATGCTGACTGTTTAGTTTCTTGAAACTCGCTAGAAGGAATAGGTTGAGATCGTCATTTCCAATGAAGAATTTCTATTTTCTATAAATTAGACGATTACTAACAGTTACCCTAATATAAGAAGCTTTATGAAAAGTTTGAAACTTTCCTTTTCCTTCCCTATTATTCAATAATTACTATGCTATCGTTTGGAGTTTCCATTTCTAATGAATTCCTTTTCAAATTTTTTGGAATTTAATATAAGAAAGATTCTGAATAGTAAACGATGAATTGTGGGTATTGTGCTACATGCCATGCTGTAACAATTATAGGAGGCTTTTAAATGAGAAAGTGTCTAGCTCCTTTAAAAACCCCGGTTGATCCCGGGGCGAGGGGATAGAAAAATGGCGGCAGGGTTAAGGGTAGGATGCGAGCCGCCTGCGAGTCCGAATGGAGCCGTTCAGGAGAAGCACGATAGTGTGACTGAACGTGCGTAATGAGGGACGCAGGCGAGCCAAACAATGGCTGAGGGATTTCATTTTGCCTACCTGCCGGGGGCCTGACCAACAAAAATGAAATTAGGAACAGCCGAATCGAGGAACGGAGGAATGTCGAACGTAGAATAAAGCAAATTGGGAAGTGGGGGGCTAAAAAAGTGGAGCAAAAAAATGGTTCGGTGATACCCTGCAAACTCTCCTTAATTCTAGGAGTGTAATAAAAATAATTAACTCATCACGGCACCATTTTTTTGTGGAGCGTTTTAAGGTGTGGAAATTTGCTTTTTTCGGAGTGAAGAACGTTTTGAGTACCACAGATTCTCCGATATACCAAGCTTATTTTATAATGGTTCGATACCATTATAAAATAAATCATTGAATTGAATTGGTTATAAATCGTAAACCACGTGAAGAAAGATACTGATTTCAAGCTGAAAGTGTGTCAAATTTTAATTGACTGTGATAATTAACCATACCAATTAGGCGATAGTGTGTATAATCCACCCCTAAAAAGCCAGAGTTGTATACTTAAAAAAATCTAAAATCTATCTGTGTTTATATACTTGAATGAAGGTTTTTAAATGCAACAATATTGCATAAATAAATATCTTTTTAAGCCAGTTTGTTAGTTTTTATAGTGGAAAGTGCCGGGGGGCTTTCCCGTTTGTTCAGGTACGGGGGTGTTTTTATAGTATGGGTCTGTTTCTAAGGGACATATTCTAAAAATGGCGTGGTATATGGAATAGGGAAAAGGTTAACATTGATAAATGATAGCTCCATTCTCCACCTTAAACATACAAATGTATAAACAGGAAAAGCCTATATGTTTGAGTGTACATTCCTTTCACTGCATTATGGTATTCCCGCTATTTGTAAATCCCCCAAGTACAGCGCTAACAAATATTACCCACCATTTTTAATTACTTAAAATTAAAAATGGTGGGATACAAGTGCGTAACAAAACTACCCTCGATCTTTAATGGCTTTTTGTGGAGGGCTGCGGAACTCCTCAGTTCCGTAAATGTTACGAATGGACTCCATGTCCAATTCATCAGCGGATTTTTTACGGTAGCCCTCGGGAGAGAAATACCACAATTTCTTTTTTGCGGAAAATCCTCGCTTGTAGTGGACATTGGTCCTAATAGATTTTATTCGTTCCTTATATTGCCTGGTCTTCCCAGAAATCCAAATCCAAGATCCACAAATCTCAATAGTAAGATCAGGAATTTCCATAAGTGCCTCAATAATTGAAGAAAAGGCCTGTGAACTCCAATCATCAAACTCCTTTTCATATTTGAATTGACTTGGTTTAAAAGAATGAAACTGGTTGACCAGGTCTTTAAAAAGCTCCTCGTCACCTCCTTTATCAGGGTGGAATTTCATCGCTAAGCGGTAATACATTTTTCTTGCCTCATCTAGGGAGGTGCAACCCTTGAAATAATCTGTCTTCGTCATAATAATTTGATTTAAATTAATTTGACTAGGACAACAGTGTCATTTCGTTAGGGATCAGTAGGTTTCAATTTTTAAGTTATATAATAAAAATATGACTTTATTTTAATCGGTGATTACTGATGCTATTATTGATAAATTGGTAATAAAACCATCAAATTATGGATTTAAAAAATAATTAATTTAGGGCAACTCCGGTAAAACAGTATTGGTATAATATTATAAAAATCGACAATATATAAAAAAAAAGACCCGACTATTTCAATCGGATCTTTAAAGTTACCACACTTTCAGGATTGTTAATCCAAATATTAAGATACATTAAAAAAATTTAAAACCATAAATAATAAATAAATTTTTTTTATATAATTCTATTTCCTAAAATGTACGCTGAAGTTTTCTTACCTTTATCATAAATATGTGTTTTAGTTATATTATAATATTTTTTTAAATCAGAAGCAGTAGTAAAAAATGAAAAGCCCATTTCAATTTCCATCAAATGAAAAATAGATTTATATGTTTCTATAGAAATTTTTTCTTTTTTATCAAACTTATCCATTTTTAAAATAAATATTTTTAAGGGATCTGGATCATTTATCAATCTTTTTGGATAGTTTTTAAACTTCATTCTTAAAAATTTCGTGTCATATTTCTTTTTCTCCATCCATTCATAGCCAAAATATTTCAAAGCGGGTTCCAAGAATGGGTATTTATTTATAGCCTTTCTATAAAAAAACTCAAACCAATGATTATCTTGTCCAACCATTTCGTCAATTTTATTTAACTCCTGCACAGTTTTTTTAAAGCTGTTTGGTAGAATCGAATAATGGTATAAATTTGAAAAAGAACATGTTATGTCCGACAAGTGAAACCCTCCATTTTTATATGCTTCCGTTAATTTATTTTTTGATATATATTGACTTCGTTTTAAACATGTGTAAATATAATATTTTTTAAGTTCTGGATCTGGTCTATATTTTTTTAAACCATTATCCCATATATGAAAATTAAGCCCTTGACCCTCATTTTTAGAACGTATACATTTTATTTCTACTTCCAACTTTTCATTTTCATATAATATATTAGCATTTATTTCTGCATTGGTTTTATCTACATTAAAAATATTGGCCTTTTTAGAGAATTGAAGTATGTGGACTATTACTCCTTTATATTTAGTATTTCTAAATCTACCAATCATTTGTACTATATCTATATATGGATTCACAATTGTAGTTGATATTCTAGTATTTGTAGCTACAAAGGGTATTGCATTCTCGTCCACTATGTCGATTGACTCATAACCTACAGAAGTAATAAATGTAATCTTAGTTGGCTCACAGTTAGGGATCCACCTTTTTATATTTTCAACTCTACTTTGACTATATATAGCACTATAATCTGATTCCTTTAATTTGCACTTTTTTATTAATTTTTCAATTCCCCTTACGTTATTTATAAATATATAACAATTTTCAATGCAACCTGAATCTATAAAATATCTGATTAAATAAATTAATGAATTATCATAAGAATTGGTAAGCACCATTTTTGCTTTTAAAATATTTTCATTTTCCCACACTACATTTTGAACAGGTATTGTTTTTAATTCTTCAGGCCAATAATCTCTTTCTGAAATTGTCGTAGATATAAGATAAAAGTTTTTAAATTTTTTAAAATTATTTAATATATTGTTCATTGCCACATGTCGTAGTTTATAATTCAATATCAATGAGTGTATTTCATCCCAAACAAAGGTAAAGTCCTTTGGTATTATCTCATCCATTACTATTGGTAAAGAATCTGGTGTGACCAATATTTTAGGAGGTGATCCTGACTTTTTACAGTTCTCCAAATATTCTTTAAACTCCTCCATAGCTCTCTCTTTATCAAATCCCAAAAGGCTCACCGGGAATTTAACATCATGAATATTTGAATGGAATCTGAACATTTTTTTATTAATTTTTCCTGGCAAGTATCGATCGTTGTATTGAAAGAATTTATTGTCAATGTTCATTATATAAGGCATTACCATAATCATGGCTTCATCATTATTCAAAAAGCCAGTAGTTGCACCACATCCTGTTTTTCCCTTATCGATAATAGAATTGGGTTTAAGATGAGAAATGTCAATGAAAGTAGAACCTGGAGCTTGCCTATGAATTATGGTGGTGCCATAAGGAGCAGAAGAAGAAAGTATAGTCATTTTTACTGAAAATGTGGTGAATAATATTATGCTGCTAATGCAGTAATTTTGTTCTTGCCAAACTAGTATATTTATTTTAGCTATCCCATTTTAATTAGAATAAAATCAAATTTTTTTGTTTTAAAAGGGTGAATTTTATACCCCTATATAGTTTTTTAAATACTAAATAGTGTTTATAAATTATTAGTTATATAATGAAGATTTTGAAAAGTACTTGGGATATTACGTTTTTCAGGAACTACTAACTGCAGAATCTTTTTATTGCATCAGTCAGCAGTTCTTAAGGAATTGCGAAAATTTAGGAAAAAAAATTCCGTGCATATGGCTTGTATTGGCGGTTTTCCGAAAATCCCGATTTCGTCCTGTATAACGGAAGGTTGTGGTTATTTCTGGAATTGCATGGTTTGCAGTGGGGGCAAAGGTAATTCAGTTGTAGTAAGTTAAGCAGAAGTCTACTCACTACAGAAAGAATCGACAGTGGAATTTTTTTTACTGCAGCCAACAGTACATCTTAAGGAATCGTGAAAATTCAGAAAAAAAAGTTCCGTGCCTGGGCGCTCTATAGGGTCATTCTTGAAGGAACCCGATTTCGTCCTTTATAGCGTAAGGCTTTAGGTACTCCTGAAAGTGCAGGTGTTTGTAGAAGGAGTGAGCATGATTTCGTTGCAGTAAGTTAAGGAGGAGTCAACTCACTACAGAAAGAATCGACAGTGGAATTTTTTTTACTGCAGCCAACAGTACAACTTAAGGAATCGTGAAAATTTAGAAAAAAAAGTTCCGTGCCTGGGCGCTCTATAGGGTCATTCTTGAAGGAACCCGATTTCGTCCTTTATAGCGTAAGGCCGTAGCTACTCCTGAAAGTGCAGGTGTTTGCAGTAGGAGTGAGCATGATTTCGTTGCAGTAAGTTAAGGAGGAGTCAACTCACTACAGAAAGAATCGACAATGGAATTTTTTTCACTGCAGCCAACAGTACATCTTAAGGAATCGTGAAAATTTAGATAAAAAAATTCCGTGCCTGGATGCTCTATAGGGTCATTCTTGAAGGAACCCGATTTCGTCCTTTATAGCGTAAGGCTTTAGCTGCTCCTGAAAGTTCAAGTGTTTGTAGTAGGGATGAGCATGATTCCGTTGCAGTAAGTTAAGGAGGAGTCAACTCACTACAGAAATAATCGACAGTGGAATTTTTTTTACTGCAGCCAACAGTACATCTTAAGGAATCGTGAAAATTTAGATAAAAAAATTCCGTGCCTGGATGCTCTATAGGGTCATTCTTGAAGGAACCCGATTTCGTCCTTTATAGCGTAAGGCTTTAGCTGCTCCTGAAAGTTCAAGTGTTTGTAGTAGGGATGAGCATGATTCCGTTGCAGTAAGTTAAGGAGGAGTCAACTCACTACAGAAATAATCGACAGTGGAATTTTTTTTACTGCAGCCAACAGTACATCTTAAGGAATCGTGAAAATTTAGATAAAAAAATTCCGTGCCTGGATGCTCTATAGGGTCATTCTTGAAGGAACCCGATTTCGTCCTTTATAGCGTAAGGCTTTAGCTGCTCCTGAAAGTTCAAGTGTTTGTAGTAGGGATGAGCATGATTCCGTTGCAGTAAGTTAAGGAGGAGTCAACTCACTACAGAAAGAATCGACAATGGAATTTTTTTCACTGCAGCCAACAGTACATCTTAAGGAATCGTGAAAATTTAGATAAAAAAATTCCGTGCCTGGATGCTCTATAGGGTCATTCTTGAAGGAACCCGATTTCGTCCTTTATAGCGTAAGGCTTTAGCTGCTCCTGAAAGTTCAAGTGTTTGTAGTAGGGATGAGCATGATTCCGTTGCAGTAAGTTAAGGAGGAGTCAACTCACTACAGAAAGAATCGACAATGGAATTTTTTTTACTGCAGCCAACAGTACATCTTAAGGAATCGTGAAAATTCAGAAAAATAAATTTCGTGCCTGTGCGCTCTAAAGGGTCATTCTTGAAGAATCCAGTTTCGTTCTTTGTAACAGAAGGATGTAGGAACTTCTGAAAAGGAAGTTAGGAGGGAAAAGTCAGTGAGATTTAAATTCCCTCGAGAAAAGGCAATATGATCTTATCCCGAGGTGTGGTACTTCGATACTTTTATAAATGGATTCCCTTTAAAAGTATATTTCTGTACCCATTAAATTTTAAAACATAATTATCGATTATGGGGTGTAACAAACTAATAATTTAATTAATAGAATGATGCGAAATGAAATCCATACTATTTTAAATTATTTTTTACCTTCATTCAGCTTTTCTTCAATTTTAATATCTACATGAGTTTTTAGGAATTCAAAAATTCTGTTTTCAACAGAGCTAATTTTCTTATCAATGGCGTCTTCAACTTCGATGGCTTTGTATATTTGAAATCCTATTAAAAGAGTAACTAAAAACGTAAGAACCCCAACCATTACACCTAATAAATTTGCTCCATTGACTGTAATATCATCAGATTTCAAAATTGAAAATATTAAAGAAAAAAAAGATATTATTATGGAAGAAAAACTAAATATAAATGTTCTTCTATTGACCTTTTTGTAAACGATTTCGATCTCATTTATAGTATCCAGCAAAAGACTTCCAAGCCTTTCTGATGAAATTGATTTTGGACGTCTCTCTTCCTTAAGTTGTTGGGCTCGCCCCTTTAAGTTTTCTAGATTAAATTCCATTTTTAATTTTTATTAATTTGAAATATTTATTTGATAATATTATTTTCAATTCCCTCTACAATTTTAATTTCCTCCTTAGTCAGGCCGTAAAGCTGGTAGACCATCTGGTCGATTTGGACTTCAAGGTCAGTAGTGTCGGCTAAGGGGGTTTGTTTTTTGGTTGTTAGTATTTTCTCAACTAATCTCTTTATTTCCTTTTCTTCACTTTCTGAAGGCACTATGATTGGCAGCAATTCAATTTTGTATTTTTTCCACCTGTTTGTTCCCATCCCAGTTGTGGTGCCGATTAGGTTGAAATACCACTCCGAAACTTTCGAATTGAGTATAGCCAAAAGAAACTTCAATTTTTCTCCTGTCATTAAAAAAGTGGTGGCTTCTGCATAATAGCCAGAGTCATCAAACGCAAATTTGGGTTTGTCCGAAATCTCGCCCCATAAAATTTTGGACTTTTCAAAATCTTCCCAATAGGAAATTGAGTCCTGGGTTTCAAACCATTGGTTACCTGTCTTTTTTCTGCTGCCCTTTTCTCCATTTTGTTCTAGCCTTTTTTTGCCAATGCCTAAAAAGTAATCCTTTAGAACGGGGTAATTCTCAATATTAATGTTTAGGCTAGGGAAAGTGCAAATTGCCCATTTATTAGAGATTTCATAGCCGTATTTTCTCAAATCCCTTCCCCGCAAAATGGGTTTTATGATTTCCACATTGTTTGCATCAAGATGTATCAATTCATCTTTCTTTTGTTCGTCAATGATAAATGCCGTATTATAACCTGTTTTAATCCCAAAATTTATTCTTACTTCAAACTCTCTCAGCTGTCTTCCCCTTGCCTCAATTTTTGCTTTTAGGTTACCTTCTACCTGATTCCCGATGAACCATTCAGTCGTTTCAGGTATTTCAAATTTAAAGTTATTCAAATCAAAATAGTCTGAAAGAGAAGATCCTAATATATAGTTATCTGCCAAGTTGACAACCGAAAAGGTGTCCGTTAGCTTTCTTTTCTGTAAGGTTATAATATTTGACTCTACCGTAGCTTCTTCAAATATTTGGATGTCTTCAATGTTCAAAAGCGAAATAGGTTGAAGGCTTTTCATAAAGTATGCTTTCAATAATTCGCCATAGATAGCTCTGAGCCAGGAGTTGGAGGTGATATAGGTTAAAAATCCCTCGCTCTTGAGAATTCTACCACCCAATTCATAAAAAAGGCAATATATGTCAGAACCTTTAGAATAGGTTTCATATTCCGCTCGTGAGAAATATTCCGCTTGTTCTTTGAGTTTAGACATTGAAAAATAAGGTGGGTTCCCAATCACCACATCAAAGCCCACAAAGTCACCCACATCATTCAGCACTTCCGGAAATTCAAAACGCCATTCAAAGGCGTTTTCAAAAATCTTATTTGATTTAATTTCGTCAATCTCGATTTCAAGCTTGTTTAGGGTTACTTCAAGTTTGGCAACCTTAGCCTGGCGTTCTTTTTTCTGCTTTGGGCTTTCCTCAAAAAGTCCCTTCTGCATTGTGAGGTTATATAAATCTCCTCCCAGTTGGGCTTTGCGCTTTATTTTAGGGTCATTGTTTGCAATTTCAGTTCGGAAATCCGATTTTATGTCGGCAATCAGCCGTTCCATTTCGCGTTTTTGCTCCTTGCTTTCTGCATTGCGGTAGGTGTCCACTGCCACCCGGTAACTGTCAATCGACCACTTACTTTTCTTTAATGCTTTTTTCAGGTCCGCATCGATGGCAAATCGACTCACCAGCGAGTTTCCACATTTGATATTGATATCAATGTTAGGAAGGGTCTCCAACTCGGTAGGGTTCTTGTAATAGGCATTTTTAAGAAGCTCAATCCATAGTCGCAACCTGCAAATTTTTACAGAGTTGGGGTTGATGTCCACGCCAAAAAGGCAATTTTCAATAATGTTTTGCTTTTCGTGGAATAGCGTTTCTTGAATGCGCTGGCTTTCTTTGTTTGTTGGAGTGTAGTCGAATAGTTCGCCTTCTTCGTCTGTTACAATCAGTTCATCATTGACTACTTCCACCTGGTATTCCTTCAAGCGTCTTCCATCCCGGTCCTGCAAAATTTTCAAATCATTTTTAACGGCAATCATTTCATTGAGTGCCGATACCAAAAAATGCCCTGATCCTACGGCAGGATCACAGATTTTTATGCTGTTAACGATTTTGTTGGCTTCTTCCCGGTCATCTATTTTGTCATAGATGCCATTAAGGTCCTTGCAATCCCATTTCTTCGTTTCATTGAATTTCTGCACCACGGCTTTGCGGATGGTTTCCCGGCACATGTACATGGTGATAAAACCCGGGGTGAAAAATGAGCCATCTTTGTACCCATTTATTTTCTCAAAAATCAATCCTAGTACTGAAGCATTGATCAGAGATTTATTGTCCTCCTGAATATCTTCCGAGCCTTCACTGCTGAAATCATAGGCGTTCAAAAACTCAAACAGGTATTCAAGTGTGGAGAGGCTTCCTGTTCTCTTTTTGCCGTGATCGTTTTTCAGAACGGTTGAGGAAATGATGGGGATGGTTTTATTGTCTTTCAGATTACTGATGAACAAAGTAACCTGTTCCATTTCGGTTGGTTCAAATAATGAAGAATTAAGGTACGGCACTTTATCAAAAAGTTCCTTCACATCCCGGTTTCGTTCTTCGGTTTTTCTAGCGAGTACCTGGAAAAAGAGGCTGTTCAGATCATCAAAAGTTTTTATTTTCTCCAAATTCAGGAAGGAGTAGGATTTATCCCCCTTATGGTAAGTAACGAGTTGGGCTTCCAGCAATTTCAAAAACAAGATCCGGTTGATCCAAGTGATGCAAAGCTCCAGCCCAACCTGGAATAGCCTTTCCTGATGGCTATCTCCATATTGAGAAGGACGTTCCAATCGGTTAATCTTTTCCAAGCTGTCCAACTGAATGATGGCATCTTCCAAAATACTTCCTGTATTTCGGCCACCTTCATTGTGCCGCCCAATCAGTTTTTTACCTCCCACTTTGGTTTCCGTCAATCCTATAATGTGCAATAACTCGCTGTAGAATCGCTTATCCAGGCTGTTGCTGTCATTGGTAAATGGAAGTTTAAGGAGGTGTTCGGGGGATAGCAACTTAAAAAGGGCTATCAGTTTGGTATCATCTGCTTTGTCGTTATTCCGTAAAGGCTTTTGATAATCCTGCAGGTTAAAATAGGTGAATTCTATTTGTGATGAGATGTCTGCTATAAAGGGTCCTGCAATCTGTTTGTAGAAAAAATCGGTTTTAGTATCGGCCAATCGTTCGGCTTCAAATTCATTGAATTGTTTTACAAGGTTCTTGTTTTGGGCAAAGAGCCTGTCAAATGTGGTGGCATCAAAAATAAACCATTCATGGATATTGGTGATGACCAGGTGTTTTATTTCCAGATTTTTATGGGTGATCCTTTCCCGCAAATAATACAGCAACAATTCCTGAAAAGCTTTAACATTAAGCTTTCCGGTGCTTACCATTTCTGATTTATTGGTTGGCTTTTTTGCCTCGATAATTACGCCAACTGAATCCTTTGCGTTATCTCCATTGTGAATTACAAGGTCATTTCTGCCTTTAGTGTTGATATAGTAATTGGGGTGGAAATAAGTTCTTTTTAGAAAGTCACTGACAAGGTTTTTATGGAATTCCTCGGATTCCGTTTCATTGGTTCTATCGAGCAACTGGATTAGGTTGGCCTTAAAAACCTCAATTTCATTCCGGTTTGGTTTTACTTTTAAAAAGGACTTATTCAGTGCCTTTCTTGGTTTAAGACTGCTTACATTCATTTATCTAAACTATTGCTTTCTTTTCGGTTAAATTAATGAATTAGGCTGGTTATTGTGGCCATAATTGGGAAAAAATTTAGGATTTCGGTTTAGATTACTTGGGGCTATCACTCAGAAAAATAATAAGTGGGTTTGAATGAGAGATGACATTTTCCGTCTACGGTTTGTTTAGAGAAAGAAAGGAACTTGATTCGGTTGTGGTAGACTATGACTAATCGTACACATAGTATTGGAACACAAAGGCAGAATGGACAGTAGCCTAAAGCTCTATTTTGATAACCACTTTTATTCCCCCAATGGGATTTAAATGGTCATGCATGAAATGGTACGGAAACCAATTCTTTTCTTTCCAAAAACCCAACCTGTATTCCAGTGAAACTGCTAATTATGAAAATCTTAGGGTTTGTATTCTGAATTCGCATCAGTTCGGTTTGTCAATTATGGCTTTATTTACATATAGAATTGTGCAACAACACCATCGACTAGATCATCAAAAGTCATTATATCAATATCCCGGTAATCACTTATTATTTCTCGCCATTCATCTGTTGCAAAGTCCCACCTTCTGCCGATAACAAGAATTCTCTTAGGTTTTTGTACTTTAACACCATATTTTTCTAACATCCATTTTCTGTTGTTTGGATCTTCGAAGTATGTCTTGTAATTTCTTGTTTGCGAGATATAGGAGTTAAATTTAGCTGATAATGTTTCTCGGTTATTTTTACCAACAACTGGCCTCCCATCTAGGTCAGGAAGTTTAAATTCAACAATATCAGCAAATCCATTCGGTCTAACGACAAAAAAATCCGGAATAATAGGATCTCGTTTTTCGCTTTGCCATTCACATTTTAGTTGACCATGGATTTCTTTTGCAAGAAATCCCATTGTTAGAATAAATTTGTTCTCCTTCTGCTCAAGAAATTTTGTGATTTCAGGTTCGGAAGTTCTAGAATTTCCTGTAAGTTCTATGAAGCGGTTTACTTGAGGTAATTTTGAAAATTTGAAATCATCTAATGATGGTAATGGATATACGAAATGAGCATCTTGTTCAACAAGTTTATCATAATATCCAAAGTTTATAGAAAAAAAGTCATGCCCCTCTCCTGAATCATCGTATTGCAATGGAATGAAATCGATCCATTTAATATGGCGAGTTTTTAGTCCTTTTTCATCTGCATCAAAAAACAGCCCGTTGATGATTCTCCCAAATTGGCCTTTTAAAATTGATATACCATTGCTATTAAAAAAATATATTGCATTTTGGGCATCAAAATTCCAATTCAGTTCTGCTAACTTGTCAAAGCCTCGGTTGGTAGGAACTATTAGGTCTTCTAAAAATAGTGGTAACGGAGGCTTGAATGAATCGGAACTGCTATCATAGCTGAAACCAATAATCTCGTCAAAAAAATCATTTTCAATGAGAGAATAATCATGGAGCAGAAATGATGTTTCGAAACTTTCTTTTAGCTTATCAACTCGTTCATTCCCGAAGTACTCTATTGCTAAATGTGTTTTTCCAAGGTAGAATACCACCTTTTCGTTATAGAGTAAAAATCCGGAAAACGTCTTTAATAGCTTTGGATGTTCTTTTAAATAAAGATATAATGGTAACCAATACTTTTTACCTATTTTATTAACTAAAAATTGGATGGTTTCAATGTGATTTTTTTTTATCCTCTTTTCCTCATCCATAGATTACTTGGCCATGATTTTCAATTATTAGCTTAATACGGGATTAGTTGCATCTCACTTTCAGTCTAGAATTTTTTTTTATTATTCAATGTTTTAAAATTCAGCATTTTAAGCCTAATTAAATTTAAATGTTGCGCAACGATTGAATGGTAATTATTGTTCGAAAAGGTTTGCCCTTCCAATGGATAAAAGTCCCTTACGCTTGGGGTAGTGGAAGCAATATACATTCAATTTACTATTTAGCCAATCCTGAAAATTATCTAACTAGTAATTAATGGGTAAATGGGATATAAGACTTTCCCGTTATGATTTCATACTGAAAGTTCAGCAAGGCTATTTTTCAAAGTAGTCATCAAACTTTTTCGCTTTACGGGAATTGTTCTCTATAGCAAAAATAAGATCATTGTAACCAAGCCTTTTTAATAAAATTAATTGGAGTCCAAATACACCTGATTGTAATAAAGCATGTGCAGAATAAGAGTTTAAATCTATTTTTCCTGTATGTGCTACTTTATCTCTTAGTCCTTTTAGACTCCTGAAATCAAGACTTATCTTATTTGGATCCAAACGACTTTCTTTAATAATTTTATCATACTTAGCCATTAATTTTTCCTGATCAATAGAGTTAAGAATTCTTTGAATAAGTACCCCATTGTCTATAAAATTGACTTCGGCCTTCCAGCTTTTATAAGTCTGTTTTAGTTGTTTTCTAAGAGATGAAAATCTTTCTGGCAATTTCACCTCTTCAAAGAAATAGTAGCCATAACACTCCCAAGCCTGAACTGTCCTTAAAACTCTATCTTCTAAAAAATCTTCGCTTGTTTGGTTCAAGTAATCAAAAATCACAAATAAAGAGTCTTTTTCCTGAATGCTAAGTTTGACCCAATTTGGCAATACTAAATTTAGATAATTAGAAATCATGTAATCAGGTATTATTTGGTTACCATAATTACTGTTCTTACTCATGATTTTAATATATTGCCTTTTATTTCCAGAGTACCAATACTCGTGCCTGTCAAATGTTATGCGTCTGCCAAAAGCTAAAGACAGAAGATTTTTGATGGAGGTAGCAATTTCTGAAAGATTTTCTTCTGTATCTGGCCCTAAAATGCAGAGCTCTGAGATTTCAGGAAAATGGTCAACTCTCGACTTAAGTACTGTCAAATCATTCTGAGCTGTCTTGTTTACATTTATCTTAATGATCTTTGAGCCGTATGTAAACTCCACATCATGTTTTCCGATAAAATTTTTAAGAAAGAAACTGGCTTTATCAGCATTCATTATTTTTTTTTTAATCTAATTGTGCACAACTTATGGCTAAAGTTCACACGGTTATTTGTCATTCAGGGTATACCAATCTAATAAGTTTTTAACGTTTTGAAAGAACATAATGCGACCTCGATTTGTATTTATCTGGTTTTGATGGAATTATGTTCCGGAAATTTTGAATATGTTGCAAATCTCGCTTAGCCTCAAGTAAATGGAAGGTAATAATATCCCAAAGTATAAGTGGGATGCCTTTCATTGGTTATGTATTTAAGATTGTTTTTTTTATTTTAGTAATCACCCAATTTTAGCATTTCGAATATAAGCGCCAATTGTTACTGGAGTATAGCCTGTTCTCCTTCCCACATTTTGCAATTAATTCTGAACCGCAACTTGGGCAAATACCTTTAATCCCTTTGGTAGCTTCAGCTTTAGTGCCATTAACAATTGCAAACTTCATTATTCCTTTTTGATCGGAGCCAGTAACACATAAAAAATCCAAGCAATCCAAGATATAAAAATCACAGATAATACCCAAGCTAATTTTTCGCTTCCAGTGGTTTCCCGGGAGCTGATAATGATTAATATGGGGAATAGTCAGATTAATCCTATTTGAGCTAAAAGAATCAATGCACCAAGATCTGAATTTTCCATACCGTGTTATTTTTAGAATTTAAGATGTTTCATCACATTATTTTTACCGGGAGATTGCTTCATTCTGGCAAACAACAGCCGATTAAAGGCGTTGTGTAGGATTCTGGAGCATTTCATGTTTTTATTCATTAGGGTTTTCCATAGGGTGAAATGAAGCTACTCGTCCATTACTCAAAATATGCAGAGAATAGTGATTGCCGTTAAAATATAACGTCCTATCTCCATAAACTCTAAATTCTTTTTCTGAAGTTAATCGAACATTGATTTGCGGTTTTAATTTTTTAATTGCAATTTGTAGTATTCTCTTAATATCTTTCTTACTGTATTGAAATTTTGTCTTATTTTCAAAATGACCCTCGATTGCAAATTCATCACAATGTCTTAAATATATATGAAGATAACCTTCAAAGTCCCAATAAATAGGTGTAATTAAATCGTGATATTCAAGGCTCTCTGTTTCAAACTGGACTATTGACTTTTGAAGTTCAGCGAATATTTCAGGATACTCTTGCTTAAAGTGCTCTAACCCTTTATTCGTTGATTTTTTGATTTCATTATTTATCGCTTCCGTTCTTTCTATCCTTCTAGCTTTCAATAAAGCATTAAATTCTAACATCTCATTTAGAGATATGTCATTAGCATTTAGTTTGGCATCAAGTTCATAAAAACGGACTAAGGGTAATTTACACCCATTTTTATCAAAGCTGTTATTCTTTATAAGGTCAAAATTTTCAGAGCCTGGTTCGAGGAATAAGGAAAAACCACAGAATTTTGCAAGTTCTTCTTCAATTAAAATTTGTCCGTCTATTATTTTTTGGCTGTTTGTCCAAATATATGCTTTGTTTGCGTCAAAATATTTTGGGTCAACATTTACACTTATGGTATTGGGGATTTCTTTTATGCCAGATTGGTTAAATGATTTTTCTGCTGGATAATTTGATGCTAACACTTCATAAATATCACTTGAATTAAATCCGACTTTAATTAATTCCGTTATTTGTTTGGTAGTTAATTTTTCATTGGTTGGACAATCTATTTTTACCATTCCATTTGTTCTTGGAACATTTTCTTTGGAAATAGCACCTTCAAGTTCTTCCCTTTCCTTTTTGTAATAGCTTAAAACTCCGTCAATATTTCTACCAAACTTTTTTGCTGATTTCGAAAATTTATGAAATTCAATGTTGATGTATTTGTTGTCGTACTGACCGTACATTGCATAGAGTTCTTCTATCGAAAACTGAAATTTTTCAGATAGTTGTTTTTCTATGTCTGTTTTGAATTTTTCAAGCTCTGATTCCTTGTAGGCTATTTGTGCAGTTAAAAATTCACGTCTCTCAGTATTTCCTGCAGAAAGTTCAGAAAGCTCCTTTTTAGCATTTATCAATTGAATCTCAACCATATCATTTATCAGATATAGCATTCCATCGTTTATTTGAGATTTAATTCCGAACATTAGTTTCTAAATTACTGGCAACATGCTTTTAAAAGTAATATGAAAATCCAATAATAACAAAATCAAAACTTTTGAATTGATAAAGTAAAAGCCATACTTTGTAAGACACTGGCCACCATAAGGAACGTATTAAGGCTATATGTGACTAGTTAAGTGAACGGAACGGTTATCTGGAATACCTTGTGCCATGAGTCAGCATTTAGAACTTGCCTAGGGGCAGCAAGTTTCAACTTTACAGAGAATACTCTATTTAGCTAGATGGTAGGCATGGGGAAACCAAATGTAGACCCTCATCACCTCGATGCTTGCCAGGGGTGGCAAAAAAAAAGCTACAGAATTGAATCTGTAGCTCTCTTTAACCATGAAATGATAGGAAGTAATAAAAAAAGTTACTTCAACTACCCGTACAACATTTTGGCCAACATTTAAGGTAATACACTGACCATCAGCTGAGTATGCTCCTCCTCTTGGGCTCGAACCAAGGACCCTCTGATTAACAGTCAGATGCTCTAACCAACTGAGCTAAGGAGGAATTTGTTGTTTTTTTAAGGCCTTTGCCTTAATTGAGATGCAAACATAACAGGTAACTTAATTTTTTCCAAACAAGAGGCTATGGTTTTTTCAAATATTTTTCAATTGAAAAAAAATGATCTTCTAAATCAAGCACTTATATAATTTAAAAAAATTAAAAAAAGTAAATCCTTTTTTTAGCATTCATTCAAGTTCTATTCTTGACAATATTTTTGAAATGAATCACTTTTAATTAATTAAAAATAAATTAAATTTGCCCTTCCTATTTAGGCAAACAAATAAGGGTGTTTTAATAGTAAATCTCGGGGTGTAGCGCAGCTCGGTAGCGTGTCCTGACATGAGTCAGGAAGGTCGCTTGATCGAACTCTCGTTAAAATTGAAATAGTAACAATTAAATAAATCTCGGGGTGTAGCGCAGCTCGGTAGCGTGCTTGCATGGGGTGCAAGAGGTCGCAGGTTCAAATCCTGTCACCCCGACGAGAAGCCAGGCTGGGATTAATCCGGTCTGGCATTTTTTATGAATTACTCTGTATACATATTGTATTCGCATTCAACTGACCGGTATTACGTAGGGCAAAGTAAAAACCATTTGGAGCGATTTGAGCGACATCAATCAGGCCGGAATAAATCTACTAAAGCTGGTATACCTTGGGAAATAGTTCATGTCGAATTTTTTAATGAACGTTCCGATGCAGTTCGGAAAGAACGTCAAATAAAAAATTTAGGAAGCCGAAGGTATCTTGAACGAATCCAAAATCATTAATTATTAGACAACGAGACAGCGTATCCTGACAAGTGTCAGGAGGGTCGCAGGTTCAAATCCTGTCACCCCGACGAGAAGTCAGGCTAGGATTTACTCGGTCTGGCGTTTTTTATGAATTATTCTGGGAAAGAATAGCCGCTTATAAAGCCATATAACAAAAGTTAAATAAATTCAGATTGCCTCTCATCCCCCGAAATACCTTAAATACTTATTGAACATACTTCTCAAGGCACAAGTTATTTTTACCCCTCCACTTTAACTTCTATCATAAACCCTTATCATTCTCAGAGATTAAAGAATTTTTTTTATAACTTTAACAATTTATTTTTAACTTTTTTCATTGCTTTTATAGATATACATACTTATATTGATATTAAAATATTTATTTTAGATATTAAACATGCTTTAAAATAAAAGGTTTCCGATAAAAGAGCTATACCTATTACAGATTGTGTTTTTAGGTTATCAACTAAGATTTAAACTCATATCCAATGAAATTAGTAACTGCAGATTTACTAGACATCCACCATTACCCATTCGGATCTAATGATCCCAATGAAGAAAAAATTGCCAGCAGGTTATTTTTACCTCCAGTATTGACAAAACCTGCCCAAACCAAAATCCGCACCCATTTAACAAATTACTTTATCGCACATCGCAAAATGCCAGATGAATTAGCCATTGTAAATGCGGCAAAATACAGACTTAGATTTTTCTTTAAATCTCCCTACCACCACCATGGAAGAGGAAAACTAGGCTACTTTGACGAGGAAAGGAATCACAAACTCCCCTTGGAAAATTTGGCAGATTGCTACTTTATGGACAACGGCAAAACAATTGAATTGCATATTTTTGACAACATGACCTTTTCATAGCCTGATACAAGACTAAAACAGCCGCATCCTTACTTTTTCGCGATGGATTCTACCGAAATACACCACTTTTTCACTTTTTGAATCTCTTCCTAACTTTACTAGTATACAGTCGCTAGATGGTGTGATTCACTATCATTTACACTTTTCAATTAAAAACCCTAGTTTTAAATCTCAATTGCAAGCAATTGAGACAATTGTAAAAAGTAAATCGTCTTGACAATTAAACACCTTTAATAACCATCATGAAACATACAAATTTTCTAATTATTTTGATTTGGTTTGCTATTAGCACAAGCTCTTGTACAAATTGGGAGGACAGTTTTTCAAATGGAAGCCTTTATGATACTTGGGAAGTCGTAAACTTGCATGAGGGCTACGGACTGAATAGTGTCGCAACGCTAGTAATCAATGAAGACAGGACTTTTACCAAATCCATAACTTACCGACAGCCAAATTCAGGAGAACTAGTAGGGTATTATTTTTTCTCAACAGGCACTTATCAACTAGACGATAAAAACATCACTTTCACGCCTAATCAAAGTCTTTTTATTGATAACGATAAACCTTGGGGAGAACTTGATGACTTGAACCCTGTAGAAAACAGCAATGGTTTTCTGCCCGTTACCTCCACATTAGAATACAGAGACAATGGCATGAAATTATTGATCGCCACCCCATGCAATGACATAGCCCTCTCTTCCTGCGCCCCCTCTCCAATATACAACAGAGCTGATTAAACCCGAAATATGCAATAGGCATTCTATTACATAATCCGGATTAAACGCAATAAAATACAGTCTCCTCCCAAAATTAAAACAATAAGAGAAATAGCAGAATAGCACCAAAACATCAATTCCATTCATAAATTCGAATTAAATAGCCTTATTACACCTAATATAAGTAGTAAATCTAGGAGTCTCAATATTTCATTGAAACGTGAAAATCACCCTTGCAACCTCCTCAAGTCAGCTAGAAATCTTAACAACATGAAAGTCTTTAAATTTACTGCTTTTTTAATGGTCTGTTTACAATTCAGCCCAGTCCAGGTTTTTTCTCAAAAAATAGCTTCCGGCCCTTATTTCCAAGAAGTCAGTCAAGAAATTGAACTCCCACTTAATGCTGGTTTAGACGTCGTGAAATTATTTAAACATGGCAATACAATTAAAGCAGTTACCTCCCATGGTATATTTTACAATAAGGAAGGGCAATGGTCAGGCCAACCTTTTGTTTCAGGTATAATCAATGCTACTTCGGACAACTCCCAAACAGTATGGATGAACAATGACAAAACCATTTGGTCTGAAAAAGGCGATAGAATACCCAACCCTCCACGAACAGACGGACGCCAATCCATCACAAGTACACATTGGATTAATAGCAACACCCTTTTGACTGGAACCACGCATGGACTATACACGTGGAACGGAGCCTGGGAAAAGGTAACCTCCTTCCCTAATGTAAAAATCAATGCAATAACCCAAGACAATGAAGGCATAATATGGATCGCCTCCGACGAAGGCCTTTGGCAAAATAAATCTGGAGAGTGGCTAGATGTGGACAAAATTGGCCTAGCCTTAGGGCATGACAGCCAATACCTGACGGTAACCACCGGAATAAATGGTAAAGACATTTTATTTAGCTCGCCAAAGGCAATCGCCTCCCTTGCCGCTGATGGCAATCATTGGCTAAAAAGAGGTGCAGATGGGCTACCATATGGCCCTGTCACAACAATACTTGAAACAGACAGTCTATTATGGTTAGGCACTCCAAAAGGTTTGATCCGCAAGGGGAAAAACTGGAGGTATTACACCAGCAAAAGATGGTTGGCAGATGACCAGATCAACGACATCCTACCCATTGAACCCGGGAAAGTATGGGTAGCAACACCCAATGGCATCTCAGAGATCGGATTAAAAGCCATGACCCTGGAACAAAAGGCAAATGGAATTGAAGACATCATCGAAAAAAGACACAATCGGATAGGCATAATCAACAGATCTAAATTAGCCATCGCAGGAGATATTAACAGTAGCTTTTTGGAAAATCAAGACAATGACGGCCTATGGACCTCCTGCTACCTCATTGCCGAATCGTTCAGATATGGCGTCACCAAAAGTGAAGATGCCAAAGCAAAGGCGAAGCGAACTTTCGAAGCCCTGGAAAGACTGGAAACAGTCACAGGAATACCAGGCTATCCCGCCAGGTCCTATGTAAGGTCAGAAGATCTTTTGGCCCCTTCAAGGTCTCCTCATCCAAAAAACTGGCACCCATCACCTGATGGAGAATGGCAATGGCTGGACGATACCAGCTCCGATGAGATTGTCGGCCATTTATTTTCAATGGCGCTCTACCATGACATGGTAGCTGATGAGGCGGATAAAAAGAAGGTGGTAGACTTGATCGACAGAATTGTTAGCCATATTGTAGACAATGATTTGCAATTGATCGATTACGATGGGAAACCCACAAGGTGGGCCATATGGACCCCTGACTCCTTGAACAGATCTTCCAATTGGTATTACGAAAAAGGATTGAACTCACTTCAAATCCTTTCCTCTCTGCAAACAGCCTATCATTTTACTGGAAAGGCGAAATACAAGAAGGTATACCGCCACTTGATAGAGAAAGAAGGCTATGCACAAAATGCCTTACAAGCTAAAATGACAGACCCTTTTGACATCAGCCATTCTGATGACATATTAAATTTCTTCCCTTATTACAATTTACTCAAATACACACCCAAAGAAGACCCCAACTACCCACTTTACCTACAAAGCCTCCAAAGATCTTGGAAAGCCGTACAATCAGACAACATGCCTGTTTGGAATGTTTTTGCCAGTGCTTTATTAAAGGAGGACAAGGATTTAAACATCGCTTTGCGAGAAATTCAAACTTTCCCCTTGGACATGATTACCTGGTCTATCGACAACAGCCATCGCTGGGACTTAAGGGTTGATGAATTTCCAGGCAGAGGCAGAAGCCCTCAAGCCTACATCGCCATCCCTTCTCCTGAAGGAAATGCCTTTAGATGGAACACCAACCCCAAACAATTAAACATTAGCGGAGGGGGAAAAACAGAAGTAAGTGGCACTTATTACTTGGTAGCCTATTGGATGGGGAGGTATTACGGGTATTGGGAGTAAGAAAAACCTAAAAAATGATAACAATAAAAAAGCCGCTTAAAAATAAATTTAAGCGGCTTTTAAACCTTTGCCTATAAAAATAAGCATTGTACCAGGAGCGGGAATCGAACCCGCACGACCGTGAGGTCACAAGATTTTAAGTCTTGCGTGTCTACCAGTTCCACCATCCCGGCAACATTAGCGACAACTAATATAGAAAAAGGAAAAACCATTTCCACTATAATTGCCATCTAAATAATAAAGCCCTTCGATAAGGGCTTTATGTGAGCGAAAGACGAGATTCGAACTCGCGACCCCGACCTTGGCAAGGTCGTGCTCTACCAGCTGAGCTACTTTCGCTTGTTATTTTTACACAGAAAGCTTTTCTTTCCGTGATTGTGATGCAAATTTACGCGTAAATTTTTAAAGTCCAATATAACGAAAGAAATTTTTATCAACATAATGCTACTCCCCTGACAATAAAGGCACTAAATTATTCCAACATCTTTTTTATTTCATTTAATTTTAGCAAAGCCTCCACCGGAGAGATGGTATTGATATCAAGAGCCTCTAATAAATCCTTTGCTTCCTTGAATTTTGGATCCAATTCAAACATGCTCAATTGATAATTGTTCTTTGGTATGTCTTTGATGTTTTCCTTGTGTTGCTGAAGCTGTTTGTCCTTTTCAAGGTACTTCATGATCTCTGCTGCACGCAAGACCACAGGATTAGGCATCCCCGCCATCTGAGCAACGTGAATACCAAAACTATGCTCACTCCCTCCCTGCTGTAGCTTCCGCATAAATACAACCTTATTCCCCAACTCTTTTACCGCCACATTAAAATTCTTCACCTTAGGAAAATCATTGGCCAGTTGATTCAACTCATGGTAATGCGTGGCAAATAAAGTTTTGGCCTTGCATTTGGGATGGTTGTGCAGATACTCTACAATGGACCAGGCAATGGAAATTCCATCATAGGTGGAGGTACCTCTTCCGATTTCATCCATTAATACCAAACTCCTATCAGAAAGATTATTTAAAATACTGGCGGTCTCAGTCATTTCCACCATAAAAGTAGATTCCCCTTTGGAGAGGTTGTCTGATGCCCCTACCCGGGTAAAAACCTTGTCCACAATCCCTACCCTTGCAAAGGAGGCTGGCACGAAGCTACCCATTTGAGCCATCAACACGATCAAGGCAGTTTGCCGTAGCAATGCCGACTTACCTGCCATATTCGGTCCCGTGATGATAATCACCTGCTGTGTAGAATTGTCCAGGTAGATGTCATTGGGCACGTAATCCTCTCCTATTGCCAGTTGCTTTTCAATTACAGGATGTCTACCATCCTTGATCTCAATGGCATCGGTATCGGCTATTTTAGGTGCACAATAGTTGTTCTCAGCAGCTACTTCCGCAAAGCTTAACAGACAATCCAAAGTTGCCAAAACCCTTGCATTCTGCTGAATCTGCTCTACATAGTCTCCAGCATCCTGAACCAACAAATGGAAATACTTCTGCTCCAGAGCAATTAGCCGCTCTTCAGCATGCAATATTTTTTCTTCATAAACTTTAAGCTCCTCGGTAATGTACCTTTCAGCATTGACAAGTGTTTGTTTTCTGATCCACTCAGGCGGCACTTTGTCTTTATGCGTATTGCTTACCTCTAAATAATAGCCAAAAACTTTGTTGAAGGCTACTTTCAAAGAGCTTATACCTGTCCGTTGAATTTCTCTTTGCTGGATTTGCACCAGAAAATCTTTACCAGAGTTGGCCAGTTTACGGTATTCGTCCAAGTCAGGATCTACCCCGTCCTTTATGATTCCTCCCTGATGTGAAAGCATGGGCGCATCCTCCATCAACTCTTTATCGATTTTTTCTAGCAGATAGGAACAAGTATTCAATTGGTCTGCCAACTTTTTTAGTGCTCCATTTTGCTGATTGCCCATCAATTCCTTAATCGGCAAGGTACTGAGCAAGGCTTTTTTAAGATGGTTCATCTCTCTGGGGTTGATCCTCCCCACGGCCACTTTGGAAATCAACCGCTCAAGATCCCCCACATGTTTTAGATGGGAAAACAACTCCTCCCTCAATTCTGAAGCTTCGTAAAAAAAACTAACTGATTTTTGCCTTTCTACGATCAATCCTTTTTCTTTCAGTGGTAGTACCAACCACTTTTTCATCATTCGGCTACCCATAGGTGTTTGGGTCCTGTCCAGAATTTGAATTAGTGGCACCCCTCCTTCTTGTTGTGGATAAACCAATTCTAAATTCCTGATGGTAAATTTATCCAGCCAAACATATTTCTCCTCTGCTATCCTTGATATGGAAGCGATATGCTTGACTTCCTTATGCTCTGTTTCTTCTAAATAATACAATATGGCACCTGCTGCAGTACTGCCCAGCTCCATATTATCTATTCCGAAACCTTTTAAATTTTTCGTCCCAAAATGATTGGTAAGTTTTTCATAGGTGTACGCGCTTTGGTATACCCAATCCTCGCAATGAAAAGTATGAAAATCATTCTTTAACAGGTTTCCAGCTGCTACCTTAGCTGCTTTAGAATGAATAATTTCTGAAGGGTTAAAACTCTGAAGTAGTTTTTCTATATAGGATTGGCGCCCTTCGGCACACATAAACTCGCCCGTAGAGAGATCCAAAAAAGCAATCCCCAATTGATCATTCCTGAAATGAATACTTGCTAAAAAATTATTCCGCCTTTTGTCCAGCACATTGTCATTGTAAGCCAGACCAGGCGTAACCAATTCTGTGACCCCTCTTTTAACAATCCCTTTTACCTCTTTTGGATCTTCTAATTGGTCACATATGGCTACTCTATTACCCGCCCTTATCAGCTTGGGCAAATAGGTGTCCAAAGAGTGGTGCGGAAAACCGGCCAACTCTATGTGAGAGGCAGAACCATTGGCACGTTTGGTAAGTACAATGTCAAGGATTTTACTGGCCTTTATTGCATCTTCTCCAAACGTTTCATAAAAATCCCCTACCCGAAAAAGCAAAATGGCTCCGGGATGCTTTGCCTTGATGGCATTGTATTGTTTCATTAAAGGGGTTTCCTTGGCTTTAGTCTTGCCCATTGTTATTTTTCGGTTTTAGGACCTGAATTTAATTAAGAATGTAAGGGAAACAAAACCTAAATCTAATACTAGGCCTTAGTCTCTCTTGTTTTTTTTGTCTGGAAATAAGTAAATTTGAGGTCCTTTGGGCTTTGAAAGCCCTACCATTCACTAAATCAGCATTTTAAATTTTAAATTTATATCCCGATGAAAAAACTCAGCATGGAAGAACTCAACCGACTCTCTGTTGAGGATTACAAAGAAATCGAAAAAAATCCAATTGCCCTGATTCTTGACAATGTTCGTAGCCTAAATAATGTAGGTTCAGCCTTCAGAACCTCTGATGCTTTTCTGGTGAAAAAAATCTTTCTTTGCGGCATTACTGGTCAGCCTCCTCATAGAGAAATTCAAAAAACAGCCCTAGGTGCTACTGAGTCAGTAGATTGGGAACATTACGAAAGTACATTGGACGCAATCAAGCTTTTAAAAAAAGAAGGCTATGAGATCTGTGTGCTAGAACAAGCCTCACACAGTACTCCTCTCAATGAATTCGCACCAAAGCCTGGAAAACCTTATGCCTTTGTATTTGGAAATGAAGTGTTTGGAGTAGAAGAAGATGTTGTACTGGCTGCAGACCAAGTATTGGAAATCCCTCAATTTGGAACCAAACATTCTTTAAATATCTCAGTAAGCATAGGGATAACCCTTTGGGACATGGTTAGCAAAACCTACGGATTTAAATAAAAGAAGGGATAATTAGAGCAAAATTGTAGGTCTATTTTATATAAACACCAGTAAACTCAAGTGCATTTATACTGGGTCAACTCTTCAATCACTCTTCTCTTCTCAGGTACCTGTCAATTATCTCATCCGTATCCTGATCTTCCGCCAATTCAAGCAATGCCCTGTTGACTTCATATACCAGGTTACTCTCGAGTGGAAAAGCAAAACCATATCCCTGTTTGTAATATTCCGCCTTGGCCATAAATAAATCTTCGGGCCCATGCTTTTTTAGGTAAAACAACAATTGCGGGCGATCATAAACTACTGCAGCAACCTCCTTTTTATTTAACATGGACATGGCTTCTTCCAATGTATTCACCTCCACAGGCTTGGCATAATGTACCTCCAAAAACATTTGCGAAGGCGAGTTGGAGATGGTTGCCACATTTTTATTTACCAATTGCTCTATACTAGAAACCGGAGATTTTCCCATGGAAGCCAAAGTAAGGGTACTGGCTATTCCAGCCACCATTGAAGTAGCAAAAATAATTGAGATAATCATCCAACTGCCTGCAATAATGCGCCCCGTCAAAGTAACTGGTGCTTTGTCTCCATATCCTGTGGTACTCATGGTAACAATGGCAAGCCACATCCCATTCCCTATCCCATCTATTGGGTCATTTGGAAATTGATCCTTGGAATGCTTTCTTTCTGCCAACCACAATAGGGTACCCACTATGGCAAGAATGAATAAAAATACAAACACGGCAATCAACAATTTAATACTAAAAAATGGCTTGATCTTGTCCCAATATCCTTGTTTTTCAGACCGGGACACGATGGCCAAACTTGAATTATAAAAAGGCTGAGAAAACCTAAAGTCCTTCACCCTGCTGGAAGTAATACTGATAGGCCCTATCACCAAATCCAAAGCCCCCTGTTCCAAGGAATGTAAAGCATCATCCACGGTATTAAAAGACTTGAAATAATAATTCCATCCTTGTTTGGCCGCCAGTTCTTCCCAGATTTCCACGGAAATGCCACTTACTTCTTGTCCTTCACCATAGACAAACGGCTCACTTCCTGCCACACCCACAAGCAAGGTATCAATGTCTAGGCGCAATTGACGGGCTTGAAGGTTTGTCGTAAATAGAAGGAGGCCTAAAATTGAAAAGATTAAAACTGGGGTTTTAGAATTTTGAAACATGTGCGTATGTTTTTTTAAGGACAACCCAATTTATTGAAATTTATTAATAAATTGATTCTAAACAGCTTCCAATATAAAAGCAGAACCCTTAAAATAAGGTGCAGAACTTTTCTCTCAAAATGAAAATATTTTCCAAGTCAGGAAAAATGTCCTTAAAAAAATTTAGAAGTAATAGTCTTATTCTGTATTAAAACTAAAGTAGTCTTTCAATTTTTAGGAAAACTAAAAAAATATCTGCTAAATTTTTAGTCCATAGACCCTAATAGAATGAAAAACAGTTTTTACTGTATAGTTTTCGCTTTATTCCTTGCATGTAGCGGACAGAAAAATGGAGCCGAAGGTGCACTACCTCCCTTGGAAATCACCATGGACACAGTCGTAATAGATCCTGGAGAGGAGATCTTATTTTTAAATGGGCGATTAAGATTAAGTGCACTAAGTGAGGATAAGAAATACCTTTATAATGTAAACCTTCAGGAATACCTCATAGAACAAATCAATCTCAATTCTCTGGAATTTGAGAAAAATTATCCCTTTGAAAAGGAGGGACCAAATGGTGTTGGAAATTATGTAAGGGGTTTCTCCCTTATTAGTAAGGATAAACTTTTTATTAGCGCTTATCCAAAGGATAATGTGTTGGATTGGCAGGGTAGAAAGCTGGAAAGCATTGATATAATTGAAATGATCAAAGAATATGAGGAGTTGGATGAGGAAGATAGATCTAATAAAACAATAAGCTTGGCCACAGATGGTAGCCAATTTGCTTCCCTGATTTCCATTTATAGAAATAAAACCACTTTTTTTGCCTTGATAAACCGTAACAATAAAACCTTTAAAAAATTTGCTATTCCAGGAATTGAAAAGGCCAAGAATTTCGAGCCTTTTCTCGATGATGGAGAATCTGCCATGGGATTGGGCACTGATCGGTACCTAATAAAAGAAGGTGGAAAATTAATCTTGGGAACTGGGATAAGTAGTGAGCTCTATGTAATGGATAAAGACAGTGACTCTCTCAGGCACATTACCTTTAACAGCCAACTTACCCTAACGAAAAAAGCGGTACCTATCCTGCTGAGGTAGGGGATCGTAAGGAATTCGAAAAGTATTTTAAAGAAATTCAAGAAGACATTAATTTCAAAGGTCCTGTATGGGATGAAAAAAAGCAGGTCTACTATCGTTTCTCCTATCAATTTGATTATGAAGATAATCCTGAACAAAAGGAAGATCAATATTTCCCTCAACCTTCTGGAGCAACAGTTTACTTAAGTATTTTGGACAAGGAGCTCAATTTGATTGCCGAAGGAACTGTCCCTGAAATGGATCGATACCCCAGATTCCATTTTGCCAAAGACGGAAAACTATGGCTATTTGAAAATATAGAAGATGAAATGGGTTTTGTAAGATTTGATATCAATTGGTAACCCTCATTCTTTAAAAACGTAAAGGACATTGCTTATAAGCAACATCCCCGGTAGATATTCTACCAAATTAAAATTCACATATTATCACAGCAACACTTTACTATTTTCCGAAACATTTTTTTTATTATCTCCTTCTTATAATTGTAATTTTATTTCTTAAAGATATTCAATAACTTTAAGGTTAACTATTGACAAAAATAACCCGTTAAATTATGCTGAATGCAAATGACATTTGGCTAAATAATTGTCATATAAAATTATCAATTTTCAATAAATGACACGAGTCATACCCAAAATAATACACAGGTTATCCTTTCCTTTCACCTTACTGCTCCCTCTCTTGGTGGGCTGCGGATGGGAGAAACCTGAAGCCATCCAACAGGCCTATAAGGACCTGCCGGAAGCCATAGATTTTAATTACCATGTTAAGCCTATTCTCTCAGACAAGTGCTTTGCCTGCCATGGACCCGATGCAGCCAACCAAGAAGCTGATTTAAGGCTTGACTTGGAAGAGTTTGCTTTTGCAGCACTGAAAAGCAATTCAAGTCATTATGCCATCGTCCCAGGAAAGCCTGGCAAAAGTGAGGTAGTAAACCGAATTCTGACCGAGGACAAGGAGCTGATGATGCCTCCACCTGAATCAAACTTAAGTCTAAGTGTAGCAGAAATTGCCACGCTGACAAAATGGATTGAACAAGGAGCAAAATACAAACCTCATTGGTCATTTATTCCTCCTGAAACACCTAATGTTCCTGACATAGAAAATAAAGACTGGGCCAATAATGAAATTGATCATTTTGTAGCCGCCAAATTGAAAAGCAAAAATCTAAATCCCTCAGAAAAGGCCAACAAAGAAAACCTTATTCGTAGGGTAAGTTTCGACCTGACAGGCCTTCCTCCTTCTTTGGAAGAAATCGAAGAATTTGTTGACAGCGATGACCCTAAGTCTTATGAAAAATTAGTCGACAGACTCCTTGCTTCGGCGGCCTATGGTGAGCGAATGGCCGCAGACTGGATGGATGTAGCCCGATATGCCGATTCCGATGGCTATTTGGATGACAAGCACCGAGACTTCAGTCCTTACCGGGACTGGGTCATCCGAGCTTTTAACAAAAACATGTCCTACGAGCAGTTCATCACTTGGCAATTGGCCGGAGACCTTATTGAGGAACCCACGCAAGAGAGCATACTGGCAACTGCTTTTAACCGACTACATAAAAAGAATTCTGAGGCCGGTATCGTTTTCGAAGAGTACAGAGCAGAATATGTGGCTGACCGCACCTCCACCGTTGGAAAAGCCATTATGGGCTTAAGTATGGAATGTGCCCGCTGCCATGACCATAAATATGACCCCATAAGCCAAAAGTCCTTTTACCAATTGTCCGCATTTTTCAACAGTACCAATGAGTTGGGCACTGCGGTATATGGCCCAGGTCAAGTTCCTGGCCCGGCCTTATTGCTTACAAACGAAGAACAAGACAAGATTTTAAATTACATAGACAGTCAGATAAAGTCCAAAGAAACCCATTTGGGTGATTTGCAAAAAGAAGCTCAAAAAACACAGCATATCGAAGAAGCCAACCTTCTGCAAAACCTACAAAAAAAGCTACCTACAAAACTTGTAGCCGCTTATGATTTTGACAAAATAATTCCTGGGGCAAATAAAACAACCTTCACAAGCCCCGGAAAAACTTCACAACCTGGCCCAGTAATTATCAAAGAGCCTGTAATAAAGGCTGGAGCTGAGGGTCAAGGCGTTTTCATCAATGACTTTACTACCCTAAGTCTCCCGGACAAAGTGGGTTGGTTTGACCAAACAGATCCCTTTTCCGTAAGCCTTTCGGTATTTCCCGACACGGTTTACAACGAAGCAGTTTTGTTTACCCATTGCGAGGATATTCGCTTGGGACTAAAAGGCTATTCTCTATTTCTGGAAGACAATAAATTAAACTTTATCATGGCCTACAGTTGGCCAGACAATGCCATTCAGGTAAAAACGCTAACAGCTATCCCTGAGAAAGAATGGACAAACCTTACCATTACTTACAATGGTATGGGTAAAGCTGACGGCATTGGTATTTATCTCAATGGAGAAAAAGTGCCTGTATCAGTATCAGCTGATAATATTTATAAATCCATTTTATTCAAACCCGACATTCACACCTACGGATTCAGAGGTTTTGTATTAGGAGTCAGGGACAAAATGAAGACTTTCCTCAATGGCGGTCTGGATAAATTAAGAATTTATGATCAGGAATTAAGTGCTTTGGAAGTACTCTATGAAACCAATCCTGAGAAAGCCAAAAAAGCCATCACAAACCCCGCAAATCAGATTGACAAAGCCATGATTGCCGATCATCACTTTAGGAGTGACAATCCCGAAGCCAAAAATATCAGAAAGGCAATTGTGGATTTAAGAAAAGAAAGGGCTAAAACCACTACTGATATTAAAGAAATAATGGTAATGGGTGACCTTGAGGAGCCTAGGCCTACCTATATTTTGGATCGGGGAATGTACAATGCGCCCACGGAACAAGTTGATCCCGGTATTCCTGAAACTGTTTTTCCTTACAATGAAAAGTGGCCAAAAAACCGTTTGGGACTGACAAAATGGGTTTTTGATCCCAAAAACCCATTGACAGCCCGTGTGTTTATCAATAGAATCTGGCAAATGCATTTTGGAAAAGGGCTGGTCGTTACCTCTGATGACTTTGGCAATCAGGGAAGCATGCCATCACATCCCGAACTTCTGGATTGGCTAGCCGTTACCTTCCGGGAATCTGGCTGGGACATCAAGAAAATGCACAAACTTATTGTGATGTCTTCCACTTATCAGCAATCTTCTAAAAACACACCTGATTTGTTGGAAGAAGATCCAGACAACCTTTTGTTGGCAAGAGGCCCAAGTTTTAGAATGACGGCAGAAATGGTTCGTGACAACGCCCTTGCCATAAGCGGACTGCTAGTTCAGAACACCAGTAGCGAAAGTGCCTACCCTTATCAACCTGATGGGCTCTGGGATGAAATCTCTACCAAATCCTGGAGGTACAGGTATTTGCAGGAGCCTGGTGATGGGCTCTACAAAAGAAGCCTCTACACCATATGGAAAAGAACTTCCGGACCTCCTTCCATGATGATATTTGATGTCAGCGACAGATCAGAGTGCAAAGTGAGGAGAACTGAAACCAGCACCCCTTTACAGGCACTGGTTTTATTAAATGATCCGCAATACGTAGAAGCAGCAAGAGTAGCTGCCGAAAAACTAATTAAAAAATACCAACCAGAAGAACAACTGGCCAAGGCCTTCAAATTAAGCACCGGTAGACAAGCTGATGCCAAAGAAATGGAGATCATTGAACAATTTTATCAGGAAGAGCAAGAGCGCTTTGGACAGAATAAAGGAGACGCAATGGCTTACTTAAGTACAGGTAGTAAACCTTTGGACAATTCGCTGGATCCAGTTAGAGTAGCCTCATTGGCCACTGTAATAAACGGTATAATGAATACCACTGAAGGGTATACAATAAGATAAATATCGCCATGAACGAGAATGACATAAACAAATTCGGAGAAACAAGACGTGGCTTTTTGAAAAAGACTTCACTGGGCTTTGGCGCCATTGCTTTGTCCAGCCTTATTGGACAAAAAGCTGGCTTTGCCGAAGCTCCTGATAGCTCAGGACTCTACAAACCACAGGGGCTTTACACAGGCACCCACTTCCCTGCAAAAGCCAAAAGAGTGATTTATCTTTTCCAGTCTGGCGGGCCTTCTCAAATTGAAACCTTTGATTACAAACCCTCACTGGAAAAATGGCATGGCAAGGAAATACCTCCTTCCGTACAGGGAACCCAGCGAAATTCTGGAATGGTAGCAGATCAATCTACTTTTCCTTTAGTGAAATCAATTTATGATTTTAAGCAATATGGACAATCTGGAGCTTGGGTAAGTGAAATTTTCCCTCACACTGCCAAGGTTGTAGATGAGCTTTGCATTGTCAAATCCATGATCACCGAGGCCATCAACCACGAACCTGCCGTCATGTTTATGCAAACAGGTTCGCAATTGAGCGGTAGACCTTCTATAGGGTCCTGGTTGAGTTATGGTCTGGGAAGTGACAATGAAAACCTGCCCAATTTTGTAGTCCTGCTTTCAAAAAGCCCTGGATCACAGCCTTTAAATTCCACGGCCTGGGGAAACGGGTTTCTACCCTCCCATCATCAGGGCATTCAATTTCGTTCGGGCAAAGATCCTGTTTTATACTTGAATAATCCGCATGGGGTACATGACCATGACAGGCGTCGTGCCCTGGACCATATCGGTAAGCTCAATGAACACCAGTTTGACTTGTGGCAGGATCCTGAAATTCAGTCCAAGATCAGCCAATATGAAATGGCCTATAAAATGCAGAATTCCGTTCCGGAGGCGGTGGACACCAGCAAAGAACCTGATTATATTTACGAACTTTATGGGGAAGATGCGAGAACACCTGGCACCTATGCTTCCAATTGCCTGCAAGCCAGAAAACTTGCAGAACGTGATGTGAAATTCATTCAGCTCTACCATATGGGATGGGACCAACATGGCAGTTTGCCTAAAGGCATCAAGCGCCAAGCCTTAAGTACAGACCAGGCCACCGCAGGTTTGATTCAGGACCTTAAACAAAGAGGTTTGCTAGAAGACACTTTGGTCGTATGGGGTGGTGAATTTGGTAGGACCAGCTTCTCTCAAGGAAGGCTCACCGCCGACAATTATGGCAGAGACCACCATCCTGGATGCTTTACCATGTGGATGGCAGGAGCAGGAGTAAAAAAAGGAATGGTCTATGGAGAAACGGACGAGTTTAGCTACAATGTGGCTAAAAACCCCGTACATGTGCATGATTTTCAAGCCACATTACTCCATTTATTGGGCATAGACCATGAAAAACTAACATTCAAACATCAAGGCAGAAGATTCAGACTTACAGATGTCCACGGACAGGTAGTAAATGAACTCCTGGCATAAATACAATTCATGCATTCACGAAGAAAATTCATTCAAAAATCCATCACCGGTGGGGCAGTAATTACTGCAGGAATACCTCTTTTCAATATCAACTCAAATGCCGCGCAGCTTCAAAAGGACATACTGGGCCATGGTGATTTCCAGTACAGGATAGAAAGAGACTGGAGCAAAACCAACAGCAACAGCCATCCGGTCAACAACTGCCATGAAATGGTCATGGACAAAAACAACAGGTTAATATTGTTGACAGACCATCCGAAAAACAATATCCTGATTTACGATACTTCGGGAAAAATTTTAGACACATGGACATTGGGATTTTCCGGAGCGCATGGTTTGTCTATCTCGGAAGAAGGTGCTGAAGAATTTTTATTTATCACAGATACTGGTTTAGGAAAAGTAGTAAAATGTACCATGGATGGTGAAATTCTTATGGAATTGGATCACCCATCCAAGATAGGTGCATACACCGAACATGCATTTTACCGACCAACGGAAACAGCCATAGGTCCCAGTGGGGATATTTATGTGGCCGATGGTTATGGTTCACAGTTTATCTTGCAATATGACAAGACAGGGCAATTTATTCGGAAATTTGGAGGAGACAGTTTTCTCCAGCCAGACAAATTCAAACAAGCCCATGGTGTAGCCATTGATTACAGAGACCCTACCAACCCTACCTTACTTTGTTCTGCAAGGATAAAAAATACGTTCAAGCGATTCACATTAGCTGGCGAATACCTGGAAGACCATTACTTACCTGGGGCATACATTAGCCGACCTGTTTTGGATGATGAAAACTTGTATTCCGGAGTCTGCTTTGGAATGGAAGAAGGCAATTATAACATGCATTTAAACAAAGGCTTTGTCACTATTTTAGACAAAAACAACAAGGTCGTCTCCAACCCTGGAGGTACCGAACCGGTCTACAAAAATGGCAAGCTAGAGCTCATGTTTCAGGAAAAACCCATCTTCAAACATTGCCATGATGTCTGTTTAGACAGAGACAAAAACCTATATGTTTGTCAATGGAATGCAGATGGTGTTTATCCTTATAAATTACACCGGGTGTAAATTTACACTTACCTTTTTACTGGCATTTTTATTTGTTGCAAGAAATGTGATTTACTTGTGATGCTAGGTTCAGTGTTATCATTTTAAAATCAATTGTTTTCCCTGGGATAATGGTGTCTTTTATGGTAAGCCATCAAACCTCCTATTCCTTCTTTTTGCTACATTTTCCCGATTTCAGCACATAATAGATTGTCTATTGCATATTTCGGGGATAATAGTGAAGAGAAAATGCAAACGCATATTGGCATTGCGCGAATTGATAGCAAAAGAGAGGTTAAAAAGTACTTAAGTAAATGGTAGTAGTTATCAGAGAATTAAGGGAAATAGAGAATACTTCCGATAATTAAGCAAAAATCAAATTTAACCCGGGTCAGGTAGCTTTAAATCTACATTTCACCTGATCCGGGTAAATATTTACTGATCAGAAGTTGTGTTCAACTGTTCTTTCAGCAATTCGTCTTCCATCATTCTTTGTTCGAGTTCTTTGGCATAGGTTCTTCCGGCCTTAAAGCCAAATTCTGTATAGGCCCTTGCCGCCCAATCCTTGGCCAAAAACAAGTCTCCAAGTACCTCATATCCCAAAGATATATTGTAACAAAGCTTGCCATAGGTTTTATCATCTCCAGGAAGGGAAAGCCCTCCTTGCCAGCTTTGAATTGCATTTTCCCATTCATTGACTTCCGCAAAGCGAGCGCCTTTTTCTAAAGAGGGATATTTCTTTGATTTGGCATAAAAGGTACGGTTTAGGTCTATGTACATCGGTGCAATCCTTCTTGCATATGCTGCACCTGCCATTTGCCCCACATACCTGGTAGCTTGGGCTTTTTCGATCAGTAACAACATGGCTTGGGCTTTGGTCTCCGCCTCTGCTGACCATAGGTTGGTTTTAGAAAGGTCACTTTGGTCTAAAATATTGCCACTTTCAGGGTCATACAATCTAAACCCTACCTGTACGGAAGCAAGCCCTTCCACCAATATACCGGGCACTTCTATGGTTTTGGCATTATCATCTTTTCCAACTTTTTTCTTGATGGTGATCCTTTTGTCTGTAATGACAAAATCCGAACTGAATTTTTCCAAAGTCAATACCGCATCAGTTTCATAACGCATGCAAAGATTTCGAACCATTTCCCTATTAAGAGGTGCAGGGAAAGTTTGTGAAAAGAGCCCTCCAGTCAATCTTTCACTTGCCCGCACTATTTCATACCTGGGAGAAGTATTAAGATCCTGATGAATGGAAGCCAAGGTACCATCAATGGCATTTTTCACTTCAAAAGGCATTTCTCCAGTAAGAAGTCCCTCAATTATTGCTACTCCCTGACTTTCAGGCTTCGTCCTGTCTACAATGAGTAAACGCTGCACCTGATTCGGTATATTAATCTCTGCTGGCATTAATCTCGTTATAGAAACATTTTTTGTGCAGGAACCAAATGCCACTAGCATCAAAACGAAGAGTAAACATTTAAAAATCTCTGAATTGAGGAATTTCATAAGTTTGAGTATTTTTTTGCAATTTAACTGAAATTATGCAGAAGTTATTGGCTCCTAAGAGCTAAAAAAGGGGCTCCCCTTTCGAAAAGCCCCTTATTATGATAAATTTAAATCACCTCACTACCAAGGTTTCCCAGTACCTTGAATTACCCAAGGCTTGGACCAAGCACTATTGGCTCCGTCTACTTCAGAAAAATTGGTTGTTTCCAAACGGTTCATGGCTTCTTCCGAATTGGCTCCATTAAGATTTCGTTCTTCTACCATATAATAAAAACGAACAGGCAAAACAGATCGTATGGTATAAGGTCCGGCCTCCAATTCAGGATAGCCAGTTCTTCGGTAATCAAACCAAGCCTCTGCAGCAGCGGTCCAAGAGGACACCCACTTTTGCTCCATCAGTTGTTTTAATGTACCATCGAATTTAACACTTTCCTGTTGCAGGTAATTTTCTACCTGACCAGAAATTCCCCAAGTAGTAAATGAAGCCTGAATGGCTTTATTGTAATACTCTTCAGCAGTTCCTCCAACAGCCCAACCTTTCAGTGCGGCCTCAGCCAAAATAAAATTAACCTCTGTTGCTGTAATTAGTCTGGCTTTTAGCAAAGGACCATTGGGTTCCCTGTATCGATCATTAAGCCAGGAAACATGGGGGTTAAATGAAGCCTGATTGGCATCTGGGCTAAGGTTGTATACCTGTGAGCCCGCGATACCCGGAGGAATTCCAACATAATCAGGATTCTGGCTGATGTCTTCAAGCGCTACATTTCTACTTTCCAACACATCTGGAGAAAGGTACCTTTTTCCATCTTGTATTACGTCTGTTCCTGCAGGCAAACTGGCATCAACTACCAAAGGTATTTCTACCGGGTTGGCCCAAACTCCAAGCCTTGGGTCATTATTTACCCTCATGGCTTCTACCAGAGTTTGGCACATTTTTAACCTCCTATAGTTGCTTGCATCAACATCAAATTTGGTATTTTTAGGCCAGCTACTTGCTTCACTCTCTGTATTAAAAGACATGGTAGCATCATCCCCGGTACTGGTGATGATGGGATATGTCCCTGGATCGGCTAGTATAGTTTCAATACCTTGCTTGGCAAAATCAGGCAACTTTTCCGACAATCTCATGTAAAACCTAAGTTTTAAGGAATTGGCCATCTTCCTCCATTTTTCAGGATTACCACCAAAGTAAACATCTGCCCCTTCAATAGAGCTATTGTAAGATCCTTTTGGCTGAGAAAGCAATTGATTGGCAGTCTCTAGTTCCCCAAGTATTCCTCTATAAATTTCCTCCTGAGTATCAAAGGAAGGAAAAGTAGCTTCAGGAGTTCCTTCAGCACCTTTGAGTGCTTGAGAATAAGGTGCGTCTCCCCAAAGATCAGTAATAAGTCCGAACATCATTCCGCGAATCACCAAAGTGACTCCCTGATGAAGTTCTTGATCCAGCTCTACAGCCCTGTCATAAACAAATTGGTTGTTTCTAAGGATAGCATAATAGCCAGACCAACTATTGCTTCTGTTCCAGTCATAGGAATTGTGTGATCCTGACCATCCATCCTTTTGAGTATGTTGCATCACTCCTGCAATGTCTTGATACCCAAGATTCAACACAGTTTTGCCTGCCTCGGTCAACACTGTTGAAAGCACCAGGTTGGGATTGGCCGATTCAGGGCTTGCTCCATTTGGGTTAATATTCATCTCTATGAGATCTTCCTTACAGGAAAATGTACACAGCAATAAAAGCGCCCAACCGAAAATTAATTTATTTTTGATAATCATAGTAATTTCGTTTATCAGTTGAAAACTAACACTTAAAAAGTAGCATTTACTTTAAACCCAATTGGCATAACCCAAGGCATCACATTCCATCTTTCTATTCCCTGTTTAAATTGGGTCCCTGCTTGTGTGCCTCCTGATGGTTGAAACGCCATCTCTGGATCTATATTGATTTTTGCTGCTGTCCAGAGAATAATATTCCTGCTATAGACTGAGAAGCTAAGATTTTGCATTTTTAGTGAATTAGCGAAAGTTTTTGGCACATCATAACCAAAAGAAACCTCTCTCAACTTCACAAAAGAGGCATCATATAAGAATGCCCTTGAAAAACTCCAAGCTGTACTGCCCGCATAAGGCAAGGTTAAAGTTCCTCCTGGCTGACCAATGTTTTCGCCTAGGTTTTCAGCATAAGCTGTAGGGTTTCCATTCTCGTCAAATTCTGTAGCATAAACCCCAGGAATAAATACTCCTCCATGAGGCAAAGTAAATGGTCCATATGTGAATGGATAACTTCCGTATTCTGGAGTCGGCCCACCAACCAATGGAAAGTTATTGCCATTGATCAAAACCATTGATTCCTGATTGTCTACAAGATAATTCTTCAGAGCTTCTCCTTCCAATTCTCCTGGATTGATCAGCTTATCCAAGAATACAGATGACCTGCCATGTTCTTCACCGAATCTGTAAGTTTGGGACACAAAATCACCACCATTTCTCCAGTCAAATGTCATGTTCAAATGAAAGTTTTTATAAGACAAGGAGGTCTGCATTCCAAGAATAAATTTAGGATTGAAATTTCCAATCTTATTTCTTGAACTCACAGCATCAATGCTTTGCCATTTTCCGGTTTGATCCAAAATTGGGTACCCAAAATAGGGTGACTCAGGATCTTTTACAGTCACAACTTCCGCATCATAAATATCCCCAATCTCTTCTCCTACATAAGTCCATGAACCCCCTCTGGCATCTTCCCATAAGGTATAATACGGCATATTATCAGCCAATTCAATAATTTTGGTCCTGTTCCTAGTCAGGTTAAGGTCCACAGTCCAATTCCAATTATTGTTTCTGATGATGTCCGATCCAAGGGTTAGTTCAACACCCTCACTTTGTAAAAGACCAGCATTGAAATTTTTTGAGGTATACCCTGTAGATGGCGGTAAACCTATGCTAAGGATTTGGTTTTCATTCTGTACTTTATAGTAGGTTCCACTAAATCTAACTCGATCATTGAAAAGATGTAAATCAATTCCACCTTCGTATGAAGTAGCAATTTCAGGTTTCAGGGTAGGATTCAATAAACCACTACGCAATGATAACCTTGGTATATTGCCCCATGCTCCAGCATTATACAATGTACCTAACAAGTTGTATGGACTAGCATCATTACCTACAGAAGCATATCCACCTCTCAATTTCACCAAGCTAAAAGGCTCAGGTAAATCAAGCATTTCACTGACCAATACGCTCAGCGCTGCAGATGGATAAAAGTAAGGATCTGCTGCAGGCAATGTACTGGACCAGTCATTTCTAGCCGTTAGATCCAAATATAGCATGTCCTTATAGGAGAAGTTTGCCAATCCATATAAACTGTGAATTCCTCTCTCAAAGCTACTATTGCCGTATTGAATATTATCAGGGGCTATATTGCTAAGTGTATAAACCCCAGGTGTAATCAAGCCCACACCGGATTTGGAACCTGCGAATAAATTACTTCCATTTTGGTACCTAATGTTACCACCACCTGAAAGTGTAATTCCAAAATCATTTACATCCTTATTATAGGTAAGTAGGAAATCTGCGTTGGTTTCCAAGCCATGAAGCTCTGTGATACCATAGGCACCTTCTGGTTCCTGGCTGTAACTCCTACCTATTTTACTCTCTCTGGTTTCATTATATAAGTCCAAGGAATAACGTGCAAAGAAGTTAAAGGAAGGTGAAATCTGCCAATCCGCTTTTACATTCCCAAACACCCTGTCTCTTTTGAAGCTATTGTTAACTTCATTGGCAAGGAAATAAGGGTTATCTGTTACCCTGACTTCTCCACCGGCATCCATGGTTTTTTGCTCCAATCCTTCCTGACCTGGAAGCCAATAGTCCTTTAAGTCCAAAATATTGACATGGGGAGAGGTTTCATAAGCCCATTGTAAAGGGTTGGTACCTCGTTCACCAGCAGGCCTATTATTGGAATTGTTTCGACTCACATCAATATTGGTACTGAAATTCAACTTATCACTTACCTTAAGGTTGGAGTTGATATTTAAGGTATTCCTGAATAAATCTGAATTCGGTATAATACCCTTATTCCTCATATTGGAATAAGAGATTCTATAGTTCATGACATCATTGCTATTGGCAACTGAAAAGCTATTGGAAGATGTGATACCTGTTTGCACAAAGTTTTTAACATTGTCAGGATAGGAAACCAAAGGCATCGCTATGGGATTACCATTTTCATCTAAAGGACTGTTCCACTGAACCTGCTCATAACCTTTATCCAATTCAGCTCCAAATGCAGCATTTACGTTCTCTTGAACCAAACTTCCAAATGGGTTGGTCAAAGGGTTTCCACTAATATCTACAGGAATAGCAGAATATTGTCCTGCTCCAAATTTACTGTGCCATTTAAGGTATTTGTAAGGCACATCAAAAACAGTATTGGTACTTACATTCACTGTTAGTCGGTCTACATTCCCTCCTTTGGTGGTAATAAGCACTACTCCATTTCCTGCACGAGATCCATATAGCGCTGCGGCACTTGGCCCTTTCAGGATGGAAATGTCAGCAATGTCATCAGGGTTAAGACCCGAAATGGCATTTCCATAATCGACCCTGTTTTCGGAGCCAACCGAAGACACATTATTAAGCGTGTTGGCGATAGGAACACCATCTACTACAAAGAGCGGCTGGTTGTCGGTATTTAATGAGGTAGCCCCTCTAATTACCATACTTACCGATGAACCCGTACCACCTGTGGTACTGATGGTAGCACCGGCTACTTTTCCTGCCATGGCATTAAGAAAACTTTCCTGAGCCACTCTAGTCATTTCTTCGCCACCCACACGTTCTATGGAATAGCCTAGAGAAATTTCTTCCCTTTTAATTCCGAGGGCAGTGACAACAACTTCATTCATCTCTGAAGCATCTTCCCTTAGCTGCACATTAATAACAGAACGGTTGCCTACCACTTCATTAATTGGTTCGAAACCTATAAATGAAAACACCAAAACCTTGTTGTTATCAGCAACGGTTATGGAGTATTCTCCATTTACATCAGTGGCAGTACCTGACTGACCTCCTTGAATAAGTACATTTACTCCGGGAATACCTAAGCCATCTCCCAGAGAAGTGACTTTACCTGTGACTCGCCTACTTTGAGCCAAAGCTTCTGGAACTACGGATCCTATCAGGAAGCATAGCATAACTAAACAACACCAGTTTCTAAATTTTGTAAACCTGTTCACCATAAATTATTTTTATAGTTTAAACTCTATTTCCTAATATACTTAGTTACCTCAAAAACATACCACTCTATTCACAATATATATTGGCAAATAAGTACAATATCAGAAATCTAAACCCTAGTCAGGTATTATTTAAACATTTCCATATTGTTAACAATAGATTATGTGATAGTTTATTCTGAATTATAAGCTTAGAACTCATATTTTCCAAATACCCTGTTGGACAAAGGATTAAATGGCTTTTTACTAAAAAATGGTAAAATGACTTATTGTAATAAAAAAGGCTGAATCCAAAGGCCTGACCAAGGAATGAAAACATAAAATTTATTTTACCTACCCAATAAATGAAACCTATCCCATACTAAGGCCAGTTAATTTTAACCCGGATTATGTAATAGGATTTCTCCGCCCTGACAATTGTCAGGGGTGAAGCCTGTCCCGTGTTTACGGAAAGTGTTGCAATCGCAAGACAATCAGGCTGTTTGGAGATTTTAGCATAGCACCGCTATGGTGAAATTCAAAACAGCAACGAAGTGGCTGATTTTGAAGCGATTTCAGCACGTAATAGATTGTTTATTGCATATTTCGGGTTTAATCCATAATTCTTGGAAAGCCTTATTTCAATCTGTTCTTTAACTTATCAATCAATCCCAATTTCTTTTTCAAACCATGCCCTGGACTAATACGATAAATAAGGTTTAGTCGATAGTTTCCAGTCCCCAAATTGGCCTTATAGCCATTAACTGCTGCCAAATTCACTTGATTGTAAACATAATTGACATTAAGAGACCACCTATCCGAATTGTATCCTGTAAATCCCCTCATTAAAAAATTAGGCCGGACCGACCAATTACTATTACCTGTTCCATCTTCATAATTGAAATAGGTCCTGCCTATTGATAAACTAGAAGCTGCAGATAGGGTAATAAAAAAATGCTTTTTTATAATCCAGGAATAAGCATAGCCAAAATTGGGGCCTATTTCAAAGTATTTGATCTGATCGAAATTATTAGGAACTGATTGTGAAGGTAGAATACCCAAGGCATTTCTTACCTGACCTCCATAAACTTCCGCGCCGGCCATAAATGAGCCTGCGGATTTTTTTTGCCACTCGTTCTGCAAAAAGGCCGCCCTATAGGAAAACTTATCTCCATTAAATAAGTACTGAACGGAAGCTCCCACCTTTCTAAGTTTCATGTCTGGGAAAATTCTCGATTCATTATTATTATCTAAAGTATTTCCCCTTAATAAATAATAGCCATTATAAAATTGTCCAAAAAAATCTATGACCCAATTTTTAGGATAAGCATGCGCTTGCAAATCAAAATATTTGGAATCTCCACGTTGCTTATCTGGGTTTAAAAACCCGAAACCATAGGCGAGGTTTAATGTCAAGCCTTCGTAAGTAGCACCAAGCCCAATGTTCAAGGTAGAATTCGGTCTATACCAATAACTTTCATCGGCAACCTTTATACCCAAACCTGTATACTTCCTGGACATATAAGTTCTCAGCACTAGTTTATCAGGATAGGTCATATAATATACTGTTGAATCTATTGGCTCCTGCGCTAAAACACTATAATGAAAGGTCAGGGAAATGAGGGTCAATACAAAGACATATTTCATAGGAGCATTTAAATTACATCAATATCGTTGAAAGCAACTTATTCGGAGGATTAAAATGTAACCTACTAGAAAAAAGGGAGGTTAGGAAAAATTAATTCGAAATAACCTCCATTTAATTACTAAAAAAAGAATAAGTATAAAAAGTTGCTTAATCACCCAAAACAAAGGTACGGAATTTTGAGCAAATAAAGCAATGAATTCATCTTAGTATACTTCGATATTTTAAAGAAATAATCACAAATCAAAAAAAATGGCCTTTAAAGAAATCATCTATACTCTCTTAGCAAAAGGTAGGATAATTATGTAAGGACAATTGCATTTGGTTTCTATTAACTGATTTTTCATCCTTTAATACTTGAAATTGAAATGAAAATTGAAAAACCATTCTATAATAAATAGAAACAGCCCCATTATTGGCCCTAGCCGATAATAACCAGTTTAAAACATCCTTGATTATTGGCGGAAATAGATCATTTCCAAGATTAAAATTAAAAATTTTGAAATTAATTATTTATTAGAATAATACAATTAATTTCTTAAGGTTTTGGAGCTAAAGGTAAGCGGTTTAGTACATAGAAATTTTATAATTGGTCTAGTTCCATCTATTCCTATTGTCTACACTATTCTATAAAAAACATTACCCGCTGATAGGAAATAACAGGATCATGGCACTCTAGAAATGCTTACCGATTAAACCCGGCTATTACTTATTCCGTGCTTTATTTGAGGAGGTACTTTGTTATATAAACTAACTGTTCCTCGGAGAGGAAATGCGAAAAGTTTAGACCTAAATTTTATCCTTACCTAAAAACCACTTTCGGAAGTAGTATAGTATTGGATTTTTGTATTTGAGCTGCTTCCAAGGCCGGCTACCATGAGGCCTATGCCAAACGGGCAGGTCTGGCAGAATGTAATTATCGAAGCCCAAACTTATTGATTTCTGACTAATATGCGTATCATACCAATCTTTACTATTATCCAGATCAGTGAAATCATATTTCTTTAAAAAGTTCTTACTTATCAAGGTACAGCAAAAACTAAGGCTTCGCGTAGTCTTTGCCGGATCCTTACTCTTTAATTGTTTGAATTTAAGATAAGGAAAATTCACCTTTCCCTCAGCATCTTGTGTTATCGCTCCTACCAAACCTACATTGGGGTTTTCATTGGAGAAATTCACTAGACTTTCCAAGGTATCTGGATTTATCTTAACATCCGATTCGACTACAATTAAAGGCAAGCCAGCTTCTAAGGCTGATTTTTGTGACAGTTGGAGTACTGTCTTATAATTAGGTGATGGATTTGAAGTCACATCTTCCAAATGAATCAGTTTAAAGCCTTTGGCTTTGCTGGCTGTTTCTAATGCAGCTTTAGTTTGATCAGTAGAATAATCATTAAAAACCCAATAATCATAAACTCCTTTGGCGTCAGAAATGGCCTGAACTGTTTCTAAAGTCGCCTCTAAAGCATCTTTTACGGGTGTGACTACAATTGCCTGCATCTTGGAAAAGTAAGAATTATCCCCGGAAAATTCCGGGGATAATATTTAAAAATTAATTCAATTTTGCTAGCACTTCTTTAATTCGCTTAAGCGCTTCTTTCAATTCATCTTCAGAGGCTGCATAAGACAATCTCACTGAATTTGGTGCTCCAAATGCGGCTCCTGTAACCAAGGATACATTTGCCTCTTTAAGCACATAAAGACAAAAATCATCCGCAGTTTCAATTTTCTGATCGCCTGCTGTCTTACCGAAAAAGGCAGAAACATCAGGGAAAAAGTAAAATGCTCCTTCAGGAACGTGTGTTTTGATACCTGGTATATCACGCAATAAACCCAAGACCAAGTCTCTTCTTTTAAGATAGGCTGCCGCCATTTCTTCAGTTGGCTTTTGATCACCAATCAAACCCGCAAGGGCTGCACGCTGCGCTATGCCTGTTCCACCTGAGGTAAACTGACCTTGAATTTTCTCACAAGCCTTTGCAATAAACAATGGAGCACAGATGTAACCTACTCGCCATCCAGTCATCGCATAACCTTTAGAAAAACCATTTACAGTAATGGTACGGTCAAACATGCCTGGGAAAGAGGCTATGCTAGCGTGAGAACCTGTGAAATTGATCAACTCATAAATTTCATCGGCTATAACTATAAGGTTTTCCTTGCTCTTGATAACATTAGCAATGGCCTCTAACTCATCCTTGCTGAAAACAGATCCTGACGGATTACATGGTGAGGAATAAATCACAGCTTTGGTCTTATCCGTAATGGCTTCTTCTAATTGACTAGCGGTAGCTTTAAAGTTATTTTCAAGGTTACCCTCTATAAGAACAGGAACACCTCCGGCCAATTTGATCACTTCAGAATAAGATACCCAATAAGGAGAAAAAATGATCACTTCGTCTCCTTCATTAATCAAACACATGAAGATATTGGCAATTGAATGCTTTGCACCTGTAGAAACTACAATGTTTTCTGCTTTGGCTTCAGAAATGTTATTTTGATCCCTTAGTTTTTTGGCAATGGCCTCTCTTAGGTCTTGGTAACCAGCAACTGGAGGATAAGAAAAATATTTCCCTTCATCAATAGCTGCTTTAGCAGCTTCCTGTATGTGTTTAGGCGTTTTAAAATCAGGTTCTCCCAAACTCAAACCGATAATATCGATTCCTTGAGTCTTTAATTCCCTGGCTTTTTTTGCCATAGCCAGCGTAGCTGACTCTTCCATATTGTTAATACGATCAGATAGGATGGAATTCATTTATATTTTATTTAAATTACGTTTGATTATCAGATTAGTAAGACCTATTAACCACCAAATTAATTTATTATGATTGATGACCTTTCTGCCACTTTTTTAATTTTGCAAAAATAAGCATAATGACAACGATTCCTAAATCTTTGACTAGTTTTGAAAAATGTAACTTTTGATAACTAGGATGAATGCATTGGATTTTTAGTCCTAATCACAACATCAAGCCCTATATATTCGTTTTTAAATTGTTATGAAAAAACTCATTTACTTATTTTCTGTAGTGCTGTTTTTTATTATTTCGGTTGGTTTCGGTCAGGAAGAAACCAGTATAACTGAGGTAGACTCATCTGGTGTGGAAGAAAACAGATTACTTCCTACCTCTACCCCTATACTATTGTTCTCTGATGCAGAGGACAATTTGAAGGAAGAAAAAAAGAAGAAAAGGAAGAAAAAGAAAAAGAATTTTCACTTCGGCGAAAAAACCAGTCGGGGTTTAATCAAAAGTAGTTTTAGGGATCAGATTACCTATCAGTTTTTCAATTACACCACTAGGAACAAAAGAGTCGATCCCTATATAAGGGATATTTTTTGGTACGACACCAAAAACAAAGCCATCAAAAATGGCAACTTCGATTCCTCCAAAGGCTATTTGCTTCATGGTCCCTATGAAAAACGAATCGGGGAAAATGTAGTTGAAACTGGTATGTATTTTTACGGCACCAAACATGGTCGATGGATGAGTTTTGATGCAAAAAACATTCTTTTAGACAAAAGGCATTATTCAGAGGGATGGCCCAAGGCCTCAAGAATCACCTATTACAATCGAGGGGAACGGAAAATAGAAAAGTTAACCCCAATAGAATACGATTTGGAAGAAGGTAATTTTTTCCATTTTTACCCTGATGGGCAGGTAGCCGTAGCAGGGGAATACAAATTTGGAGAACGGATAGGAATCTGGACCGAATATTGGCCAAGAGAAAGTGACAAAACCGTGAAGAAAAGAGAAATCCAATACCAAAATGAGGCCCTAAACAATAGCTTTAAACCATTTATAAGGGCTGAATGGGACAAAGAAGGAAATCTTATCTATAGCCGCAATCAATAAAAAGCATCTTCGAAATGTTTAAATGCTATCCCTCCTGATTTATTTCGGTAAACGCCAACTATATCGAATCGGATATCTTTTTTCCAGTCTTTCTCGTATATGTAATGATCGGCAGCTCTAATGATTAGTTGCCTTTTCCTATAATCCACAAATTCTTCCGCATAACCATAACCTGTTCCACTACGAAACTTTACCTCTACAAAGACCAAAATCCCTCCTTTTTCCATTATTAGGTCTATCTCCGCATGCTTGTACCTATAATTAGCAGCAACGAATTCAAAACCATTGGCTACCAACCAATCCTTAGCGAGCATTTCAGCCTCCTTTCCCTTGTCATTGTGTTCAGCCATTGTTTGATATTGACTATATTTGAAAAAAACTACTGTAAAAGGTGAATCAATTTAAAAATAAAAAAGTTATTTTTCGGGATTTAGGCACCAAAGATTATCAGGAGTCTTGGGATTATCAGGAAAAACTGTTTGCTCAAACCGTTGAGGTTAAGATTGCTAACAGAAAACTTGACCCAAAGGATGCACAAATCACTGATAACTATCTACTGTTTGTGGAACATCCACATGTTTACACTTTAGGCAAAAGTGGTAAACCAGAAAACCTCCTTTTAGACGAGGTAGGATTAAAGCAATACAAGGCCAGTTATTACCCTATAAACCGAGGAGGAGACATTACCTACCATGGACCGGGACAAATTGTAGGCTACCCTATTCTGGATCTGGATAACTTCTTTACAGATATCCACAAATACCTCAGGTTTTTGGAAGAAGCGGTAATTGCAACCCTTAGCGATTATGGAATAATAGCAGGTAGAATTGAGGGATTGACGGGAGTATGGCTGGATCATATAGAACAGAAAAATCCACGGAAAATCTGCGCCTTAGGTGTCAAATCCAGCAGATGGGTAACCATGCACGGTTTTGCATTTAATGTCAATACTGACCTTAATTACTTCAACCATATTATCCCTTGCGGAATCAGTGACAAGGCTGTCACTTCTTTGCAAAAAGAACTGGGTAAAGAAGTAGACATCTCTGAGGTTAAAGAAAGAGTAAGGTTTCATATTGGCAGATTATTCGACATGGAACTACTGATAAGCGAAGAACAAAAATGAAAAAGGACATAAAATTTCACCCCGTGACAGGAGTGAAAATGGCTATAGTAAAAGAAGTCAATGAAAAGGAAGAAAGCTGGGCGGTGTATATAATCAATAAGAACCTTATTGAATTGGAAACACTAATGATCACGGCAAAAGGCTACGGCAATGTAGGCGGAGAAGTAAAAAAAACCTCTGTCTTGCGACACATGATTGAGAAGTTAGAAGCGACGAGTATTGCTAGAGTTGAGGCCATTGACCCGGCATTGTTTAGTTTAAACAATGAATTCTGGGTAAGTTATTATATTCTGGACCAAATATTTGACAAAAAGTTTATATTTGTAGCGGGCAGCGTTCAGGAAAAGCACATGACCTACATTCCTGAACTGGATATGCATGGGATCTTACATAGCTGAAGCTTATGGCTGATTTTTTTGAACATCTGAATGACATCCTTTTTCTGGATATTGAGACCATCTCCGGAGCAGAAAGCCTGCGGGATTTACCTTCAAGAATGCAAGAGGAATGGACGAAAAAAGCCCAGCAACTACAAAAAACTGACGAAAGAGAAGCTGACGATCTCTATTTTGAAAAGGCAGGCATTTATGCCGAATTTGGTAAGGTCATTTGTATAGGAGTAGGTTACTTTACCTATAAAAAAGCGGAGGACGAACTTATTTACAGGACCAAATCCTACGCCGCATCAACAGAACATGAAACATTATTAGAATTTCGGGACCTCTTAGAGAAAAAAGACTGGATCCTTTGTGCCCACAATGGCAAGGAATTTGACATTCCTTACATCTGCAGGAGAATGCTTGTCAACAAATTACCACTTCCAGACGTATTGCAGCTTTCAGGGAAGAAGCCTTGGGAGATTAAACATATAGACACACTGGACCTGTGGAAATTTGGGGATTATAAACATTACACCCGCCTGGATTTATTGGCAGCAATTTTTGATATCCCCAGTTCAAAAGAAGGAATAGACGGAAGCATGGTTAACTCCGTATACTACAAAGAAAACGATCTTGACAATATTCGTAAATATTGCTTGAGAGATGTAGAAGTAACCGCCAGAATATACCTGGCTTATCAGGGATTACCTGGAGACCTGTCGTTCCAAATCATCAATTTGGATAGTTCGGCAGAATAAACATCACAACATAAGGAAGGTCAATAAATTAGAATAAATATCCTTACCTTTATAATTATAATATATTTTTATGGGAAGAAATTCAGGAAGAAAAAAATCAGGATTTAAAAGCAAGGGCAATAAGCCCACAGATTTAGAGCATTTAAAATTAAAATTAACGCAATTTTTTGACAATAATTTCGGTGAGGATTTCGCTGAAAAGCAACTCATCAAAAAACTAATACTGCGGGATGCAGCTACCAAAAAACTTTTAAGCCCAGCCCTCCAGGAATTGGTAGATGAAGGCAGGATATCACGTAACCCAAGAAACCATTACTCTTCAGCGTCGGATCCAGAATTCGTTATTGGAGAAGTAGATTTCGTCAATGCACGGTTTGCATTTGTGATACCTAATAATCATGAGAAAAAAGAAGACGATATCATGGTCAAAGAAGCAGATCTAAAATCTGCACTTGATGGCGACAAAGTCAGGGTAATGATTTTACCCAAAAAAGGAAGAGGAAACCGCAGAGAAGGAAAAGTCTTGGAAATTCTAGAACGTAGCAGAGACGAATTTGTAGGCCGTATAGAAATCTCCCCCCGATTTGCATTTGTAGTGCCTGACTTTAAGAAGATGCACCATGATATCTTCGTAAAAAAATCAGATCTCGCTGGTGCACAGCATAACCAAAAAGTAGTAGTAAAACTCACAGACTGGAGTGAGGGTGATAAGAGTCCTACTGGAAAAATCATACATGTTTTAGGTAAAGCAGGGGACCATGAAGTGGAGATTCATTCCATTATGGCTGAATTCGGACTTCCTTTTGATTATCCGGAGGAGATAGAAGCAGAAGCTGAAACCATACCTGATACCATCTCGGAGGCCGAGATAAAAAGAAGAAAAGACTTTAGAGATATCGATACATTCACCATTGACCCTGCAGATGCAAAGGACTTTGATGATGCAATTTCATTTCGCTATTTAGAAAATGGCAACATGGAAATAGGCGTGCATATTGCCGATGTAACGCATTATGTCACCCCGAAAACCTTGATGGAAAAAGAGGCCTATGACAGGGCTACCTCTGTTTATTTGGTAGACAGAACCATCCCAATGCTTCCAGAACGCTTGAGTAATGGACTGTGTTCATTGCGCCCTAATGAGGACAAGCTCACCTTCTCTTGTGTGTTCGAAATAACCGATCAGGCCGAGGTAAAGGATTTCTGGATAGGCCGAACGGTTATCCATTCCAATAGGCGATTCAGCTATGAGGAAGCCCAAGAGAATATGGATTCAGAATCTGGTGATTATGCCAAAGATTTGTTAAAAATCAATTCCCTAGCAAAATTACTTCGTAAGGAGCGATTCAAAAAAGGAGCGATCAATTTCGAAACAGTTGAGGTAAAATTCCAACTCAATGAATCAGGTACACCTGTAGGTCTTATTATAAAAGAGCGAAAGGATGTACATAAGTTGATCGAAGAGTTCATGCTTTTGGCCAATAAAACCGTAGCGACCTATATTTTTAACAAAAATAAGGGCAAAAGTACCTTCATTTATCGCGTTCATGATTATCCTGACCTTGAAAAACTAGCCACATTTGCTAATTTCGCCACCAAATTCGGCCATGAGGTAAAAGTGACTGACGAAAAGAAAGTGTCCAATAGTCTGAACAAACTAATGGAAGAGATCGTTGGTAAGCCAGAACAGAACATTTTGGAACAGTTAGCCATAAGAACCATGGCCAAGGCAAAATACACAACTGAACCAAAGCTTCATTTCGGCTTGGCATTTGACCACTACACCCATTTTACCTCTCCAATCAGAAGGTATCCTGACATGATGGTGCATCGGCTTCTTCAACATTACCTGGACGGTGGTAAACCACCTGAAACCCAGGCTTGGGAAGAAAAATGTTTGCATTCTTCAGAGAGAGAAAAAAGGGCTGCTGATGCAGAAAGGGCAAGTATCAAGTACAAGCAGGTTGAGTACATGAAATTGGCAGAAGACAAAGACTATGCAGGCATAGTCACAGGAGTCACCGAATGGGGAGTCTATGTTGAAATTTCTGAAACAAAATGCGAAGGCATGGTTAAAGTCCAGGATCTGAAAGATGATTACTATGACTTTGATGACAAGAACATGCGGCTTATTGGATCCAAAAATAAAAGAATGATTACCCTGGGTGACAAAGTACAGGTCAGAGTAACACGCACTGACATCGATAGAAGAACGATTGATTTGGAATTTGCAAGCAATGATAAATGACAACAAGCTGGAGGATATTAGAATTTCCCTCGAGCAACATATAAAAGAATTAGAATTGAAAGGTAACCCTCCGGAACTATACGATCCGATAACTTACCTTATGGGTTTGGGGGGGAAACGAATACGACCATTACTAACCTTGCTGGCTTACGGTTTATACAAGGAGGATTACCAAAAAGTACTTACTCCTGCTGCCGCCATTGAAGTTTTTCACAATTTCACACTCATGCATGACGACATCATGGACAATGCACCTCTTCGTAGAGGAAAGGCGACCGTCCATGAAAAATGGGATGACAATACTGCTATTTTGTCTGGAGACGTAATGCTGGTCAAGGCCTATGATTTATTCCTGTCCATAACACCTGAATACTTGAAGGAAAGCCTTCAACTCTTTAGCAAAACCGCTGCGGAGGTTTGTGAGGGACAGCAAATGGATATGAATTTTGAAAACAGGGAATTCGTAAGTGAAGCAGAATACCTAAACATGATACGTTTGAAAACGGCTGTATTATTGGGCTTTTCCCTGCAATTGGGTGCTGTTCTAGCTGGTGCCTCGAAAGAGGATTCCAATCACTTATACGATTTTGGAGTAAATATAGGCGTCGCTTTTCAGTTAAAAGACGACCTGCTGGATGTCTATGCCGACAAAGAGAAATTTGGCAAGCAAGTCGGTGGGGACATTTTGGCCAATAAAAAAACCTACCTCTTGGTAAAAGCCAATGAATTGGCTGAAGGTTCGGTAAACGAAAACCTACAGAAATGGATTAATTCTACATCCTTCAATCCAGAAGAAAAAGTAAAAGCTGTAACAAGCATATATGACCAACTTCAAATAAAGGAAAAGACCTTGGAGTTAATGGACGACTATTTCGAAAGAGGTTTCAACCAACTTTCCAGCCTTCAGGTAAAAAATACTGCTGGATTGCAACTCCTTCAAAATCTAACACACAACCTGGCCAACAGGGAAAAATAAAATCATGGATTTATCTTTAACGTTAATAATTATTATCATTACCTGTCTGGTATCCTATTATGGATGGAAAAACCCTGATTTTATAAACAAACAATTGTTTACGCCTTACCTCATCAAGAGAGAAGGCTCTTACGGTCGGTTTTTATTTTCTGGCTTTATTCACAAAGATGGTACGCATTTGTTATTTAACATGTTTACCTTCTATTTCTTCGGAAATGTGGTAGAATCTTACCTCACATATGTATTTGGTTTTGAATTAGGCTTAGTCGCCTTTATTGTCTTTTACCTCTTGGCAATTGTCATTGCCGACATACCAACCTATCTAAAGGAACAAGACAACCCCGGATACCACGCCTTAGGGGCCTCAGGAGGCACTTCGGCTACTGTGTTTGCTAGCATAATCTTGATGCCACTCTCTGATATTTGTATCTTCGGCATCTTTTGTCTTCCCGGATTTATTTTGGGATTGCTCTTTTTAGGATATGCTTTTTATAAAGGCAGGACAGGTGGTGATAACATTAACCATGACGCCCATTTTTATGGTGCAGTGTTTGGAATTGCTGTGATCGTATTAATCTCTCCAGAAAATGGATTGCGATTTTGGGAACAAATAAAAAGCTTCAGCCTTTTTTAAGACTGAAGCTTTTATCTACGCTTTTGCTTTTTTCAATTGTCTAACCAATTTATCCACTACTTCCTTTAGCAAAGGAATCCAGTGTTCTCCCTTTTCTTCGGCAAATACATCCGGACCGGGTATTCCAACGCGCATCCCTACCACGCTAACAGCGTTGCCTCCACTTCCCTCTGTTTTAAAATAAACATCTACAGCATTGATGTTTTGGGTGAATTTTGAGAGTTTGTCTATTGAAGACCTTATTTCTTCTTGAACGGAAGTATTGATTTCAATATTGACTGACTGAACATCAATCTTAATTCCATTGTAGTTTTCTGTGAAGTTCATTTTCAAAATCGTTTAACTCCATCTATTCGGAGAGGTGAAAATTATTACTACGAATATCTTAAAACTAAGGAATAAAAAAAAGGTCATCCGTTAGAATGACCTTTAAATAATAAATTTCTATAAGAAGAAGTATCTTAAGCTTCCGCTGGAATTACTCCTACTACTGATTTACCATCGTGCTTTTTAGTGAAAGCAACTTTACCAGGAACCAAAGCAAAGATTGTATGGTCTTTACCCAATCCAACATTAACGCCAGGATGGTGTTTAGTACCTCTTTGTCTTACAATGATATTACCAGCGATAACTGATTCACCACCAAATTTCTTTACACCAAGTCTCTTACTTTCAGACTCTCTACCGTTTCTAGAACTACCTACACCTTTCTTATGTGCCATAACTTATTATTATTTAAGGTTGCAACCCGAAGGATTACAGTGTGATATTTTCGATTACTATTTTTGTGAATTGCTGACGGTGACCGTTTTTCTTTTTGTAACCTTTTCTTCTTTTTTTCTTGAAGACGATTACTTTGTCACCTTTTACATGATCAAGGATTTTCCCTGATACCTTGGCGCCAGATAATAAGGGCGCTCCAATCGAGACAGTGCCATTGTCTTCTGCCAAAAGCACTTGATCGAATTCTACGGAAGCGTCAACTTCACCTTGCATTTTTGGTGCAAAGATTTGTTGATCTTTTGTTACTTTGAACTGCTTACCGGAAATGTTAACTATTGCGTACATAATGGTTTGATATAATTCAATTATCAAAATGAGGTGCAAATATAAGAAAAATTACCAAATAGATAAACTAATCCTCCAATATTAATTTCAATATTTACACCCAAAACCCCAGAAACTCAATTTAATCCAACGCCATCTTCAAAAATCCAGCCCTATTCGCCATTTATAAGGGTTTGAAATTAAATTTTCTCATTTACACAATTGATCAACAGTATCTTACAACAGAATACTCACGAAAAAAAAACTAGATTTTTGACCGATAGTCAAAAAAATGGCCATTTTTGGCCCATTTTAAATATTTTAAAATTATTTAAAAAAAGTTGACCTAGCATATATGATCCATTTAGATTAAATCTTTACTTCAGTTCAAATTTCCTAACTCACTTTATATTAACTATTTATAATCTATTGACCAGCGTTCAACTTTTTAGGGTTTTTAGCTAAATCGGGCTTTACTTTTTCATTTTTCTTGCCCATATTTGTTAAGGCATTCGTACCTAATTAGTCTAATAGCCTTTCATATAGACACTAACAAGAAATACGGTACACAGCAATAATTAATTTTTACTCAGATAAAACCATTTCTACTAATGAAGCCAGAGCCAATATTAGAACAGGGAGACAACAGCAGATTTGTATTATTCCCCATCCAACATGATGACATTTGGGAGTATTATAAGATGGCTGAGGCAAGTTTTTGGACTGCTGAAGAGATAGATTTAGGTCAAGACCTTAATGACTGGAAGAATCTAAGTGATGGAGAACGACATTTCATTTCTCATGTTTTGGCATTTTTTGCTGCAAGTGATGGAATTGTCAATGAAAATCTAGCAGAACATTTCGTAGCAGAAGTACAATACACAGAAGCAAAGTTTTTTTATGGTTTCCAGATAGCAATGGAAAACATCCATAGTGAAACCTATAGCTTATTAATAGACACTTATATCAAAAATGCAGACGAACGTGATCATCTATTCAATGCAATAGAACACCTAGACTGTGTTAAGAAGAAAGCGGAGTGGGCATTGCGTTGGATAGACAAAGGGAATTTTATGGAACGACTAGTTGCTTTTGCAGCAGTTGAAGGCATATTCTTCTCTGGCTCATTTTGCTCAATCTTCTGGTTGAAAAAAAGAGGCCTAATGCCTGGTTTGACTTTTTCTAACGAGTTAATCTCCAGAGATGAAGGACTACACTGCGATTTTGCTTGCCATCTATACACCAAGCATTTGGTCAATAAATTGCCGCAGGAGCAGGTTACAGAAATCATCAAAGATGCTGTAGAAATAGAAAAAGAATTTGTAACAGACGCATTGCCTGTAAGACTTATTGGCATGAATTCTGAATTAATGTGCCAATACATTGAATTTGTAGCAGACAGGCTGCTACTTGAATTGGGATGTTCTAAAGTTTGGAACAGCAAGAACCCGTTTGATTTTATGGACATGATTTCTTTAGAAGGAAAAACCAATTTCTTCGAAAAACGTGTGGGTGATTATCAAAAAGCAGGGGTTATGAAAAACAAGGACGATTCTTCCTCCTCAGACAAATTTTCTGTAGAAGAGGACTTTTAATCATTTTTTAACCATTATAATCATCAGTTAGGTATGTTAGTAATAAAAAGAGACGGTAGAAGAGAATCCGTCAGATTTGACAAAATCACAACAAGAATAGAAAACCTTTGCTACGGGTTGGATGCACGCTACATCCACCCTATCGAAGTTGCAAAAAAAGTAATTGATGGGCTTTATGATGGGGTAACAACCACAGAGCTTGACAATCTCGCTGCTGAGGTATGTGCCTCCCTGACAGTAATACATCCTGAATACGCAATTCTTGCTGCAAGAATCGCTATTTCAAACCTACACAAGACTACAAGTAAGTCGTTTTCAAATACCATGAAACGACTATATACCTACATCAATCCAAAAACTGATGAGAATGCAGCACTGATTGCTCCTGACGTCTATGGAATTATTAAAAAACATGCTGCCAAACTAGATGAGGTAATTGACTATACCAGGGATTTTGATTACGATTTCTTTGGTTTCAAAACCCTAGAAAGAAGTTATCTTATTAAACTTGACGGTAAAGTTGTAGAGAGACCACAGCACATGCTTATGCGGGTCTCTATAGGTATCCACAAAGAAGACATAGAGTCAGCAATTGACACCTACCACCTTTTGTCTCAGAAATGGTTTACACACGCTACACCTACCCTATTTAATGCAGGTACGCCTAAGCCACAACTGTCTTCTTGTTTCCTACTTACAATGAAGGACGACAGTATTGATGGAATTTATGACACATTAAAACAATGTGCTAAAATTTCTCAATCTGCAGGAGGTATAGGCCTTTCTATCCATAACGTAAGGGCTAAAGGCTCTTATATCAGGGGTACCAATGGAGTGTCTAATGGGATTGTCCCAATGTTGAGAAACTTTGACATGACCGCCAGGTATGTAGATCAAGGTGGAGGGAAAAGAAAAGGCAGCTTTGCCATTTACTTGGAACCTTGGCATGCTGACATCAAGGACTTTCTTGACCTTAAGAAAAACCACGGTAAAGATGAACTCCGTGCAAGAGACTTGTTTTATGCTGTATGGGTTTCTGACTTATTCATGAAACGTGTAGAGGCCAATGAAGACTGGTCTTTGTTCTGCCCTCACGAAGCACCTGGATTGGCAGATTGCTATGGTGATGAGTTTGAAAGACTCTATGAAAAATATGAAAAAGAAGGACGTGCGCGTGAAACTATAAAAGCACAGGAGCTTTGGTTTGAGATTTTGGAATCCCAAATCGAAACTGGTACCCCATACATTCTTTATAAAGATGCTGCCAACAGTAAGTCCAACCAAAAGAACCTTGGTACCATCAAGTCTTCCAACTTGTGTACAGAAATCATGGAGTATACTTCTCCAGATGAGGTGGCTGTTTGTAACCTGGCTTCTATTGCACTTCCTAAATATGTCACTACAGGAAAAGACGGTAAAAAATATTTTGATCATAAGAAACTTTATGAGGTAACTAAAGTGGTTACCAAAAACCTTAATAAAGTAATTGATGTCAACTATTACCCTGTACCAGAAGCCCGAAAATCTAACTTCAGGCACAGACCTGTTGGATTAGGTATTCAAGGACTGGCGGATACTTTCATTCTTTTGAGAATGCCTTTCGACTCTGATGAAGCCAAAGGGCTCAACGAAGATATCTTTGAAACCATCTATTTTGCAGCAATGGAGACATCCATGGAACTTGCAAAAGTCAATGGCACTTATGAAACCTATGAAGGATCTCCAGTGTCAAAAGGTATATTCCAGTTTGATATGTGGGGTGTAACTCCAAAATCTGGACGTTGGAACTGGTCAGAACTCAAAGAAAAAGTAAACAAGTATGGGGTAAGGAATTCACTTTTAGTGGCTCCAATGCCGACAGCCTCCACCTCCCAAATCTTGGGTAATAATGAGTGCTTTGAACCATATACTAGTAATATCTACACTCGTAGAACCTTATCAGGTGAGTTCGTTGTAGTCAACAAACACCTAATGAAAGACTTGATCAGATTGGGTCTTTGGACGGATGGAATGAAAAACAGACTGATCGCTGCCAATGGCTCCGTTCAAAATATGCCTGACATCCCTCAAAACCTAAAAGACCTCTACAAAACAGTGTGGGAAATCTCTCAAAAGGTAATTATAGACATGGCTGCCGATAGAGGTGCTTATGTATGTCAGTCACAAAGCATGAACTTGTTCTTACAAGAGCCTAACTTTGGAAAATTAACCTCTATGCATTTCTATGCATGGAAAAAAGGTCTTAAAACTGGTATTTATTACTTGCGTTCTAAAGCAGCAAGTAGCGCCATTCAGTTTACAGTAGACAAATCTCAATTGAATGGAGATAAGCTTGAAGCTGTAGATTTGGATAGCAAAAAACAACAACAAGAAGCCATTATATGCTCCTTGGATAATCCAGACGAATGTGAAGCTTGTGGTAGTTGATCCACAAATATAAAATTGCATAAAAAAGCAACTGTCCTTTCGGCAGTTGCTTTTTTTTTGACTAAGACCAAAATCATTTAGGATACACAATATTGACTTTATCAGGTCCTGAAATTTCACTCTTCACTGTGCCATCACTCTGCTTTTTATGCTTGACATAAACCAAACCATAAGGAGTGGGGAATGTTCCTTCCACCCATTCCAAATCTCCCAAATGCGGATCAATTAGAATGGTCTTTGATCCCGGGTCCAAAACATGGACACCAAGCACATGTCTACTCATCCACGCAGTAGGACCAGAAGCCCAGCCATGACTCAAGTTATGACGGAGTTTATCATAGCTGTAGCCTCCATAACTTGCATGTACGTCCACTTTATCATCAGGGACGAAATCATCAATTCTTGCAGCATTTTCCAACCACTTGATATTAAAATCTTCCCAAAAAGTAGTTGCACCGAGGTCAATCATCGCGCCCCAATACTCTCTAATATTTTCAATCGCTCCTTGGTAATCACCAGCCTTGGCCTTGGCTTCCAGCATATAATACCCATAAAAAGTAGAAAAATCAGCCACGCCATTTTTGGAAATCACTTGGCGATTGGCTTTAGAAGGATCCATTATACCAGTTAATGACATTAGGGAAGCAGCTTGCTTAGACCCTGCATGATCAGGATGGTAAGTCCTCAATTTTGCGGCCATAGCCTTTGCCTCTTTGGCCATTTCATCATTTTCCAATACAGTATAAATCTCACCCGAAGCATCAAAAGCCCAAATCAACATGGATTGTAAGCCGGCATGAATGGCTTCAGGGTTTTCACTTGATGGCCAATCTAGAAAACGGGTACCATCCAATTTTTCTTTATTGCCTTCCACCCTACTTGCCATGTGCCTAGTAAGTTTAATCAAATAGTCTTCTTGGGCTTTTAAATAGTCCTTGTCCCCATGATGCAGGTACCAGTCACGGTGAATAATAATCCACCACATAGAATAAGTACTGATCCCGTTCATCCATTCAGGCATAGGTGTAATGTCACGGATCAGGTCAAGACTTTTAGGAACCACCTCATTGTATCCAAAGACTGCATTAATCGTTGAAACCTCAGGGTGCAAATCTCCTACCCAGACCAAACGATCTCTTTTTATCCCATCCCAAAGGTACTCTTGCATGTTCATGTGAACCGTATAAGCCCCCATGTCCCAAATCTTATTCAAACGTTCATCATTACTCTTAAAACTTCCCAGATATGGAATGTCTCTGTAGACCAATATGGCATTGGCTTCCTTTAGCAGTAACTCTTTGTTAGGGTCTACCAAGTCTATCCTTGCATATCGGAATCCCGAATTACCAACTTCAAGTTTCCCAAGCCATGGAAGGGAAACAATAAAATCACGCATGGCATGGTCATTTGTAGCCCCATGTATGGTATCAATGGATGACATTGCTTCAGTAACCGACTCTCCCAATCTTATCCGTACACGCACGGGATCTTTTGATCCTATCATACCCGTCACCAATTGAATCCCTCCATGCAGGTTGACACCAAAATCCAACAAGATCCCCGGTTTTTCAGTTTCAGTACTTTTCATGACCAAAAAGTCTTGCTTATTGGTAAGAATGGCCTGGCCAATTGGTTGGTTAAGGAGATGATTTTCGTTCTTTATTAAAGCAGTGTTTTCGGTGGATTTCCAGAATATTTTTACCGGGGCAATGTATTTCCGCGTTCGGGAATCATCGGCTACTTTATAGTCCCTGCCATTGTTAAATGCCGGTGGCAATTGAGCAAAGGCATTGGAACAGATTGCGAAAAACAGTAATATTGAAAAAAGTGGCCTTACAGCGCTTTGCATAAAACTCATTTGGATAGTCATTTTGGTTAATCAACCAAGATAAAACTATTTAGTCAAATACCTGTCCTGTGCGTACCTGCTCAATTGCTGTCTTATTCTTCATTTACCTGCTTTTAAATAAGCTAATCTACACCCAACTGAATTAATTCAGTATCTATTTTTTTGTTCCACCTCTCTTGAGCTGAGGCATTGGTTCCATTGGAAGTTTGATTGTCATAAGCTTCTTGCATGCGGTTCATTTCTCTAAAAGCTTCCAGGTAATGAAAGGAAATCTTCCGTTCATAATTATGAGGCTCGAGTTCAAGGTTCGTTAATGTGTTTTTGAGACGCTCAATAATTATCTTCGTTATATCAAAATGCCTTTGTTCATGATTAAGTCCATAGCTGTTGTTTCCTGACCTCACCCAGGAAGAACTTTTCAACATGTAGGTTTTAAAGACTAAATCTACTAGCAACACACCATTTTCCATACTGCTATTCAACTCATAGCCTATACTTGCAAAAATGGATGCCGCATAATTATTGAAACCTGGTCTACCAGTGAAATCTTTCCAGGTCAAGGGCCTATCGCTAGCATAAAAAACAGTATCACTCACATTCGAACGGACATAATCCCTCATCTTTAGTCGCACCTCTTGGGCCAGAAGATTGTTATTTGGCGCATCTTTCTCTATCCAATCATCAAAATATTTCATGGCCAAATTCACCGATCGCTTTAAGAATGGCTCCAATAAGTGAAACTGTCGTACCCCTCTTTGGTAACTTATACCTCCTTGAAACCCCAACAAATCAACCAATTCATCCCCTCTTTCCAAAGCAAATTCAAAGTCCAAATGAATGTCACCTTCTACTACCCCAGTTTTAGCATTCAGAATGTTTTCAATTATTTTGACATCCTTAATTTTTACTACAACAGGGCGAGACTCTTTCTTCCCAGGATAAGCTCCCAATATATATTGCTCCAAAGCAGGTATAGTGCCTCCTTCAAGATTTACCGTCCGCAGATTACTGCCACTTTTAACATCCGGCACCAGAAACGCAGTAGGGTTAAGGTCCTTTCTCTCATCAATAATCCTTGAGATATAATATTCATCTGGACTAAATACCTGAGAAACCATCCTCAATGGTATAGGATCAAGACTAAGTCGTTGTGAAAAAACATAATTAACAGGCAACAACAACCCTAGCACAACAAAAAACAGCTTGGCATAAATTGAGAAAATCACCTTATATAACAATTGAGGTATCATTGGAAAATTAGCTATAATAGCTTTAACAGGTTTAACCTGTCTGAGGTTTTGCCTAAATGGGGTAAAGTATAAAGAAATATTTAAATTTTAGTTACACCCTTTTCTACTCAAAGCAATGGCTAATATTTACTTTTTTGAAGATTTGGTTTTCTCATTGAAATCCAGGCAAAGGTCAATCCAATAAGCCATTTCTCTTTTTGTTGTGATGGCTTCAGCGCTTACGTAACAATAACCTTTGTACACCCTCCCTTTCATAACCATGGATTGGAACCCATTTACTTCAGCTACCTCTTCCACTAATTCGGGGTCATATCTACACATAAGCTTTGTACCACTTACATTCACGCACATTTTTTCATTGACCAAAAAAGCCAGGCCTCCAAACATGGCTTTTTCCTCCACTTCCAATTGTCCTACTTCGAAAAGATATTCACGAACCCTATCTGCAAGCCTTTCATCATATGCCATTGTTATACCGTTTAGCTGAAACTCAAAATACCAAATTAATACCGCTAATGATAGCGTCTATAAAAGGAATTTTGAAGGGCTTGCAATATAATAATGGTTAATATCCCCTTGGATAATTTTCACTATAAACCATTAAGCCTAATATTTTGAAGGAAAAATCTGGAATTACATGGCTAATACAGTTACTTTTAAAAGATAATTGTCTCAATAAAGGCAAACCATACGCTCCAAAATGACTGTTTGATTTAACCCGGATTATGTAATAGGATCCGTAATAGCCTGTCCCGTGTTTACGGGAAGTGTTGCAATCGCAATCAGACTGTTTGGTGATTTTAGCATAACACCGCTATGGTGAAATTGAAAACAGCAACGAAGTGGCTGATTTTAAAGCGATTTCAGCACGTAATAGAATGTCTATTGCATATTTCGGGTTGAAGCATTCCCAATTAGACCAGATACATACCATCCTTTTCATGATAAAAACCCCGAATATATTGGACCAAAATTTTCAAAAATTTAACCTTCTGATTTCCCTACTCTCTCTGTTTACCATAGCTCATCCAGTAAGCGCACAAATAAAATCTGAAGTTCATTGGGAGAATGGAAGCCCTTCTTTGATTATTGATGGAGAGCAATATCCACCTTTTGCCTACATGTCCTATTTGGGAGAGGAAGAATATTATACGGAAATTGCTGCTTCCGGAATTCATCTATACAACCTTCCAGCTTACTTGGGAGAGGGAGGAATAAATACTATCTCAGGAATTGGTGCTTTTAGAAATTCAATATGGAAAGGAGAAAATGAATATGACTTTTCAAGCATAGAAGTAGATTTTGAGAAAATACTTAATGCGGATCCAAAAGCCAAGGTAGTCATCCGCTTTTACCTTGATCCACCTCGCTGGTGGACTTTAGCAAACCCATCAGCAGCAGCACAGTTGCCAGATGGTTCATTATTCCGCCAAAGTTTTGCTTCAGAAGAGTGGCGAGAAAAAACAAAAGTGGCTTTTCAGGATTGTCTGGATTGGTTGCTAAAATCCAAATACCGTAACAATCTGGCAGGAATTCATGTGGCCAGTGGTTTTACGGAAGAATGGTTTTACCATCCTAAACAGTACCAGGACCAAAACCCTGTCCGACTAAAAGCCTTCCGTGATTGGTTAAAGAATAAATATGGTACAGTTCAATCACTGAGAACAGCCTGGAATGCACCGTCTGTCACTTTTGACAATGCCCAGCTGAGCAATATCGATGAGCCTGTCACTGATATCTCATGGAGAGACCCCATTAAAGACCAAAACTACATCGACACGTATCGGTTCCATACGGAAGTTTTGGTGGACAATATTGCCTATTTCTGCAAGATTGTCAAAGAGAAGAGTGATGGCAAATTGTTGACAGGGGCATTTTATGGGTACCATTATTTCGTCACCGACCCAAGGAGAGGCCATGGATCTCTGGCAAAGCTATTGGATTGCCCGGACCTGGATTATTTGTCCAGCCCAAATGTTTACAATAGGTCAATTGGGGAAGATTGGCCTCCTATGGTGGCGGTGAATTCTGTTCACAAGCATGGAAAGCTTTGGTTGGCAGAAAACGATACACGGACTTCAATTACTACGCTTTTAAAAGACCGCTCTCAAGGAATAGCTCCTCCTGGTCAATATGAAAGTGGGGTTTGGCTTGGCCCTAAAGACCATGATGCTTCTGTCTCATTGCTATGGAAAAATGCAGCAAGAATGCTGGCTTACGGTTATGGGGGCTGGTGGTTTGACATGTGGGGAGGTTGGTTTAGTGATCCTGAAATGCTTCAGGTATTGGAAAAGACCCAGCAATTTCACCATGACTACCCGTCTAAAAACCCAGAGAAAATGAAGCCTTCTGTATTGGTAATTGTCGATGAAGAACTTTCATTTTGGGACAAAAGTTATGGTAGACTTACTGAGAAAATATTGTCTAATCGATATCCAATAGCCAAAACAGGAAGTGCCTATGACCTTTATCTAAGGACAGACTTACAAGAGATTAGCCACAGTCAATACCAAGTAATCTGGCTTATGGGCTTGCTTCAATTAACCGATAAAGAAACTACCCTTATCAAAAAGTGGCAGAAACTGGGCAAAACCGTTTTGTGGACCAACGATAAAGGAACAACCCTTAACTTCCCTGGAAAAGCCGCCAAATTTCTTCCGGAAAAGTTGCAATGGAAGCCTTCCGAGCTTAAGAAAATCTGGGCAGAAGCTGGCGTTCACCAATACATAACTACGGAAGACATCTGTTATGTAGGAAGAAATTGGCTAAGCTTACATTCCGTTGATGGTGGAGAAAAAAACATTCAACTCCCCTATTTAGCGCAAGTAATTGACCCATTAACAAACAAGGTATTGTCCGATTCCACCAACCAAATCCAAATAAAAATGGATGCAAAATCAACGGTTATTTTCCGGGTTAATCCATTCTAATCACCCCTTCAATAAATGTCTTATGCCTAAGGGAGGTTTTTGTCATCCATGTTTTATTCCAGTTGAAAGCTTACAGTTATGTACTTAAGAATTTCAAAAGTAATTCCTGAAAAAGAATTGAAATCCTATAACAACCTTTATTTACCCTGTTGTTTGTCTGAATTTTAGAATCAATTTTTATATTTTGCTGACAGAACCCTATTTCAGCCATAAAATAAAAACCAACATGAAGCATATGTTACGTACTTACTTGCCCTTATTCTTAGTACTAATTTTCCAATTTTGTATTTCTCCCGAAGACACAAAAAAGATAATAGATGACGAAGAGGAAGAAGAGGAGGAGGAAGAGGTAGTACTGGAAGACCCCACAGATCTGCCATTTACAGTCGAATGGTCCATCAACAAGGAAGGTGATGAAATTGGTGGCTCCTTTTCCCCGTTTTTGCATATAGGTGAAACCGACCTTTACCTATACAGCCCCTATGGTGGAAAGGGAATTGTTTCTTTGAACAAAGCCAATCAGGAAACCAACTGGAACATCAATAAAGAAAGTATAGGAGGCCCCTTTACCATGAAAACCATTGGAGATCACCTTTGGGCCATGACGGCAGACATTAATAATCCAACTGTGATCAAAGTAGATCCTTCAGATGGCAATGTACTATTTGAAAAGCCTTCCGGAACATTCCCTTCCGGGCAGGTAGATGGTAACTGGTTTGGCTTAAGAAAAAGGGAGACATCCCTCTACAAGGTAAGTTTGGAAACCGGCAATGACGAAATCGCATGTGAGGAGTTATTGGTAGACAATATTAGAAATTTCCTTTTCAGAGATGACAAGTTGGTGCTGATGGTGGTACGTGGAGGTAGAAATTTGCTTTCTATAGATCCCAATACTTGTAATGAATACTGGGAGGTTTTCAATTATGACGAGCCCAACTTTGGTCACCTCAACTATTATTCCTTTGCCGTGGATCTTGGAAGCACCCTACTAAGCGTCAGCCCGGATAATTTCATCTTACGTTCTCCTACTACAGGAGAAGCTGAATGGAAATACCCTGAAGGTTTCAATAACAATACACTTGACCTGACCCATATGCTTCACTTTGAAAGCAAGAAGTCCTTGATCTACCACGACAAAGAATCCGGAAAAGTGGTGGCCATCAACTGGTCTTCCCAATCTAAAACATGGGAATCAGAGATTCAGAATAGAGATGTCGGCCAATTGTTTCTGGTAAAGGATAGGCTCTTTCTTTATACAAAAAACAACTTTCTCTATGAGATCAATGTAGAAAATGGTCAGACCATTTCAGAAAGAGAGATAAAGGAGCTTTATCCTTTCGACACTTCAATCATTCCCTTTTCCATCAATCGTTTAGAAGATTATTTTGGTGAAAGGTATTTCAAAATTTATGGAGATGAAATCTATTACACCACCGAACAAAGCCTCTTGGTTTCAGCGAGGTTAGATTAACATTAAACTGACGCGTCCCCTTCGACAAGCTCAGGGGACGCATCAGATCATTTTTCCCGGCAAAACGCTCTCTTAGTCTACTAATGAAAATTGTTTTATTAAATTTTGTAGATTTCAGTTTATACTTGTAATAATTAATACAACGGAAACGAAAGAAGTCTGAAGGACTTCAACCACAATAACCACGGGTTTCACCCGTGGAAAGAATAAGAAAGCAGAGCGATTTTGGCGGTATTGTTGCTTTTTTTTCTGCAACAATGCTGACAAAATCTCAACGTCTCTCAAACCCTAGCTAAACAAAAACCCCACAACAAATCAACATTTGTTGTGGGGTTTCCTATTTCTAGTTGTATGTGGAAAATTATTTTTTCTCCAACAATACTTCAGCATGTACAGCTACTTCACTCCATGTTTTGCTCACACCGTCTTTACCAGTATGTAAAGCCTCGCAAGCCTTATTGATAGAAGCTACAGCATCTAAAGCATTCCAATTTTCTAATTCCATTACACCGTCAAAAATAAATTGGGTATCATTTACAGTAGAATACTCCAAAGGAATGTTTTGTGTAGTTCCATTCAAGGTTACGTCGATAGAACATTTGTTACCACCTTCTACTTTAAATACACCTGAGATCAGCTCTGTATTTTCCATAACACCGAAGAAAAATTCAAGGATTTTAGGATCTCTCGTTCCCGTAGCGTCGTTGGTAAATAAGCTACTTACAGGGATGCTAAACTTGGTACCATTCATGGCTTCAAGTGCAGTCGCTCCTTCACCGAAATTAGTAACATTAATTTTGGTGAATTGTCCTCCTACAGGTGCTTTGTCTGTGGTCTTGTAAGCCACAAAGCTAACTTTAGTAGAATCTTCTACCAAAGTAAAGTTGCTTTCCGCAACAACCTCTGTTTCAGTTTCAGCGCTTTTATTGGCATTGTTACAACTAAAATTAGCAAGCAACAAAAGGCTTAAGGCAATTAGTTTTAAGTTTTTCATGGTTTTTTTATTTTAAAAATCTTGTCAAATTTAAACATATTAAAGGGGCAATTAAAACCTATAGCCAAATCATTTCCATTATACCTTAAAGTTGATTTTTTTTAACTCTTTAAAGGAGGTCAATTGATGGACCATTCCTTGCTGGGTTGAAGGGCAGCATCTTGTCAAGGCCTTAATATTATGCTAAAATGGAATTGTCCCATAATTTACTACACCCTTCCAGGGCTTTAAGGTGTCGTTTTTGCCAATTATGGATGGGCTAACACCCATCCCTATTTTTACACCGCCCCCTCAGGGCTCCAATTTTTACAGTTATCCATTCCTAGCCCAGAAAGGGCGATATATATCAGCACAGGGTGGAAGCCCTGTGATTAAGTCCAATCCGCAACCTCCAAGCCCTGAAAGGGTGACATATTGTCCTCACCTTAATTTGCGAAAAATTATGCTTAAATGAAATCGTTCCAAAATTTTACTACACCCTTCCAGGGCTTTAAGGTTTCGTTTTTGCCAATTATGGATGGGCTAACACCCATCCCTATTTTACACCGCCCCGTCAGGGCTCCAATTTTTACAGTTATCCATTCCTAGCCCTGAAAGGGCGATATATATCAGCACAGGGTGTCAGCCCTGTGATTTAATTCCAATCCCCAACCTCCAAGCCCTGAAAGGGTGACATTCAACTTTTCTTTACGGCCCATTCCCACAAATCACCCCTTTTTGCCCTATATTAACTAGCCAATCACCCGGTTCAAGTCCTTTAAAAACACATTCACACCCTCCTCTATTCGATTAGTGATGGTAACAGGATCATTAAAATCCGGATTTTTTAAAACCACCCATTCCAAAATGGAATGAGGATGGGTCGATGCCTTGTAATTGTCTCCCATTTCCTTTTCACTTATTAACCCAGAGTAATGGCTTTGAACTTGTTTGTTTTGCCCTGCCAACCAAATTTCAAAACTTCCCTCTTGGTGATCAAAAATGATGACGAACTTTAGTTTCTTCTCTTTCAACTCTTTTGTACTAATCGGAAAATAGGTAAAGTCCATTGCTCCTTGATAAAAACTACCCACAATGAATTCCTGATGGTTATTCTTGAAATAAATTCTAAGCGACTGCATAAACGCAATTAAGCTTTTGTAAACTCTCGCTATTTCTCCCGTCTGGATTTGTTTTTGGTATTCAGAAAAACTTTCATTCATCGGTTCCATCTCTCTTTTAAGGTGTTAATGGATTTAATTTAGTAGGTAAAACCTTAAATCAAAAATAAGAAGAGGAATTTTATACATCAAAACTTCAACTGTGCCTAATACCAAATGGCTTGGGGTAAAACAGGAAAGAGACTGCTGCCCTTTGGGCCAAATACCCTTCCGAATTGACCTCAATTTCGGGGCTATGTACGGTAACCAGGTATTTTCCTGAACAGGCTTATACGCCTGGTTCCACTTTGAGAATTGGGAAGTGGGGGTTTAATGATAGCGCATGAAATGTAAGGCCTTTTGAAAACTTTCGTTTAGACAAGAATTACAGATCCCATGGTAAGACAAAAAAAACGCCCATAAAGGGCGTTAAACTATACTTTGTGGTTTAAATCACCTTCTTACCAACTTGCCGATGGATTCGAGCAATTGGGATTTGTTAACCAAAGCCACTTTGGCTACACGATAAAAATCACTCATCCAATCCTCTATTTCTTCCAAAGCCTCATCTTTTATTTTGGTTGCTTCCTGAGACTCTCCTTTTTCTCTGAGGTAATTTTCTCTTGCAGCTTCCAAAACAGCTATCTGACTTTCTCCTGCATTTAATTCATCAATGCTGATATTTAGCCTAGAAAGTTGGTTTTGCAGAGCGGAGTCTACTACCACTTCAGAATAAAAGGTTTTTACCTTTTCCATCCAGCCTGTATAGGCCCTTGGTATTCTACCCAATATCTCAAGGCGGCCTAAGATAACGCCATCATTTTTAAAAACTACTTTGGCTAATTTACGGTGGACCCCATAAGTGTCTTCCAATGCTGATTTAGCTTGCGTAAAATTGGCATAAGCAGCGGAAGTTTCATTGTCTTCTATTCTGTTGGCGTCAAATAATTGTCTGGCTTTAGCCAATAAGGCTTTGCCTTGGCTGATGACGCTGGCATCGTATCCCTTTTCTGCCATGGCATTGGCAATTTCGGGTTGATTTTCTGTATTGTTTAGAGAAACCCTGTACAGTTCAAGGGTTTCGGCTTCGGATAAAGAATTCATTTTGGCCATAATAATTAACTTTTGGGTTATAAATTTGAGTTATTGCGAACTCCTTTCGGATGCTAGCCATCTGCTAAAATTGACCCTGCGTTAATTACTGTTACTTATCCATTCTTATAGGCAACTGACCTATTTTTTACCATCCCTCATACATTCCTGCAGGTTCCTCCTATGTAAATGAGCGTTACATTTCCATTTTCCCTCGTTACAATTGCATTATTTACCATTACATTTGTATTCTCTATGATTACAATTGCATTCCCGACCATTTACATTTGATTTTTTTACGTTACAATTGCATTCTCCCCCCTTACGCTTCCATTTTCTAAGGTTACTATTCGGTTTTTTTCCATTACAATTGCATTATTGACGAGTCCCCGTTCCTATTTTTCGGTTACACATCTATTTTTGATCGAAAATCAGCTTTTTTCAACCGTATTTCCATAAATTACAGTCAAAAACCATTATATAAACTCCATCTACATCTATTAAATATAACAATAAAATTAAAAAATTAGTAATTTTATTGGGAGAAATTGGTTTGGGGTAGTTGTTGGGAGGATGGGGCTGTATATAACTTTATACGAATGAATTTTACAATTCATCTATTAAAAAATAATCTTATCTAATTTTGCATTTCATTAATTCAGCCATATTCGCAGTAAATGGAATTGCAGAAGGTCTTCCTGATACATAGTTATTTAACTTTCTAAAATCCCATTTTACATTTTCGAATTCCGGATCTGAAACTGGCTCTATTTCAAAAACCAAGTAATTGTATTGAGAAGGAGAAGGGTATCTTTTCTTTATAAGGTCTCCTTGTGAGAATAATCGAGGGCCTTTTTTAACTATTCTCCAAAGCTCACCAGAACTAGCATCCCCTTTGGTATGAAGCAAAAGATACTTTGCACTTACATGTTCTATATCCAACACTATTGAACCGTTACCAGTACCTGTTCTGACATTATAAAGATTATTTCTCTTAATCCATTCTAAATGTTCTTGAGATTTATAAAACCCAACCATTACAAAAGTATCATTAGGGATTAAATCTCTGTTACTATTAATCGGTTCTGGAAGGGAATCATTTACTTCATTATCAGCCTCAGGTGGATCCTTAAAAACGTCAAAAGTTCGGTAAGCAAACCTCTCTCTTTGTGAAGCTCTATTAATAAAATGATCAATAACTTCAGTAATAAATGCTTTTAAATCTCCAATCCCACTATCCTTTTTTGAAGGACTAACAGGAAATGCACCTAATCCTGGGATTATTTCATGGAACCCTCTTTGTTTTACGGGTTTACCTCCTGGGTACAAAACATAGGCGCCCCCTGTTCTTCTAATGGCATCCTTATAGGCATGCATTTTTAAAAGATCCGCATTTTTATAAATTCCTTTACGGTTTTCTGTTTTTTCATTTTTTAATTCCTCCTTTGCATGCTCATCTAATAAATCATTTAGGTTGGCTACTTTATATTTAGCATCAAAATGAATATGCACAATCAACTCTTGCAGTTCAGCTTCCTCCTCAGAAATCCCAATTGGCCAAAATGAAAGGGTGTAATCAGGTCTTAAGGTTGTGGTCCAACTACCCGAAGCAGGATATTCTTTTTTACCGCTAAAAGGTCGGTTGTAATTAAATTTAATATTGAGTTTACGTGTTCCAGAATTATAAATCCCCCTGAGTGCAGTATGCTCTCCTTGTTTTAATTGAAGGCTCAATCCATCATCTGTAGGTTTTATTAAATCATTAATATCTTTAGGCTCAATATCAAACAAGTCTTGAAATAAATCAAGTAATTTAAAAAACAACCAATATTCGTAAAGCGTAGCAATGTCCTTTTTACTACCGCTATACACATCATCACCTCCTGACCAAATAAGCTTGGCTGCTAGATCAAACATAAGCCAGACCCTCAATACTTCTCGGTAACCTTCTTTCCGCTGTAGAATGGGGCTACTGATCCTAAGGGTTGTCGGCCGTGAAATATCTTTAAAAACTGTATGATGCAATTGGGATTCCAATTCTCGAATAAGCAGTTTCGACTCTTGCTCAATTCTGCTGCCCGTTTTAGAGACGGCATTGATATCCATACAAAACTTCAGAAAAGTTCCTAATGCATGCTTTATAAAGCGATTTTCTGGTGTGTCAACCGTATCAATTTTTCGATTAGACATAATTCTTTCAGGAAGCGTTTCCAATCCAACGCTCCTCAAGTAGTGTGAAGTTGGTAATGCTGTTCTTCTTCCTCCTCTTAATATTTCTTTTACATTGGCATTGGAAAACCTTCTTACCTGACGAATGTCCTTGGATTCAGTTATTTCAGACCAATTGGTAACAGGAGCTGAAACAATCCGGTGAATCGCTTCTGAAAACTCATCTGTATCAATCACAGATTTAATAAAAGCAAAACGCTGATAATTCGTTTTGCTGTCTTTTGAAAAATCAACTTCAAAATAATGGGAAACTGGTGAATTTGCCTGAAACAGTAAGTCTGTACATTTTTCTGTAATGAGTTCCAGCATATCACGATAATCATCTCTATATCCAGATTTTACAGATTGTACCTCTAGCTTAACCTGTCCAATTGGGTCCTCATCTCCTAATTTGATGACAGGCAATGAAAGTGTCCCTACAAAAATATTGGGTGAAATTGTCCCTGTGTGTTTGTTCCGGGGATGCGGTCGTACAATCTGCTCAGGGGTATTTCCAAAAATAAAGTTTGGATCACTAAAGGTATAATAATAATCACAGCCTTCTACAAGCTGAAACCTTGCTTCATTGTTTTCAAATGCACTTGGCAAAGCATCAAAAAGTGTGTTGGGTTTACTAGGATCTAAAGTTAATTTCAGCCCCTCCTCGATTGAATCAAGATTAATATCTATGTAGGAAACAGAATTCATAGTTTAGGCTTCTGCAAAACTTGTGAATCCATTGACAATAGCTCCTTTATACATTCTAGCTATTTTTTCCAAGGATAGTGGATAACGCACTGAAGTACTATTGAAATTAAAGTCATGATTATTAAAAATATCATTTTCTATTTTAACTTTTTCTTTTTCTTTTAAGCAAAATAGGCCTAGTGTTACTAAAGTATCATGTAGCTTCCCTCTTGAACCATGAAGCTTAGGCAAGAGCTTCTGCATGATTGCAATGTCTATTTTTTCTTCAATTCGAAGGTTGTCGTCAAGTATGGAAAGTTGATTGATTAATTGAAGAATTTCACTTGCACTTCTGTAACCAAATTCTGCCCCTGTTTTACTCAATTCTTTAAAGAATAAGAGTAGGGTGTCATTAATAGAAGAAAGATCTTCAGTAGTAAACGATTTATTTTCTGACAATTGTATGAAGCTTCTTCCCATGCTTGCACCTTGTCGCTTCAAAGCCTCCATGTTAATTTTCTTAATATTCTTTAAAAAATACTCCATCTCTGTATCATCCACACGAAATTCAATGGTATTGGCTCTATCTAGAACCTTGGGACTGAACATATTGGTGGTTTCATCAATATTCACTGTCCCAATTATAAAAAGGTTTTCTGGTAATTTTAATTTTGATGGCACACCATTTTCTACTTTATATTTATCATCATACAATGGAATTTCTTTTTTCGATTCCATCACACTAAGAAAATCAGCGAAATACCGTTCCACATGACTTAGGTTCATCTCATCAAGGATAAGAAAATGGGGAAGTTCGGGAGAAGAATTAGCCCGAATGATTAAATCCAACACGCCACTATCAGGCTTAACGTACTTATCAGGCTCCAGTGCATTCGGGTAGCCCAATAAAGGCTCCCTATTCGTCCAGTCGGCACCTACAGGAATAATGCAGTATTGTTCCTCGTCTTGACATATCCATTCCACAAAAGCTTGTGCTAACTTTGTTTTTCCTGATCCCGAAAGACCTGTAAGAATAACAAATGGTTTGGTAAGGAGAGAGGCAATGAACCTTGTTATAATTTGACTTTCATAAATGAAACCAACTTCTTTTAGAGTAAATACAAATTCTTTGATATCAAACTCACTAAGTTTAGAAGAAAATTTATGTGAGTTATTTTTAAGATATTCTTTTAAAAATTTAAGATAATTTTTTTCACCTAATACTGCCTTTGGTGCACCTTTGCTACAAGATAGGTTAAATTCATTCCAATCATTATTATCATTATTATTAATAATTTTTTTTATTCTATCGAAAGACAGGTCGGCATCTTCACTTCGGATTTTAAAAATTTCATTTTTAAAATAAATTTCGTTCCAAAATTTTAAATTTTCCTTATTAACAATACCCTTATAAGATTCTTTAAAATTTTCCGTTCGGTTAAACCAATCTATGAATTCTTTTATAATTATATTTTCAGAAAAATTCTCTTCGGGATTGCCACTACTTAATAAATTTTGAAATAATTTTTTATTAAGATTTTTTTCTGAAAATTTTTCAAATTCGAATAATGCATTAGGGAAAAGTTCATTTCTAACTTCCAGTTTCTCAAACAATGTAAATTTTGAATCTAAAACTTTAGTTTCATATAAATACTCTATTAGGCTAAAGCCTGTTTTCCTATCTAATTCATAAAGCCCTGCTTGGTTCGGAGTCCCCTTTGTAGAAGGTCCCAAATTATTGATAAATTGAGGAAAAAAATATAGATCCTCTTTAGTAATTACTTTCTTTAAGCCAATTAATTTAACAGAAACTACTTTTTCGTTTTGATTTACTTTTATGATCTCCCCTACACATTGTAATCCATTTTCATAATTGATGAAACTTGGGTAAGATTTAAAATATTTCCTTTTATTTGCAAAATCTCCTCCAATTTGTACAAAAATAATATCCCCATCATTAGCTTTTTCTAGGTTATTTGGAATATTATCAAGATCACTTTCGAATTCCTGATATTTTATAATATTTTGAAATAATAAAAGAAATTTATCACCATCATCAGAACTAGGACAACTTAATTTTACATAAAAGCACTTTTTCTCCCTCATATTAAAGAAATTAATTTACTAGTTATCAGTTTTACAACATTTACTGGAACTGAATTTCCTGCTTGTTTGTATTTCTGACCATTTGTTATAGGTACCTTAGATATATTATTTATTACATCTTGATTAAAACCTTGGATTGCAAAACACTCTTCCGGGGTTAGTTTTCGAATTAATTTATCTCCATTCTCTAATTCACCGCAGACAATTAATGGAACATTATGCCCTCCCGTTCCCATATTCGCAGTTAATGTAGGGGCTACACCACTTGTATTACGCCGAACATATTTTCTCCTCCATTGATATATATTATTGTATCCATCATCAGTCCAAGTATCTTCTCCCCATTGATCCCAATTAAACATATTAGTCTCGCCTCTAATTTTGCCATTAATATAATTAACAGCTCTTCTAAAATGTCCCTCCTTTCCATTATAAATAAAATTACTCCAATCATTTCGATCTTCAAATTTTTGAAAATATTTTTGAATTTTTTTCGGAGGGTTTAGATAATTAATCCTCTCTCCATTGATTAAAACAGGAATCCATTTTTTATTTATATTTTTAATTTCAGAAAAAGAATAAATATTTTTTTTACTTATTTCCGAAAAATTAAAATCAAGAATTTTTGAATAATTCTGCTTATTTAAACTACTTTCGATTTGGTCAAACTTTAATATTTTTGAATCGGTTGGCAAGGGTATTCTCTCCCCCTTCCAACAGTTTTTTATCCCAATTATAAATATTCTTTCTCTGTTTTGGTGAAGTCCATAATCTTTCGAATTTAGAACGCTACATTTTATTCCATAACCAAGTGATGTAAGGTGACTACATATTACTTGGTAAGTTCTACCACTATCGTGGGTTTTAAGATTTTTAACATTTTCTAAAATAAAGGCCTGAGGTCTTTTTTTATCTAAAACATGAAAAATATTGAAGAAAAGATTCCCTCTTCCTTTCTCATCTTCAAAACCTTTTCTATAACCTGCAATTGAAAATGCCTGACATGGAAACCCTGCACATAAAACATCAAAATCTGGAATAGAATTATAATCTAATTGAGGATCAGTAATGTCTACATTAAAATTACCATTTTCGAATAGCTCAGGGGAAATATTTTTAAAATTTGCCTCATATGTTTGTCGAGCAAATTTATCAATTTCGGAGGCGAAAACACATTTTCCACCATTCTCATGCATGGCTATATGGAAGCCCCCAATTCCAGCGAATAAATCTATAAATTTAAATTCCTTTTTCTTTTTATTCATTCGTTTCATTTCGTCCACTTGAAATTGAAATCCAATAATTAACCGAAATATTAATTTCTCAGGTTAACCAAAGACCAAATCTCGTTACAACCTATAGGTCAGGCATTTTATACAATTTTCACCTAACCATTTAAAATAATGTTACCAAGTTAATATTTTCGACTAACCTATACCTCATTTCAATATAAAAAAAGAGTTTATAATCCACTCTCAGAGAAGCCCTTTTCTAGGGTTAAAATAAGTAATAAAATAGGGCCGGGGAAAATTGATTATGGCGTCGAATTCCAATTGCCCACCTTCCTTCCAATGACATTAAGGCTATCGTCCCCTACCCCAAAAACTCCCCAATATGCCATAAAATCCCAGAAGGATCGTGTAGGAAGTATTCGTTTCCCCAGTCGTTTGTGACGATTTCGGATAGGCGGACGCCGCTGTACTTTTGGGGGAGGTTGAGGGCTTTTAATTTTTCCAAATGCTTGGCCAGATCCTCCACTTCCATAAAGACCATGGTATTGTCTACCCAGTCTTTGACATAGGCATCCTGCAGGTAGAAGCCAAAGGCATCGGATTTGAAGTAGGACATTTTGCTGGAAAGGACGATTTCGGCAAAGCCCAGATCGGTATAAAATTGACGGGAAAGCTTATAATCTTTGGCGCCAATAAACGGCCGAATTGACTTGATTTTATGTTCCATAGTTTATCTCGATTAATTCAAAAAGAATTAACCAAGATAAATATTATATAAGGATTTATCCATAAATCAAAGCAAATGGGTCCATGCTTTCATCTTGGGATTAATTTAATCGGAGAAATAAGGATTGCTATATACTGTATTTTAGAAACAGCCCTGTTCAGTAACAGACCTATGCTTTCTTATGCGTCAGCTCCCAAAGTTCTACCACTTCTTCAGCACGCCAGTTCTGGTCTCGCTTGGTTTTCTTTGAGGCTGGCTTTACAGATTTTTTAAAGCATCTTGCCAATTGAAAACGACCGCCTTCAGCCAGTTCTTTTTCTATTGGATGTTCTTTGGTCAGCTCTGTAATTTGAGCCAGATTAGAGAACAAAAGCAGCAGTTTGCCATCGGGCAACAAGCGTTTCTTTGCCTCTGCAAAAAACTCAGGGAACAGCTTCTCATTGTAATAGATGCCTGTATCCAAGTTTTCCACAGCATTGGATGCTGGCAGCCAAGGAGGATTAAACACAATCAGTTCGGTCTGCTTTTCCCACTTTCCAAAAAGATGTCCCAGATCCAACTCTATCTTTCGGGACAATTTAGTATCTCCCATATAGGCTTTTAACCCCACGATCGCGTTGGGATTGCTGTCTGTTCCAAAAACCTTTTGGAAGCCGTACTGCACCATTTGTAAAGCGAGAATACCACTACCCACGCCAATGTCTATGGCCGTTTTTTTCGGGCCAGTATAGCGTTTTAGCCACTGATCAAACTGCGCCAAATGATCAAATCGGGTTGGGAAATAGGTGCCGTAATAAGGGTGTAATTTATTCCTTAGCACAGGAATGGAAATCCCATTTTTGTACCATTCCCAAGAACTGTTTAGTCCCTGTACTTGAGGAAAAGTCAGCAAGAAATCACTTTTTTCCGGATACAACTCTTCCAACCAACCGATAAAAGGGGCCTTCTTAAGTGCCAGTTTGTTCCCTGCAATTTCTATCAATACAAGGTTGGAAAGCTTGTGGTAAGCTGCCCGAAATTCACGTTGCTCTTGAAAAGTCGTGTTAGAAAACTTTTTTTGTAAATGAGCTTTCAATTCTTTCATAAGCAACAAGCCGTTGCTATAAAAAGCCGTAATCAACACTTGCTTACCGGCCTCTAATGCTTCTATAGAAAGCTTTATGTCTGTGGTGCCATCAAAGACAACTTTTGGTTTCGCGGAAGTAATCGGTTCCGGCTTGTTTATTTTTATTGCTTCAGTCATATTTTACGTTGTGCTTTGGATTATCCTGAAAAAATCCATTACTGATTCTTATTTATAAAATTAAAATCACCCCAGTCCGGATTAGTTGAGTACCGGATTTATGGGATGTGGATATTTTGCATTGCGGTTCTGAAACCTAAGGATAGTGTCTTTTACAATCACGCCTTTGTCTATATTTATCGCATTACTAATCGTCTGGCTATCTTTCCAACTTTCACGGCCAGAGATCACAAAAGGCAAATGCACGATCATCGCTGCCGATATGGATCTGGAAGCACTTTCCCAAAAATAACTTGGGGTATGGTCTACCCCATAGTAATCAATAGCATCAATGGCTATCAATGGATTTTTAAAAGTAGTTGGTTTGGCAAAATAAAAGCCCATCCCTTCATCACAGCTCACATCGATAAACAGTGAACCAGGTTTTAACATTGACTTCTCATTTTCCATGACATAATTGATGGGATCATCTGTATCCTGGTAGGTTCCATTAATGATAATCTCAGATTCATTGATTAATTCCAATAACGGCCTTTCCGTACCATCGTGTTCTACCACAATCAGCCTGGGCTCATTTTTATTCCCCTTTCGAAGTCTGGCATAATGCACATCCAATACCTCTTCTCTTACTTCGTGATCTGGTCGCTGAATACAAATGGTAATGTCCCTAAAACCATGTGCTTTCAAGGCATAAATTGCCCCTCTGCTTACGGCTCCAAAACTAAAGATGATAACTTTTCTTTGATTTCCATAATGTCCATCTATCCCTTTTAATTGTAGGGCATGAATAACGGCACAATAGCCTGCCATTTCATTGTTTTTATAGAAGGTATGTCTTCCAATTTGCCCGCTAGGACTCCAAACATACATGTCTTCGAAAGCAATCAAGGTCAATTTCTTGTCGATTGCGATTTGGGTAATATGATCTTGTTGGGCGCAATGAGGATAACCCCAAAGCAAGCCGCCCTCTTTAAGTTCTTCCAGATCTGAAAGGATAGGTTTGGCAATGATAGCCGCCCCAATATCCGTCAGGATTTCACTTCGACTTGCGATTCCACCGGTCAGCTCACTGATCTCTTCGTCGGCTATATTGAAAGGCAGGCCATAACCTTTTTCAAAAATAAGTTGCTTCCGAATAGGTTCTGGAAGTCTTGTTAAATGTGCAGGATGAATAGGAACCCGTCTTTCGTCTTCTTTTTTCGAGGTACCAATTACGCCCATTTCTAATAAAGCCATATTTTTTGCTTTGTGGCGCAATGCAAGGTAATGACGGGTGCAAAACGCAAGATTAAAATTACTTTTAATAGGTAATTTCCAGCACCCAGGCATTAAGTTGGCTACGGAGTTTAAACAATTGAAATAAAGATTTATAAAAAAGTAAGCATCAGCAATTCGCTGAGATAGTGCGAAGGGATATTTAATAACTTCAGATCAATACTACTGTTACAAAGGTACTTTATTTAAAACCATTATTGGCATTATCCAAAATTATTAACATAAGCTTGAACCCAATTCATCAAAAAGCCCAATGGTTTGACGCATTGGGCTTTGAATGTATCAGTCCTATTCCTTTATATTTTGCACCTATAGGCTAGTAAAGACTTTAATAAGGAAAAGGGAATTCGATGCTGTTCTAGGTAATTTAAACCCGAAATATGCAATAGACAACCTATTACATAATCCGGGTTAAATCTCACACTCATCCCATACACAAAACTCACAAGATGAGCATTTGTTTCAGCAGCTATTGATTATACTTTTTCCTGTATTACACCACAGGCCACTCTTGAACCGGCTGCACCGGAAGGCTGTGAAGTAAAATCATCGGCATCAGCATGAATAATAACCGCCTTATTGAGGATATCAGAATCCTGTCCATCACCGATAGACCATCCATCAACCACCATAACAAGCGATCCAATACCATCTTCACCTACAGTCAAATTATCTATATCACCGGCATGGAAATCATTTTCACCTCTCTTACCGTGCGCATCTTCAGTTGGGTTCCAATGGCCTCCTGCAGAACTGGCGTCTTCGGCACTGCAATCTCCATTCTCATGAAGGTGGACTGCATGCGTTCCTGGTGTCAAATTGTTCACTGACAATACCAATTTAACCTTTCCCTCTGCCGTTTGAGTAAAGGTAGCCATTCCTGAAACCTCACTTCCATTTGCCGCTGACAGCACTGCATTTGCTGACTTGTCAGCCATCTTGGTTTCACTTTGAATAGTCTCCTGTTGGTTTTCTTTTACCTCTGTCCTATTGGTAGCATTTTCCCCGGAATCATTGGTTCCAGGTCCACAAGCTATTGCCATGGATACAGCCCCGATAAATAGAAAATAATTAATCGTTTTCATAATCATAGTAGTTTAGTTAAATCCGAGTTACTATTCAAGAAAAAACTATGCCAAAACTATAGATTATAAATTAATTTTATAACTATAAACAGATTCAATAAAACAAAGTAAGGATATCCTTTCGTGTTGTTATATTTTTAGGCTTGGAAAATGGCTGCAATTAAGGGACAAACTCCTTGAAAGGCTAGTGGTAAAACACCATCAGAGCTGAATTTTATAGCTCCACTTTAGCCTAAATTATTCCGCACGGCAGGAAAATCAAATCCCCTTGCCTATGGTTGCCAATGTTTTCTGGTCAAAGCGACCTTCCAGTTCGATCACCATAAATTCTCTGTCATTATCGGACCTAATCATCAGCACCAGCCCTTCAACAGCCTCTTTTCCTTTGGAATAAATGGCAAGTCCGCTGTCTTTGTCAGTGGCATCCATCATCAATTCATAACGCTCTTTGTTCAAACCTTTGCTTAGCTTGTGAAAATCTGCTTTAGCACGTGAACCTCCCACAGGCAACTTAAAAAACTTAACCCTTTCTATGCTTTCGGTAATGGCATCGAGATTGGCTTCTTCGATTTCTAGGTTCCATCCTTTGGCAAAGTCCAGGAAGTTTCCAGCAAGGTCTAAGTGAAAGAAATTTTCCTCGCCCTTGTATTGTTGATAAAGCTGATCCACACTTTTGCTTTGGGCATGAAGTACTGAAGGAAGGCTAAAAAGAAGAGTCAATGCGATTACAATAATTGAATTTTTCATGGTAAAATCTTTAAATACTAATTGGTTATTTATTTTTTTTAGCTCGGCCATACTCTTCCATTCCGGGCAAACTGGTGTTTTCAGAAAGCATATTGAGGTCTTGATAGGTGAAATCCCCCTGCATACTCATAAAGGTAAATTCACTGGTAGATCCCGAAACCATAAGCAATTCCTTGATCCTGCCTCCTTCTTCCCTAACCATAAATTTCAATGAACTTTCTTTGTCCCTCACGTCCATGAGTTCCTCATAAAGGTTCTTTTTCAAGTCTCCCATAGCTTCATTGAACAAGGCCAAACCACCAATTTTCTCCGCAGATAGAATTCTAATGCCTTTGATTTTGGTGATCAGCTCCATCAGGTTTTCGGCATCTTCATCCTTCTCCTCCGCATTGGAACTTAGGAAACCCCCTGCCATTTGCATCAGTTTGGGGCTGATGTAAACCCTGGAAAAGCGATCATCCTGCCTGTATTTCTCATAAAACTGCTCTATGACTTCCGTTTGAGCCTCTGCCAACCAAGGCAATAAGCACAAGACCAGTAATAATATCTTTTTCATCGCTAATTGTTTTTATTGTTGTCATACCAATCCATACCTGAATTGAGGTATTTGATCTTTTCCATACTTTCCAGTTGACTGGTTCCCTTCTTTAGGTTTAGCTTTATTTTACCCATGGCTTCCACCACTTGTTGATAGGCCTCTGCCTGCTGCTGTTGCTCATATTCCTTATAGCCCCACCAACAGGCGGTAACAGTAAGAAGAACCAGCATTACGGCCGCCAATTTTTGCCAAGGAAAACGTTGCTTGGGCAAAGGCAATTGAATACCTGATGGCTTCTCTGAGCGAATCATTTGTATCCCTGAAAAGAACTCGGCAATTTTACTATCCGCCTTGTCCTCTTCGACTTCTGCAAAGAGGGTCTTTTCCTCTTCCAGGCTTGTCTCACCCTCCCAGTATTTTTTCCACAATTCCTTATTCTTGCTTTCCATAATTTTCAAGAAATGATTTCAACTTTTTTCTGGCCCGGTGCAATTCCACCTTTACCTGTCCTTCGTTAAGACCCAGATAATCGGCCATTTCTTTGTGTGTAAGCCCTTCTACTTCCCGTAGGAAGAAAATTTCCTTTTGTTTCTCAGGAAGTTTATTCATAAACCTGAACACCATTTTAGCTTGCTGACTGGTATCTACTTCGGGTACAACTTCCATTGCCATTTCCCCAACTTCCTCCAGTGTTTCCCATTTTCCTGCCTCACGAATCTGCTGCAGTGCCTCATTTTTCAAGGTCTTCACCAACCATCCCGTAGGATTGTTAATAGAAGAGAGGTATTCCTGTTGCATAAATCCTTTGGTCATTGTTTCCTGCACCGCATCTTGCGCTTTATCCCTGTCCTTCAGCCAAAGTATGGCGAACCGGTAAAGCCTGTTCTTCAAGGGCCAAATCTGTGATTCAAAAAAGGACTTCATGTAGTAAGATGATGATCGGGAAACAAAAAGGTTACACTTTTGGACAAAAACTTTTTTAAATAATAGAGATAATTACCAATTTATCACCAATTAACTGGAACAAGCGGCTTATTCTCAGGTTTACTTTAAATTAGGCCATGGTCCTATTTATTTAACCCGGATTATGTAATAGGATTTCTCCGTCCTGACAATGGTCAGGGGTGAAGCCTGTCCCGTGTTTACGGGAAGTGTTGCAATCGCAAGAAAATCAGGCTGTTTGGAGATTTTAACATAGCACCGCTATGGTGAAATTGAAAACAGCAACGAAGTGGCTGATTTTGAAGCGATTTCAGCACGTAATAGATTGTCTATTGCCTATTTCGGGTTTAATATCCCATTGCATAATCCCTGTTTAAAAATAAAATATATAGTTTGCCTCCTGACTATTTATTAATTTGCCTATTCAAAGAATAGAAAAAATCAAAGCATGCAAAATACCGGAAATCATTCGCTAAAAATAAAAGACATAAAAAAAGCCCTGGCAAAACCAGGGCTTGTGGTGATGAGTGGGCTCGAACCACCGACTCACGGATTTTCAGTCCGATGCTCTACCAACTGAGCTACATCACCGCTGAAAGTGATGCAAAGGTAGCTATTTGTTACTTTTGTACAAGCAATTTTAATAAAAAAATCGAGGATAAATAATAACACATTCAATATGAGTAGCTTACCACAAATCCTTTTTTTATTGGTTTTAGGAACAGCAGGGTATATTCTGTACAAGAGGATAAACTTTATCCGAAAAACCATCCAATTGGGAAAACCCTTAAAAAGGAATGACAAACCGGAAGAACGTTGGAAAACCATGTTACTGGTAGCCTTGGGACAAAAGAAGATGTTCAAAAATCTAATTCCAGCCTTACTTCACCTGGTAATTTACGTGTCCTTTATTATCATCAACCTCGAAGTTCTAGAATTCATAATAGATGGGATTGCTGGTACACACAGGGTTTTTGCCCCTTTTCTGGCAGGTTTTTATTCAGTAGCCATGAATTTTTTCGAGTTTTTGGCTTTGGGAGTTCTTGTTTCTTGTGTGGTATTCCTTATCCGTAGAAACATCACCAAGGTACCAAGACTCAACATGAAAGAGTTGAAAGGATGGCCAAAATTAGATGCCAACCTGATTTTGGTAATTGAAATCATATTGATGGTAGCGATTTTCACCATGAATGCTACCGACCAAATCCTCGCATATAAGGGTGTCGGTGGATATATCCCACTCGGCGGTCTTTGGATTAGTGGAAGCATCCAAGGGCTTTTTGAAGGCCTTGAAGTTGGCACGCTGGTTTTTATTGAAAGATTTGCCTGGTGGTTTCACATCATTGGCATATTAGGCTTCGCTGTTTATGTCACTTATTCCAAACACCTCCACATTTTCCTGGCCTTTCCAAACACCTGGTATTCCAATCTGGAACCCAAAGGAAAAATCCCCAATATGGAAGCCGTTACCCATGAGGTAAAGATGATGCTGGGAATGCCTACTGATCAACAAGGGACTGAAACTGCTGAAGTTGGTAGATTTGGCGCAAAGGATATCAATGATTTGTCTTGGATCAATCTGATGAATGCCTTTTCTTGCACCGAATGTGGCCGTTGTACGGCCGAATGCCCTGCAAACCTTACAGGAAAGAAATTATCTCCACGAAAAATTATGATGGACACTAGAGACCGGGCCGAAGAGGTGAGTAAAAATCTATTCGCTGGCAAAAAAGGACTCGACGATGGCAAGTCACTTTTAGGAGATTTCATTACTCAGGAAGAAATTAACGCCTGTACCAATTGCAATGCTTGTGTGGAAGCCTGTCCTGTCAATATTGACCCTTTGGCCATTATTATTGAATTGAGAAGGTATACGGCCATGGAAGAAAGTGGCAGTCCCGCACAATGGAATGCTATGTTCCAAAATATTGAGACCAGTTTTGCCCCTTGGAAATTTCCTCCAACGGATAGATTTAACTGGGCAGCCGATTTAAACAAAGAAAAAAAGTAAAAATTCTATATTATGAGTGATAGCTATAAAGCCCCTACAATGGCCCAAAAAATGGCAGCTGGAGAAGCGCCTGAGATCCTATTTTGGGTAGGTTGTGCAGGCTCTTTCGATGACCGATACAAGGCAGTAACCTTGGCATTTGTCAAAATCCTTAATAAAGTGGGTGTGAACTTTGCCGTACTCGGAGATGAAGAAACTTGTACCGGAGATCCTGCCAGAAGAGCTGGAAATGAATTCCTGTACCAAATGCAGGCCATGAGCAATATCCAGGTATTGGACGGTTACCAGGTAAAACGCATAGTAACAGCCTGTCCCCACTGCTTCAACACCATCAAAAATGAATACCCGGCTTTAGGGGGCAATTATGAGGTGGTTCATCACTCTCAATACTTGCAGGAGTTGATCAATGAAGGCAAGATCGTCATGAAGGACGGTGGTGAATTTAAAGGTAAAAAAATCACTTTCCACGACAGTTGCTTCCTTGGAAGGGCTAACGATGTATATGAAGCGCCTAGGGCAGTGATCAAAGCACTGGATATGGAATTGGTAGAGATGAAGCGATGCAAGTCCAAGGGTCTTTGCTGTGGTGCCGGCGGAGCGCAAATGTTCAAAGAACCTGAAGCTGGAAAAAAAGACATCAATGTGGAGCGGACAGAAGAAGCATTGCAAACTGGTGCAAAAACCATAGCCGTAGGTTGTCCCTTTTGCCTAACGATGATGACGGATGGTGTAAAAAACAAGGAAAAAGAAACAGAGGTAAATGTTCTTGATTTGGCAGAATTGATTGCTAAGGACCAGCAGTTATAGACCTAAAGTTGATTTTAAAGGGCTGATTATAAGCGACAGTTTTGGTTTTCATATTTTTTTAGGGGAACTTAAAAAAAATTGTATCATAATAAATCTATCTTCGTTTAAATATAAATGCCAGGTTAAGCCTGTCAATATTTTGTAAATTTGTAGAAGACATATATTTAAAAAGAGTCAATCATGTACGTACCATTTGATGAAATGCCAAAAGATGCGAGAATTTGGGTATATCAGGCAGATCGCCCATTTGATGAGCAAGAAAAAACCTGGATTATATCAAAACTGGTTGCCTTTTGTAATCAGTGGAACACTCATGGTGCTCAAATGCCTAGTTCTTTTGACCTGAAATTTGACCAATTTATTATTCTTAGTGTTGACGAAAGCCAGTTGGGGGCCAGTGGTTGCTCTATTGATAGTTCAGTAAGAATTATGCGAGAGATAGAGGTTAAATTGAATATAAATTTACTGGACAGTGGAAAAGTTGCTTACCTAGAGGGTGAAAATGTCAGGGTGGCATTTTTGCCCGACATCAAAAAACATGTCGTTGAGGGTTCTTTACAGTCCAACAGCAAAATGTTTAATCCTAGTGTAAGTAAGATTGCAGATTTGAATGACCAATGGCTAATTGAAGCCAACAAAAGTTGGCTAAAAAAATATTTTGCTAATTAATGCTGCGAGAGAAAAAATAGTATGAGAAACATAAAGTCTACCTTTCCAATAAGCCGCTGTTTACTTCCTGTTTTATTGCTTGTATTGCAGGCCTCTTGTACCAGTCTGCTACAGAAGGCCCAAACCCAATTTAACTCAGGAGAATATCAGTTGGCAATCGCCTCTTATTCTAAGTTATTAGAAAATGATTCGGCAAACAACGAGGCAAATTTTTATATTGCAGAAAGCTATAGACTCTCAAATAGAATAGAAAAAGCGGCTGCTTATTATGATAAAGTGAATGCTGAAAATGCCAGCTTTGAAAGTCAACTTCACAAAGGGAGAAGCCTAAAAGGCAAAGGAGAATATGAAGCGGCAAAGGAAGCTTTTGAAGCTGCCAAAAAGCTTACAATGGACGATGAAAAAATCGCCTTGGCCACAAAGGAAATTCAAAACATTGATGCTATAGCAGAAATAACCCCTATCTGGCCCAATCATGAATTGGAAAATTATGAATTGCTTAACTCTACGGGTATAGATTACGCCCCGATAGTAAGTGAGAACCAACTTTTCTTTACTAGCTCACGTGGGGCTGGAGGCATGTATGCAGGCACAGGCCAGGGATACACCCGATTATTTAAAACAAGAGCGGAAGGGATCAACGTAGATGTGCAGGGCGTACAAACCCTTAACGAATTCCGAAATGAATCAGGCCTTAACCAAGGAGCCATTGCCATAAGCCCTGACGGCAACATGATCGTCTATGCACGAGGCAACAGTGCCAGTAGAAAAGACCTTCCTGATGTTAGCTTATTTAGTTCCACATTCAATGGTAGTGGATTTACTGAGCCCGCCTATATGGGCGTTAATGGGGAACCAGAATATTGGAATTCCACCCCATCATTTAGCCCTGATGGTGAAACCCTTTATTTTGCCTCAAACAGGCCTGGAGGCTATGGAGGAACAGACCTTTACAAAGCCACTAAAATGGCAAGTGGGAATTTTGGTAAAGGTGTAAACCTAGGCCCTGAAATCAATACGCCTGGAAATGAGATGTTTCCTAGGTTATTGGCAAATGGAGAGTTTTACTTTGCCTCAGACGGTCATCCCGGATTTGGTAAGCTAGACCTTTTTGTTTTTAAGGAAGTAGAAGACACCAACAAGGTTATAAATCTAGGACCTAACTTTAATTCCATTGCAGATGATTTTGGGATTTTCTTCACCAAGTACCCTGAAGAAGGCTTCATCACTTCCAACCGCGAGGGAGGTAAAGGAGATGATGACATCTATTATTTCAAGGACATGACTCCAGCTCCAAAAGTGGTCAATGTATTGTTAAATGTAGTTACCAAAACAATTGCTGAAAATGGTGAAGAGCAAATTCTTCCACAGGTCCGTGTAATGCTTTATGATGACAACAACCAAACCATAGACGGCAACCTTACAAGTCAAAGTGGACGCTTGCGATTCCCACTTGAACCTGAGAAAAAATATTCAATGATCGCTTCCAAAAGTGGTTACTTCACCAAAAGTGTTCCTTACAGCACTATTGGCAAAACCCCAGCTGAAGAAGACCTGATACAGGATGTGACCAATATTACTCTGGACACTACCATTGTACTTGACCAGTTGATACTAGAGCGTGCCATAGTGCTTGAAAACATCTATTATGATTTAGATAAGGCTGATATTAGGCCTGACGCTGCAGTTGAACTTGACAAGCTAGTCAAAATCCTGAAAGACAATCCTGGAATACGCATTGAGTTGAGTAGCCATACAGATGTAAGGGCTACAGATGCTTACAATGACGATCTTTCACAAAGAAGAGCAGAATCTGCTGTGGCTTATATTGTGTCCCAAGGAATTGATGCAGACAGGCTGGAAGCCAAGGGCTATGGTGAAAGACAGTTGATTATCGAAAATGCTCAAACTGAGGAAGAGCACCAAGTCAACAGAAGAACAGAGTTTAAGGTTATAGAAATCACGGACTAAAATGCTTACCTTTGACCCTTATCTGTTTTTTCCAAATCTGATTTTATGAACGATAGGTACATGCAGCGGGGTGTTTCTGCCTCGAAAGAAGACGTACACCAAGCAATTTCCAACCTAGACAAAGGCCTATTTCCTAAAGCCTTCTGCAAAATAGTAGAAGATGTATTAGGAAATGACCCTGACTATTGCAACATCATGCATGCAGATGGTGCAGGAACAAAGTCCTCTCTAGCTTACCTTTATTGGAAGGCTACAGGTGACCTAAGTGTCTGGAAAGGAATTGCCCAGGATGCAATAATCATGAATATAGACGACCTACTATGTGTGGGCGCAGTCAATAATATATTGGTTTCCTCCACCATAGGAAGAAACAAAAACCTTATCCCAGGAGAAGTGATCGCTGCCATCATCAATGGCACAGAAGAAGTGCTACAGATGCTGAGAGATCATGGCGTCAATGCAGTGCTTACTGGAGGGGAAACAGCTGATGTAGGAGATTTGGTACGTACCATCATCGTGGACAGTACGGTCACTTGCAGAATGAAAAGAAACGAAGTCATTTCCAATGACAACATAAAAGCAGGAGATGTAGTCGTAGGTATGACTTCATTTGGTCAAGCGACTTATGAATCCGAATACAATGGAGGAATGGGAAGCAATGGGCTTACTTCTGCCAGACATGATGTCTTCGGGAAAAATATAAAATCTGCTTACCCTGAAAGTTTTGATCCTTCCGTTCCTGAAGATTTGGTATACTCTGGGAGCTATGACTTAACCAGTCCGGCGCCTGGCACTCCCTTAGACATGGGTAAATTGGTCCTTTCACCTACCAGAACCTATGCTCCTATCATGGCAGCCTTATTGAAAGAAAATAGAGCTGCAATACACGGTTTGGTACATTGCAGTGGAGGAGCACAAACCAAAGTGCTTCATTTTATTGACAATTTGCACGTCATCAAAGACAACCTTTTTGAAACCCCACCTCTCTTTAAAATCATACAGGAAGAAAGCGGTACTGACTGGAAAGAGATGTACAAGGTTTTCAATATGGGCCACAGAATGGAAGTCTATCTGGACGAAAAATGGGCCGATCAAGTCATCGCGATAGCAGCCAATTTTGGCGTAGAAGCAAAAGTTATAGGCCGCGTTACAGATCATCAAGGCAAAAAAGTTACCGTCAATAGCCAACATGGTACCTTCACTTATGAGGGTTAATATGTCCATTTAATTTTCAAAAAAATGAAAGTCCTATTAAAAATCGTTATTGGCTGCTTCATTTTTTTGTTAGCACTGACATTATTGACCATCACCACTGTTGATTGGACACCCTATAAAGAAACGACATACTATAAACAAACCCTTCAATCGCTAGAAAACCTGGCTTTTGAGGGGACTGATAATGGATACGTTTTAGGAGGATGGGCCAAGGCCAATTTTACTCCTGATACACCTGCAAACCTTGTTGCCTATAGGCCACGAGGTCCCTATGAATTTGTTGAGGACAGCAGTTATGTAAAAGCCATCATTGTAGGCAATAACAAGTTTAAGGTAGCTTTCCTTAATTATGAATTGTTGATTGTTCATCCTCAATTAGCACAAGCTTTGCGGTCAGCAATAAAGGAGCAAAAACTTCCTCTAGACCATATTTATTTTACAGCTACCCATACGCACAGTGGTATGGGAGGAACCATTCCTGGTCCCGTAGGGAAGATTGCCATGGGAGGATGGGATGAATCCCTGGTCAAGCATATTGCCAAAGGAACACTCAGTGCCCTCACTAAGGCCTTGAACAATATGGACACGGTTTCCTTACACACCAAAAAGTCAGAAGCCGCGAATTTTGTATCCAATAGATTGATTGCCTCCGACCCCATTGATCCTTATATTAGACAGTTAATATTAAAGAAAAACAACGGTAGCACTTGTTCATTTACTACCTACAGTGCACACGCCACCTGTCTTAGTAGCAAGTTTATGGGCCTTTCAGGAGATTACCCCTATTACCTATCCGAAGCTTTGGAAAGCAGGCATGAATTTGCTGTTTTTGCAGCAGGAGCTGTAGGAAGCCACCGCCCAAAGGCGCCTGGAAATGACATTAAAAGTATTCAGCAATACGCTTCTTCACTGGATTCAGTTGTGAGAAGTAATACTATAGACGAAGCAGTAATGGGCAGTCAGGTTTTGGCAGCAAAACTACCATTAAAGCTCCGCTCACCACATTACAGAATTAGTGACAATTTGCGATTGAGACCATGGCTTTTTAATTGGGCTATTGGAAATAATCCGGCTTATTTCGATGTCATCAGGATAGGCGACGCCCTGTTTATCTCTTCCTCAGGTGAAGTCTCTGGGGTATTTTATAAGGCATGGGAAGAACAAGCAAATGCATTGGGGCTTTCATTGTTTGTAACCACATTTAACGGAGGATATATAGGATACATCACCCCTGACAAATATTATTCAGGTGATTACTATGAAGCGAGGGATATGAATTTTTATGGTCCTTATAATGGGGATTATTTTAAAGAGATCGTTTCTGATTTGATAGCCTTTGGCGCTAAGCGATAAAGCTTGGCCTTATAAAATCCTTTTTCAAAGCTTACTGCTTTTTTTTCACCCCAATCCCAGTTTTTAAAGAATTTATCATAATCAGGAAGTTCTTTTCTCGGATGTTTGGCCAACAGGCTAAAACTTGTGATCATTAAATGTATCAGCCATTGCTTGTCCTTCACTGGATAAAAATCCAAAAATAACCAAGAAGTGCTTGGGGAGACCTTTTGCTTTACTCTTTGAAACAAAGAATTAATAGAATGATCTGTCAATACATCCAATAGAAATTGAGTGATAACAACATCAATTTCCCCCTCCTTGGGAAGTCCAAAATCTTCGGAACAGATAAATTCTACCCGGCTTTGACAGTCCAATGAAACCCTACCTTTTGCCTTTTCAAGCATTTTATTCGAGGCTTCCATGTAAATGATTTTTCCATTCTTGCCGCATCTTTTTAAGATTTCAGGCAGGATAGCACCTGTTCCTCCTCCAATTACCCATACCGTATCTCCCGGCTGAATAATTTCCAAAAATGTCTTTTTGCTTTCATGAAAGGCCTTGCCTAATACAAGAGAGGCAAGGTAATCATAAATAGGAGCAAGAAACCTGTATTTATCCACTGTACTCAATTTGTCCTTTGTCTTCATTTTGGGAGTGGATCAGCTATTCACAAATTGGGGTTAAAAAAACAATAACAGCAAAGGTAGGGTAAAAGCCAACTCAAGTCTCTTTCTGGTTTTTAAGTTATTGGTACCGGGAAATTCCACAAAACTCAAAATGTGCATCAAAAGCATTAAACCCCAAATCAGCGTATATACATGGTAAAAAGAAGGCAGTATAAGAAAAAGAACCACCAGGTAAAACAAACCAATAATGGTAAGTGACCACAGTAATTTCCGTGTTTTTTCTATACCAAGGACGGTCACAATAGACTCCTGCCCTTCAGCAAAATCTTGCTCACTATCACTATAGGAAAGAAATACCAGATTATACCAAGCCAATAAAAAATAGGCGCCTAAAAAAAACATCCAATAATTGGAGGAAAATGAAAGGTCTATATTCAATAGGGGAATTAAAACAAGTCCTGCCACATAAAATAAAGCAGTAGAAAACTCTTTAACAGCGGCTGTTTTTTTTCCTGCAATACGCAATATTGCCATAGACAATACGATGAGAAAGGCAAGACCTAGTCCAGAACCAAACATCCTTAAAGAAGGCAAAAACCATAAGGCCAACACAAAGCCAGAGATAACGGCCAGGAACAGCAATCCCAATAGTAAAGTAAAATGGTCTTGATGAAACCTATGTCTATGGGACAAAGCTTTTCCTTTCACCTTTCTGGCATCCAATAAATGGTCAAAAGTATAAATGCTCCATACAGCAAGCGCCAAAAGCAAATAGATTTTCCAGGACAAATTCACTTTCATCAAATCAGCGAAAAAACACATCCCCGCACATGCCCCTGTTACCACATCCAAAGAAAGGAGGTTAAACTTTTCAAAAAAGACCAAGTAATTCAATTTCATTGCACCTGAAAAATTCCAACTGACGGGCAATTTAAAGAATTGAAAGGATCAAAGCATTTAAAAATTATGTAATTTCCACTTTCAAAGCAAAATCAAAATTCATGAACAAGTTATTTTATATCCTGCTGTTATTTATAGGGCAGGAAGTTTTAGCCCAATCACCTATTAAAGTTGCCTGTGTGGGTAACAGTATCACCCAAGGACCAGGCCGTGAACATCCTGACAGTTACCCACTTCAATTACAGGAGAAATTGGGTAAAAAGTACCATGTCATCAACTTTGGTGTTAGTGGACGTACTTTATTAAAAAATGGGGATTACCCTTACTGGAATGAGCCTCAGTTTGAAGGTGTTAAATCTTTTGCCCCTGATATTCTGGTTATCAAACTGGGTACCAATGACTCCAAGCCTCAAAACTGGAAGTACAAGGATGAATTTCTGGACAATTATGTGGAAATGATAGAGACTTTTAGGGCAAGTATGCCTGAAAACGGGAAAATATATGTCTGCCTTCCTGTCCCTGTTTTCAAAACCAATTTTGATATCACAGAAGAAATTATTGTCAACGAAATGGTGCAACTAATCCGCCAGGCAGCTGAAAAAACAGGAGCAAGCCTAATAGACATGCACCAGCCTATGGAGAAGTATGGAAAACTTTTTGCAGACGGTGTTCATCCTAATAAAAGAGGAAACAAGATCATGGCAAAATTGATCGCCAAGGAAATTCGCTGAGTTGCAGCTCACCATGTCATCAAAGCAAAAGCCTGTCCCTAACTTTCCAGGGACAGGCTTTTTTCAAGAAATTAGAGAAATTGGAAATTGAAATCCTTGCTATAATGTTTCACCTATCCAAGAACTCATAATGAATCTTATTAGAGATTAAACCATATAGGGATATTTCGTGTTAAATAAGTCATGCTCCATTATACCACATATTTATTAAAACCTGAAGCCCCTTGGGTTACTTTTGTGCATGGTGCAGGAGGAAGCAGCGCTATTTGGTTTAAACAGATCCGAGATTTCAAAAAATCCTTCAACGTTTTGTTGGTGGACTTACGTGGTCATGGAAAATCAAAAGACAAAGTCTACGAAAAATTAAAAAAATATACATTCCCAGTAATTTCCGATGAGGTCATGGAGGTATTAAACCATCTCAAGATTGAAAAATCTCACTTTGTAGGGATCTCATTAGGAACAATAATCATTAGGGAGATTACAGAAAGATATCCTGAAAGAGTTTCGAGTATGGTGCTTGCTGGCGCGATTATGAAGCTAAACATCAGAGGACAAGTATTGATGCGGCTAGGGATTTTGCTGAAATCTGTGATCCCTTACCTTCTACTTTACAAGCTGTTTGCTTTTATTATTATGCCTAGGAAAAACCACAAGGCTTCCAGATATTTATTTGTTCAGGAGGCGAAAAAATTATACCAAAAGGAGTTTATTCGCTGGTTTAGCCTCACTTCAAGAGTAAACCCTCTATTGGATTTTTTCAGAATTAAAGAGACCAACATTCCCACACTTTACCTTATGGGTGAAGAAGATTATATGTTTCTACCCACCATTGCAAAGCTGGTCAAAACCCATCAGTCAGCCAAACTTGAGGTGGTTCCTTCTTGTGGACATGTAGTCAATGTAGAAAACCCAGAAGCTTTTAATAAGATAGCTTTGGGCTTTTTAACCCGGATTATGTAATAGGATTTCTCCGTCCTGACAATAGTCAGGGGTGAAGCCTGTCCCGTGTTGACGGGAAGTGTTGCAATCGCAAGACAATCAGGCTGTTTGGAGATTTTAGCATAGCACCGCTATGGTGAAATTGAAAACAGCAACGAAGTGGCTGATTTTGAAGCGATTTCAGCACGTAATAGATTGTCTATTGCATATTTCGGGTTTAACTACAATTTAGGTACATCCATCACCTAATATCTTAATGGGAACTTGAACAAATTCAGTCTTTTTTATACCTTACTATCTGCTCATTATTTTAACCAATAGCTAATGCCTAGAACAGGAATTTATATTGCCTGCTGTTTCAGTATGCTCCTCTTTTTATCTACATCTGCCTTGAATGCTCAAGACCAAATCGATTTTGACATTACTTTGGCAGGGTTTAAAATTGGAGACATGGAAGCCAACAAGGTCTTAAATGGGGATACCACCCTATATTTACTAGAAAGTAAGGTGAGTTTTTGGCTGTTTGGGACAATAAATGTAGACTACAATATGAAGGTGAAATACCTTGATGGCATTTTTATTAATTCCATAGTAAGTTCTAAGACTAACAGAGGCGACTTTGTTTCCAAAATTTGGTTAGAAGGTGATCAGTATATAATTGATGCAAAAGGGTATAAATATGAAAACTCAGACACCATTAATGAACCGATCCATCATAGTGCTGTCCGGCTATTTTTTGAAGAGCCAAAGGGAGTAAAATTAATGATGGCCGAAAACTTGGGAAAATATTCGGAAATTAGGGCTCATGGTGAGGGGATTTACACCACCCATATAGAAGGCGATCAAAACAAATATTACTATCAAAATGGACAGATGCTAAAAGTCAGCATGCACAATCCAATAAAAAATTACGAAGTAAGGCGACGATACTAACTTTCAAAATAGCCTAAATGCATAGCAAAAAGGTATATTTGGGGATAATCCCAAATAACGATGCTACTACGAACCCTTTTAATTGTTTCTGTTTTTTTAATAAACGGCCTTTCTTATGGCCAAGATCTTGATTTTTCAAATGCTGTCATAATCCCTCATGGCAATAGTGAGCGATTGCAAAAATATGCCACCATACTACATGAGGAACTGACAAAGCGCGTAGAAAAACCATTTCCTATACAAACGAAGGCAAAAAGAACACAATCTTCCATCCTTTTGACCCAATTCGAGGATATCCCAAGCCTTCCTAAGAATTGGAGGAAGCTTCTTAATGAAGTACAGCCTATGCCTGATGAAGGGTTCAAAGTCATTATTGACAATACATCAACCAACCCGAACGCCATTATTATAGGGCAAGATGACAGGGGCTTATTGTTTGGAATAGGACACCTGCTTAGAAAAATGAATTGGGCTAAAGATCAGCTTTTATTGTCCAAAGCCATTGAAAAGTCCTCTTCACCAAAATCTCCCATTAGAGGGCACCAACTAGGTTATCGTCCCAAGACTAATGCTTATGATGCCTTTACAGTGGATCGTTTTGACCAATACATTAGAGAGCTGGCACTCTTTGGTTCCAATAGTATTGAAATTATGCCTCCACGAACGGATGATGACTTTACCTCCCGTCACATGACTATACCTGCAATAGACATGATCGGAGAGCAGTCGCGAATTGCCGATGAATTGGACTTGGATGTATGGATGTGGTTTCCAAATATGGAAGATGACTATGAAGACCCGCAAACAAGAACAATAGAACTAACACAACGCAAAGATGTATTTGCCTCTATTCCAAGGCTGGATCATTTGTTTGTTCCTGGAGGAGACCCAGGAGACCTTGAACCGGATGTATTGTTTGATTGGCTAGAAGAAGTGGCTACCAAGCTTCATAGATTTCACCCGAACGCCAAAATATGGGTTTCCCCTCAGGTGTTTAAGCCTACAAAGGCCTGGTTTGATCGTTTCTTTTATCACGTCAACCAAAAGTACGATTGGTTTGGTGGTGTGGTTTTCGGCCCTTGGGTTAAAATACCATTACCTGAACTGAGACAATTAACAGACGCCTCACTTCCTATTCGAAGGTATCCGGACATTACCCATAACCTAAGCTCTCAATATCCAATACCAGAATGGGATTTGGCCATGGCCATGACCTTAGGAAGGGAATCCATAAATCCTCGTCCGATAGATCAAAAAACCATCCACAACTCTCTGGCCCAATATGCCAATGGAAGCTTGAGCTATTCTGAAGGCACCAATGATGATGTAAACAAATTTATTTGGACAGACCAGGAATGGAATCCTGAAACAGAAGTAATAGAAACACTTAGGGATTATTCTCGATTTTTCTTTGGTCCGGAATGGACAGATGCAGCAGCCAATGGTTTTTTAGCTGAGGAGAAGAACCTGCAGGGTCCATTGCTCTCTAACACTAGTATTTCTCAAACGCTGGCACAATGGCAGGACATGGAAAAAAGAGCCGATGCCAAACTAATGAGTAATTTCAGGTTTCAAATGGGCTTGATCCGTGCCTATTATGACGCATACATTCAGCAGAAACTGCTCTTTGAAACCCAACAAGAACAAAAGGCACAAAATGCGCTCCACAGGGCAGAAAAAGAGGGAAGCTTGAATAGTATAAAAGTCGCCACAGCCTTTTTAAATGAGCAAATGGCTGATCCTTACATTGCTCAATTAAAACATAGATGTTTGGAATTGGCAGATGCACTTTATAATAGTATTGGCGCACAACTGACTGTCAATCCGCATGGAGCGGCTTCTGGAAGGGGGAACTTCATAGACAATCTAGACGTGGTGCTTAATGATGCGCCATGGCTTTTGGCCAACCTTAATGACATCAAGAAAGAAACCGAGGAGAAGCAGAGATTAGAAAAAATAGCTCAATTACTGAATCGAACCAATCCTGGACCTGGAGGTTTTTATGACAATTTTGGACAAGGGAAAAGCTGGGAAAGGATATTAAAGCCAATAGAATGGAGTCAAGATCCAGGAGGGCTCTATGGTCCTAGAGAAAGTTTTGGCGTTGGACTAAGGGGCCAAGAGTGGGTTCATGAAATCCAGGCAGTAGGTTTCGGAGGCACTGCTACTCCATTGGCATGGATGAATCAAGTAACTACACTTTATGACACGCCCCTGATCATCAATTATGATCAGCTTAACCCAGAGGTTTCCTACAAAATCAGAATTGCTTATACCGGAAGGTTCCGAGCCAAAATGAAATTGACCACTGATGATGGGCATCTAATCCACGATTATATCAGAACGGGTATTAAGCCTTTGTATGAATTTGAACTTCCTGCCAGCTCCTATTCAGATGGCAATCTTGTTCTACAATGGACGTGCAGCGAAGGAGAAAGAGGTTCACAAGTTGCAGAAATTTGGATTATTCCCAATCCATGATTTTGCCCTAGTAAATAGTCCGTGTATAAGTTCTTAATGGCCAAAGGTGATTTGCTACCGCGTCCGATAGTGTAAAATATTCACGTTTATATGAATATTCATTCAATAGGCAATTTATAACCTAATGAATTCTCCTAATTTTCGATTAATTGTGCTCAATACCAACTCTTCCTGAAAGTAGGATAGTTTACCATCATAACACAAGTCCAAACTTGCAACACAGCCTGATTTCCTTGCAATTACAACATATCCCTAATAATAAGGAATAGGGTTATCAAACCCTAGTAAATAATCCGCGTTAAATTATTGGTTAATAAATATTTAGCCTTAGATTATCGGGTATTATTATAAGAGCATTTAACCAGGTCAATTTTTTATGGTCCTCAACCAAAAAAAATATTCCCTCTATTTTTACCTGTTAACATTGGGGCTCTCGCTAGCCAAAATACTATTTACCCTCCGTCCAGAAATAAATTTATTTACCGAAGAAGCACAGTACTGGTTATGGTCCCAGAATTTGGCTTGGCATTATTATTCAAAACCAGCTTTAGTTGCAGTGCTTAACTTTATAAGTACTGCAGTGATGGGCAATACAGAGCTTGCCATCCGCATCAACGCAATTCTATGTGGTATAGGAATAGCCTGGGTTACTTTTATCTTTGGCACCTATTTATACTCAAAAAAAGTTGGTTTTTGGTCTGCATTAGCCATACAGGCAATGCCATTTTGGTGGCTGGCTTCCACCTTTCATATGACAGACTCCTCCCTCTCCTTCTTTTGGATCTTAAGCATTTATCTTAGTTATAGAGGGATTAATGAGGAAAATAGAGTTTGTTGGATTTATGCAGGAATAGCTACAGTATTGGGGCTTACAGCGAAGTATGTGATGGTCCTGATCTTTCCTGTACTTATTATATACCTGCTGTTTATAAGAAAGTGGAAAACACAAAGAGCTAATTTCTTGGTATTTGTAATGATAAGTGCATTGGGATTCTTGCCGATTGTAATTTGGAACTGGCAAAATAACTTTGAAACCTTTCTGCATTTGCTGGCCTTGACCGGCACAGAAGGAACTAGCTCAAAACCATTTTCGCTGACGGCTGCAAGCAAAAGTTTATTAGAATTCGTAAAAGGGCAATTGGCAATCGTATCATTGTTTCTGTTACCCTCATGGCTACTAACATTTAAATTCAACTTTAAAAATATAAGTACCCCTTTCATTTTTCTTGTTCTACCGGGAATGATGGCCTTTCTTATTTTTGCCTCTTTGAGTATTTTTAAAGAGGCAATGGTTAATTGGCCTACTTTTTCCTATGCAGGGCTGGCAATAGTATTTGCTCGATGGATGACTTTACAAGGCAAGTTTTGGAAAATTGTTAGTCATGGTGGAATCTACATCAGTATTGCCCTACCCCTTATATTCATTTTACCAGACTACACCGGAATTAAATCGAGTAAAACTGTTAAGAAAAGAGAACAAAGGATAATCAAAAGACTGCTAGGTCATGAACAACTGGCGAAAAGAATTGATCACCTTACAGACAGTCTTGGCATAGACAATGCATTTGTATTTTCAGACTCTTATCATACTGCTTCAGCGCTTTCTTTCTACCTAAAAGGAAACCCACAAACCTATGTGTTGAATATGGGAAGCCGAAAAAATCAGTTCAATTTCTGGAATGGTATAGAGCAGTTTCTAGGGAGAGAAAACACGGGTATTTTTGTTAGCTGGAACTACGACTCCATGGAGGATAAAGTTTCTTTTCAATCATTAATCCATGAAGAGTCATTTATCACGAAATTTCACAATATCCCAAGGCGGGCCGTAAAGATTCAATATTGGAGCAATTTAATTGAATACAAGCCCACATTACCGACAAGCTATTAACCCTAATAAGCATAATTGTTTGCTCGCCGTAGCAGGTTAATGGACTCTGAGTGCAGGATAAAAAAAGCCGCCACCTAATTATAAGCTAACTATTTGGAATTACTTCGAGGAGTAAGAAATTGATAAATTTCAAGCTGAAGAGATCAACTTTATAATATATATAATTCAATAAGGCTTATCGAAAGAGAAAAATTATTTTATTTATTTTTAAAAAAAAGACAAATTACGATCAAATCACATTCAATTCGCTTAATTTCAACCACTTAATAAGCAATTCTGTCCTTCATATGTCAAATAAAATGGTTTTTTGCTAGGACGAAATACAATTAACTGTATTTCGTAATTTTTAACACTTATATTATTGTATTTTACACAATTAAAAAATCTTTGTAAACTTATATAATGATTTACTTTTATATTAATTGGTATTGTATATTTTTCTTTAGTACATTTATCTTATTAAAAATATGAAAACGGAGTGAGTTGAGAAGTGAAGTTGGATTCCGTAGCGGAAGTTGGTTATTTTTTAATGTAGGGTTTGTCCAGGGTTTTATGATGAATAAGACCCTGGCATTTTTTTTTAATCCAATTCAACCCCAATCCTACCTTATGTGTTCCTCACCTGCGTTCCCTTATGGTTTTAGCTATAACTGGAAATAGAATACAATAAATTAGAGTATTAAGTTGAAAGGCGATTGAGACAAGTAACGGGCTACCTATGTCAGGTTAAGGCTTACTTTTTCCCTTAAATGTTTAAACCCGGATTAATAGGATTTCTCCGCCCTGACAATTGTCAGGGGTGAAGCCTGTCCCGTGTTTACGGGAAGTGTTGCAATCGCAAGAAAATCAGGCTGTTTGGATATTTTAGCATAGCACCGCTATAGTGAAATTGAAAACAGCAACGAAGTGGCTGATTTTGAAGCGATTTCAGCACGTAATAGATTGTCTATTGCCTATTTCGGGTTAAACAATAAACTCAGTCAAAATGGCCAAGACTGATGCCAAAAGTATTATTAATAATTTATGCAATTGAAAACGATGTTGCGGGGAACTTTCAAAAACAATAATGGTAGATATATGTAAAAACCCTCCTGCAACCAAGCCAAATAAAATATCCAATGTCTCCCTTCCTATCAATGAGCGATCAAAAAGAAAATCAGTGGAGAGCATTCCCAAGGGAGAGGCAAGCGCAAATAAAACCAACAACAGAATGGTCTTTAGCTTATCTAAACGAGACAGTAATACAGCTGCTAGGGCAAAGGCTTCAGGCATCTTATGCATTATCATTCCCATCAAAAGAGTTTCACTTCCATGATGATGCCCAGTCAGCATAGGTTGTTTTGAAAGCAAGGTACCTTCCAAAAAAGCATGCAAAAACAAACCTATCATCAAGGTCCATACGGTGTTTCCACCACCATGTCCTTTATGGTCATGAATATGTCCATGCTCAATCCCCGAAGACATAAAGTCTAAAACCTGCTGCAATAAAAACCCAATTAAAATATAAAGCCCCATAAAATAGGCGGATTCTTTATTGGCGAACAGTTCAGGGAAAATATGAAGAATAGTAATTGCAAAAAGGTAAGCTCCTGCAAATACCAATGCCAGTTTAAAACTTTTCTCGTTCCATCCAGGCACCAGTATGGCGACCAATCCTGCACCCAAGGCAGCAAAAAACAATAAAAGTACAGACAACATATTTAGGTTGGGTTATTTGGGTTCTTCTGCACTAACAGAAGTTAAAAACGGTGCAAGGCCATCACTTACATAAGATTGCATTTGACCTTGATCATCATTAAAGATAAGAAAGATCTCTAAACCTTCCACAGATTGCTGTATTTCCTTAGCGCGATCCATGCCCAACACCATAAAGGCGGTTGCATAGGCATCAGCCGTTATACAATCATCTGCCACAACAGTAGCACTTAACAAACGATGCACTACCGGGTAACCAGTAAATGGACTGATGGTATGTGAGTATTTTACACTGTCTTTAATATAAAAGTTGCGGTAGTTTCCTGAAGTAGCCAGCCCTTTATTTTCAAGGGCTACTATACTGTAGATTTCATTGGCCAAACCTTCTTCATCAGGATGAGATACTCCTACTTTCCACAGTTCACCTTTGTCATTTACACCATTTCCTTTTAGCTCCCCACCAATCTCTACTAAGTAGTTGACTATGCCTTTATCTTTCAAAAATTCAGCGATTACATCTACGCCATACCCTTTTGCAATGGCACTAAAATCAAGATAAACGTCCGTAGTGGATTTTTTTACTTCTTTATCATCAAAGGAGATTTTTTCAAAGCCTACACGCTCCATCAATTGTTTAACTCCTAAACTATCTTGCAAGGCAGGTCCTCCGGGACCAAAACCCCATGCATTGACCAAGGGGCCTATGGTAGGATCAAAAGCACCACCTGTGGCAGTAAACACCTCTTTACTGGCTTTTAAAACAGGGTAAAAATACATTGACTCATAAACCAATGAATCGTATTTATTCAATCTGCTTAATTCAGAATCTGAAATATAAGTAGAAAGAGCTTGGTTAAAATTAACCAAAATTGAATCAATGTCTTTCTTTAAATTTCGCCCTCCCGGATCTAAGTAGACTACCCTATAGGTAGTCCCCATTGTTTGCCCACTAAACACCATTTTAGGGTTATCTGAAGCCGGGGAAGCCACAGTTTCTTTATTCTGTCTATATAGGTAAACCATAAACACCACCAACAGCAACAAAATGCTGTAAATGATATTTTTTTTGGCTGATTTTCGCATAAAACAACGCCAGTTTTTATTTTCCCAAAGTTAATTCTATTTTTTCAATTGCCCATTGTTTTTAACTATTTCCATCGCTTATTGACAGATTGCAAACCTAGCAAAACCTGTAAAGCTCCGATGATTTTTCTATATTTGTAAGACATAGAAGGTACATATGAGAGAAGATTATCTGCGAGGTGACCAGGAAAGCTTTAGCACTGGAGATAAGGAAATAGAAAAAGCACTAAGACCATTAAGTTTTGATGATTTCACCGGTCAAAAAAAGACGGTGGAAAACATCAAAATTTTTGTGATGGCTGCTAGGAAAAGAAACGAATCATTGGATCATGTCTTACTTCATGGCCCTCCGGGTTTGGGTAAAACCACCTTAAGTCATATTATAGCCAATGAACTGGAATCAACCTTAAAAATTACTTCCGGCCCAGTTTTAGACAAACCTTCTGATCTCGCAGGATTATTAACCAACCTGGAAGAAGGAGACGTATTGTTTATCGATGAGATTCACCGCCTGAATCCCATTGTTGAAGAATACCTGTATTCGGCCATGGAAGATTTTCGAATAGACATCATGCTGGATTCTGGACCCAATGCCCGTACAGTTCAAATAAATTTAAATCCTTTCACACTTGTAGGGGCAACTACCAGGTCAGGACTTCTAACCTCTCCTTTGCGAGCCCGCTTTGGCATCAATGCGCGTCTTGAATATTACGATGCGAATTTGCTCAGCACTATCGTCAAAAGATCTGCAGCCATTTTAGGCACGCCCTTGGACAATGAAGCCGCATTTGAAATTGCCAGAAGAAGCAGAGGTACACCTAGGATTGCCAATAACCTTTTACGTAGAACCAGGGATTTTGCTGAAATCAAAGGCAACGGACGTATTACCTTTGACATTGCTCAAATCGCTCTAAATGCCTTGGAAGTAGATAGCAATGGACTTGATGAAATGGACAACAGAATTTTACTTACCATAATAAATAAGTTTGCAGGAGGTCCTGTGGGGATTTCCACCATTGCTACAGCTTGCGGAGAAGAGGCCGAAACCATAGAAGAAGTATACGAGCCTTTCCTTATCAAAGAAGGCTACCTCAAAAGGACAAGTAGAGGACGTACTGCCACAGAACTGGCCTATACGCATCTTAAAATTAAACCAAATTTAGGCGGTCAGTCTGGCAACCTGTTTGAAAGTTAATGCCAAAATTATTAGTCTTTGAACATTCTCGCTAAGCATACCCAAATTGTCAAAAATACAGCGTCAAAACTAGGTTTTGATTACTGCGGTATTGCTGAAGCAACTTTTCTGGAGGAGGATGCTCCAAAACTAGAAGAATGGCTAAACAATAATTACCATGGCAAAATGGCCTATATGGCCAACCATTTTGACAAGAGGTTGGATCCACGGAAATTGGTAGAGGGGGCTAAATCTGTAGTCAGCCTTATGTACAATTATTACCCCCAGCAAAAACTACCCGAATCAGCCGAGGACCTAAAAATCGCCAAGTATGCTTATGGTGAAGACTATCACTTTGTGATAAAAGACAAACTAAAAGTATTTTTAGAGTGCTTAAAGGAAGAAATCGGCGAAGTAAACGGTAGGGTCTTTGTAGACAGTGCACCCGTAATGGAAAGGCAGTGGGCACAAAAATCAGGGCTAGGCTGGAAAGGGAAAAATAGCCTATTGCTTAACAAAACTTCAGGAAGTTTCTTTTTCCTGGCAGAACTAATCATCGATTTGCCATTAGCCTATGACAATCCTATTACTAAGGATTATTGTGGCACATGCACTCGATGCATAGATGCCTGTCCAACAGATGCCATCCTTCAGGACAATGTAATCGATGGATCCAAATGCATATCTTATCTGACCATAGAACTTAAGGATGCCATTCCAGAGGATTTTAAAGGAAAAATGAAAAACTGGGTTTTTGGCTGTGATATATGCCAAGATGTGTGTCCGTGGAACCGATTTTCTAAACCACACCAAGAAGAAGCATTTCTTCCCCATGCTGATTTAGAAAAAATAGCATGGGAAGAAATGACAAAAGAAACTTTCAATAAAGTATTTAAGCGATCAGCCTTAAAAAGAACCAAATGGGAAGGCTTTCAAAGGAACATTTCCTTTGTGAAAAATTAAGTAAACGTGCTTAATATTCTACATTGGTAAACACACCGTCGGTAACATTTATATTGGCATCATTATCATCATCATAAGCTACAAAAGAAAACTTGCCTGAGACAAGCTCATTTTCCTTGTCCAGCTTTGTGATCTCAACACTAATAGACCCTGTAAGCAAAGTCAATCCTCCATATTCTGTACCTCCATTGCCTAATGAAGCTTTTGAAACTACACCTATTGCACCTGATGGATTTCCACTAGTAACATTCTCTTCAGTCACTTCATCAAATTTAGATCCAACCTTTAATTCTGAAAATTTATCGCCGTATAAGGCTAAATTAATGGTAGTTAAATGAGTACTACCAAAATCAAGCGCTGAAATACTTAACTCATAAACATCTCCATTCAAATCAAGATCTCCCTCCACCTCATCCAACTGAATAAAGGTGTCTTCATTTTCGACAGCACTGAAACTCTCACCATTAATTTTGGCTGTCATTACCTGAGAATCCGGATCGTCATCCTTGTCATCATCGTCATCAATTATATCAGAAAGGTTACAGCTACTCACAAATAATGTCAGCAAGGCAAATAGTAGGAAATGGTATTTTTGTTGTTTTCTCATAATATTAAAATAGTAGGTTACACAATATTAAAGCATCTAATTTGAAATTGGATAAATTTCAAGAAAAAATTATTTTATTAATAAAAACTTAATATATCTAGAAAATAAATTGACGGTGAATGATTGAAAAATAAATTCGCAAAAGCTTGATAGAAAAAAATGACTTAATCCTAAATCAATTTGAGTCTAGACTAGCCCATTTAAGCATGCTTTAAAAAACTGAATAAATTAAGTGGTACATTCTAAATTCCACATCTCAAAAACAGGATACGCAAAATATCTTAATTCCACTTTACATTATTAGTTAGTACCAAGACTGGATCACACTATATTTAAACTAAACACCTTACCTTATAACATAAGGACATACGCGATACCGCTAAATAAAAAACTATCAAATAGGATTACATATTGACCAAGCTAACCTTAATCCCATAATAAAAGCAAAAATAAATTGATGCAGGTACTTAAAATAAATTAATTGTTAACTCCGTAATTTTATATGAAAGGTGGATAGACTATTTTAACGAGGAATAGGTGAAATTGAACTTAAAATATTTAAAATTTTTATGTTTATAATAGTAGAAAATTAAAGTACACAAAATGAACTACTTTAATATTTCTTCAATACCGTCGTTGTTTAACATTTTTTAATATCTTTATACTCCAAACTTTAATAAATCTATACTATGAAAAAACTTATCGCATTCATTGTTCCATTTTTAATTACAGGAATCTCCTTTGGAGAAGAGATCAAACCTGATGTTTTGGACTTCAATTCAGCACTTATTGAAGCTCAATTTTCAGAGCTTGATCAATTGGAAGAATATGTTCTTTCCAATGAAGGAATTACTCTTAAAGAGGTAATGGCAAACCCTAATGCCTTTGATGTCAATCTTGACGCCAACATGTTAAATAATTTTGCAGTAAATGCAGGTGACCACCCTGTAGCAGGTATACCTTCTTTCCTTTGGGGATGTGTATTGGGTCCTGTTGGTATAGCAATTGTACATTTTGATGCTGAAGACAAAGACCAAACAAGAAAAGCAATTTGGGGTTGTGTTGCCCTAGGTGGCGTTTACGCTCTTTTAGTTGCAGCTTCTTACATCTTTGCTTTTTCTGCTTATCCGTTTTAATGAGGAAACTTATAAAAAGCTTACTAGTACTTGCACTAATTATACTGTTGCCTGAAAATTCTTTTGGGCAACAGTTTTTTAGGGTTAGTGCTGATTTTTCCATCAAGGAAAAAATCACTGATGGAACATCTAAATTAATTGTGGGAAAGGTTTATTATGACCTTTCAGCAGAGAAAATTATTTACGACATCACCTTTCCCGAGCCAGAAACATGGGTACTTCAGGACACTACATTATATCGGTTTCAGTCCAATGAATTATTGGGGAAAACCTCATCATTTATCATTCCTAATTCCTCTTTTTTCCATTACACCTTGTCAGGACAACTGGCGAACTTCGGATTAAAAGACAGTGGGTACACTATCATAGATGTAACAAAACAAGAAGAACAAATTCTGACTACTTGGGAACCCAAAGATGAAAAAGTTAAAAGCTTGATGGGTAAAGTAATCATGTCTAATTTAGATAAAAAATTACAAGCCATTGCATTTTACAATCCCAATAACGACCTGTTGAGCAAGCAGTTTTATAAAGCCTATATCAACGTATCCGGTTGTGAATTCCCTACAGAGATTACTCAAATAAACTACCACGATCAAGGTCAAAACTACCAGGTTACTACCTATAAAAACGTGGTAATAAACGAAAAAGGAAATGAAATTATTTACGATTACAAGCTTCCTGATTTGTAGCTTAACCGGAATAACCTTCGCCCAATCCAAAAATGAAGTCCTTGATTTCAAAGACTTACTTTCCGAAAAAAAAGAAGAGGTGCATTACAAGGCCGCTGAGGAAAATAAAAATGAAATTGAAACTGTTTTCTCAGGACTGTTTAAGGTATACAAAAACTTCATCTCCTCACAAGATGGTTCAAATTGCGTCTTTTATCCTTCCTGTTCTGAGTATGGGCTTTTAGCTGTAAAGAAATATGGCGTATTGTTAGGGGCCGCGAATACTATGGACCGCCTTACAAGGTGCAATGGTCTAAGTCCTGAAAAATATACCTGGACAGAAGACAGAACCCTAATGGTAGATGAATTGAAATGAAGTACTTGGTTGCAGTGATGATACTGCCTTTTTTTGCGCTTTCAGGACATGCTCAAAACTTATATGATTTTGAAAATTCAGCAGCTTTCGCAAGCTACCTGAGACAAACCAACCAGTTTGAACTGGCCATACCCGAGTATGAAAGACTCGTTTTTATGAAGCCAGGAAATGTCTCACTGGAAAAAGACTTATTGGCTGTTTATTGGGAGGCGGATATGTGGGAAGTAGGGATAAACCGAGCGTTGAACCTATACCCTGATGAAAATAAGATTCCCGGTGAACTGGCTTTTGAATACTTGGCCTTAAGGTTTAAGAACAAGCAATACAACCAAGCCAACACTTTCGCAAAAAACAACAACAACTTAAAAGAAACCGAAAGGTACTTTTACTCTGGAACATCCTATGCATTAAAACACGAATGGAAGCCTGCCTATGAAGCTTATAGCCATCTGTCAGAAAGCAACTTTCAATCTGTCGAACAGTACATCACCATTACCAGACAAGCCCTTGAGGAAAAACGAAAAAGCCCAGCTCTTGCTGCTATTATGTCAACCATAGTCCCGGGTTCTGGAAAAATCTATACAGGAGACTGGAAAGACGGTTTGGTTGCACTACTCTTCGTTGGTTCCACAGCCTGGCAAGCCCAAAGAGCCTTTCAAAGGCAAGGGGTAGAAAGCGTCAGAGGCTGGATCTTTGCTTCAATTTCTTTAGGCTTCCATGTAGGAAATATTTTTGGTTCTCATAAGTCTGCAACATTGATTAATCTTAGAAAAGATGAATTCCATCAAAATAAAATCGAGCATTTATTTTATTCTAATTTTTAACTTTAGTTGTATAACTTCAGTAATTAGTCAGGCCCAAACTGTAAGTCAAACATTTGATTACGGCCTGAACCTAATGGAATTAAATAGACCAAAGGAGGCCATTGCTGCATTTCAGCGTGTTCTGTTTTTTGGAGATGAGGGCTTCCAACAAAAAGTTTTTCCCAATATCGCCAAATGTTACTTTCTCCTGGAAGACTTTTCTACTGCCTCTAGGTATTATGACCTGGCCTATTTTGCAGCCACAACCGACTCTGTCAAAACCGATTTCACTTTTAAGAAAATTGAAAGTCTGGTACGTGAAAAATCATTCCCTTTTGCAAAAGTTGAGTTATACAACCTACCTGAAGAGCTTTCACCTGTTTTGTCCAACAAGAAATCCTTCTATTCAGGAGTAATCCATTATGCCCTAGGTGAATACGAAGAATCAAAAGCTAGCTTTCTAAACATCGTGCCGGAGGATGCAAAACAAAAAGCGATCATTGAATCATTTTCAAAATTAACGAAGGTAGAAAAAATCAATCCTAAAAAAGCGCGTATAATGAGCATGATCATTCCAGGCCTGGGGCAGTTTTATGCAGGTGATGTAAGAAATGGAATAAATTCACTAGTGCTCAACGGATCCTTTGCCTACCTGACCTTGCAGACCATGTTCAATTACTCTATCTGGGATGCTGCTATTTCCATATTGCCATGGTACCAAAGATACCATATGGGAGGTTACAATAGAGCTGAAGAGGCTGCTTATGAAAAGATAAGAAGGAAAAAAGCAGAAATATTTCAAGAAATCATTATTACTGTTGCCTCTGCCCAACAACCGATGGAAATGACAAGGTCAAATCAGTCCAGCACCTTGAATAAATACGCTAGGGAAAATTCCAATTGAGTGAAGTTGATGTCAAAAATCCTGTCCTGAGCTTCCGGGTTTCCAAATTCATAGGAATACCTAACTTCTCCCTGAAGGGTGCTTTTTCCAAACAGTTTGCTCAAGCCAACTCCAGCAGTAATTCCATACATTAATTTCCTCGGAGTATCCCCTGCCTGACCATAGGTAGGAATCACCAAATCCCCTTCAACAACTCTTTTTACATCTTTCACATCTAGGAGATAGCCTAAATGAGGGCCGATTTTTATATGAAATCTTCCTGAGTTCCCTAAATAAAAATTGGAAAGGACGGGTACTTTTAAATACGTGAAACTTGTTTCATTTCCTGTATTAACGGAATCCGTAGCAGCATAGCCTGTAGTTAAAAGTTGAAACTCAATTTGAGCCCCCGCATTCTTTTCAAAAAATTGCTCAATAACTAATCCATAGCTTGGCGCATTGAAACCAGTAACATCCCTGGGAAAAGCACCCAGGGATGTCCTATATGTTGCACTAGACTGTGTAAATCCTGCTTTTAAACCAATACTGGTTTGGGCCAATAAATTCCCTATTGCGAAAAAAGTAAAAAACAGAAAAAAACATACAGACTTCATGGCTCATCAAATGGTCTTATTCGCACTAATTAAAGGGTGCATCCACCTATTTTTTCTTCTCTTCTTTGCTGTCCTCTCTGTCTCGCAATTTCTTATCATCAACATTCTTGTTCAAAAATGCATTGATCTTGTCAATAGAAAATGAGCTAGAAATCTCTCCAAATGAATTGATATTCATTTTAAAACCTTCCAATTCCTCATTTACTTTGGGAATATCTTTCTTTTTTGAATTCTTAGCCATGCTCCCAGGGTTTAAAGTACACACTACCTGAAATTAGGTAGCGTTTATATTCTTTAACGCAAAATTAATTCTTTCGATTAATTCTTCTCTTCCTAATATTTCGAAAATCTGCATAAGATCCGGACCTGCCCCTACTCCTGTAATGGCAAGACGTACCGCCTGCATTATCTTTCCTAATTTAATTTCTTTCTCCTCAGCAGTATCCCCCAACATGGTCCTTGCCATATCGGCTGTAAGTGCAGTGGTGATTTTGTTTAGTTTTTCTTCAAAAGCAGTCAAAACAATCACTACATTCTCATTCCACTTCTTATCAACGATTTGTTGGTCAAACGTTTTGGGTGCAAAAACCATAAAACGTCCTTCCTTCCATAAGTCACCAGGAAAAGTAGCTCTCTCTTTCATTAGAGATACAATCTTTTCTGCTTTTTCCGTACTAATGCTTACATTTTCCTTGTCCAGGTCTGAAAGCAAATAGGCAGATAGCTCAGTATTGCTTTTATTTTTCAGGTATTGTTCATTGTACCATTTTGCCTTATTGATGTCAAATTTGGTTCCTGACTTACCTATTCTTTCAATTGAAAATGCTTCAATCAATTCATCTATATTGAATATTTCACGTTGATCTCCAGGGTTCCAACCTAAAAAGGCTAAGAAATTCAAGAAAGCATCAGGCAAATAACCTGCTTCCTTAAATCCATCTACCAACTCACCGTTCTCTGGACTGGTCCAGTTTAAAGGGAATATTGGGAAACCATGCTTATCAGCATCTCTCTTGGACAATTTGCCGTTGCCATCAGGCTTCAACAACAATGGCAAGTGAGCAAATTGAGGCATGCTATCTTCCCAACCCAAAAACTTATACAACAACACATGAAGAGGAGCAGATGGCAACCATTCTTCACCTCTTATCACATGAGTAATGCCCATCAAATGATCATCTACAATATTAGCCAGGTGATAAGTAGGCATACCGTCAGATTTCATCAAAACTTTGTCGTCAAGGGAATTAGAATGAACCATAACCCATCCACGCACCATGTCATTTAATCTAACTTCTTCCTTTCTTGGTATTTTGATTCTAATCACATAAGGATCACCTGAATCCAACCTCGCTTTTACCTCATCTGCTGGAAGAGTTAGCGAATTTTTCATCTGCGTTCTTGTGATAGAATTGTATTGAGGAGAAACTACTCTTGCCGCGGTAAGGCGCTTTCTCATCTCATCAAGCTCATCCGAAGTATCAAATGCATAATAGGCATGTCCCTGATCCAAAAGATATTGGGCATACTCCATGTACATTGCCTTCCTCTCTGATTGGCGATAGGGACCTACTTCACCAGGATTCCACGGACTTTCATCAGGTTCAATCCCAATCCATTCCAAGGAATTTTTGATGTATTCTTCTGCGCCAGGTACATACCTGTTTTGGTCTGTATCTTCAATCCTTAACAAAAACTTTCCACCAGTTTTTTTGGCAAAAAGATAATTGTACAATGCAGTCCTTACACCGCCTATATGTAAAGCTCCTGTAGGTGATGGAGCAAATCTAACGCGTACTTCCTTACTCATAAAATAGCAATCTGTTTCAATTTAAGAGGGCAAAGATAATCAATAAATAACGAAATCGCCGGAATCTAACCCAAAGTATTGTCAATGTACCTTATAACTTAAACTATATATCAGCTATACTTGTTTAATACGCTAATCATGGCAAATTCCCCATCCAATAATGACACCTCCCAAAAGGAGATGTTTAAGCTTTTGAAAATTTTCGGTTTGACATCCCTTGGACTAGTTCTTGTCCTTTCTTTATTCAATGGGCATAGAGCGAATAATTCAGGTGAAGACCCTACCTTCAAAATAAAAGATGCCGGCCTGTTGTTTTTCTACAACCTCAGAAGAATTGATTATCAGGTGCAGCGCTTGACTGAGGCCAAAATTGAAATCTATACCCATTCTTCTTTTGAGAAAGACAGCACCCAAAACACCCTTCTATTGGACTTAATACTAAATAAAAACAAACAAACAGCCTTTCTTTATATGAAACCTCAAGGTGTTTTTCTAAAGAGTGAAAGCTTAAAATTGAGGAATGGAAAACTGCCAAATCAAGAGACTTTGACATTAAACATAGGAACTGCTGATCGACACATACATCTGGAAGCTTCAAAAAAAATAATCCAATGGCTCCAACAAGAAGAAGGATTTGTGGAAGTTTTCAGCAACAATAAATGGAATAACTTGTTTCAAAATAAAAATCAAAAAGAGGCGTTTAACGCAACCTTCATTGATTTCCTTAAAATCACAGCAAATAAGTGATTTCAAAATGAAGCGTAAAATCATTACCCAAGGCTCATCAAGTACAATAAAATTGTATTCAGGCTTTGGAATCGATCTACGAAACCCATTGTGATTGCTTTCGATATTTATTAGCTTTAACTTATTGTGATTGGCGGATTTTAGGTAATCAAAGAAATTGCCCTTAAATGAATTATTATGGAATTAAAAAGAATTGACAATCTTTGGCATTTTTTTGCAACCCAAAACCAATTGTTTTTAAAAAAACACATCGACAATAAAGTCCTTTATGTTTTTAAAAAAAATAAAATTCAGTTAATCCATTCTTTTAATCCACGCTTTACAGCACAATCTAGTTTAAGTATTGGTCCCGAATCCTTCGAGATGGGCGTGGAAACTTATGCAGCTAGCAAAAAAAGATTTGGCCTTCCAACTGCCTTAAACCTCCACCAACGGCTGTTTTTTCCAAAAGAGTTACTTAAGCTTACCTCCCGTTACTCGCTAATAATCGAAAAGGACCGCTTTAAAAACCTCCGAGTAACATTGGAGCCATTTATTCCAAAAAACATTAAGGACACAAGTGCACCAATCAATTTAATTTGTGAAACGCTCTGGTCCTTTAGGTATTTTTCCAATACCGTCAAAAATTAGATCCTATTCACATTAAAATTATAAAAGCTGGATTTTATAAAAGTTTCCTTTTTAACTTTGACTATGAATAATCCCTCAGATACACCCGAATTTCCAATGTTCACTATGTCCAATAGAGGCATATTGCTCCTAAGTGGAATATATACGGCTGCCTGGGCAGCTTTTTTCAAATGGTTCGGCCCTCAATTGTTTTCTTGGCTGTCAATGCAAGCTTACCTTGAGGACTCCATGCCAACGGGCTTTTATGGCTCGATTGGTATCATTGCTGGCGTTTCCTTGCTATTATCTGCCTTTTACCCCATTAGCTGGATATACTTGTTGGCTGCAGGGGTATTTGGAAAACTTGTAAGCATCCTTACTTTCCTGCTTCTATATATGCCCAATTTAGAATGGAACAAACGAATTGCTTTCCATATTATTTTTAATGAAGCCCTCTGTCTATTACTCATAGGGATAATGTTATGGAAAGCTTGGCAGGTAAGAAAGTACTTGCAAACACTTCCTGAATAAAACATTAAACCCGAAATATGCAATAGACATTCTATTACGTGCTGAAATCGCTTCAAAATCAGCCATTTCGTTGCTGTTTTCAATTTCACCATAGCGGTGCTATGCTAAAATCTCCAAACAGTCTGATTTTCTTGCGATTGCAACACTTCCCGTAAACATGGGACAGGCTTCACCCCTGACCATTGTCAGGGCGGAGAAATCCTATTGCATAATCCGAGTTAAAAATCACCCATGAATACAGGATTTACTCAATTTCTTATTTGAAAATCTCATGAGAAAAAAAAATGGCTGCGGTTTAAGATAAAACCCCAGCCATTTTTTTATGCTATAACCAGTGATAATTTATTACAGAATAAGAATCAATAATAAAATAATGATGATTGCTCCTGTAGAAATATAAATACCACTTCCACGCTCTTTTGCCTCTTTGTTAATCTCTCTCAGCTCCTTGCGGATTTCTTTCTTTTCACTTTTATCCATTGACTTAAAATCCATGGCTTTGATTTCAAGTATTCTGTTGTCTAATTCCTTCAGCCTTGCCTGATCTTCAGGACTCAATTCTTTCTTCTCCGGATTACTGTCTCCGTCCTTGGCCATGGCTGCAGGTGCCAGACTTGTAAAGAGAAATACCAAAGATAATAAGTAAGCTATCTTCTTCATTTTTGTTAAATTTATTGTTAAACCTTATTAATTTTTATTTAATACACCTTTTATGATTAAGGGCAAAACATTTGAACATCAATAATCTTACCAATTTAATTGATTTATTTGATCTTACACTAAAATGACTTGATATACCTCTTTTTATACTCTCATCCATTCCCCAAATTTCATTAACTTAGGCTGAAATTGTTTGTATATTTACCCATTGATAGAAGCCAAATACTTCAAAAACATACCTAGAAATGTCTAAAGCCAACAAAAAACTATTCTTACTGGATGCTATGGCGCTAATCTATAGGGCGCATTTTGCTTTCAGCAAAAACCCCAGAATCAATAGCAAAGGATTAAACACCGGCGTCATGCTGGGATTTACCAATACTTTGTTGGAGATTTTGGAAAAAGAAAAACCTTCCCATATTGCCGTGGTATTTGATACCTCTGCCCCTACATTTAGACATGTACAGTATGAATCCTATAAGGCAAACCGCCAAGAACAACCTGAAGACATTTCCGTGGGTATTCCTTGGGTAAAGCAAATCGTTAAAGCTTTTAATATCCCTTCCCTTGAACTTGATGGTTACGAGGCGGATGACATCATAGGAACTCTAGCAAAACAAGCTGAAAAAAGCAGCTATACTGTTTACATGATGACCCCTGACAAGGACTATGGACAGTTGGTAGATGATCATATTTACCTTTACAAGCCAGCTTTTATGGGCAATGCAGTAGATGTAATGGGACCAAAAGAGATCTGCGCCAAATGGGATATAGAAAATGTAGATCAGGTAAGAGATATACTGGGTCTGATGGGAGATGCGGTAGATAATATTCCAGGAATCCCTGGAATTGGTGCAAAAACGGCTGTAAAACTCCTCAAGCAGTTTGGATCGGTTGAGGAATTGGTCAAAAACACGGACCAATTAAAAGGTAAGCAAAAGGAAAATGTAGAGAACTTTGGTCAGCAAGGCATCTTATCCAAAGAATTGGCTACGATCATGATAGATGTTCCCATAGAATATCATGCAGATGATTTTGTTGTTGAGCCACCCAATGAAGAGAGCCTAAAAGCTTTGTTCGCTGAACTGGAATTCAGGACACTCACAAAAAGGGTCTTCGGCGAATCCGTTAAAAAGTCTAAGATAAAGGTTGATGAACAATTGGGTTTGTTTACAGGAAGCCCTAGCACAGAAGCTACTGCTGCCGATGACACGGAGCAAATTCCTCCCATAGCCGATACCGAAGCGATGAATACACTTTTCAGTCTCCCCCATGACTACCACAAAGTAGAGGGAGAAACTGCCATTTCTGAATTGGTGTCTTACCTTTTAAAACAAAAGGAAATTTGCTTCGATACGGAAACCACGTCTATCAATCCAAATAAAGCAGAGTTGGTAGGAATCTCTTTTTCCTACATTACTTCCGAAGCCTACTATATACCCTTCCCAGAAGATAAAGCTGAGGCAGATAAAACTCTTTCCCTTCTTCAACCAGTTTTTGAGGCGGAAGACATTTTAAAAATCGGACAAAACATTAAATATGACATCCTTGTATTGATGAATTATGGTATTTCCGTAAAAGGAAAACTGTATGACACAATGCTTGCCCATTACTTGATAGAGCCAGAAGGCAAACATTCCATGGATTGGTTGGCAGAGCAATACCTTAATTACAAACCGGTTTCTATTGAAAGTCTTATTGGCAAAAAAGGAAAGAATCAAGGCAATATGCGGGATGTAGCCCCTGATGAGGTGGTTCCATACGCATCGGAAGATGCCGATATCACTCTGCAATTAAAAACCAAACTAGACCCAATCATTAAGGAGAATCATCTTGAAAAACTCTTGCTAGAAGTAGAGAGCCCTCTGATTGAAGTATTGGCAGCAATGGAATTTGAAGGTATAAGGATAGATACCGAAAGCCTTAAAGAAATGTCTGTAACCTTGGAAAAGGAAAGCAGGGAGATTGAAGCAAGGGTATATGAATTGGCTGGGGAGACCTTTAATCTGGCCTCTCCAAAACAGTTGGGAGAAATTCTTTTTAACAAGCTGGAGCTAGATCCAAAAGCAAAAAAAACCAAGACCGGGCAATATGCAACTGGTGAAGAGGTGCTAAGTAAAATGGCCGCTGAGCATGAAATCGCTCAGGCTATTTTAGATTTTAGGCAATTGGTAAAACTAAAGTCCACCTATGTGGATGCCCTACCTACTTTAATCAATCCTAAAACTGGAAGAATACACACCACCTATAATCAATTTGTAGCCGCTACAGGAAGGCTTTCTTCTAACAATCCCAACCTTCAAAATATCCCTATCCGAACAGAAAGAGGGAGGGAAATACGGAAAGCATTTGTCCCAAGGGATGAAAACCATGCCATCCTAGCAGCAGATTACAGCCAGATAGAATTGCGGATTATGGCGGCCTTCTCTCAGGATGAATCAATGATAGAAGCATTCAAACAAGGCCGTGACATTCATGCTACCACCGCTGCCAAAATATTCCAGGTTCCTCTTGAGGAGGTAACCGGAGACATGCGTAGAAAAGCAAAAACAGCCAATTTTGGGATTATTTATGGCATCTCCGCCTTTGGTTTGTCTCAACGATTAAAAATCCCAAGAGGAGAAGCCAAGGAAATAATTGATGCTTACTTTAAGGAATTTTCTGCAGTAAAAGCCTATATGGATGAGTGCATAGAAAAGGCAAGGAAAAACGAATATGTGGAAACCATCTTAGGCAGAAGAAGGTACCTCCGAGACATCAATAGCAGGAATGCCACCATGAGAGGCTTTGCAGAAAGAAATGCCATCAACGCTCCTATCCAAGGATCTGCTGCGGACATGATCAAATTGGCCATGATCCATGTGCAAGACTGGATGATAAAGGAAAAATTGAAGTCTAAAATGATCCTTCAGGTACATGATGAATTGGTCTTTGATGCGCATAAGGATGAAGTGGAGCTTTTGAAAAAAGAGATACCACTACTGATGAGCAATGCCATTAAGATCGCCGTTCCTCTGGAAGTAGAAGTAGGAGTGGGAAAGGACTGGCTGGAAGCCCATTAATGTGGTCTTCTAAAAAGACCCATTCCTAAATATCCTCCTACGAAATAATTACTGACCGCTTACCAATTAAATTAACTGTGGCTAAAATAAAGACCTCCTTTTTTTGTCAAAACTGTGGCGTAGAAAGTCCCAAGTGGACAGGTAAATGTCCCTCCTGTGGAGAATGGAATACTTTTGTAGAAGAAGTTGTGCAAAAGGAAGAAACCCAAAGAGGCGGTTGGAAAGCGAGTAGCAATAGCAGCAAAAAAGCCAACCAACCCAAACCCTTAAAGGAAATAACCTTTGAAGAACAATCTCGCCTGATCACTGGTGATGTAGAACTGGACCGGGTACTGGGTGGGGGAATAGTGCCTGGGTCTTTGGTTTTAATAGGCGGTGAACCGGGGATAGGTAAATCTACGCTTATGTTGCAGATTGCTTTGATGCTTTCAAATACAAAGGTGCTTTACGTCTCGGGAGAGGAAAGTGAAACCCAGATAAAAATGCGTAGTGAGCGCATGAAGCACCATTCCGACGAGTGCTTTGTACTTTCAGAGACCAAAACCCAACATATCTTTCAACAGATCGAATTACTGAAACCAGACCTTCTGGTCATCGATTCCATCCAAACCCTCCACAGCCAATATGTAGAGTCAGCTGCAGGATCGGTCAGTCAGGTGAGAGAATGTACTGCCGAACTAATGAAGTTTGCCAAAGAAACAGGAACACCTGTTTTCTTAATTGGCCATATCACCAAAGATGGAACCATCGCAGGACCGAAAATCTTGGAACATATGGTGGATACAGTTTTGCAGTTTGAAGGTGACAGACATTTAAGTTATAGAATTCTACGCACCTCTAAAAACAGGTTTGGATCTACCAATGAATTGGGCATTTATGAAATGCATGCCAATGGACTGAGGCCTGTTACCAATCCTTCTGAAATATTAATGACGCAGCGGGATGAGCAATTAAATGGTGTGGCCATTGGGGCAATGCTTGAAGGCAACAGACCATTATTGATCGAAATTCAGTCCCTGGTCAGTCCCGCCACATATGGCACTCCTCAAAGGAGCAGTACTGGTCACGATGCCAAACGACTGAACATGTTGTTGGCAGTTTTAGAAAAAAGAGGAGGCATGCGATTGGGGCAACAAGATGTATTTCTTAATGTCGCCGGAGGACTTAGGGTGGATGACCCAGGATTGGATTTATCTGTAGTGGCTTCTATTATCTCTTCCTATGAAGACAAGGCAATAGATCCTGGAATTTGTTTTGCCGGAGAAATTGGCTTGGGAGGAGAAGTCCGTGCTGTAAACAGGATTGAGAATAGAATTGCAGAAGCGGCAAAAATGGGTTTCAAAAAAATTATGCTTTCCCGATACGCTATCAAAGGCCTAGAACTAGACAAATACCAAATCGAGGTTGTGGCTGTAAGTAAACTGGAAGAAATGTACCGTCATATATTTCTATAGAAGTGCATCTCTTCCAGTGAAATTTCATGCTACATCTTGATTATTTAGGTTTACTACCACCAAAAGCAGCAAAACAGCAATGCTTGTGCAAGATTTCTATGCCGGTAAATCCTACTTTTTCCATTAGGTTCACTTGAAAAAGCAAAGACCTTGGGCTGTCTTCTTTTTCTATGTAATCGAAAACATTCTCACGGTACTCAACTCCATTTAGCTTTTCCAAGTAGCTACCGTACCAATTCCACATCATTTTCTGAATCTCTGGATTATCGTGTTTTACGAGATCTGAAATCCATAAACTACCCCCTGGCGCCAAAAGTTTGAAAATTTTGGTAAAGGCATTTTCCCAATCTTGCTCATCTCTAAGGTGGTGCAAAACTGCTGCCGCAATGATAATGTCATATTTACCTTCTTCCAATTTAGCATCCCTGAGGTCAGCTTGAATGGTGTTAACCTTGCCTGTAGTGGCCCAAGAAACCCTGTCTTTGGCCTTGGTTAGCATAGGTTGACTTAGATCCAGCAGGTCACTGTTCATCTGAGGAAAATGCTGCAATACCTTTAGGGAAAGATTCCCAGCACCACAGCCGATATCTAATAAATTTTCTGCTTTAGGGCTAGTAGCTAAAGCGGCATTTGCAATCAATTCCATGCATAATGGTGCGTCAATTGTCGCTTGCTGGCCGGTCTCTAAATTAGAAAATCGCTCAACATCCTTGTCAAATCTTTCTTTAATTTCTTCTACAGTAGATTTGCTTTGCATGGTTATATTTTGGTTTTATTTAAATTTAACATGCCTGATTTTAACAATTTACGGGTACAAATACAAGAATTCAGCCAATTTCTATTGGCGTTTAAAAAAATAAATAACGCCAATTGATTCTATTTTAGTCGATTACACCTACTCAACGCGCTATTCTATTATTCCCCAGAAAAATAAATTATCACTCGAGTCAAGTGGGATCACATGACCATTAATTATAGCCATTTTCCTAATTCCATTTGTTTTCAGGTAAAACAATGGACTCCCATCCAATGTAGATTCCAAGTTCGGAGTATTTCCTTCGGTGAAGACAAGGATTGGTAATTGATGTACTTTTCCCTTGTGGATTTTGTCCGTTTCAACGGCCAAATAACCCTCTTTGAGCAAATCCATCCCCCTTGCCCTATCTAGTTTTTCAAAGGGAATTACTTCCGGCCAGATTTTTCCTTTTTCTAGCTCCATTCCCTTAGCTTCTATTTCCTCATGACCATAGTACACAGATAAATCCCCCCAATCGGCAATATTTCCTTTCATCAAAATAAGGCTATCTAGAAACAACTCACTAATTTTGATCCCTATGTCTGTGAGGTAACTATAATCCCCGGCTTTAGTTTCTACATTTTTTATCAACAAGTCCATCAGCTTGGAATCATTCTCCGGGATGTCATGGTAAGCTTCTTCCGTATACTGATTATAACTCTCTGTAGCAATCTCATACAAGGCATTAAGCAGTATCATGAAATTTAGCTGGCGAATATATTGTTTCTCCCTATCCCCAGGATAAGCGCCTGATTCTATCAATATGGTACTCGTGCCCCACTTTTGAATATTGTCCCCAAAAGCCCTGGGCTCAAAGCTGTCATCGTATTTACCTACCTGACCAGGAACCACCTGCTGTAACAATTGGTCCATCCCAACGATCACCTTCATGGCTTTGCTTCTAACCGCATTCACTTCACGGGCTTCATTGTAGGCAGGAGCAAGAAAGGAAATGGTAGCCGGAAGAGCGGTGCCTTCTACGTTATAATACCTGTTTTGATCGTGAAGATTGAAACCGAATTCCGGCTCAAAATCATCCCTTGCACGCTTGAGTATAATCCCCTCGGGTGTACTTTGGCGAACAGCATCCCTATTGAGGTCAATTTGTTGCGCATTTCTTCGAACAAACCTTTCTGCTCCATCTGGATTGAGCATGGGAATAAATCGAAGCAGCAAATTCTTATGTATGGCCGAGCGAATGAACTCAAAGCCATCATCAGCGGAACCTTCCAGAAAATTGAAAAGATCGAAAAGGGCCATGGTGGCGGTGCTCTCATTGCCATGCATCTGAGACCAAAGTAGTACTTTCTTTTCCCCTTCCCCATAGGTCAAGGTGTTGATAGGTCGTCCTTCCACTGACTTACCAAGCACAGTAGTCTCAAACACATCTTTCCTTTTAGCAATCAAAGGAGCGATAATCTCATATCCATAACGCCTATTGTCTATCTCTGGAGCTTTGTATTTTGTAAAAGCATTTTCCAAAAGTTTTGGGTTGATACTTTCAGTTTTTTCCTTGACTGGCTGACAAGCAAAAAACAGTGAAACAAATAGAAACAATGGTATTCCAGAACAAGATCTCATTGGACGACTGAAGGTTGGTTACTATGTAAATATGGTGAAATTTAATTAAATTTATGGGCCCAAATAAGCAAACAGTAATAAGAGTACTTATTTAAATTACGGCTATATATAAATTAAATACGGCCTTTTTGATCAGAGACATTCATGTAAAACCCCAGCCTACCACTATATGAAACTGGAACTACTTCCGCACAAATTACCATTAAAACATACTTTTACTATTGCCCACCAAAGCAGAGATGTTCAAGACACCATGATCGTAAAACTGATTCATGGTGAACATTACGGTCTGGGAGAGTCCACAACCAACCCTTTTTATGGAATTACTTTGGATAATTTGCAATCCTGTCTGGTACAGGTAGCGGAGAAACTGACAAAGCTGGATCCCATACACCCGGAAGAACTTTGGACCATTACTGCCCCTTACTTTAAAGGCAATCCTTTTGCTCAATGTGCTTTGGACATGGCTGCCTGGGATTTGTATGCCAAGCTACAGGCTAAGAAACTCTACGAATTACTTGAGCTTGACCCAAATAAAATACCAGTAACCAATTTCACCATAGGCATTGCTCCCATCAGCAAAATGGTTGAAAAAATGAAGGAAATGGACTGGCCTCTATATAAAATCAAACTGGGAACTGCCAATGATATGGAAATCATCAGGGAGTTGCGTAAACATACTGATGCCACTTTTAGAATTGATGCCAACTGCGCATGGAATGCGGATCAAGCCATCGCTTATTCCCAAGAACTGGCAGATCTTAATGTAGAGTTTATGGAGCAACCTCTCCCAAAAGATGACTTTGAGGGAATGAAGAAGGTTTTTGCCAAAAGCGCCCTACCAGTAATCGCAGATGAGAGTTGTATAACAGAAGGAGACGTTGCCAAATGTCAGGGGTACTTCCATGGCATCAATGTTAAACTGGTCAAAGCCGGAGGAATCACTCCTGGGCTGCGAATGCTTAAAGAGGCCAAATCTTTGGGTATGAAAACCATGGTAGGCTGCATGACTGAATCTTCTGTAGGCATTTCCGCCATTGCCCATATCGCTCCTCTTCTGGATTATGTAGACATGGATGGAGCCATGCTTTTGTCTAAGGATATCGCTAGTGGGGTGGAAATTTTCGACGATCATGTGACTTTTCCAGACAGGAATGGAACAGGTGCCTTACTTCTATAAACCAATAATTAGCCATGAGCCATTCCTATTTCACCCCTCTTCCTGACAGAGAAATCGTTAGCGAAGGAAAAAGATACCTGCATTTTAGCGGTACTTCTTACCTTGGTATGGGCAGTCAGCCGGAATTTAGGCAAGTACTTATTGATAGTATTTTAAAGCACGGCCCAAATCATGGCTCAAGCCGCAACAGCAATGTACAATTGCCGATTTACGATACCTTTGAAGCACATTTTGCAGCTGGGTCAGGAGCGGAAGCGGCGGCTCTTCTGAGTAGCGGTTTTATGGCAGGTCAACTTGCGCTGAATACCTTAAGACCTTTGGTAGACCTGACCTGGACTGCACCCGACACCCATCCGGCCATCACCTATGAAAGTCAGCAACAGTCCGATCTTTCCCACCAGCAATGGCAAAAAAGATGTATCGCTAAATCAAAGAAGCTGTTGGGACAAAAGGTCCTTCTGCTATCCAATGCGGTAAATCCCCTAATTCCTGAAATTCATGATTTCGAATGGACCAAAAAACTTTCTCCCGCCAATAAGTACTACCTACTGGTAGACGACAGCCATGCCTTTGGCGTTCTGGGCAAAGGCCTATTTGGCACCTATGCCCAATGGAAAAATCTTCCCGTGGAACTGATGGTTTGTGGCTCACTGGGCAAGGCGCTTGCCCTTCCAGCAGGCATTATTTTGGGTAGCCAGCCACTGATAGACAAGGTTAGAGAAAATGCAGTCTATCGTACCTCTTCCCCTCCTGCTCCGGCATTTCTAAATGCATTTTTGGAGGGCCAGGACATCTACCAAAGTCAGCAACAAAAGCTGAGTAAAAACCTCCACTACATGCTCTCCGCTGTTTCTCAGCTAGAGGAATTCAAAATGTTGCCCCAGTACCCTGTCATTTCCTTTGCTCCTGAGCACTGGGTAGACAAATTACATGAAAAAGGGTTTGCGCTATCTTCATTTCCTTATCCATTTCCCGCTAGTCCTCCAGTTAACCGCATCATATTGTCCGCCTGGCACCTTCCAACTGATCTTGAAGCCTTGGTCGGAGCGATTGGGGAGATTATTAATTGTTAATTATTAATTGTTAATTGTTAATGAGAAAGGGGTGGTTAACGTTTATAGCAAGGATTTAAGGTCTCCTTGTGGCAATCGCAAGCGGTGTCGGTTTTTGCGATGCAAAAACTGGACTTATCCTTCGGAAATAACTTCTACTAAGCAGGTCTAGGGTTAATCCATTATACCACGTCAACAAACATTAATAATTAACCATTGAGCAATTAATAATTATTAAAGGATGCTTGTCGTTTATAGAGAGAGTTTTACGTCTCCTTTTAGCAAACGTAAGCAGCGTCGGTTTTTGCGATGCAAAAACTGGACTTATCCTTCGAAAACAACTTCTACTATGCAGGACCTGTATGGATGCGATGGTGCACGGTAAACAACATTGATAATTAACAATTAACCATTAATAATTAAAAAAAATTATGAAGGAGAACATTGTTAAAACGAAGAGTTTTGCATTTGCTGTCAGAGTAGTCAAGCTATACCGGTTTTTGTGTGAAGAGAAGAAAGAGTTTGTTCTCTCAAAGCAACTTTTAAGGAGTGGAACCAGCGTTGGGGCGATGGTAAGGGAAAGTGAGCATGCTGAATCCAAAAGAGATTTTGTCCATAAATTAGCCATTGCTCAAAAAGAAATAAACGAAACAGTTTATTGGCTCGAACTATTAAATGAAACAAACTACCTTAGTGAAGAACAATTTTCAAGCATCAACGCAGACGCTGTTGAGTTAATTAAACTGGTTACTAGCATCTTACGAACAACAAAGAATAATTGTTAATGGTAAATTATTCTTTGTTAATGAAAAAGGAATGGTCATCGTTAATAGTGAGGATTTGACGCTTCCTTTTAGAAACCGTAAGCGGTATCGGTTTTTACTTCGTAAATACTGGCCCTTTCCTTTCAGTACAACTTCTACAAAGCAGAATAAGTGTTAATGCAATATTTCACGATAACCAACATTAACAATTAACCATTGATAATTAACAATTAAAAACCTATTCATTAACAATTAATAATTGATAATTACGAAGGTATTCCTTCGGCGTGGTATGCCATTCGGAGAGCCTGCTGACTTCTGTATCCATACACTGGAAGTAAAAATCGTATAACAGATTGCTTACCTCTTCTGGGAGTTTAAGTTTCTTTTGGTCTCCTTCTTGATAGGTTTTCCAATTACCTCCCTCCTCTTCTTTTATAATTTCCAGCATGGCAAAGGTCACTGGCAGTCGGGCGGATTTTACCCGTTTAAGTTGTTCAGGATTTCTTCTAACTGCTTTCTCTGCTTTGTCAAAGAGCTCGTTGTATTTTGACAATAATGCAGGGCTAAGAAAGCTGTCTTTTTCTTGTTTAGGATTTCCAAATATGGACATTTTCCTGCCTGTAAATCCCTGATTATTCTCATGCAACAGGCTAATATAATCCTTAATATAGGGTGCTGCTTTGCCGTAATAAGCCTTCCAAAAATCCTCCATTTCTTTTTCTGCATCCAAGTCTGGGTTCCAAAGCAGTTTGGCCAATAAGTAGGCCCTTATTTCAGCAGACTCCCCACCAGCCTGAATATTGCCTTGTGCAAACACCGCACTCACATTGTTGTCGCGAAGAAAGGAAATATTGGGTTGCAGGGTACGGAGATTAGGAAAAGGAGCCAGCAAATTGGCAAATTGAATATTGTAATCCCATACCAAGATATTGTCTGTAATCTGCCCCCAGCCTTTCAGGTCATTGCTGAAGTCGGGATCACCCGATTCCATTGGCTCATTCCGAGTGCTCTCTATGCTACAGAGCATGATATTGACATTTTCACGAGGTACAATATCCTTGGGAGGCACCCTCGTATACTGGTAAGCAAGGGTAGAGATGATTTTGTCTGGAAAACGCTCAGCTACCTTATTGACAAAGGTCAACATGGACCCCATGCCTAGCGCTGGGTATTCACCACTATGGGTGGCATACATTTTTTCCTCAGGAGCAAAAGCCGCATACTTGGCATCCAAGGCGGCACAATGCTCACATTGGCAATAATTCACATTGTCATTCTGGCTAACAGACCAATAAAGGGCATCGGGTTTCTTATCAATGGCTTTTTGAAGATTCTCGCAAACAATCTCAAGAACATCCGGATTGGTTAGGCAGAGTTGGGATTCAGGTTGTACGCTTTTTCCATCCCATGATGGCACCAATCCAGGGTGTCGCTTGCCCTCATAAAAGCTAAAATATTCAGGATGACTTTCACCATATTCTTCTGGATTGAGAAAACTATGAAAAGTATGCACCCAGTGCCCCCATTCAGCAGGAATCTCACCCCGCTCAGTATGCGAATGCAACTTGTGCCAGTCCATGAATTTAGGATCATAGGCATGGTTGTAATAAACCTCCCTAAAGCTGAAATCAGGAACTTGAAGGTCAGCCACTTGGGGGATTTTAATGGTCTTTTGTTGGGGAACTACTTCAAAGGTTGCGGTATATTTTTTACACCCCAGGTACTGCTCTAGAAAAGTATAAACTGCATACTCCACGCCTTTCTTTGGCCCACCGGTTAGGATGAGCTGCTTTCCATTATTCCCTATGTAAAGGCCATCTTTCCCCATTTCATCATAAGGCAATTGGGCAGTCTCGGGACGGTTCACTTTGCCTATTAGGATTTCATTCGCTCCAGGAAGTCCACTGTCCTTCTTTACAGGCAGCTCGACACCAGCTATTCTAAATAAATAATGTTGCAACACCTTGGCTCCCTTAATTTCTTCTAAAGTGGGTTGCTCAGGGATAATAATGGTAAAGTCAGATTTTCGGTTTTTGACCAGGGTAAGTTCCTGTGCCAGGCTGGAGGAAAAGAAAGAAAAAACCAGTAACAGTACAACAATTGATTTCATAGAGCAAATTATGGGTTTTTGAAGAATTGAAAACATGGAGTAGAAATATACAACAGATGGAGGGAAGGCGCAAGCACCTATAGGATCAACGTGAAATATTCAATAAACCTTCGATTCATTCTTGAAATCACCTGTCACCATGATTTTTTATAATCATTGCTTTTAATAACACCAGCACCCCATCCAAAGGGCAATTAATTCGGTATTTTGACAGTAAAAACACCCAAATATTCTAAGATAATTAGTAAATTGATTAAAAACGATTCGTTTTTAAAGGAAAAAGCAACATTAATTATTAAAGATACCTAAAGGAGTCAACAAAAATAAATTAGGAATAGGCAAGTAGCTTTAAGGAATCTATAAGCAGTTATAAGGAAATAATAAAATCTATAAGGAATTAGTAAGTCGCTATAAGGTCAGTATAAAAATAAATAAGGAAAGAAAAATCAGTAATAAGGCAATTGTAAGTTCTCTTAAGGAAGATAAAAAAAGTAAAAAGGAATAGTTAAAATGTATTAAGGAACAGATAGTCGCTAAAAAGGAATAAAAAATCATAGTAAAGGAATTTGCAATTAATTGATTTTATAACCAAAACCGTAGATTTTATGGCCACTAAAAGGACAAAATCCGAAGCCGAAACCCTCGAACTGTACCGTATATCCCTGGAGAATGTGGGAAAGCAACCTACCATTGCTGCTTCAATGGCTGGAATTGGATACGATGCTGCAACCATAAGTGAGGGGAAAGCTTTACTAAAGAAAACAAGGCAAACTTTTGATATTAATAGATTTGAAGCCAGAAAAACTGCCGCAGCATATGCTGATTTCTTGGCTGCCAAAGCTACACTGGGAAAGACCTATGGCTATCACAGAAAGATCTCAAAGATTATATTCAAAAAGGATACACTCACCCTTAACCGCCTTGCTGTATCAGGCAGTATGCCCAAAGCCTATATTGCTTGGTTGGAAACTGTGAAAACTTTTTATAGGGTGAGCACAACTGATCCTTCCATTCAAGACAAATTGGCTAGGCTAAAGATCACGGCCGATGCATTGCATTCTGCGCAGACATTAATAAATAGACTCGAAACCACCCGAACGTTTTATCTTAGAAAAAAAGGGGAATCCCAGAATGCTACTAAAACAAAAAATAAGACCTTTGAAAATTTGGATAAATGGATGGCTGAATTTTATGCCGTAGCCAAGATAGCCCTAGAAGACAAACCCCAGCTAATGGAATCTTTAGGTAAGCTGGTCAAAGGTTAAATCTAATAGAACAGGCACAAAACTTGATACTAAAGCATTAAGTTAAACCTAAAAGCAAATTATCCATGTATAAACCAGTTCTAATTCCCATTGTTTGCCTTATATTCTTAGCCGCCATACCCCTCAAAGCCCAAATAACAATAGATGCGGAAACCGGGCTGGCCTTTCCAGGTTATAATGATGTGCGCATACCCAATACCACAGGGACTTTGTTTAGTTTTCAGGATGATTTTGAAGCCGAAGGGCCTGTAATACCTTTTCGCCTGAGGCTTGGCTATACTTTTAAAGAGAAGAACCATATTTTTGCGCTTTATGCACCACTAGGTATCAACTACAATGGCACCGCCAACAAAGACATCAGCTTTGAGTCAAGCGTATTTGAGCAAGGACAGGCACTAAGTGGCTATTATCAGTTCAACAGTTACAGATTAACTTACCGTAGAGACATTATTACTTCCGGAAACTGGCAAGTAGGTGTTGGCTTCACAGGAAAAATTCGTGATGCGCAAGTTCGTCTAGCGAATGGGCAAGGGCTTAACGACCGAAAAGATGATTTGGGTTTTGTGCCCTTATTGCACCTGTATACAGCCTATGATCTTGGTGGAGAAAAACTGATATACTTTGAGGGAGACGGCCTTGCCGGAGGCCCGGGAAGAGCCTTTGACTTATTCTTGGGAACGCGACTGCCCATCACCAATCATATTGCCTTTAAAGCAGGCTACCGGTTCTTGGAAGGAGGAGCAGATGTGGACGAGGTGTACAATTTCACTTTGGTTCAGTTTGCCGTTGCAGGTCTGTTTATCCAATTGTAAAAGCTACTCCTCAAGCTCTCCCGCCTGTTGGGTTTGCTTTTCATACAAGGCAGCATAGGTTCCTTTAGCAGCAATTAGGTCAGCATGATTACCTTTTTCGACGATGGCACCATCATCCAAAACAAGAATCTGATCGGCAAGCTTGGCTGAGGACACCCTATGGGAAATGATAATGGAAGTTCGGTCTTTCATTATCTTTTCCAATGCATTTAAAATGGCATTTTCAGTTTTGGTGTCTACTGCAGATAGGCAGTCATCGAGTAGTAGAATCTTCGGAGATTTTACAATGGCCCGAGCAATTGACACCCTTTGTTTTTGTCCCCCTGATAAAGTCATGCCTCTCTCTCCCAGTCGGGTTTCAAAACCTTGGGGAAAATCAATGATATTGTCATAGACATCCGCATCTTTGGCCGCTTGTTCGATTTGTTTCATGTCCAAAGTTTTACCCAGACCAAAACCAATATTATTGGCAATAGAATCACTGAATAAAAACACATCCTGAGGCACATAGCCTATTTGTTCCCGAAGATTGGGTATGTCATAGTTTCTTATGTCTTGGCCATCAAGCAATATCCTTCCCTCAGTCGCGTCATAGGTCCGCATAAGCAAATTGGCGATGGTCGATTTTCCAGAGCCAGTAGTTCCGATGATTGCCAATGTTTTACCCGCCTCAATTTCAAAACTTACCTTATCCAAAGCCTTAATACCGGAGTCAGGATAGACAAAGGTTAAGTCTTGCACTTCTATGTGCCCTTGAATCTCTTTTTCCAGGTGCTCAGCACTTAAAATATCATTTTTCTCATCCATGAATTCGTTGATCCTGGCCTGAGAAGCAGCGGCTCTCTGTACTATACTCGTCACCCAACCCAGAGAAGTTACCGGCCAGGTTAGCATATTGACGTAAAGGATAAATTCTGCTATCACTCCATAACCAATTGCCCCTTCTATTACTTGAATTCCTCCTACATACACGGTTAGAATTGTACTGAGTCCTATCAATGCCATGATCAGAGGAAAGAACAAGGACTGAACCTTGGTAAGGGATATGGATTTATTCTTATAGTCTTCACTGGCTTTTTGAAACTGATTGGCGCTGTCCTTTTCTCTAACAAAGGATTTGATCACCCGTATGCCTGAAAAAGCTTCCTGCACAAAAGTACTTAGGCCCGACAAGCTTCTTTGAATCTTTTCTGAGCGCTTGTTGATCATATTATTGACCAGATAGATACTAACGGACAAAACGGGTAGAGGCAGGAGGGAGTACAAGGTAAGGGGAACATTTACGGTCAGCATGTACCCAATCACCATAGGAAACAGGATGATCAAATTAATGCCATACATGAGAGCAGGTCCCAGGTACATTCGGACTTTAGAAACATCCTCAGTGATCCTTGCCATCAGGTCACCCGTACTATTCTGCCGAAAGAAACTTAGAGGAAGTGTTTGGTAGTGGGCATAAATCTCATTTTTGAGGTCATACTCTATCAATCGCGACATTGCAATAATAGTCTGACGAATAAGAAAAAGAAAAAGCCCTCTTAGCAAAGCCATGGCAAGAATAAGCAAGCCAAAGATCAAAATGTATTTCAGAAACTCAGACCTGGAGGCTTCTTGCACTATTTCCCCATCATCGAACACCTGATAATAGCTAAAACTTTCCACCACATAATCGATGGCAATCCCTACGAGTCGTGCAGGAATTATTACAAAAAAGTTTGAAATAAATGTGAAAACTATTCCTAAAAAAAGGTACAGTTTATATTTATATAGATATTTATTTAATCTCCAAAGGGGCTTCACAAAACAAATGACTTTTTAAACCACAATATCTTTTATAATATTATGTTATATTGCAAATGAAAGGCAGGTGAAATAGATTTAATTCTGTAGGCACCTGTTTTTAACTGAACTCAAATATAACATATTATAAACATCAAAGTTCAATGGCGGCAATCAAAACGGAGGAAAAACCGAAGATTAATGAAATCTATGGTCAAATGGAGGCAATGGAGCATGAGCAATTGGTTATTTGCTATGACAAGCCTACCGGTCTAAAAGCTATAATTGCTATTCACAACACTGTACTTGGCCCTTCTCTTGGAGGAACCAGAATGTGGCATTACACCAATGAAGAGGATGCGATCAAGGATGTTTTGCGCCTTTCCAGAGGAATGACTCTGAAAGCATCTATCTCAGGTTTGAATATTGGAGGTGGAAAAGCGGTTTTGATCGGTGATCCTTCGATGAAAAATGAAGCCTATTTAAGGCGATTTGGACGATTTATTGAAAGTTTGGGAGGCCGGTACATCACGGCCGAAGACATGAATACCCAAACCTCAGACATGGAATACATTGCCATGGAAACCAAACATGTGACAGGACTACCTGAGAGCAAAGGCGGAGGAGGAGACCCATCTCCCGTTACAGCTTACGGCACCTATTTAGGTATCAAGGCTGCTGCCAAAAAGGCTTATGGCAGTGATTCTCTGGAAGGAAAAAAAATCCTAATACAAGGGACTGGTCAGGTAGGAAAACATTTGGCTGAATATTTAAGCAAGGAAAAGGCCCACTTGATGCTGGCCGATATTAATGAAGATAGAGCAGCCAGGGTGGCAGCTTCAGTTGGTGGGAAGATTGTTTCAGCCAATTCTATTCATGAGATCCCTATGGATATTTACGCACCCTGCGCCATGGGCGGACAGCTCAATGACCAAACCATCCCGGCATTAACCTGTGACATTGTAGCCGGTGCGGCCAATAATCAATTGGACAAAGAGCAAGTACATGCCCGACAACTAATGGATCATGGCATACTTTATGCACCTGACTTTTTGATCAATGCTGGGGGATTGATCAATGTATATCAGGAATATCAGGGTAATTACAGTAAGGCGCTTGCAATGGAAAAAGCCGAAAAAATATATGACACCTGCCTTGACGTATTTGAACTGGCTGGTGATCAAGGGATTTCCCCACATGAAGCAGCGCTTCAAAAAGCGATAAAAAGGGTTCAAGATATGGGAAAATTAAAAATGTCTTGGTAAGTTAGCGGTTTTTTTACCGCATGTAAGATCAAATATTTGTCCTTTGCAGGTACATTTACTAATTTGCAGAAAAATTAGTTTTGACAAGGAAAGGCTGCTTCTGTTCTCCCTGTCAATAAACACTTATCACGTTCTTTAATTTCAGTTAATGTTAAATAGGAGAATCCTCAGAGTAAAAGCATTTCAGACGCTATATGCTTTTCATCAGTGCAAACATTCCAATGCGAATCTGGCACAAGACTTTATAAAAGAAGCCTTTTTACCAGACCTTAATTCTATGGAAGTACAGGACAGGAGTTTGCTTAAAAAAGAAGCAGAGCGATGTATTCAGGTTTTTATCAAAAACATTGATAAAGAACAACTTTCATTGGACAAGGGCGACAATGAAAAAGTAAAGGACATAGCGGTTAAGGCTATTGCTTTCTATAATAATAACAATAAAAAAGACAAGGAATTTTTACGGACGAACATGTTGACAGCTGTGGAGAACATTCCTGGTTTGTATTTGTTCGCAATCAGTATGTTGGTTGGTTTTGGAGAGCATGTTCGGAAAGAAAAAATGAAAAAGAGGAAATTTGAAGACCAACCGGTAGTCACACTTCCTTCAGCTTATAATCTAGGCTTTAATAAGGCCTTGGCAATTATAGAGCAAAATCATTCTTTCAAGAAGGAATGCCTTAGATTTGATGTAGACATTGCGGAATTAGAGCTTGAGATCAAAGAATGGTACAGAGAATTGGTAAAACCTCTGGAGGAATACCAAAAATACCTGACCATAGAAAATCCAAGTCTAGAAGAGGACAAGGAGATTTTACAAGTTATCATCAAGAAGATTATTTTTAAAAAGGAGGCTACATTAAGTTTCTTTCAGGACAGGGATTTGAATTGGTCGGAAAACAAATCGATCGTTCGAAGTTTGTCCACCAAGGTTATAAAAACCATAACGGGAACCGAGGACGAGGCAGATGAAATACTTCCGGAATTGGCATTAAACTGGGAAGAAGACAAAGAATTCTTTCAGGACATTTATAATTTCACCATTGCTTCGGAGAAGGAATACAGTGAATTAATTGCCAATACCACTAAAAATTGGGATGTAGAAAGGATCGCTTTGACGGACAGGGTAATACTTATCATGGCTTTATCAGAGATGGTAAACTTCTCAAGTATCCCTACCAAGGTATCGATTAATGAGTATATTGATATTTCCAAAACGTATAGTACTCCGAAAAGTAAGCAATTTGTAAACGGTCTTTTAGATACCTTGTCAAAAGAACTAACCGAAAACGGAAAAATACGTAAGAGTGGTAGAGGGCTTATAGACAATAAATAAAAACATAAAATGGGTAAAAAAGGTAATTCATTATTCGCATTTGCTCTAGGAGCAGGTTTGGGTGCTACTCTAGGGGTGCTTTTTGCCCCTGACGCAGGAAATAATACAAGAGATAAATTATCCTACAGACTAGCAAAATACCGTACTGAGCTGGAAGACCTGATCAATGAACTGATAGATGAGAAACATCTGCCGGACAATATTGCCAGATCTGAAGGGGATAAAGTAATCACAGAGGCAAAATCTAAAGCTGAAAATTTGCTAAATGATGTCAATAAACTTATTGACCAAATCAATAACGACAACAATAAAAATTAAAACTGTTTATTTATGAAGTATTCTAATCTTTCAGTGTGGCTTTTAGGCCTTACACTGATCATGGCAGGAGCATGTGGGGAAAAAGGAAGTGGCAATGATGATAAAATCCAGGAGCTGGAGCAAAAAATCTCCCAGTTGGAGCAAAATCAAGTAGTAACTCCTTCCAGTGCACAAAATGTACAACCTGCCGACCCGTCAACAGTTGGTTCTTTTGCATTTGAAGAAGAAGTCTTTGACTTTGGATCCATCAATGAAGGTGAAGTTGTAGAACACGTTTTCAAATTTAAAAACGAAGGACAAGCACCTTTGATTATTTCCAATATTCAGGCTTCTTGTGGTTGCACAAGCCCAGAATGGTCAAAAACACCCGTTAAACCAGGAGATGAAGGTTTTGTAAAGGTTCAATTTAACTCTAGAGGAAAATCCGGAGTTCAAAGCCCAACCGTCACCATTCAGGCTAACACTTCACCATCCGTAACTCGATTGAGATTAAAAGGAGAAGTAAACAGACCATCAGGAACATCAACCGCACCTTCAGCAGGGCCAGTAAAACGATAAAAATGCAGAATTCAATATTACTTCAAGTAGATAGTGCCATGGGTAGTGGCATCATGGGTCAAGTTTTTCTTTTTGGTAGTATCATTCTGATCATGTATTTCTTTATGATCAGACCACAACAAAAAAAACAAAAAGAAACTGCCAAATTTATCTCTGACATTAAAAAGGGAGAACAAGTAGTAACAGTAGGTGGAATCCACGGAAAAGTATATTCCGTAGAAGGTGACATAGTCACCATCGACTTAGACAAAGGGATGAAGATAAGGGTTGAGAAATCTGCTTTATCTCTCGATTACACTAAGAAATTATCAAATGAAAAATAATTCTCCGTACACACTTGAGTACACTAAGTAATTATTTCCGGAAATTTAGACCTGATAAAACTTCCAATCTGAAGGTGGTAGTCCTGTGCGTTGTCACAGCTACCACCTTTTGGTTATTAAATGCCCTTAATAAAGACAATTACACCACTGTAGTTGACCAACCCATTCTTATTCAATTTGATGAGGAGGAATACATGGCAGTGAAAGGACTTCCCAATGAGGTCAAAATAGAAATTAATGGAAACGGCTGGGACCTTTTGAAGAAACACCTGGGTGTCAGTCAGGATCCATTGGAAATAACCCTGGAGGACCCCTCTCATCAGCCTTACCTAGTTACAGAGGAAATTACTCAGCAAATGTCAGAGCATATCTCGACAACAAATTTGGTGAGCATAGTTCAGGACACTTTATTTTTTAGTATTGACAAGATTGTTTCTAAAAAGATACAAATTGTCCCTGATACCCTGCCCAACACTTTGGCTGAAAATCACGATTTCGCTTCACGTATTAGCATTGACCCTGAATATGTAACCGTCAGAGGCCCTATTTCAATCATAGAACAACTTGATGGAAAACTGCTGGTCCAACTAGGCGAAAACAATATTAAAAACCATTATTCAAAACTGCTCCCACTGGAGTTAGATAAAACAAAAAAGGATTTTTTAACCTTGGACGAAGAGACGGTACAGATAAGTTTCCAAGTCGTTGCATTTATTGAGAAAACATTGAAATTGGATGTGAAAAAACTGTATTTCCCTGCCAATGTGGATATTGAAGGAGATGTCCAAAGTGTAACACTACAATTTTTAGTCGATGAAAGGAAACAGAATGACCTTGAATCTTTAAATCTCTCCGCTATTCTAAATTACAATAACAGAAACAGAGAGGACAGTTCTATTGCTGTTTCTTTAAATGTAAATCGTTCCTTTCTTCGAGACATAACCTTCTCTCCTGACAGTTTTGATTTGATTTATGAGTAGTACTGTTCCTTTATTGGTGGGCATAAGTGGAGGCATTGGAGCTGGAAAAACCCTGGTTTCCCAAATATTCTCCCTGCTTGGCATCCCTATATACAATGCCGATGACCGTGCAAAATGGCTAATGGCCAACCATCTCCCTTTAAAAACCAGGATCATTGAGAACTTCGGCACTTCTGCCTATTTCGAAGATGGTCAACTTAATCGCCAATACCTGGCAGAAATTGTATTCTCAAATCCGGACAAAACAAGCCTCATCAATGGACTTGTTCATCCAGCTGTAGGGGAAGATTTTAAATTATGGGCTAGTCGTCAGCCGACCAAGTATGTATTAAAGGAGGCGGCATTACTTTTTGAAACAGGTTCTTATAAAACCCTGGACTTCACCATACACGTAGCTGCCTCAGAAGCGATAAGAATAGAACGTGTCAAATCAAGAGATGTACAAAGAAGTACAACTCAAATCAAGCAGATAATCGAAAAGCAGCTAACTGACGAGTTGAAGAATAAACTGGCAAATTTTGTTATTACCAACGATGACTCCATTTTGGTAATACCTCAAGTGCTAAAAATCCACGCACAGTTAATGGAAGCAAAAATCAAAAACTAGATTTCGCTCAAGCGAATCTGATCCAAATAGAATTTCATTCTTGAATGACTGTGGTTCAGGAAATCAATTTTATCTATTCGATCATGTTTGTGATTATAAAACACCTCCACATACTCTTCTCCCAAGAGATAGAGGTTTACTTTGTGGGTATAATACCTAATGGCTACAACAAATGTACCTTCAGTATACAGTTTCTGAATTTTCTTGTGAATGCTAAGCCTGCTGAAGTCCTCTTTACTCATCGAATGCTAGATTGTAGTGATTTTTAAGTTAGGCTTTTGGGTGATTAGGTAACGTAATAGGAGAGATTTCCAGTTCATTAATGAATAAAAGTAAATAATTTAATCAAAAATAGCACCCTTCTGGCAAAGTAATTTGGTTGATTTGAAGTACCTTAAAGTTTTTAAATCCAGATTAAGCAATAGGGATTCACAACTTCTAAAGGGAAGTGTGGCAATCACAAGATAATCAAGCTATTTAAAGAGTTAACCCAAAAGCAGCTGAGGTGAAGACTTAAATAGGAATGAAGCGACTGCTTTTGAAGTGATTGTACCTCAATAATGGAGGGCTATAGCCTATTTCGGATTAAACAGCTTATTATTGGTCTTGTTATCGCGCTGTATTCACAGGCAGGTTATATCAAGGCGAAATTAATTTATAGAATGAAATAACTGATTTTATTTATGATTAAACATCAAAGAAACAGCCTTTATGTACTTTTTGTTTTTGGTTTATTACTCCTTTTAAGCAGTTCTTGTTCTTCAACCAAAAAAATCCGGCAGCAAAACATTCAGCATGTAATCAATACGGCAAAATCTTATCAAGGCACACCCTATAGATATGGAGGGAATACCCGATCAGGGATGGATTGCTCTGCCTTGGTTTATCTTTCTTTCAAAAGCGTGGGTGTAACCCTTCCGAGGGTATCGGCAGAACAAAGCAAAATTGGAAAACGAATTTCCAAGGACAAATTAAAAAAAGGAGATGTTGTCTTTTTCGCTACTGGTCGGAGAAGAAACAAAGTAACGCATGCGGGAATTGTGTCGGAAAAACGGATGGGAAAAACTTATTTCATTCATGCTTCGACTTCTTTGGGAGTTACGGAAGACAATTTGCAATCAAAATACTGGTCAAAAAGATGGGTTAGGGGCAGAAGGATTTTCTAGAAGGCCAAAAATAGAGGCAAAAAGGAGTGAAATCCTATAATTAAATAAATAGTGATATAAAAATTTGGATCAAAGTGTATTAATTTTTAAAACATCCTTTGGTATTCAGCATTATTAACTAATTTTGCACTCGAATTAAAAAGTATTGTTCCAATTCATCTTTAAAATATAACAATGGCGAATACTGGTAAGATAACTCAGGTAATTGGTCCTGTTGTGGATGTTTCCTTTGAGGGAAGTAAACTGCCGAATATCCTTGATGCACTTGAAATCACAAAAGAGAATGGCCAGAAGGTAATTCTTGAAGTACAACAACACCTTGGCGAAGACCGGGTAAGAACCATTGCGATGGACTCTTCGGAAGGTATGGTAAGGGGTATGGAGGTAAGAGACCTCGGAAGCCCTATATCAGTACCAACTGGTGACAATATCAAAGGAAGGCTATTTAACGTTGTAGGAGAAGCCATTGATGGATTGCCTCAACCTGAATCTAAAAACAGGCTACCTATCCATAGGTCAGCACCAAAATTTGAAGACCTATCAACTTCTACGGAAGTATTGTACACAGGAATTAAGGTAATCGATTTAATTGAGCCTTATGCGAAAGGTGGAAAAATTGGTTTGTTTGGAGGAGCAGGTGTTGGTAAAACAGTACTTATTCAAGAACTGATCAATAATATTGCTAAAGCATACTCCGGTCTTTCTGTATTTGCAGGGGTAGGAGAAAGAACAAGAGAAGGAAATGATTTGCTCAGAGAAATGATCGAATCAGGAATCGTAACTTATGGTGATGATTTCGTAGAATCTCTTGAAAATGAAGGTGGATGGGATCTATCTAAAGTGGATCTTGAGAAACTTAAAGATTCCAAAGCAACCTTCGTCTTCGGACAAATGAACGAACCTCCTGGAGCCCGTGCAAGGGTAGCTTTGACAGGTTTGACTTTGGCAGAGTATTACAGAGATGGTGAAGGAGATGGAGCAGGTAAAGACATTCTTTTCTTTATTGATAATATCTTCCGTTTTACCCAAGCAGGTTCTGAAGTTTCCGCCCTTTTGGGAAGGATGCCTTCTGCTGTGGGTTACCAGCCTACCTTAGCAACAGAAATGGGTGCTATGCAGGAACGTATCACCTCTACCAAAAACGGTTCTATTACCTCTGTACAAGCGGTATATGTACCTGCTGATGATTTAACGGATCCAGCACCAGCAACAACTTTTGCTCACCTTGATGCACAAACTGTACTTTCAAGGAAAATTGCAGAACTAGGAATTTATCCAGCAGTGGATCCTTTGGATTCTACATCTAGGATTCTTGAGCCATCTGTAGTTGGAGACGAGCATTACAATTGCGCAACCAACATCAAAGAGCTTCTTCAGCGTTACAAAGAACTTCAGGATATCATTGCTATCCTGGGTATGGAAGAACTTTCTGAAGAGGATAAAATGGTCGTACACCGTGCAAGAAGGGTACAACGTTTCTTATCTCAACCTTTCCACGTAGCTGAACAGTTTACAGGTCTTAAAGGTGTGTTGGTAGATATCAAAGATACTATCAAAGGCTTTAACATGATCATGGACGGAGAGTTAGATCATTTGCCAGAAGCAGCATTCAATTTGGTAGGTAGCATCGAAGATGCCATTGCCAAAGGAGAAAAAATGTTGGCAGAAGTAAAATAATAGCACTTTATTAGGGTAATACTTTAAAGTATTACCCTTTAATAAAATATATCATGCATTTAGAAATCATTACACCGGACCAAAAAGTATTTGAAGGAGAAGTTTCTGAGGCTACCTTCCCTGGAGCCGATGGTTCTTTTCAGGTACTGAAAAACCACGCCGCTATAATATCTGCCCTTGTAAAAGGTGCGGTTTCTTACACAACAACTGAGGGGCAAAAGTCACTGGTAGTTGATGGAGGAGTAGTAGAGGTGAATGACAATAAAATTATTGTATTGGCTGAAAAGGTAGTGGATTAATCTACTTCTTTTCTTTCACCAATTAAAAAAGGGTGCTGAATTTAAATTTCAGCACCCTTTTTATTTAAAGTATAAACCTATATACTTATTTTCCCAATGAATCAAGGGAGGCTTTCACCGAACCTTTGTCTATTAAAAGCGCTTTGGCCTCATCATAATCAGTCATCCCAGCCCTTTCCATAAGCATTTTCACACTTCTGTCAATGATCTTGTCATTGATAAGCAGGACATTTACCATTTTATTGTCTTCTACTCTCCCCAATCTAATCATACAGGTCGTAGAGATCATATCAAAAATCATCTTTTGTGCCGTGCCGCACTTCATTCTGGTACTACCAGACACGAATTCCGGACCAGTCAATACTTCTACAGGGAAATCGGCATGCTCAGCAATGGGTGATTCTGGATTGCTTACAATACAACCGGTAAGTATTCCTTTTGCTCTACAAATTTTTAATGCCCCCAAAACAAACGGTGTAGTTCCACTAGCAGAAATACCCAAGACAAAATCTTTATCCGATACCTCATAGCCAGTTAAAGCATCCCAACCCGCATCAGGATCATCTTCCATTTCTTCTCTGGCTTCAATTAAACGGTCTACTCCGCCAGCTAAAATGACATTTACTTTACCCTTTGGAATCCCATAGGTAGTGGGTAATTCTATTGCATCTAAAACAGAAAGTCTTCCTCCACTTCCAGCTCCCAAATAAAATAACCTTCCGCCATTTTCCAATTTTTCGACGATAGCGCTTATCAATAAGTTGATCTTTGGCAATACCGCTTCTATAGCAAGTGCTACTTTCTTATCCTCATTGTTGATATTGGCGGTCAATTCCTCCACAGACATCTTTTCTAAATGCCGATACAAAGAAGGCTGCTCAGTAATTTTTGTCATTATATATTTATTTTAAATTTCACTAAAAAATCTCAAATCGTTGGTGTACTTCCTGGCTTAACTCCACCTGTAAGCTTGCCATCAGAGGCTTCTCGAACCAAATTAAAGTCTGAATTTAATCTTTGTGTAAATAACGCAAAATCCGAACTATGAACCACCATATTTACCCCTTCCTTTATCCAAAACAACTGCCTTTCTATGGTTTCTGAGAAATGAATTCCCACTGCCAATTCAAATTTAAGGCTTGTTTTAACAATTTTTCTTACCGTGTCTATAAAATCCGGGTGATCATAATCTTCAGGAATGCCCATGCTTACGGACAAATCGTGGGGCCCAATAAACACCCCATCTAGCCCTGGCACTGACAGCAACTCTTCCAATTTTTCTACCGCAGGCACACTCTCGATATTCACAATGCTTAAATGCCCTTCATTGTAGCTGTCTAGGTAAGCTTGCAAATCAGGAGTAAGTTTTTCCTTACCCTCCATGTATTGGTGCAACCTCTCCCCCTTTAAAGGTCTGAATTTGGTCGCTCCTATTAAAACCTGAACATCCAGAACGGTTTCTACATAGGGAATAACCACGCCTACTGCCCCCGCATCTATTGCCTGACAAACCAAATGATGGTCCGCTTTATAAACCCTCACTATAGGAATAATACCTCTTCCTTTATAGGTCTGACACATTGCTGAAAGCTCCTTGCGGGATAGAGAAATATGCTCGGTATCAATAAAGACAAAATCCAATCCGGAGGATGCCAATGCTTTTGGCCACATGGAATTATTAGATGTAACACAAGTGCCAAGCACCAATTCTCCGGATTGAATTCTATTTTTAAAGTTCATTATTTTATTTAGTCAATGAATCACTTATCACGCCTAAGTATCTGCCCATCCAGTATGGTAACAGCCAGATATCTCCTGCACTGAATTCATGGCTTCCACCATGCCCACCATCTAGGGTAAACCTATTGCCATTGTGTCTGCGTACCATTAATTCATCCGGCGGAAGAACTATATCAGTACTTTGCTCTCTGAAATTTGGCTCCAATAAATTAATGTCTTTTCTATGGCTATTCTTGGTTGACCAACTGATCATATCAAGAGGGTGCTCCTGAAGGTACCAAACAGCTTCTTCCAAATCAAAATTTTCTCTGTCAACCAAAGCCCCAAAAATATTCCAAAGTCCATCTTTCTCAGGTCGCTCTGCTTCCCAATGATCCAGAATGGCTATCCTGTATTTTTCTTTTAGCTCTTCAGTAAATGCATATCTATACAAGCCCCAATAACCTAGGAAGTACATCTCATCATCGGAATGGTTCCAAGACTCAGACAACATCGCGGCCCAATCATCACTTCCTTCTTCAGCTTTGCCTATTCCTTCCATTGGACGCATTAGGTTTTCAAGATAACCATGCTTGTCCATTAACTTGTATGCTTCTTTTTTATAAACTTCTTTGCCTGTAAAATGATAGGCTGTTTGCAACATGGCAACGATATTCGAAGAATTTAGCTTTCTGTCTCCTACCATGGTAGGGAATCCATTTACATATTCCGGATTCCATCTGCCCCAAGTTGTATGTTTACCATCAAAATCTATTAGGTACCAATCATTTTCTACAATATGAGTCATAAGCTGATCCAATAAACCTATGGCCTGCTGACGCAAAGCTTCATTGTCTACCAACTCTGCAATTACACCAAAGACAAAAACATGTCCGATCACTTCATCACTACTGGTAGTGGCTTTCCAGTCCCATTCAGGATCAGAAGCATGTTGCCACCTGTCTGGATCGGCTAGTTTATCTATATATCCGCTTCTAGAAAAAGACCTGGATGGAAACCCTTTCACAGGATTGATGGTGTATAATCTCTCCATTGCATCTAATGATTCTTTTACATTTTGCAAGGCTTCAGCTGATCCGGTAGCTGCATAACGAAATGCCTCTCCTCCCAAATACATGGAAGTCCAAAGCCCATCATTATCGGAATCACTAAGCCTACCACTGTCTATATTACCTTTTTCCATTCTAGATAAAGTAGCATTGAAACCATGACGGATATGTCGATCTCTTACTTGTTTACCATAAAAATCTGCCTTCTCTGCCAAGGTCTGAGATATGAATACCAGTTTCCCAAGTCCCTTATCTGTCAAGATCAATACCTCATCTTCATTCTTTTGGCTGATATGAAGCACTTTATCTCCTGGCAACCACCTTTCTCCTAAGTAGTAGTTAAACTTCCCATCTTCTTTTTGCATAAATGCACCTTGCTCTGAACCAAACCATAATAGACCATTGATCTCTACAAGGCTGGTCAGGGAGGGCCAAGGCAATGCTTTGTTTTTGCTTCCTTCTTGCTTGTTTGAAAGCAGGTTCCACTCAAAATAGCCATCTGTTGTTCCAATGGCAATTTTATTCTTGCCCTCACGAAGTGCAAAACTTGTGAATCCTGTTCCTTCGGTAAGGATGTCTAGCTTTTTACTGGAAGCTGAAAAAGACATTAGTTTATTTTCAGCCAATAAGTAATAATTTCCTGAGTTCTTGTCATAGGTAATACCAATTACCGGTGAACCACTGATTTTCCCTTTATAGCTTACGCCTTCTTTATTTACTAGGTGAATGGTACTTCCATTAGAAACTAAAAAAGAGAAATCTTCTCCGTGAGCAAAATTTACAGCCCCAGAAAGCCCATGCTTTAGGTAAAGACTTCCTGCCCAGGCATTGCTAAAAACAGCTTTATCATCCAGGTAAACAAACTGGTTCTCTACTGTGGTAATATTTCTGACGTTTTTATCCTTCATCGCCAGGTAGGTCTTGTCAGAGGTAAAACTTCCGGGGTACAAAAAGGCACCTGCATGAGTTCTTAGTAGCCCTTTTTCCCCTAATACCTGAACCGTTCCGTTCCTGTCGGAATAAACCTTTTTAAGGTCTCCTGTATCTTCTGATGAGTAATATTTGACGCTGTATTCCTGAATAAAAGGAATGTCCTGATGGGTTCTATGGTTGCTTGTTGGCAAATGTTGGCCATGAACTGCTGTCAAGCCCATAAGCAATCCTATAACAACAAGAAGCTTTGACTGTATGTATTTCATTGTAAAATTATATGGTATATAAATAGTAGACTGGTTATTCAAGCTCTTATAAATTAACGAAACGACCTACTAAGTCGGCTACCCCAATGCTTGAATTTGAAATATGCAATAGTTACTTTTTAATGTGATGGAATCCCTTCTTGAGAAAACTCAAGACAGGATTATAAAGCATTAATGCATTTTTCGAGTGGGTCTATTTGGAATTAAAAGACAAATGAACCACTCTTTAGTAATACCGCATTTAATTATAGATGGACTATTTTAACCCGAAATAAGCAGTAGTTCTGTTATTGCTTATTTCGGGCTGAATGGGTATAGGATAAGCCATTTCCTAGAAAATAGCCCCTGTGTATTCTTTACCTATTCGGGAAGGGGTTCACTAATAACATTCAGGTACCTTCCCATCCAATAAGGTAAAAGCCAAATGTCTCCAGCACTATACTCCTCTTTTCCGTTGTTTCCTCCGTCAAGATCAAACCTATTGCCATTGTGTCTTCTCAATTTCAATTCATCTGGAGGAAGAACTTCTTTAGTGGACTGATTTCTGAAATTCGGTTCTAGCAACTCAATGTCCTTACGATGACTGTTTTTAACGTTCCAACTAATCATATCCAAAGGATATTCCTGAAGGTACCAAACAGCTTCTTCCAAGTCAAAGTTTTCTCTGTCAACCAAAGCCCCAAAAATATTCCAAAGTCCATCTTTCTCAGGCCGCTCAGCTTCCCAGTGATCCAGAATGGCTATCCTGTATTTTTCTTTTAGCTCTTCAGTAAATGCATATCTATACAAGCCCCAATAGCCCAGGAAGTACATCTCATCATCGGAATGGTTCCAAGACTCAGACAACATCGCGGCCCAATCATCACTTCCTTCTTCAGCTTTGCCTATTCCTTCCATTGGACGCATTAGGTTTTCAAGATAACCATGCTTGTCCATTAACTTGTATGCTTCTTTTTTATAAACTTCTTTGCCTGTAAAGTGATAGGCTGTTTGCAACATGGCGATGATATTAGAGGAATTTAGTTTTCTGTCCCCTACCATGGTAGGAAATCCATTTACATATTCCGGATTCCATCTGCCCCAAGTTGTATGTTTACCATCAAAATCTATTAGGTACCAATCATTTTCAACGATATGGGTCATAAGCTGATCCAATAAACCTATGGCCTGCTGACGCAAAGCTTCATTGTCTACCAATTCTGCAATTACACCAAAAACAAAAACATGTCCGATCACTTCATCACTACTGGTAGTAGCCTTCCATACCCATTCCGGATCAGATGCATCTTGCCAATGCACAGAGCCTCCCAACTGATCCTTAAATCCACTTCTTGAAAAAGACCTGGCAGGAAAACCTTCGATGTCATTGATGGTATAAAGTCTTTCCATAGCATCCAATGACTCTTTCATATTTTGCAAAGCATCAGCAGATCCAGTGGTAACATAACGGAATGCCTCAGCTCCCAAATACATGGAAGTCCAAAGCCCATCATTGTCGGAATCCTTTATTCGACCACTATTAATATTGCCTTTTTCCATTTGAACCAATGTAGCATTGAATCCATGGCGGATATGTCTGTCTCTTACTTGATTTCTATAAAAAATAGCCTTTTCTGCCAAGGTCTGAGACATAAATACCAGTTTAGCAAGACCTTTATCTGTCAAGATCAATATCTCATCTTCATTCTTTTGGCTGATATGAAGCACTTTATCTCCTGGCAACCACCTTTCTCCTAAGTAGTAGTTAAACTTCCCATCTTCTTTTTGCATAAATGCACCTTGCTCTGAACCAAACCATAATAGACCATTGATCTCTACAAGGCTGGTCAGGGAGGGCCAAGGCAATGCTTTGTTTTTACTTCCTTCTTGCTTGTTTGAAAGCAGGTTCCACTCAAAATAGCCATCTGTTGTTCCAATGGCAATTTTATTCTTGCCCTCACGAAGTGCAAAACTTGTGAATCCTGTTCCTTCGGTAAGGATGTCTAGCTTTTTACTGGAAGCTGAAAAAGACATTAGTTTATTTTCAGCCAATAAGTAATAATTTCCTGAGTTCTTGTCATAGGTAATACCAATTACCGGTGAACCACTGATTTTCCCTTTATAGCTTACGCCTTCTTTATTTACTAGGTGAATGGTACTTCCATTAGAAACTAAAAAAGAGAAATCTTCTCCGTGAGCAAAATTTACAGCCCCAGAAAGCCCATGCTTTAGGTAAAGACTTCCTGCCCAGGCATTGCTAAAAACAGCTTTATCATCCAGGTAAACAAACTGGTTCTCTACTGTGGTAATATTTCTGACGTTTTTATCCTTCATCGCCAGGTAGGTCTTGTCAGCGGTAAAACTTCCGGGGTACAAAAAGGCACCTGCATGAGTTCTTAGTAGCCATTTTTCCCCTAATACCTGAACCGTTCCGTTCCTGTCGGAATAAACCTTTTTAAGGTCTCCTGTATCATCTGATGAATAGTATTTGACGCTGTATTCCTGGATAAAAGGAATGTCCTGATGGGTTCTATGGTTGCTTGTTGGCAAATGTTGGCCATGAACTGCTGTCAAGCCCATAAGCAATCCTATAACAACAAGAAGCTTTGACTGTATGTATTTCATTGTAAAATTATATGGTTGATAAAATAAACGGATGAATCATAATTGCCATTCTGGCGGACTCATAATAGTTGTTTTAGCTTTAACCCGAAGTAGCAAAAGACCTCCTATTACGAACTTTCTTGTATACCACAGATTAAGAATGCCAATAAATAAATTTGTCCGCCCCGTTGTAAAAACATGAGCGGACAAAACTTACCTAACCTAACTACTAAAGCCGAATTCATCTTACTCATGACAAGTAAGTGACTCAGTTAATTGTAATACAATTTTTTTTTTAAGATGGGCTACTTCAATCAGAAATTTTTTGGATTGATTTTTACATATTTAATTGATTTTCCTCCTTTATCGAGATGATAGGAATAAGTGATGTGAACCATTCCATTCGTATCCTGAATAAGTGAAGGATACGAAAAGCCCCCAAAATCCTTTTTCTCATCCTCTAAATAAATTTTGCTACTCCAGGTTTTGCCCTCATCTGAAGACAAGTACAAGGAAAGGCGATAGCGGCCATCATCAATGTCATTACCTAGAAAAAGCCATAGCCCATTGTCCAAAACCAAAAGCTCCACACTAGCAGTATTGGGAATACTTGACTTTTCACTTGAAGTCCAGGTCATCCCTTCATCTGTGGAATAGCTTTTATGCAGCCTTGTGGGTGCATCACCACTGTCCCTCATTATTGCCATTATTTCGCCATTTTTTCTTTGGGCCAATGCTGGTTGAATGGGGCCTCGACCCACAATAGGCTTACTGGGAGTCCATGTTTCACCATCATCATCAGAAATGGCTGTCAAAGAAAAGTTAAAGCCATCTGAGTAAAGGGGCAATAATATTCTCCCTGAACTGAGTACAAGTGGCTTAATCCTTGTCATCCACCCGATACTTGATTTTTTACTGTCTTTACTAGCATCTATGATCATATCATCATAAAGTGGGGCATACTCAGACCATCCGGCCTTATTGGATGGCAACTCCTCAAAGCGCTTCACCACTTCTTGGTGAAATTCCTCGCCAGGTTTAAGAAGGATATTATCTTGCCAACTCCATATCGGAGCCCCTGCATTGTCATAACTTGTGCTGGTTCTCAAACGTAATATGGACTGCTCCCATTTATTGGCTTGAACGGCTATCCAAACCAAAAAAAGCTTTCCTTCCTGGTTTAAAAAAAGAACAGGATTACAGTCTGGCAAATTGGGTGTATCCGCCAACAAAAAGGGCTCTCCCCACTGACTGTCATTTTTCCTCAACCTGGCCCCCATTATACGAACATCATCTGCTTTTCTTTCACCGGAGCCTTCAAACCATGCTGTTAATAAATCGCCATTGGGCAGGGATACAATGCTACTGCCATGAACATGGTTGTTTTGAAGAGGGAAAATAAGGGTTTCAGACTCCACTACTTTATCTTTGGCTATGTATTGACCAAAAGCTGGAAGATTCAGCAAGAACAATCCAATAAATATTATTTTTTTCATTTGATTTTTTTTCTTCTTTCCATGACTTCAGCCCATGTAGTTAATACAATCCCTTCCTTTTCTATGAACTTTTGTAGTTCTGGAGACGTCATGGCCAGCATGTCTGCATACCTTGATTTTCCAGACCCACTAATTCTGTCAAATGTTTTCGTATCACCATTGCTGTGAACAATCACCATGGCCAATCCTGGTTCCATTGCAGTCAAAAGTTCTTTGCATTTCTCAACCTTATAAGCACCCAATCCTTCATCATCAACTTCATGATCCGGGGACCAATTGCCACTTATGGTGTGCAAGTCATCCAATACTGGCAAACCAGCAGCCCATATTTGTTTGCCTATCATCGGGGCCTTATCCATAAGTGCATTGCTAGGCAATTCCATTCCTTCTTTGTATTTGCCTTCCTTTTTCAAACGCTTGATCATGTTATTATTCATAGAAAGACCAAGCAACTTATTGATTCCACCAGGAAACATAACTGGAATACCATATTCCATCCCCACCTTTATATAGCGTTCTAGAAAAGGTCCATGATAGAATAAGGTTCCCATATGGCTATCCATATGGGTTGGATTTAGACCTAATGATAATGCGCGATCAATTTGAGCACGAATTTCTATTTCTACTTCATCGGGTGTAGCATTGGCAATTACCTCTTCCACTGAGGCCCAAAGGGCCCCTTCCTCATCGACAAGACCAGGTACAGCAGCCTTTCCTGCTACAGGAGGCCATCTGTAATGTTTCCATTCCGAGGTTAAGGTCAGGTGCAATCCAGCATCCATGGGTTCATCCAATGCTTTTTTTACAAAACTAGCAGCCCAGGGACAAGGCATCATGATACTACAGGATGTTGCAACACCTTCCTTGATGGACTTAATTGCCCCCTCATTAGACTCAAAAGACATCCCTGCGTCATCTACATGAAAGATGACCACTTTTTTTCCTGCCGGAAAACCTAATCTCTCAGCGTATGTCATTTCCTGTTGGCTAAATAACGGTTGGTAGGATAATGCTAATAGTAACAATACCCAGATAGTAGTTCTCATAATTTGCAAAGAATTAAATCCCTTCAAGTTTACCTTTCCAAAAAGCAACAGTTTGTCGGTTCCAAGTGTAACAGGCGACCAAATGTCCATCTTCATAGAACATGGCTGGATAAGAAAGTTCATCATCTCCAGATCCTTTCTCAATTTCAAATTTCAAAGGCCAGGTCTTACCATTGTCTTCAGAAACGGCAATTGAAATCGGGAATCGGTCTCCCCAGTTTTCAGCCACAGGATTATAAATTAAAGCGATTTTTTCACCTTCAATATGAGCAACATCAATCCCACTGTTGTTATTTGGCAATTCAATCTCTTTAACTTCAGACCAGGTTTTTCCATAATCTTCCGAATCAGAACGACAGATATTTCCCGAACTACTTCGCATCAACATGTGAACATGTCCAGGCTTGGATTCCCACATTGCGGGTTGAATGACACCTTCTTCAGTAATCACTGTTCGATCCATGGCTAATTTCTCGGTAGCATTCCAAGTTTTACCACCATCTTCTGATCTGTCTACAAATACTGTCCAAACTTTATTTTTCTCATCGGAAGCAGGAGCTAACCATGTACCATCAGATAAAACCAACATATGATTTCTAACCGGTCCACGTCCGCCTTTGTCTCCAGGAACCAATTCCTTAGCCTCAGACCATGTCTCTCCACCATCTTCAGTATACTGAACCCAAGTTTCCCAAAAATCTATTTCTTTACCTACCTTAAAATAGAGGTATACTTTACCGTCAGGAGCATTGAATAAAACAGGGTTCCAGTGGGGTTCATTCCTTACCTTTACAAGAAGCTCAGGTTCAGACCAATTTCCAGGTTTTCCTTTTGAAATCCAGATCCCAACATCATTGTGTTTTTCATAAGACCCGGCAAACCAAGCAGAAAGATAAGTACCATCTCCTAGTCCCGTAATCGTAGACGCGTGGCATTGGGCAAATGGTCTATCCTCTCCAAAGATATGCTCATAATCAACTGTGGTAAGTTTAACTTCCTGATTACTATCTGCTTTTTCTGCAACCACTTCTGATTTTCCTCCTCCACAGGAAAAATTGAGTATTATAAGGAACGAGAATAAAGCACTATTAATTAATTTTTGAGAATTTTTCATGGTTTTATCAATGGATTATTTGGATAACTGTCGATGATCTTTCCATCCTCATCTACTGTAATAATGTTATAAGTTGAGCCTTGAAGTGTGACTAAGGTGAATGCCCTCACAGATTGAGAAGTCTCCAAGTACCAGGTACTAGCAGCGTCATGGACCGTTCTAGGCCTTGTTCCCCAAGATCCGTCGCCTATATAAACGATTCCATCTTCATCAACATTGTTATTTTTAATTGGATAAGTACGTTTATAGGCATGGTCATGATTTTCAAACGCCAACTTCATGCTTGACTTTTCAAACAATGGTACCCAATGTTCTCTAATCTTAGTCTGGGTAGTTCCAGTAAACGACCTCGCTGAAGGATAGGCAGGAACATGGTAAACGGCCATTACATGGGCCGTTTCTTTTTCCTTTTGAACCGCAAGTTCTCTTCTTAACCATTCCTTTTGAGGACCGTCAATGGCATTGGTATGGTCTGAATCTAAAAAGAGAAAACTCAAGTATTCACCAAATTCAAGCACTCCATAACCTGGCTGTCCTGGAAAGGCAAAAAGATTAAAGTAAAAAGGTGCACTTTCTTTTCTCTTCTCAATTTTCAAGTGCTCCGGAATTTCTTTCTCATTAAAACCACTTTTCACTTCATGATTACCTATTCCCAACATCATTGGAATTAATCTACCATCTTCTTGAATCAACGTTTTCTTTACGGCATCAAACCATGAATACCATCGATCTACATTTTTCCCATCACCGTTGGCATAAGCTAGATCTCCACCTATAATAATGAAATCTGGATTATAAGGTAAAACCTGTCGGTTGGTTTTTTCCATCACTTCCTGATCATGCATGGTATCTCCTCCTATAGCAAACCGAATAGGGTTTCTGGAAATATCTTTAGGCATGGTCTTAAAATAGTAGACCTTTTCATTTCCTCCGAATTTAACTTCATAGGCTTGGTCTGCGCTGAGTCCTGATAAATGCACCCTATGAATTTTTCGATCTGAAAATGGAAAATCCAATACCGTACTAGGAGATTTTTCCCAGTTTTCGCTACCTTTTTTGCGGTAGTGTAATGATTGCCTTGCACTATTTTTAAGGTGCCAATCAACTGTAATGGTGCTGGTAGGGTCTTCTTTCCAAGTTAGGTAGATTCCACTAGGCTCTTCTTGGGCCCTTAGTGTTCCAACTTGTAATCCAAGCAGGAAAAATAAACCAAAAACTACAAGGATTTTTCTTCTTCGTTCTTTCATTATTTAGGATATTATTAATCTTATTATCAGGTTTCTAAAATAAGTATCTTCTTGCTTAAATAGAATAATTGTGTGTTTTATGTAAGTTTTATTTACAGGAATCAATTCATATTTTAATATATCAGGTTAGTTAATTTGAACTATTTTAAAAAAGTACTTTTACCACAAACTGACTGTAATAATATTATTTGGCACTTACTTCTTTCTTTAGAAATCTTCTTTCTATTTAAAATCATTAACTACATTACAAGGATTTCCTATTTTGGACTATTGGAAAAAAACAATAGGGCTCAAATAGCCCTAACGTGGTTTTTCAAGTATAACTCCTGAATCACAGCACAGATACCAACTTATTAAATACTGAATTTCAGTTAGTTAATAAAACCAAAGTTGACCTCAAACTTACAGGTAAAGTTGTTAAAAGGTTAAAATTAAAATATCTTTGTCGTTGATTTTTTTTTAAAATACCCGACTTAGTTAAAATGAACATAGGAATAGATTTAGGAGGAACGAAAATCCAGGTAGGTATAGAGCAGGAAGGTAAAATCATTCATAAGACAAAAGCGCTTTTGAAAGAAAAAACCAACCTTCAATCAACACTTGATCAGGTCATTCAATTTATTAAGCCATTAGCCGCTCACAATGTGGATGGAATAGGTATTGGCGTACCTTCCGTTGTAGATGTGGAAAGAGGTATAGTTTATAATGTCACTAATATTCCTTCATGGAAGAAGGTAGCATTGAAAGACATTCTGGAAGAAGAGTTTAATCTCCCCGTTTTTGTAAATAATGATGTCAATTGTTTTGCAATTGGTGAACATAAATTTGGAATGGGAAAAAAATACCGTAATATGGTAGGTATGTCCATTGGAACTGGACTGGGCTCTGGGATCATCATCGGAAACAAGCTTTATGCTGGCATAAACTGTGGAGCTGGAGAAATAGGGTTACTACCCTACCTCAAACATAATATAGAGTATTATGCAAGTGGAAATTTCTTTAGTGCGGAGTACGGAACGACGGCCTTAGACGCCTTTACTGCAGCCAAAAATGGAGACAAAGAGGCCTTGGTCCAATGGAATGATTTTGGCCGTCACTTTGGTGCTGCTGTCCAAGTGGTCATGTATACTTATGACCCGGAAGCCATAGTAATAGGAGGCTCCGTAGCCAATGCATTTCCCTATTTTGAAAATGCAATGCGAGAAAGTTTTAGCAATTTTATTTATCCTGAATCTTTCAAAAAATTAAAAATTCACTTAACTCAAAATGAGGACATTGCCATTTTAGGGGCAGCAGCTCTTGTAGATGAATCGGTCAAATTCACCAATAAAGTGCTTTAAAGCAAATGGAAGTGCTCATGGTGTAGCCAAAGCTTCCTCTCTAAAATAACCCATCGATTAAAACTGTTACTTTCAATAAATAAATGACATGAAAAAAAACACACTGATTGTTGCCTTGATTTTATTGATTTTTTTCGTCATTTCTTTCCTTACCAATATTCTTGGACCGATCATTCCTGATATCATTGATAGTTTCACGCTAAGCATTGGACTAGCAGGTTTTTTACCATTTGCCTTTTTTGTGGCTTATGCCGTAATGTCCATACCGTCTGGTATTTTAGTAGAGAAATACAAAGAAAAGAAAATGCTGATATTCGCCTTTACCATGGCATTTATTGGCGCTTTGCTTTTTGCCTTTATCCCAGGTTTTTCTGTTGCTTTGATCTCCCTTTTTATTATTGGAATCGGTATGGCTGTACTTCAAGTGGTCATCAATCCCTTATTGAGAACCGCTGGTGGAGAAGAACATTTCGCTTTCAATTCAGTGATGGGGCAGTTGGCATTTGGGGCGGCCTCCTTTCTTAGCCCGATGCTTTACAGCTATTTGGTTACAAACATCCATACCACAGACGATTCATTGATTTTTTCTTTCTTGAATCCTATGGTTCCGGAAGACCTTAAATGGGTGTCCTTATACTGGGTTTTTGCTGCCATTGCATTTCTTATGGTTATCATTGTCTATTTTGCTAAATTCCCGAAGGTTGAACTCAAATCCGATGAGAAAATCGATGTTGGGGTAGCTTTTAAGGAATTGTTAGCTAATAAATACGTATTGCTATATTTCCTAGGGATATTTTGTTATGTAGGTACTGAGCAGGGCATTGCCAATTGGATATCGAAATTCCTTCAATCCTATCATGGTATAGATCCCTCGACCACAGGCGCCATAGTCATTTCCTATTTCTGGGGTTTGCTCACAGTTGGTTGCCTGTTGGGTTTAGTACTATTGAAGTTTCTAGATAGCCGAACAGTTTTGATAACCTTTACATTAGGAGCTATAATTTCCTTGCTGGCAGGTCTTTTTGGCACTGCAGAAATAGCCTTAATCGCCTTTCCTTTGACTGGTTTTTTTGCTTCTGTTATGTGGTCCATTATTTTCTCTTTGGCACTCAACTCCGTACCACAACATCACGGTACTTTTTCTGGGATTTTGTGTACAGGAATAGCTGGAGGTGCTATTGTACCCCTGGTAATCGGTGGATTAGCAGAACTTGTAGGACTTAAATTGTCGATGTTATTTCTTTTGCTTACTTTAGGATACATCTTAAGCATTGGTATTTGGGCCAAACCTTTGGTCACCAATGCTACCAAAAGTTTGAAGGATATCTTTAAGTAAAAAATGTATAAGATAATTTTGCTCCTGGACTTTGCCGAGGAGTACAGTAAAAGTTTATTAAAAGGAATTTCTAAGTATTCAACAGAACATGGCCCCTGGACCTATTGTCGCATGCCACTGTACTACAGAGAAACCATTGGGATAAAAGGAATTCTCGAATGGGCTAAAGATTGGGGAGCCGATGGAATTATCGGACAATTATACAACGATATAGACCTGGAATTGCTCATCGATGCCAAAATCCCTGTGGTCGCTCAGGATTTTAAAGAGCGGTTTACTGAGATCCCAAACATTACAGGTTCCTACCATGAAGCTGGTGAAATCGGTGCTTCCTATTTTCTTAAAAAAGGTTTTAAAAATTTCGCTTTTTATGGTTTCAAAGACATTGTTTGGTCCAGGGAACGTGCCGAAGGTTTTGAGAAAAAAGTCAATGAAATGGGGTACAAAGTAAATTACTTTGAACATAGAAAATCCCGATCTACTGATTTATGGTACTACAAAAGTAACTCCTTAAGTAAATGGTTACTGTCTCTGCCAAAGCCTATCGCATTAATGACATGTGATGACAATCAGGGTTTGCACATTACGGAAGCATGTAAGCAAAATAAAATCCGAATCCCCGAAGAAGTTGCTGTATTGGGTGTTGACAATGATGAAATGCTTTGTGAATTGTCCGACCCTCCCTTGTCAAGTATTGGTTTGGATATAGAAAAAGGTGGTTATGACACAGCTAAGCTAATGGAGCAGATGATCAGAACTAGCGCTACTAATTTTTATGACATTCTTGTAAAACCCACCCAGGTCATCACCAGACAGTCTACCGATATATATGCTACGAATGATGACCATATTGCTTCTTCCTTAAAATTTATACATAAAAATATAGAAAAAAACCTCCAAGTAGATGAAGTGGTAAAGCAAGTGCCCCTTTCCAGAAGAAGCTTGGAAAAACGGTTTCTCCAAATTACCGGATATCCAATTTATAAATATATTTTTAACCTTCGCATTGAAAAATTCACTCAAAAGCTACTGGAAACCGACCAGACTGTTTTCGAAATTGCGATGGATTTAGGATTAAATGACAGCAAGAATATAGCGCGTCAGTTCAAACAGGTGAAAGGATGCAATCCAATCGAATATCGAAAAAGGTACCTGGCAGGAAAATAACTTTTCTCAAGCCTTCTACAGTGATATATTTCTATTATATCAGGGCTTACAAAATAATAATTGCAACCATTCATATAAACCTATTCTTAATGAATGGTACTTTTTATAACCTTAGGGTAATACAAATTAATTACTTCTGTAACAATTATCAACCTTTACCCTAATACCTCTTATGAAACATCTAGATAAAAATTCAATCATTTCCATCATTATCGCCGGCATGTCTTTGGCTACAGCCTGGGCTATCCGTGGGCAATTTGGCCATGAACAGGGAGCCGCGTGGGCCGGAGGTATAGGTTGTTTAAGCATCCTACTATTGGCCAAAAAAGAAAATTGGTACAATAAAGCCATTAAAGCAGCCTTTGCAGGAGCCGTAGGCTGGGGATTTGGAGGTATGATGAGTTATGGCATTCTTGTTGGGTACGGTAGAGGGGTAGATTTCATAAACGTATACTATGGGTTAGCTAGTTTGTTGGTCGTAGGAGGTCTTTATGGATTAATCGGTGGTGGATTATTCGGCTTGGTATTGGCAGACCATCCTGAGAAAAAAATCAAATGGCATCAGGTCGTTACGGAAATGACTGTAGGTGGCATAGTCTTTTATTACTTAATTGTTGAGCAACTGGGATTTGAAATGACTCCTCCACGTTCTGAAGCTTGGGGGATATGCGCTGGCTCAGGGATTGCCATGTTGTATTATATGGCGAGAACCAAACAATACAGCGCCATGAGAGTGGCCATTTATGCAGGCTTAGGAGGCGGCTTTGGTTTCGCCTTTGGTAATTTTTTACAAGTGCTCGGAAATGTTGCCGAAATCCCCTTCAATATGTGGAATGTAATGGAATATTCACTTGGGTTCTTTGGAGGAGCAGGAATGGCCTATGGCACTTTCACCTCCAAATGGCCAGAAGAAAAGCCAACAACTCAATTCACTACCAGCAACCTCAGCATACCTATTATCGGGCTGTTGATACTTATTCCTTTCTTCGTATGGCAGCAATCTTTTATTATGAAAGATTTCTCAGATACCTTAGGGGCATTTGTTAGTCAGCCTCAAACCTGGATGATGGTAGTACAAATAATTACACTTCTTGTGTTTTTATCCTTGGGTATCTATTGGACAAAGTTATTCTCAAAGAAAAAAGGATTAGCCAATCAACAATTCAGTTACAAGGAAATCTCAATGGTTTTCATAAGTTTATTTGGAACCTACATCTTGTTCACCATTCTGTTAACAGGTTCATTTTTGAGTTTTTACAGAATAGAACAGTTTCTCTATATTGTCAATTTCATTATTATTCTTGTATTAATTCCGAAGTATAAACCTACATTTTCGGAACGACCTGCGCTTTCAAAGACTTGGAGAAAAGCCCTTTTACTCATTTTTATCATCTTGGCCATTCTCGCACTTATATTGATAAACAGTCATGGAGAAATGTCCCACATGCAAAAACGATTTGATTGGGTTTAACCCGAAATTGAAAAACTAAGAAATACCATTGATTGATGGGATATTAAAAAGTCAGGATCGCATGATTCTGACTTTTTTGTTTCACCACTATACAAATTACATAGGTCTTTTCTATCAATAATCTGGCGAGTTTGGAATACGAATAATAAGCTTACTACTGCCTGATTTATATTTATGCAAGAAGATAGCATCATAAAGCTCTCCGGCTACCGTATAAGCCTTAAGCCCGAAATATGATATAGACATTCTATTACGTGCTTCGAATAAAACCTTCTTCAAATTAGCTAAAAAAAGGTTCTCTGCCGATACGACAGAGAACCTTTAGTTATAAATAATATCTAGTCAATACTTTAAAAAGGTATATTTGTTCCTTGATACAACCAAGGTTTTGACCACTGGCTATCTTGTCCGAAGTTACCTGAATAATCAGTTACTTCAAGATTATTTAGAGCAGCATCAATATTATCTGGATTATTATTGTACTCATCATTACCATACTGGAACCTTAATGCAACTTGGGGCTGAGGAGATAAAGGTCCTGCTGATAAATCAGGGAATCCAGTTCTTCTATAGTCAGCAAAGGCTTCAGTTCCATTAGACCAGTTGGCCACCCATTTCTGAGTAATAACCTGCTCAATGCTATTGTTGAAAGCTACTTCTGGCTGCATGATAAATGCATCATACATGTCGCTTTTACCCCAAACTTCAAGAGATTGCTCAATTCCCATATTATAATGCATCTCGGCATCACCAACATTCCAACCTTTCAAAGCAGCCTCCGCGAAGATAAAGCTCACTTCTGCAGCAGAGATAATTCTCGCCTTTAGGATGTCCCCTGCAGATCCAGCTGTACTGTAAACAGGGTCTAGCTGAGAAACATGTAGGTTTTGAGTTCCCTGACCAGGAATAGGGTTTCCATTATATGATTCTGGTGTCAAGATAGATGGTGGCAAGCCTACATATAAATCTGAATTGTAATCTGCCATATTAGGATTAAAATGCCGGGTAAATTTTACATCGGCATACTCTTCCTCGAATTGATCGAAAGTATAAATAGATTCGATAGGTTCTCCATTAGCTCTAATAAAACTTTCAGCGGCAACAGACAGGGTTTCATCCTCTACCCACTGAACCCTTACCGAATCAAACCAAACAGGAAGTCTAGGATCTTCCGTCATTGTCAATTGATCTATGAAAGTCTGACAAGCCTGGTATCTTTGGAAATCATCAGGATTCAACCTTACGTGTCTGGTAATCCAAATGTCATTTGATCCACCTGTATAATCCAAATTGGCATCCTGAGAAGGATCTTGAATATAAATCCCACTGCTATAGATGGCTTCAATCCCAGCTTTGGCTACATCAGGTTTCTTTTCAGACAAACGCATATAGTACCTCAATAATAGGGAGTTGGTAAACCTTCTCCAGCTATCAACATTGGCACCATAGATAAGGTCATTGTTACCAACTACTCCTTCCGACGAAGCAGAAGCAAGCAAAGAAGAAGCTTCTTTCAAATCAGCAATAATTCCATCATAGATCACTTCCTGACTGTCAAATTTAGGGAACTGAAATTGATCACTTCCCTGATCACCTTTTAGGGCATCAGTATAAGGAGCATCTCCCCATAGATCCGCAATATTTCCGTAAACAAAAGACTTCATGGTAAGGCCCATTCCCTGAAAAAAGGCATTGTCCAAATCTTCTCCCCTAGTAATCATCAAATCGTTTGTTCTCAGGATATCATACCATCCTGTCCAGTTTCTGGATACCCATTCATAATTGTTATGACTGCTATACCATCCATTCTTTTGCGTGTATTGCATGGCACCAGCCAAGTCATTGAAGCCTAAACCTAAATAGCTCTGGGCTGAAGAAGTCAGGACCGTTGGCATTAATAGATTAGGGTTGGCATTTGCCGGGTCAATACCATATGGATTGGTATTGATCTCACTGAGTTGGTCATCACAACCGGTGACCAAGATAAGTCCCAGGAGAAATACGGCTATCTTTCTAAATTCAAATAAATTTTTCATGATATGTAAATTAAGGACCTTTAAAGATTGAAATTAAGCTTGAAACCAATTGGAACACTCCAAGGCATCACATTTTGACGCTCGATACCCTGCTTGAAAGAAGAACCTGAAGCTTGAAATGCTCTTTCCGGATCAATTCCTATATCAGCTTTTGTCCACAACATAATATTTCTAGTATAGATAGAGAATGTAGCATTCGTAAATACGCTAAAATTTGGAATTTTATATCCTAAGGACAATTCTCTTAATTTGATAAAAGAAGCATCAAAAGTAACTTGCTCATTGAAACTCCATGGGTAAGTATTGGTGATAGGATAAATATTGGTTCCAGAACCACCCAAATGCTCTTCGTAAACATCATCTGCATAGTTGTCTGGAGTATCTGCACCAGCAGTTTGAATTACACCAGGAACGAAAGCACCATCGCTACCATTCTCATCGATTGGGAATCCACCAGTTTCAGCAGTATGACCACCTACACGAGGGAAGTTTCCTGGACTTGGGATAATGTATTTTTCAGGATCTGACTTCAACAAAGCAACCAATTCGTCCTCAGATAATAATCCGCCCTGAATTAAATCATCAAGTTGTCTTTGTGATTTCCAATCAGATTCTCCATATCTATAAGTGAATGACATAAACTCTCCACCTTGTCTCCAGTCAAAACTAGCATTCAAAACAAATCTTTTGTAGCTAATTCCAGTCTGCATACCAAGAATGAAATCAGGGTTGAAGTTACCCACTTTTCTTAGCGCTTCATCAGAAGACAGATCTTGCCATTCTCCAGCACTACTCAATACAGGCCATTTGTAATAAGGAGAATTTGGATCTTCTACCTCTACATAACCTCTACTGTACAAGTCACCAACTTGATCACCTAGGAATGTAATGGCTCCACCACCGTTTTCAGACCATAAGGTGATCCTATCAAAGTTCTCAACCAACTCAATCACACTTGTTCTGTTTCTACTCCAGTTAACATCAACGTCTAATTTCCATCCGTTTTTATCAAGCGGTGTACCACCTAGGCTCATTTCCAAACCTTTGCTTCGGATCAAACCGGCATTAATTAACCTGCTGCTGTATCCTGAAGATCTTGGAAGATTTACAGAGAATATTTGGTTCGTGTTTTCAATCATGTAATAGGTTCCGGAAAACCTCAACTTATTGGCGAACATATTTAAATCTAAACCAGCTTCAATAGAAGTGGCCTCTTCAGGTAAGAAATTAGGATTCAATATACCAGAACTTACTGAAGCAGTATTAATAGAATTGTAAGTACCTGTAGATAGGTTCTGAACCAAACGGTAAGGACCTGTATCATTTCCTACTTTGGCCCAACCTACCCTGGCTTTTAACATGTCAATGCTTTCTGGAAGATTGAGCGTGTAGTTTGCCAACCAGCTTAAAGATGCTGAAGGATAGAAATAAGAATTATTGTCTAGTGGTAATGTAGATGACCAGTCATTTCTAGCTGTCAAATCCAAATACAATTGATCGGCATACCCAAAAGAAGCCAAGCCATAAACACTGTAAATTCTCTTTTCAGAATATCCACTAGAAACAGACCTGTTATCTGCTGGTATATTCTGCGCATTGTAAATACCAGGTACAACAAGCCCATTGTTCCTGTCACCACCAACACCTACATAAGAGGAAGTACCAAATCGGCTCATGATATTACCACCAGCTGATGCATTGAAATCCATTTTTCCAAAATCATTATTATAACTTAATAAGATATCAGTATTAGATTCCTGATTCAACATGTCGGTATTGTAATAACCACCTTTGGCCATTCTACTGTAGCTATAAGGAATTTTTGTTTCTCTGTTCTCATCAGATCGATCCAATGAATACTTTACAGCTAAATTTAAATTATCTGAGAATTTGTAATCCAAAGAGACATTTCCATAAACTCTGTCTCTACGGAAAGCATTCTCAATACCATAAGCTATGAAATACGGGTTATCTCCATTTGGAGTTCTGATTTGCTGAATATCTTCCTGACCAGAAACCCAAATATCACGCATTTGTTCAAAGTCGATGTAGGAAGAAGCATAGATAGCTTCCAGCGCATTTCCTCTTCTATCCCCAGTACTCGGCCTGTCGTTAGAGCTACTATTGGTATAATTAAAGTTTGTATTAAGCGTCAACTTATCCAAAATATCATAAGAAACAGAGGTAGAAATACTATTTCTGTTCAAATCAGAATTAGGGATCATACCTTGGTGAATCATATTTCCATAGGACACCCTATAAGTAGCCTTATCATCTCCTCCACTGATGGCAATGTTATTGTTTGAAGTGATACCGGTTTGAAGGAAGTCCTTCATTGCATTCGGATAGGATTTTAACTCAGTAGGAATTACATTTCCGTTTTCATCAACCGGACTGTTCCATTGTTGCGCTAAGTTACCTGCATCCAACTCTGGGCCACCCCAATAGGCAGATCCATCATTGAATACTCCTTCTCTGTTACCATTGGCATATTTGTAATGAAAATCGAGTAATCTAGAAGCTTGCTCAAATACATTACTTGTAGAGAAAGAAACGCCCATTCCTTTTCCTTTACTACCGGATTTCGTAGTTATAATAACCACACCATTACCAGCACGAGTACCATAAAGTGCTGCTGCACTTGGGCCTTTAAGCACACTGATATTGGCGATATCATCAGGATTAATATCGGAAATCGAATTACCATAATCGACCTGATTACCATCCCCATTTTGAGAATTGTTATTCAGAGAGTTTGACATCGGCACCCCATCTACCACAAATAATGGCTGGTTGTCAGATGTCAATGAACTCGCGCCTCTAATCACCATGCTAATAGATGAACCTGCTCCACTAGTTTGGTTTATCGTTACACCGGGCATTCTACCTGCAAGAGAACTTAATATATTTTCTTGAGATACTTGGGTAACATCTTCAGAAGATACAGTGGACACATCATAACCTAATGATCGTTGATCTCTTTTGATACCAAGAGCAGTTACTACTACTTCGTTCATCGCAGTAGCTGCTTCTTCCAAGCTCACATTGACACTGCTTCGATTTCCCACTGTAATCTCTTGACTTTCAAAGCCTACATAAGAGAACACCAATACAGAATTAGGTCCTGCCACCTCAATACTATAAGTCCCGTCAATATCGGTAACTGCTCCGTTGCTTGTACCTTTTTCCAAAATGGTTACTCCAGGCAAGCCTGAATCATCATTTGTAGCGGTAACTTTTCCTTTGATAGTGATTGCGACCATCTCCTCGATAGTAAACGCAGGTACAAAAGAATTCCCCATTGCAGGATTTCCATTGGCTTCCGCCAGTACTGAACCAGTAGATATAATACCTACCGAGAGAAGTGGCACCATCCACTTCATCATTTTTTTAGTACGATGTTTTTTCATAATTAATTGATTTGCATTTTCAGTTTTGCTTTCGATTTATAAATTGGAATGAACTTCCAAACCCCGTCCTTAAAAGAACACCTATTCCGTAATTGAATTTATTGTTATTTTGAGTGTTTATTTTCCACTTGGCCATTTGATTTTAAACTCTTATTATATTCATTTAAGACTATCTCAAAATGAATCCGCATACTCTCTTCCATCCCATTCACCATTTCGGGGTCTTCAAGACCTCCCAAAAGCTCCTCAAATTCCGGCCGCGAAATCTTATTTTGTACAAGCCTCTGCATTAGAGCCTCTGCTTTTTTCTTTTTCATATAAATGCCCTCCACCGTAAATACCATAGGTTATAAAAAAGAGACTATTTAAATCAATTCTTTTTTGATATGAAAAAATTGTTAACAAACTTAACCTTAGCATAAAATGGCCTGATTCCCTTTTAACCCGTAATATTATTTGATACCAAAATCGGCCTTTGGAGATGATCGGCCACTAATTTTAATTTATTTATGAAAAGTACACCACTATTATTGGTTTGCATTGCATTGATTTTCAGTTCGTGCGGACCTCAGGAAAAACATGACAAAGTTTTGCCTTCCGTTAAAGAAACCATGGACGAGGTGGTTTCCCGTCTTTATAAGGAGTTGGATAAAAAGTCGCTAGACACAATCTCTCACAGCTTTGCAGAGCAATACCTTACAGATCAAGAAAAAGAAGCGCTTGCTACTCAATATTGGAAAGTCAAGGTAAATGTCCCAACTACTGTTTCTCTCATGAGAAATAAAGGACAAGAAGTAGTTCCTTTCTGGTTGAAGCCTTCAGGGTTCAGTCTTACAGACCTGGAAGTGAAAAATGAACACGACACTTACGAAGTCTGGCAAAAAGATTTTGATGCAGGTGAAATCCAGTTGGGTATTAATGGCTTTGGCAAACACAGACCGGTTTATTTTATTGGCCTTGCCCCACAAAATCCTGAGGAGAAATTAGAAATCACACCAGTATTCCCAGCAAATCAACACATAGAAAAATTTGATGTGGGTGCTTTCACTTACCACGATTGGAGTGGACTCACACTCACAGAAGTTCCTGAGGTCCTCAAAGGACAACAGTTGTTAACAACCATTAGAGGCAGAGCAAGGGAAGCACATATGGTCGATGCTTTTAGAACTACAGCATTCCCTACTAGTGAAAAACCTGATCAGGTACTCCTTACCTGGAGTGAATCGCCTGAAAACTCAATGGACATCCAATGGAGAACAACAGAGACAGTGCCCTCAGGAATAGTTAAGTATTGGAAAGACGGTACTAAAGATACCTTGAAAACTCAGGCAGAAAAATTCCTAATGGAAGACCGTCTCCTTCAAAATGACCGATACATGAATAGGTTTACAGCCAAGCTCCATTCATTAGAGCCTGATACTAAATATGGCTATATTGTAGGAAATGAAGAAGCCGGATGGTCATCACCTGAAACCTTCAATACCGCACCAGATAAAGACAAACCTTTTTCATTTGTTTGGTCTGGCGATGTTCACCTTGATAAAGTATGGGGTAATAACATTCAAAAAGCAGAAAAAAGATTTCCTGACATTGCCTTCTATTATATAGCAGGAGACCTTGTAAATACCGGATTGTATAGGGATGATTGGGATAAGTTATTTCAATATGCAGGAAGTACAATAGCAAGAAAACCACTTATGGCAGTTCCAGGCAATCACGATAGTCAAGATGGCTTGGGTGCATGGATGTTTGAAGAAATGTTGAGTTACCCCTCAGATAGTCCTTCACCCGAGATGGCTGGGCGGTCTTATGCTTTCAATTATGGAAATGCCCTGTTCTTAATGATTGACTCTACTTTTCCCAACGAAGACCAAACCGAATGGATTGAGAAAAAATTAAAAGAGACTGATGCTACTTGGAAAATCGCAGTCTTTCACTTTCCTCCTTTCAATGAAGTAGAACCCTATGAGGACATACAGGAGGAATGGGGACCACTTTTTGACAAATACCATGTTGACATGGTAATGGGTGGGCATTTTCATTACTATATGCGGTCAAAACCTATGAACAATGGGAAAATTGTAAAAAGCCCTAATGATGGGACCATTTACTGGATTTCTGTGGGTACTACCGGAAAAAACAAAGGTATAGGCAAAGGTTCCTATGCGGAAGTTCAATTTCCAGCGGACCATTTGTACCAATATATTACAATCGATGGGAAAACTATGAAAGCTCAAACCATCAATGTTGATGGAGAAAAGGTCGATCAGTTTTCAATCAACAAATAAAAAATTACGATTTTCAAGCTTTAAAGCCTGTCAACAGTTTATCTGGAGACAGGCTTTTTTTTGCCTTATTTATTTTTCAAGTTTAATTGGCAGAAACCTTTTTTAACCTGTATTTTTATCTCGAATTAAACAATAGGATTCGCAATAACCTGCCCCTATCTTTCCCGAAAAACACTGCAATCACAAGATTATTAAAGCTTCGGGATATAAAGACGACGTTTAGTTATGGTAAAGTCAAGGTTGACTGATTTTCTATGACGTTTAGCTGGTTTAAAAATGCCTATTGCCTAATTAGAGTTTAACTTCTATTTTGGATAAACCACATGATCAATCAACGGTAAAAAAAGCTGTGTATTGAATCCTATACCCAAACATTGATCCTCAAAAGATATATATGTACCTAATATTTGATACTGAGACTACTGGACTTCCGCGCAATTACAATGCGCCCATGTCTGACCTTGACAATTGGCCACGTTTGGTTCAACTGGCCTGGCAACTTCATGACGAAAAAGGCCGACTTGTTTCGAACAATAACTTTATAGTAAAACCTGAAGGATTTACCATTCCCTATAACTCGGAAAAAATACATGGTATTTCCACTCAAAGAGCCATCGATGAAGGACATGAACTAAGTAAGGTTCTAGAAATTTTTGAAGAAGACCTCCGCAAAACAACCTATCTCGTTGGTCATAATATTGGCTTTGATATCTCCATTGTAGGGGCTGAATTATTGAGAACCAACAAGTCTATTAAAGACTTGGAAAAAGAGCCACTTGATACGAAGGATATTTCTACTGAATTCTGTGCCATTCCTGGAGGGAAAGGTGGGAAATTCAAATGGCCTACCCTGCTTGAACTTCACAATAAACTATTTGGAGAAGGTTTTGGCGACGCCCATGATGCTGCTTATGATGTAGATGCTACTGCTAAAAGTTTTTTCGGGCTTATCAAGGAAGGAGTTCAGCCTCCTGTTGAAGGCGTAGAACTGGATGAGATAATTTATGAGGCTCCAAATCTGGAGGCCGCTAATTTTGCTGCCGCAAAAGACGATGTCAAAGTCACAGCCCAAAAGGTCCTTAAGGCCGCCAATCGTGCGGACATTTCAGATCTTAAAGACACGCTTTTTACTCACCTGCATGTCCATACCCAATTTTCTATTCTCCAATCTACCTCAGAAATACCTGCCGCTATCAAAAGGGCAAAAGAATTAGGGATGCCAGCATTGGCCATGACAGATCATGGCAATATGATGGGTGCCTTCAACTTTGTTCGTGAGGCATTTAATAATGACATCAAACCAATAATCGGCTGCGAATTCAACCTTTGTCGAGACCGGAAGAATAAGTCCAATAAAGACGATGGATACCAAACTGTTTTACTGGCAAAAAACAAAGCAGGTTACCATAACCTGGCTAAACTTTCTTCCTATGCCAATATAGAGGGTTTTTATTATGTGCCTCGGATAGATAGAGAGGTGCTGGTTCAATATAAGGGTGACATCATTGCTACCACGGGTGGACTTTGGGGTGAAATCCCTTACCTCATCCTCAATGTGGGTGAAACCCAGGCTGAAGAGGCTTTTGTATGGTGGTTGGATCAATTTGGAGAAGATTTTTATATAGAGCTTAACCGTCATGGTATTCCCGAGGAGGAAAAAGTGAATGAAGTGCTCCTCCAATGGGCAGAAAAATACAAGGTGAAGTACTTCGCTGCCAATAATACCTATTACAATGCTCAGGAAGATGCTAAATCACATGATATTTTATTGTGTGTGAAGGATGGAGAACTGGTAGAAAAACCTAAGAAATACATAGGAAAGAGAGGCCGGGAATATCGATATGGTTTCCCGAATGATGAGTTTTATCTCAAATCCCCTGAGGAGATGAAGAAGCTTTTTGCTGATTTACCGGAAGCCATCTTATGTACAGAGGAAATTGTAGAAAAGATTGAGCCTTTCAAACTGGCTAGAGAAGTTTTGCTGCCAAAATTTGATATTCCAGAACAATTCATAGACTCTAAAGATGATGAAGATGGGGGAAAAAGGGGAGAAAATGCCTTTTTGCGTCACCTCACTTATGAAGGAGCTAAAAAAAGATATGGAGAAATAACAGATGAGATAAGGGAAAGGTTGGATTTCGAATTGGAGACTATCGAAAGAACCGGCTATCCAGGTTATTTCCTTATTGTACAAGATTTCACCAGTGCTGCTAGAGAAATGGGGGTCTCAGTAGGGCCTGGAAGGGGTTCTGCCGCCGGTTCTGCAGTAGCCTATTGTGTGGGCATCACCAATGTGGATCCAATTGCCTACGACCTACTTTTTGAGAGATTCCTAAACCCTGATAGGGTGTCACTACCCGATATTGATATTGACTTTGATGACGAAGGGAGACAAAGGGTAATCGACTATGTTATAGAGAAATACGGAGCCAATCAGGTAGCCCAAATCATTACTTATGGAACAATGGCAGCCAAATCTGCCATTCGTGATACTGCAAGGGTACTCAACCTTCCCCTTCCTGAAGCAGATAGGCTTGCCAAACTTGTGACGGATATCAAACTTAAGGCCCTTTTTGAATTGGCCAATGACCGTACCAAGCTATCAGCCAAACTTAAAAACAACAATGATAATTTAGAGAAAGCATTGGAGCTTATCCGAATTTCAAAAGGAAATGACGAAAGTTCGAGAACGATTAATCAGGCCAAGGTCCTGGAAGGCTCTGTAAGAAACACAGGTATACACGCCTGTGGGGTTATCATTACACCGGATGACATTACCAATTTTGTCCCTGTAGCACTTGCTAAGGATTCTGAAATGGTATGTACCCAATTTGATAACTCCGTTGTTGAAAGTGCCGGCTTACTTAAAATGGACTTTTTGGGTCTGAAAACCCTAACCCTAATCAAGGACGCGGTAAGGATCATTAAGGAGCGACATGGTATATTACTGGATCCTGAGAACTTTCCTATTGATGATGTAAAGACGTATGAACTTTTCCAAAGAGGTGAAACGGTAGGTATATTCCAGTATGAATCTGCAGGTATGCAAAAATACATGAGGGAGTTAAAACCTACTGTATTTGCTGACCTTATCGCCATGAATGCCTTGTACAGGCCAGGTCCTTTGGAATACATTCCTAGTTTCATTAAAAGAAAACATGGATTAGAGACCATTACTTATGATCTCGAGGACATGAAGGAATACCTGGAAGAAACTTATGGGATCACAGTCTACCAGGAACAAGTGATGCTTCTGTCGCAGAAGCTGGCTGATTTTACCAAAGGTGAGGCAGATGTACTGCGTAAAGCCATGGGTAAGAAACAGAAGAACGTTCTGGATCAGATGAAGCCAAAGTTCGTCAATCAGGCAGCAGCCAAAGGCCACGACAGTAAAAAATTAGAAAAAATATGGAAAGACTGGGAGGCTTTTGCTTCTTATGCCTTTAACAAGTCCCACTCCACTTGCTACGCTTGGATTGCCTATCAAACGGCCTACCTAAAAGCACATTACCCTGCTGAATACATGGCCTCAGTATTGAGCAATAACATGAATGACATTACGCAGGTCACCTTCTTTATGGAAGAATGTAAGCGTATGGGCATTCAAGTTCTTGGTCCTGATGTTAATGAGTCCAAAAGTGATTTTACAGTAAATATGGAAGGACAGGTAAGGTTTGGTCTGGCAGCAATCAAAGGTGCTGGAAATGCCGCTGTACATGCCATAATTGAAGAAAGGGAAAAAGCAGGCCTTTACAAAGACATCTTTTCCTTTACCAAAAGGGTAAACCTCAAAGCAGTCAATAAAAAAACCATGGAAGTATTGGCCATGGCTGGTGGTTTTGATTGTTTTGTAGACTTTCACCGCAGACAATACCTAGAAGCACCCGAAGGAGAGGCTTCTCTTTTAGAGAAAGCCGTAAAATATGCGCAGAAGGTAATTCAAGAAGAAGAAAGTTCACAGGTCTCAATGTTTGGCGGCGGTGGTGGATTGGACATTCCTGTTCCAACTATTCCTCCTATGGAACCCTTTAGTCAATTGCAACAGTTGAATATTGAAAAGGAAGTCGTAGGGCTTTATATTTCTGGTCATCCTCTGGATCAGTACAAGGTGGAGATAGAAGCATTTACCAATACAGGATTACCAGAACTGGCAGATGTCAATAAGCTGAAATCGAAAGGAGATATTAAAATTGCAGGTGCCGTAACCTCCTTTGCCCACCGAACAACTAAAAATGGAAAACCGTTTGGCACCCTTACCATGGAAGATTATCATGGTGGCCATACCTTTTTCATCTTTGGGGAGGATTATGTGAGATTCAAGGAGTATTTCATGCACAACTGGTTTTTATATATTACAGGTGCTATCCATCCAAAAAAATACAACCCTGAAGAATTTGAATTTAAAATCAGCCAAATCACTTTACTAAATGAAATAAGAGGTAAAATGATTAAAGGTTTAAGGGTGCATATAGACCTGGATGATCTTGGATTGGAATTAATGGAAAAATTAGAGGCCATTACCCAAAAATACCAAGGTGATGCTAAATTATATATAAATATTATAGACAATAAAGAGAATTTGACATTGGATCTTATATCCTCCAAGTACAGGGTAGACCCATCAAATGAACTAATCGAAGCATTGAATCAAATCCCCGAAGTTGCCTACAAAATCATTTGACGTAAAAATTAATTTGATCAGTCTGGAACTTATTGATGGTGAAACTGATTAAGTTATATATTTTAATAAAAACCATAATTACATTAAAATGGCAAAAGCAATAGAAATTACAGATAGCAGTTTTGATGAAGTAATCAAATCTGAACAGCCAGTATTGGTAGATTTTTGGGCAGAATGGTGCGGACCTTGTAAAATGATTGGCCCAATAGTAGAAGAACTTGCGGGAGATTATGATGGTAAGGTCACCATCGGTAAAATAGATGTAGATGCCAACCAAGATATTCCAGGCAGATTCGGAATCAGAAGTATTCCAACTCTCTTGATCTTCAAAGGTGGAGAGGTAGTAGATAAAGTAGTAGGTGCAGTTCCTAAATCTGTACTTGTTGATAAATTGGAAGCTCAGTTATAATATTTTCAAATAGTACTAAAGCAAAAAAAGTCCTTCATAATGAAGGACTTTTTTATTTTATCTCAATTAGGCCTAGTCTAAAGGGCCTTCTATTATTATTTAATGGAACGTCCATTTAAATCATAAACCACTTTACCATCTTTAAGGGTTACTTCACACTCTAATTTATTTTCAGAAGGGACTTTTTGTCCAGTTCTATCCCAAAGTGTAAAATCACCTTCTCTAATATTTAAAATGCTAAGGTCAGCTATGGCTCCTTCAGAAAGGTGTCCCAATTCTGTCCTTTGAATGACTTGAGCAGGTTTCCATGTACTTGCTTCTATAACATCAGGAAGTTCCATTCCCATTGCCAAAAAGGTAGTCATTACATTAAGCATGTCTTTCATAGCAGCATTCATACTTCCTGTATGAAGATCAGTACTGATGGTGTTTGGATAAAATCCAGCAGCCAAAGCAGGAATTGCTTGCTTAAATTCGAAGCTAGCACCACCATAACCTACGTCAAAAATGATTCCTCTTTTTTGTGCATCCAAAATAAATGGTTCCAACTCTCTGCTTTCGCGGTTTATCACTGTTTCCCTTGAACCATTAAGTTCAGCATAAGTATGGGTATAAATATCCCCTGGTCTTAATCGCTCAAAAAACAATTCACGAATAGAAAGAGGTTCGAAAGCGGTAGATCCACCGAAATCAACAATTACAGGCATATTAGCAATTCTACCTGCTTCCACCGCTTTGTCAATTGGAATCCAGTCACGGTTACCATAATGCGCTACCTTAAAGCCTACAATGTGTTTACGGTTTTGATTAGCTACCATGCCACTCAATTTGGCATCCATATCGCCCGTATTTTGTTCCCAGGCTCCACCACGCATGCCTTCACCAACGATATTCATAAAACTCAATACCCTAGTTTTGCTTGCGTCTATTACATTTTTTTTGAAGGTATCAAAGTTCTTCCATCCAACGCCACCACAATCAACAATAGTGGTAACACCTACTCGGAAAGTGAAACCATCAGGTGGTAAAGCCGTAAGGCCGTCACTTAAGTAATGGTTTGGTTTTGTACCGTGAAATACATGGCCATGAATATCAATCAACCCGGGAGTTACAACAAGACCATCAGCTTCAATAACTTTGGCCGCATCTTTACCTGCGATTGACTTAGCCACTTTTGCCACCTTACCATCTTTAATGGCGATGTCCATAGTAGCATCAATATTGTTTTTCGGATCAATTAACCTACCGCCTTTGATGAGCATGTCATAGGTCTGGGCACTTACCAAGCTACAGGTAAACACCATCGCAACAAGTAATAATCTATATTTTAATTTCATAAGTTAAACTTTAGCTTTTTGCAATTCTTCAGCAATTCTCTTTGCAACAATTTTTTCTTCTTTTGGTCTCAACATAAATACAGTAAGTTTAACTGCATTATCTCCACCACTTATCACTTCTATAGAAGGACTTCCTTCACGCAATCTTTTGCGTAATTCTCCTTGATCAAGTTTAATTATATTAGGATCCCAACCAATTTGTAAATAAGGTGTATGGTTTGCTACCTCAGGAACGGACACATCTGTACTTACACTTTCAATTCCTGAAACAGCATCGGAAATATGAGCAATTTTATCTTCCCATTCTTTCCATTCTTTGTCATGATCTTTCTTGATATAAGTATCAAGTGCCACATACATGCCAAGGATTTCCTCTTTATTTACTTTCATTCCACGACCAATGGTACCCCCTCTTGGTGGCGCACTTAATCTAGCCGCTTCTATAAGATCTCTTCGTCCCATTAGAATTCCGGCACTTTGTGGTCCTCTAATGGCTTTTCCTCCTGAAACACAAACCAAGTCGAAACCTAAATCATTGTATTTCCATAAATTCTCAACAGGAGGAACATCTGCAGCCATATCAATCATGGTAGGGAGGCCATGCTTTTTAGCCAAAGCAACCCACTCCTCATGCTTAATCTTTCCTGCCGGGCCTTGATAATTTAAGAACCACATCATTGCGGTTTTGTCATTTACTGCTCGATCTACATCAGCGGCAGTTTCTACCTCAACAATCTCAACGCCCGTGTTGGTTAGGGCATGAACATAACCTGTGTTATGCGATTTTTGAACAATTACCTGAGATTTCATTCCTGTTAAATCAGGAAGTTGACTAATTTTTTTTCTGTCTTTTCCAGTAAGCACACCAGCGGTACCCAAAACCATAGCTGACCAGCATCCTGCTGTAACTGTAGCATATTCTGCATGACAAAGCTCAGCAATTTTTTCTCCTACCTTATCCTGAACCTCATCTAGCATTATATAATGATCTGAGGAAAAGTTAATGGTTTGCATCACTTCATCCGGCATCAGTGAAGCTGTCATCGCAGTATAAGTGCCTGCAGCATTAACAAAACTTCTAAGCCCTAACTCTTTGATAACATTCCTTTTAGGAGCGGCCGCCAATGTTTCTCCCTGAGCTGAAGATAGTGGAATGCCTGCGCCAAGTGCTCCTCCTACAAGAGGAAGGGTACCTAATCTTTTTAATAATTTTCTTCTACTTAACATATTAATATTTTTTTGAAGATGATCCGTTTCATTTGTAAATGAAACGCAGAACTAGTCTTCGATTTCAACAATCATTTCAATTTCCAAAGCAATGCCCCCTGGCAATGAACCCATACCTACAGCCGACCTGGCATGCCTTCCTTTTTCTCCGAATACTTCGACCATAAAATCAGAAAAACCATTCATTACTTTAGGTTGATCCACAAAATCGGGACTAGCATTCACCATTCCAAGAACCTTTACAATTCTTGTAACTTTACTTAAATCTCCAATTTCAGCTTTAAGGGAGGTAAGTAAATCAATACCTACCAACTTGGCCGCTGCTCTACCTTCTGTAATCGTCAATTCTGTTCCTAGCTTCCCTGTTACCATTCCACCTTCTGGTTTAACTGGACCATGTCCAGAAAGGAATACCAAATTACCAGTCCTTACTGCTTTTACAATACTGCCTGTGAAAGGAGCCGGGGTTTTCAAAGTAATCCCCATTTCTTTTAACTTTTGCTCAGGACTTTGCTGTGCATTGGATATTGAAGGCAAAGCAACGAGACTAATAAGAAATATAAACACTACTGATTTAAGCATAACAAATTTTATTTTTAGTAATAATTAGGTCAATAATAGATAATTAAAAGGATTTGTTATTCCCATATTTTGGCACCTATTCCATTCAGATCCCAAACAATTCTTCCTGCTCTAAGCGTCAATTCCGTTTCCAATTTCTTTGTGCCTTTATTGGCCGCTCCAGAAGAATCAATAAAACCAAACTGGCCTTCATGCATCCTGAAAATCGCCACATCAGCCTCGGCTCCTACAGAAAGGTTACCCAATTCTTCTCTTTGAATAACCTGTGCAGGTTTCCAAGTAGATGCGGTAATGGCCTCTTGAAGACTCATTCCTAAGTTCATCATTTTAGACACTACATTCAACATGTCTTTCATACCGGCATTCATACTTCCAATATGCAAGTCAGTACTTATGGTATTTGGATAAAAACCTTGTTGTGTTGCAGGTACAGCTACTCTAAATAAGAAAGAACCTCCACCATGTCCAACATCGAATATTAATCCTCTCTTTTGAGCTTCAAACCAATGAGGCCATACTTTACCTTCCGCATTCAAGGTGCCTTCTTTGGGTCCATGTCCGGAGTGGTCTCCACCATACATATGGGTAAGAATATCACCAGGTCTCAATACATCAAATAGTAAAGTGGAAAGTGGTAAAGCAGGATCTGCACCACCTAAATCTACCATCACTGGAACTTTGGCCATTTCACCTGCTTGTACAGCTTTTTTGTAAGGTCCCCATTCATGTCCTCTATAATGCGCGATTTTCACCCCTATAATTTCAGGGTTTTGTCTCGCTATCATGGCTGTCATTTTAGGATTCATGTCTGTAGTGTCCTGCTCTCGAGAGCTAACACCACTCATTCCATCTCCAACAATATTGATAAATACCAACACCCTGGTCTTAGATCGATTAATCACATGTTCTTTGTATTCCTGAAAATTTTTCCATCCAGGACTTCCTGCATCTGCAACAGTGGTAACTCCAGCTCTAAAGGTGAAACCATCAGGAGGCAAAGAAGAAAAGCTATTGCTATAATCTCTATGGGCAACAGTTCCGAAAAAGTGATGGCCATGAATATCAATTAAGCCGGGAGTAACGATTAATCCTTTGGCATCAATTATTTTTTTAGCAGATTTTTCGCTAATGTTTTTGGAAACTTTTGCAATTTTCTGATCCTTAATTGCAACATCCATGACCCCATCAATACTATTCTTAGGGTCGATTACATGACCATTTTTGATCAAAATATCAAAATCCTGGGCATTGACTTGCAAGACAATGGCCATAAAAAGGATAAAGGTAAGCCTTAATAATTTCATAGGTATAGCAGTTTATTGAAAGGTAATTTTTCCGAAATATTTAGGTAAGTGAAAGTCTGGGCGAGGATTAATTACCTCATTCCAGGTATAGTAGTGGGGATTACTGGTTTTGGCAGCAACTTTATAAAAATTGGCCTTCCAGGTCACACCAGGCGCTGGGTTGGTAATATTTCTATGCTTCTTTAACACTGCCAATGGCACCTTGAATTCAATGTACCAGGTAACTGGTTGAGTGATTTCAGGGTCTACCTTATCAGGCATGGTATGCGCAATTTCTATTTGCTTGATTTCTTCAGGTTTCAAAACCTTGAATTCTTTTCTAGGCACTGTAACGTAATGAAACAATGGTACTCCAGAGCAATTGATCTCAAGGTTAAAATATTTCAAAGGTTCATCAGAATCTGGCGCAAAGAAAAATTCCACACAAGAATCTTTAGAAACAGCCCCATTTACTTCCTGAACCAAACACCTCACATAATTGTCCTCCACCTTAAATATGCCATAAATATTGTCCTTATCATACCTTAATTTAACCTGCGTTTTAGGAATGAATTTTTCAGGTTCTGGCCCCATATGAAGTGCGATAGAAGCAGCCTCTACTTCTTGCCATTCAGGTTTATCCCAATTACCATCGATAGTAATTGGTTTATCCACTGATTTCACAATATACTCAGAAACAGGGGAGTTGCTTTCTTTCATGACTTTTGGGTTAGGTCCTTGTATCAGTCCAAATATTACAATTAAAAAGGAGACAATCAATTTCATATTTTAGCTATTTCGTGATAGAGGCGCATAATTGATTATTTAATTTCTTTTCGGGCATTACTTACTTCCACTGCTGAAATACTGGAAGAGTTATTACCAAAGCTTTTTCTTATGTAAGTAAGTACACCTGCTATTTCCGCATCACTTAAGAAGGAATGTGCTGGCATAATGCCATTATACTGAACTCCATCTACTTCGATTTGTCCTTCTAGACCTTGAAGCAAAACATTGATCAGTTCTTTTTTATTTCCTCTTACCCATTTAGTACCGGACAGGGTAGGAAATCTGGTACCATCTCCAAGTCCATTAGCCTGATGACATGTAGCACAGTATACATTATAAGTTTGAGCGCCTACTTCTAACAATCCTTTTTCTAAATTGTCCTTTTCTTCATCCGGCTTCCTAATATTTGTTCTTGATTCTTTTCTTTTAGCAAGCTCTTCTAAATCCCCATCAGAAAAATCTTCCTTATCTCCTGGATACATAATTCTCCAAATTTTCCCTTTTACACTTTCGGTCACATAAAGCGATCCATCAGGTCCCATAGAAAGTCCCATAGGACGAGCGGCTGCATCTCCGGTATTGACAATTGTATCTAATTGTGCAAAACCATCAGCAAATACTTCCCATGGACCAGAAGGTTTACCACCTTCAAAAGGAACGAAACCAACAAAATAACCGGCTTGTGGGTAAGGACCTCTAATGGTACTACCATGGAAAGCAACAAATGCTCCATCTTTATACCGTTCTGGAAATTGATCTCCTGTATAGAAAAAGAGGTCATTAGGTGCATAATGGCCTGGGAATCCCATGATAGGCATTGACACCGTATCAGCCCCTGTGGCTAACTCTTTATCTCCTCCATATTCTGGATTCAATAGTTTTTTACCACGGATTTGGTCATAGTAATAATAAGGCCAACCACCGTTGGTACCATCCTCTACTTTGAAAAACTCTTCTGAAGGAAATACCGCAGACTCCCATCTTGAATAAAGATCCGGCCAAGTTCGGTACAAATTATCACGTCCGTGTTGAACTACATACAGGCTGTTTTCTTTGTCATTCCAATCCATAGCCACCACACTTCTTATTCCAGTAGCATATCGGTAACCATCTTTTTGAGTTTGATTCAGCTTATTTGCATCAAATCTCCAAATACCACCGTGCCACTCAAGTTGAGGACAAGGAAACATGCCTGCCATCCCTGGACGTCTGTTAAATTCCTGGCAAACATCTCCTGGAGAACCAAAGGGAACATACATATTGCCTTCATTGTCAAATGCAAGTGGTTTGGCAATGTGCTCATAACCATGTTCTGCATTTTTGTAATCATCTCTCATGATTAATTCAGCCTCACCTTCAGGTACTAATTTTTCCGGATCTATTCTAATTCGGAAAACATCTCCGGCTGTACTGAAGTACAGGTACCCATTATAGATCTCCATACCTGTACCATAACTTCCAATTTCCGGGTAATCACCGAATACATTGACAATGTCGGCTTTACCATCGTCATCGGTGTCTCTCAAAGCTACTATGCCTTGTCCCTCGTCATTGGCAACTCTAAGCTTAACATAGATATCGCCATTCTCTCTTACAGTAAGATGTCTGGCTCTACCAATACTATCGGCCACTACAACAGCCTCAAATCCTCCAGGTAGCGTTAAACCACCATTATCAGAATCGCCTTTTGGCAACTTCACCTCGGGTTGACAAGCAACCAGCAAGACAAGCCCAAACATCAACGAGAAATACGCGAAGCGATTTATTGCGCTAAAAGAAATATTTTTCATCATATATAAACTATTATCGATTAATCATTTTAATTAAATGTGGGTGATGCTATTATAAATTAGATAGGTAAGTTAACTTGAAATCGTAAAATTTCCTTAGAATACAATCGTAATAATAAAAAAAAATTACTTAAGTGGAGAAAGTAGCATGGAAATGGTTAACGGCTAGAAATGCGCTGTTAATTTTTTAACTTTTAAGACCATTTTCACAGGTATCGAGGTGATTCAATTTTAACCTGTAGTACTTTATTTGTGGTTTCATGTGCTCGTATGTCTTCTTGTTTAATCTGGCTCTAATGAAAGTCAAAGGCTAGAAATGATTAATTAAGGTTGAATTTATTGGCAAAAGTATAAAAAAAGACATCTTTATCAATCAAACATGTTAAATTTTTAACCAATATTTACAAAATTGTAAAACCAATAGAAATACTAGGTTCAAAATCAAACGGTTGTATTATGAAAAAAAAGACCTCAATAGCGATTAGGTTGAGGTCGACGGTAGTAGAAGGATGTATTCTTTTATCTCCTTTAAATATTCCATCAATTGAATATTTGAAGGCAGGTTATATTTCTGTCCAAGAATTTGGTACCCCGAAGCGATAATCTTTGATTTGGGAAATCTTTTCCCTAAAGATTGTAAGTAAGGTTCGACATTTTCGCCAGAAGGATTGGTAGTAATGGCCGTCACCAAAAAGTCAGGATTATGGGCTTTGTACACACTGTTTAGGTCCTCATTGGGCGTATTCTGTCCCAAATAAATCACTTTATGCCCGTATAATTTTAATAAATAAGAAGTGAAAAGTAATGAAATCTCATGCAATTCCTCTTCGGGCAAAAATAATAGAAATTTTTTACCCCCTCCGGTATACACCTGTCCATCAATGGCCACTATCAATTTTTGCCTAACCAGATTAGAAATGAAATGTTCTTGTCCGGGATGAATACTTCCGGTTTGCCAGAGAATACCAATTTTGGATAAAAAGGGATAAATTATATTGAGCATGGTCTGCTCAAAGCCAATTTTGAGGATATTAGTGGATATGATCTTTTCAAACCTTTCTTCATTGAGCTCCACCATGGCTATCACCATGGAATGGATCTGATCGTCATAAGCAAAAGACCGGTCAGTGAGATGAAGCACTTCTGCTTTCATTTCATCCAAGGTCATTTTCGCAATCTTACTAATTTTGAGGCCATTCTCATTGAGCAGCGCAACATTCAAAATTAATTTAAGGTCATCGTCATCATAATACCTGATGTTGGTTTCCGTTCTTTTTGGATTCAGCAATTTATATCGTTGCTCCCAAATTCTGACCGTATGGGCCTTGATACCAGAAAGCTGCTCCAGGTCCTTTATGGAATATTTACTCATTTACCTTTTTTTTAAAGTACTTGTTAGGTACAATGAATAACCCGAAAGAAACGGCCTCGTCTCTTTTCTTGCTTGAATGATGCGCTTGATGCGCTTTAAAAATGCCCAGCAAGTAGCCAGTCTTTGGTTTAGTAAGAAGTTTCACCCTTCTATGAATCAATATATCGTGTAGAATAAAATAGCTTAAGCCGTAAATCGTAATTCCCAGCCCTATCCAAAATCTATAATCCAGGGTATTCACTCCTAAAAAAATTAAAACAATAGCAATACTTGCAAAAAGAAGGGAGAAAAGGTCATTGAGTTCAAAAAACCCTTTAGAATGACTATGATGTGTTTTGTGAATATTCCACAAAACACCATGCATAATGTATTTATGAATAAACCAGCCGGAGAATTCCATGGTAATAAAACCAATAAAAATATAGAACAAAGCGTAAATCATTGTTATTAAAACCCAAGTTGGACGAATTTGTTTAAAGCGATTTTGTGTCTTTTATAAAATCAACGCTAGTGTTGAAAAAAAGAACAACAAATTGAAAAAGAGCACAAGAATAAGTGCATTCTCTTTCTCAAAAGATGACTTTCTGTAAACAATTTGAATTATAAAGGCGACTAAAAACCAGGTAATATAATTTGACAAAGGTATACTTTCTTGATGCCATTCCCAGAAATCCAGGGCAATAGCTACTATTTCAAGACTTAAATCCAACAGAACCATTAAGAAAGCCCCTAAAGCGGATGCAATAAGGTCATTTTTAATCATTTTTTGAAAAATTCCTCCCGTCAGATAAACGAGTAAAAACCAATTTACCCCTATCATCAAAGGGACCCCAAACATTTTTATACCTAAAACATCTCCATAACTGTAATCCCCAAATAGCAAACCGGTATTGACACCAATAATTTCAGTAATCATCCCTACTAAGAATGCAAATAGGGAAAAGCCATAAAAAGCTTTGTTAAAATCACTATGAAAAAAGAGAAGTATACTGGTCACCAACAACAAATGAAAGGGGGTAATCAATTGAAACAATGGTCGACTTTTTTCCCAGTACAAGCCCATCAAACCCACAAGGTGAAGAACAGTAATAAATACTTTGGCTAACTGAGGTTTTTCAAGTTTAAAAAGAGTTGATTTTTCCATATGATTACGCATAGTAAAACAGAAAATTAAATATTGAGCTATAATTTTGTTTTCAATATACTATAAGTGTTTCTTTACATTTTTGTTCGAAAGAATCAAGACGAATTTAATAAAATTGCCTTAAACATGTCATAACTGGTAATCGAATGGTACTTTACAACATAACAATTAATATTGATAATGATAGAGAGGAAGAATTTATCGATTGGATGAAGCAGGAATATTTGTCCAGGATTATGCAAACTGGATTGTTCTACGAAAAACGTTTTTTCCGTCTATTGCACGATGATGGTAGTGGTGGGGTCAATTTTTCTGCTCAATTTTTAGCAGAAAGCATGGAGGATTTAGAGTTTTTCCAAGCAAAGTATGCCCCTCTGCTAAGTGAAATTATAAAAGAAAAGTTTGGAAGCCAATTTGTTTCCTTCCGGTCCGTTTTGGAATCAGTTGACTAATTCAGCATAACAAGGGATTAACTACCTGTTTTCATTAAAAGATCTCCTTTTCTTTTCACAATTAAAATCCCAAAATGCTCATTCAAAATAGATTTACATCTATTTTCTGCAAACAATGCCCGGGAAGGAGTATCATACAGTAATGTCATTCTCAATAGGTTCTTTACATAGGCTGGATTTTGACCTAAAATTTGAACCCATTTTTGAAGTGTCTCTTTCCAATCATCCTGGTATTTCTCAAAGTGACTTTTCCCATCAAACCTAAGTTCCAATTGATTGGTACCAAATCTGTATCTAAAGATACCCGACAGTTGCTTGTAAATAATGGATAAATGATCTTCTGGAAAAGCCTTTTCAGAAAGAATTTTCAGGTAGGTATCATCCTGTAATTCAAGGGGGTTAAAAAGTAATGTAAAGGCTTTTTTCAATTCATCCACCATCATGCCCATCATCTCCTTTTCGATGGCATCCTGTGCCTGTCGAAGGATATAATTTTTATCTAATGGAAATAATTTTTTGTTCATGATTCACCTTTCAGCCTGCAAATTAAAGAAAAGTAATTGAAAAAATGTGGTCTTTTATCAATTTACAGCTTTTTATATCGATTTTCTACTCAGAAAAATGCATTGGCACAACGACAATAAGCATTTTTCTGAGTGGAAAATTACTTTATCTGGTCGATGCGCTGTTTATAGTTTGACCAAAGAATACAGCGTTTAAAAACAACTTATTCGTACCAAACCAAAAAGCCCTGAAGTTGGGGTTGTCGACAAAACCAATGGTTCTTCCTCTGCCCTTACCCGACACCTGAATTACACCTTTATTTTTTATCATTTCTAGATTGCTTGCATGTACATAACCACTCGCAAGAGGATTATCTGTATAGACCAGCGGATTGGCATAAGGATTTCCTGAAGGCTCAAGAAACTGATTTCCTTGTTTGAAAACATGTATATCAGTTGAATTATATCCATATCCAATCGGATGGGTAATGTCTAATTTGGCTTTAAAAATAGCCCCTCCTGTTACTTTGGCACCTTTGTCGTTTTGCAAGTCGGCATACTTCTTTTGGCCAGTACCCTCATTATATTCTGGACTTTGAAAATTAAACACAGCTATGTCATTATCAGCAAGCCAATTCATAGCAGAACCCCGGCTAATCAATGTCCCTCCATTTTGAACCCAGGATTTTAATTTCCCTGCTTCTTTTTCTCCCAAAACAGAATAATTCCCCGTTGGCAGAATAATAACATTGTACCTGTTAAGATCCGCGCTTGACATCCTATGCGAAGGCATAAGGGTTATAGGAATTTCCATACGTTGATCAAAAAGGTGCCAGATCTCTCCTGCATCAGCACTTCCTACTCCATCATCCACCAAAAGGGCAATAGACGGTTTTTTTAATACTGAAATGCTTGGTGAACCAAGATTTACTCCTGCAGTCAAGCCTGTAGTCAAAGCGTGAATATTCACTCCAGTAGCTGTCGCTACTGTTTTAAGGTCTTCGTAAAAAGCTTCTTCACTCTTTTCAGAATTACCTTTTTCGACTAAAATTGTTCCTCTACCAAACTTTTTATTGTCTTTGGTCTGAAACTCCTTGTGACTTACCCTTACCTGATAACCAAGATCCATCAACTTGTACAAAGCTTTAGGCGCATAATATTCCTCCCATTCGAAGGCATAACTGTAAGCTCCTGCATCTCCAAGGATTTTACCCTCCTTAAAGGTGAGCCCCTTACTGACATTTACTACTTTAGCCAAGTTTAAAATCTTGCTGCTCAATGACATAAAATTCAAATTGAATGCCATAGGCATGTTCCAAGTGGAAACATCATAAAATAAACTGTCCTGGAAAGTGGTTCTTGTCTCAAACAAGGAATTGATAAGACGGTATTGGGCCTGATCCAAGGGTACAATAAAAGACTTTCCAGATTTGAAAGGCACCCCGTTCAAGGTTACGTCTTCCTCAAGGCTGTAAAGTTGAATGTCATGTTGAAGCAAGATGTCTGCAAAATGAAAAGTTCTGCCATAATCCTCTAAAGCTCCAAATATAAAAGCCTTATTATCGTCTTCTGTGTATTCTGCCTTAGCTTCTTTGTAAAAGTCAGACATGTACGTATTTAACTCAACACGCATATCAGTAGCTGCATCGAAAGAGGAAAGAGCTGTAGTAAACTGATTTCTGATGGTAAAAGGAAAGGTTATTTCTCCAAATGCATTCTCCTGAAGATGCCCTCTCGAAGAGGCTTGCTCGAATAGAATTCCTACAGCGCCTTGAATATCCGGATAGGTAGAACCCTTACCAAAGTAATAATCATCAAAACTCTCTTTGCTATAATAAAGTGAGCCTATTTTATCCAGGTATTTTGCATGGTACTCAGCTATTTTCCCAGTTAATTCAAAGTTTTTGGCTGGAGTAAGTGGGTTGTTTCGACTTGGTATTCCCGGCTGGAAAAAGTAAGTATTGTCTGAACCCATTTCATGAAAATCCAATACGATATTTGGCAACCATTCCTGCAATTGGGCAATTCTCCCTTTAGACTCAGGATGTTGCACAGGTATCCAATCCCTATTTAGGTCAAACCAATAATGATTGGTTCTTCCTCTAGGCCAAGACTCGTTCAATTCTCTGTTGTTACGATCTCCATTGGGGTAGTAGCTTTTGTGACTATTGACCCAAGAAGCGAAACGATTAATCCCATCAGGGTTAATCGCAGGATCAATTAACAATATGATATTGTCCAGATCTTCTTCTATTTCTTTAGCAGCAGTAAAATGGTAAGCCGAAAGGAGTGAAGCATTGACACCAGATGGCTCGTTGCCATGAACCGAATGGCCCATGTACATTACCACTGGCATCCCTTCGAGATCCGATTTAAAATCAGGAAACCTTAGTCCTCCCCTTTGTTCTTTAAGCTTGTCTAATTGCTTGATGTTTTTAGGAGAGGAAACAACCAACATTAACAAAGGACGCTTTTCATAAGTACTTCCGTAATTAATCAAAGTTGCCCTTGAGGATTGTTCCGCTATAGTTTTATAATATTGAACCACCTGAGTGTGATTCGCATGCCACTCTCCTACCTCAAAACCCAGTACAGAAGATGGGGTAGCTATAGATTGGTCATAAGTATATTCGTCAGGCAGGTAATAATCCAGATTAAGATCCTGAGCACTAACCGCAAAATAAGCAAACAGTAATAAATTGCTCAATAGGACTTTTTTCATTTTTATGGAGGGGGTTAAATACGCGTAATTACTGAGGTGTGAATTCAGAGAATAAAATTATGATGTTTTTTAACATATAGAACTATCAATTATCAAAACTTAGGAGAAAATTTCTCCCAAAGCCAGGTTTAGATCTCCATATTCGAATTTAAACCCTGTACCTTCAATTTTCTCATTACTTACCCTGTTTCCACCCAAAACCATATTAGCCATTTCTCCAAGCCCAAGTTTCAAGGCAAAAGAAGGCACTCCAATATTAACAAAAGGTTTGCCTTTGTATTCAGCAGCCCTTTGAGTAAGAACTCTATTGCTTACGGGAACAGGGCCTACCGCATTGTATATTCCTGATAAACCATGGTTCTCAAGGGCATATTCTATCATTCTTGCCAAGTCATCTATAAAAATCCAGCTCAAATATTGCTCTCCTGATCCTAAAGGTGCTGCTACCGGCGGTTTCAACATTTCCTTAAGCGCTCCTCCTTCCTTGGCCAAAACTATTCCAATTCTAAAGGTAACTGTACGGATATTTAATTCCTGAAATTTATCGGTTGCTGCTTCCCATTTCCGTACCACATCCGCTAAAAAATCGTTCCCAGGAGGGTCACCTTCAAAAATTAACCTATCCCCTGTGTCAAAACCATAAAAGCCTATGGCACTTGAACAAACAATGGCCTGAGGTTTTTCCTTGGCTTTTTTTATGGTATTGAAGAGGAGCTCGCTACTATTTAAGCGACTATCCAAAATCACCTTTTTCCGATCTTCTGTCCATCTTTTCTCTGCTACTCCTGCTCCTGCCAGATGGATAATTGCATCTGCCCACTCTATGGCCTCTTCATCTATCTTCCCTTTTTTGGGGTCCCAATAGAAAGACTTTTGTGAATATTTCTTTGGATTCCTACTTAACCAGGCGACCTTTTTTCCTTTTGCTTCAAGATTTTTTGTAACAGAAGTACCAACAAGACCTGATCCGCCGGTAATTAGTATATGTTGCATAATTAATTTACCCCAATTTTCTGAAAATACTAGAAAGAGACTCACCACAAAAATTATTCCATCTGTATAAACATTTAAGAAAAAGCCACTTAGACCTTAATCTATTTACAATTTGTTCGGTAAATCACTTGTAACAAGTAAAATACAACTTGCTATTTTTCAAGACCTTACCAGCATTTTCTTTGTTTTATACAAAAGATAAAGAAACAGTAGGAATAGGAGCAAAATTGGTTTAACTATACCTAAGCCCCAACTCCATTTATAGCATTATCTTTATCAAATAATATTTAAAATGTTTGCCTATATTTGCTTTGAATTGGTTATTGTATTTTACCAAGAAGTATATTGATAGCTCTTTTTGGGACGTAACCTTCTAACTTTATGGCTGGTATTTCAATAACATGTATTTTAGCCTCTTACAAAATAAACTTGGGTTGATGCTATTTCAAAATGTAAATTATTGGCTACATGTCAAATAGGAATCCTAACCTGCTATTGCTTTCCAAATTCATTTTCCAGGAATTGCTTCCCAATTTGACCTTTACAGCAAGGTGGTTGGTTTTAGCCCTGCTCATAGGCACATTAGTGGGATCTGCATCGGCTTTGTTTCTCCTATCCTTAAATTGGGTTACAAATTATAGAGAGTCCAATAGGTGGATCATTCTATTTTTACCATTTGGAGGCTTTATTATCGGATGGATTTACCACAGGTATGGCACTTCTGTCGTCAAAGGAAATAACCAATTGTTAGAAGAATTTTATAACCCATTAAAGGTTATCCCTTTAAAAATGGCTCCATTGGTTCTTATAGGCACTTTGCTCACCCACCTTTTCGGTGGTTCTGCTGGCCGAGAAGGTACAGCTGTACAGATGGGAGGTGCAATTGCAGATCAATTCACGAAATGGTTTAAACTTACTGATGGAGATCGCAAGATGGTCATTACTGTAGGAGTTGCGGCAGGGTTTGCTTCTGTGTTTGGCACACCTCTAGCAGGCGCTGTCTTTGCCTTAGAATGGCTAGTAGTTGGCAGACTAAGGTACGAATCCATCCTTCCTGCTTTCATTGCAGCGGTGATCGCTAATTATGCATGCGAAGGCCTTTGGCAGGTGCACCATACCGAATACACCGTACCAATCGTGCCTCCTTTGGACCTTATCAATATGCTATGGATCATACCAGCTGGTATTTGTTTTGGCCTGGCTGCCAGGTTATTTTCAAAATCCACACATTTCTGGTCAAAACTCTTTAGTCATAAAATTAAATACCCTCCTTTCAGACCTTTGGTAGGCGGAGTAATTATTGCTGCATCCGTTTTTATCATTGGCGACACCAAATACATAGGTCTAGGTATTCCCACCATAGTTGACTCTTTCTCTCAGGATTTGCCTTGGTATGATTTTTTGGTGAAAATCGCCAAAACTTCCCTAACTCTTGGCTCTGGCTTTAAAGGTGGAGAGGTTACACCTTTATTCTTTACAGGGGCGACCCTTGGGAATGCATTGTCAGGCATTATCCCGTTGCCCGTAGCACTTTTAGCGGGAATGGGTTTTGTAGGTGTTTTTTCAGGAGCAACAAACACGCCACTTGCCTGTACTTTGATGGGAATTGAGCTATTCGGAGCAATTCCAGGAGTTTATATTGGCTTGGCCTGTGTCTTGGCCTACCTGTTTAGCGGACATTCTGGCATCTACCATTCACAGATTATCGGCTCTCCAAAGACCACCCGTTTGATCAATAAGAAAGGGAAAAAATTGGGTGACTTATAATTGTCAAATTCCAAACTAAAAGTAAATTTCTAGTAGTTTTAATGTTGCAATAACAAATTTTAATAAAAAGATTTGTTTAAATGCACAACAAACAAGAAGCTTTCACCGTATTGACTTTGGATTGAATTTGATACTATGAACAATATTGCAGCGATGCGTAAGGCCATTGAAATTTTCCAGTCTTACGGCATTCCTTTGACCGGAAAGAAAAAAGCAGCCAACTTTTACTATGATTTGAGGATGGATAAAATATTTGTGTCCGGTTTAATCTTTGAATTGGAGTCCGAGTTGAAAAAAGAACTTGAAGATGAAAAAGTAGCACGTATTCAAACGCCATCTGAGCTGATTGATACTTTATTAAAGGCTTCTTAATTACTTCCTCCTTATAAAATTTCACCTTCCCAATAGAAGGGTTTTCAGGCACTTTTTTATAGTTAGGATTCTTTTAAATTTATACTTTTCCAAGTTTCCTTACTTTGTCCTACACTTTTTCAAATTTAGGAAACTCTATTTGCTATAATTCCTTCCGATCAAATCCATTTTGTCTTTAGAAAACGGGCACAGTGAAATTTACCCACCATATAAAAAGTTGCGTAAAACTTGAAATAAACCGCTTTTTTCTTTTACTTATGCCTTTCATTGCGAAAGTATTATAAACCCAAAGTATGAAAGAAAGAAGAGAGTTTATCAAAAAATCTATATTTGGCGCCAGCGGATTGACCATCGGTGCTATGAGCTTCAGTGCAAAATCTTATGGTTCCATCATTGGTGCCAACGACCGCTTTAGAATGGCTGTATGTGGCGTAAATGGCCGTGGAAAATCACATATCTCAAATTTTTCAGGATTGGACAATGTCGAAATCGCCTATTTAGTAGATCCTGACAAGAATGTTCTCAATCAACGTGTTCAATCTCTCCGCGATGGAGACACCAAAAGCAACCGTGTACAAGGTGAAGCAGATGTGCGCAGGGTACTTGAGAGAAAAGACATTGACGCCATAAGTGTAGCTACACCCAATAGCTGGCATTCCCTAATGGTGGTATGGGCAGCGCAAAATGGCAAACATTGTTACGTAGAGAAGCCGGCAAGTCATGACGTCCATGAAGGAAGAATAGCCTTGGCTGCTGCAGAGAAATATGGAATAGTAGTACAACATGGCGCTCAAAGGCGTAGTAGTGATGAATGGCGTGATCAGGTAAGTGATATCAAGTCAGGAAAATATGGTAAAATGTTGGTTTCACATGGCTTTGCCTGCAAGCCAAGGGAAGGTATAGGCTACAAACCCAATACTGCACCTCCTAGTAATCTAGACTGGAATTTATGGAAAGGCCCGGCAGTAATTGACCAGTACAATGAAAACCTGGTGCATTATAACTGGCATTGGAACTGGCAGGTAGGAAATGGGGAATTGAACAATCAAGGTACCCACCAACTGGATGTGGCTTACTGGGCATTGGATGATGAGGTGGCCAATACACACCCAGTAAGGGTAATGGCCATGGGCGGTAGGTTCAATTGGGATGACCAAGGGGAGACGCCAAATACCATGTTTGCTATAGCAGAATTTGCCAATGGCCAACAAGTCTTTTTCAATGTTAGAAATGCTAACCATGAAGGTTATGTAAAAGAAGTAACGAACCGTTTCTATTTTGAAGATGGCGGCAAATTAATAGATGGTGAATACAAATCACACAATGGAAGTCAGCCACGCAATGTAAATGTGAAGAAAGTGCCTATGACTCCAGGAGGCGCATTTGGAAGTTTTATTAATGCCTGTCGTGCCAATGATCCTAAAATGGCCAACGGAAACATGTTTGATGCCCATTACAGCTGTACTTTAGGTCACTTAATGAACATCTCTTATAGAATGGGAGAAAAAGTCCCTTTCAATGCAAAAGCAGGAAGATTTGGTGACAACAAATTGGCTTTTGAAGAATTTATGAAAATCCACGAAATCGCGAGAGATGGAATGGGTGTTCCGGTAGATCAGGCAGACTATATCGTAGGCCCTTGGTTAGAATTTGATGGAGACACGGAATTTTTCACTGGAGACAGATCTGTAGAAGCAAACCGATTGCTCTTTGATCCTAGAAGGTCTGAATTTGACCTTCCCTCACCGGATAAAGTTTAAAACAATTGCAAAGGCTGTTTCTGAAAAGAAGCAGCCTTTTTTTATCCGGGTTTCAGCCTATCAATAAATCGGGTCCTCGGGAACCGAAAGGTAACAGTGCTCATGTTTTTTCATCCCTATTTTAGGGTAATAAGCAACCGCTTTTGGAGCTGATAGCAATATTAAATTGGCCAAGGGAAAAGCAGCTTTTGTCAGCTTTACCAACATTTTCCCAATGCCCAGCTTTTGGTAATCACTGTGTACCGCTAAATCTGAAAGGTAAGTGCTATAGCAATGGTCAGAGATGGACCTTGCAATGCCTATCAATTCACCATCCTTCCTTGCAGTAAGGATCAAATCGGCATTCACAAGCATCTTTTCCAACCTTTCGAGGTCTTCAACGGGCCTTCGTTCGCCTAAAGTAGAAGCAATAAGTAGCTTTTGAAAATCTTTTGGATCTAATTCAGGCTCGGCCTGATAAGTAAGGGAAGATGACATATACGCTCTTTTTAGGATTACTATTTGGGTAAAGGTAAAAAATATTTTATTTTCCATTTCCAGATAAAAAACAATATCTTGTAATTAAAGAATTTGACCCGAATTAGGCAATGGTACTGGTGATATTAGCACAAAATAGATTTGCCCTTGCTTATTTGAGGTATAACTAAACCTAATCAAACCATGACAAGCAGAAGAAACTTTTTGCAAAAACTGACTCTTTCCGCAGTTTCCCTTCCCCTGATCCCAAATTTCACTCAAAAAGCACAAGCAAATATGAATAGCAATCCGAAAAAAGCAAGCACCTTAAGAGTTGCCATAATGGGATTGGGTAGCTATGGTACGCGTGTGGCCAAAGCAATGCTGGATTCCAAAAATGCCAAATTGGTGGGTTTAATCAGTGGTACTCCCTCCAAGGTCAAGGACTGGCAAGCGACCTACAACATCCCGGATAAAAATTGCTACAACTATGAAAACTTTGATGCCATCAAGGACAATCCGGATATCGATGCCGTTTACATCATCACACCAAATGCCCTCCACCACGATCAAACACTTAGGGTAGCAGCCGCTGGAAAACACGTGATTTGTGAGAAACCAATGGCTCTGAATGCCAAAGAAGGCAGAGAAATGGTGGCCGCTTGTGACAAAGCGGGTGTTAAATTATTGGTAGGATACCGCATGCACTTCGAGCCCAACACCCTTGAAATTATCCGTTTACGCGACAGTGGTGAGTTTGGGGAGATCAAATTCTTTCAGGGATTAAGCGGATTTAGAATCGGTGACCCTACCCAATGGCGGCTCAACAAAGAATTGGCAGGTGGCGGCGCCATGATGGACATAGGGATCTATTCTATCAATGGCGCCCGGTACATGGTAGGCGAAGAACCAATTTGGGTAACCGCCCAAGAGACCAAAACCGATCCCGTGAAATTTAAAGAAGGTGTAGATGAAACCATTACCTTCCAATTTGGATTTCCTAGCGGAGTTATCTCTTCCTGCTTGTCTACCTATAGCACAAGCAACCTTGATAAGTTTTTCCTAAATGGCACCAAAGGCTTTGCAGAGATGCAACCCTCTACAGGCTATGGTCCAATTAAAGCTTGGACCAATAAAGGCCCATTAAGTTTCCCACATGTAACGCACCAAACCGTCCAAATGGATAGAATGGCAGGGATCATATTGGACGGTGAGACTGCCAAAGTTCCTGTGGATGGAAAAGAAGGTTTAAAGGACTTAATCATTATTGACGCCATTTACAAAGCCGTAAAAACGGGTAAAAAAGTAAAGATTGATTTAGGTTAAAGCTGGCTAGCAGGTATTATGGTTGGCTTTAATGTTCATTTGCCTAAATTTCAGAATATATCCCAAAGGAGAAATTCTTTGGGATTTTTTTTGACTATAAAAATTTATTGCAAACGACAATACATCCCCATACCCCCTCTTAAGAACCAAGCCAAATCCCCGAAGGGTAGTAGCCTAATAAATCGATATGCCACTCTTATGGAGGTTAAATCCTATTCAGAGTCAGTCGTCCTATTAATCTTAACACCCCCTTGGGGTTCGTGGTCTTATTTTACCACCCAAGTTATCTTGTTTAAATACCATTTTTGTACACCAGTTTTTTCTATGATATCTCATCAACTATAATGAACAGCAAGTTTAAATAATAACCTTCAAATTCAGTCCGAATCCCGAAGGGAAGACAGGATTATAGGTATCAAATTCATCTCAAATCAAAACCCCAAAGGGGTGACATTGACTTATTTTTTCAAGGTAAAATTAAGCATAAATCTTATCCTTGACTTTTATCAACGATTTGAAACTGAATTTTAGTATGATTACCTAGATTGAGACACCACCCCTACAGGGTTTACATCCTATGTTCTGTAAATTTGTGTTAGTACTACCAATGAAAAAAATTAAAAACTGTAAACTTTTTTCAGGACGGGTCATTCGTCCTATTTTCTATAATCTTGACCCCCCTTGGGGTTTATAAATTATCAGATTAGGCACATCGGAAAAATATAACACGTACTTGGAATCAAAACCAAATCCCGAAGGGATGACAGAATTATAGAACCAAAATCCATCTCAAATAAAAACCCCAAAGGACTGATACAATTCTGCACTATAAAATTTAGTTTTTCAACGATGGGAATTTATATTATATTGATATTGTGATATTTACAATCTAAAACAATAACTTAACTCAATTTAAAATGGCAAGCACTTACTCACAAATTTATATCCAATATGTTTTTGCCGTAAAAGGCAGAGTAAATCTATTGAAAAGACCTTGGCGTGATGAGGTATTTAAATACATTTCTGGAATAATAAAAGGCAAAAATCAAAAAGCAATTATAGTAAATGGAATGGCTGACCATGTCCATGCTTTTGTTGGTTTAAAACCAGCAATGCCTATTTCAGATTCGATTCGAGACATAAAAAATAATTCAACTAATTTTATCAATGAACAAAAATTCCTAAAAGGAAAATTTGAATGGCAAGAAGGATACGGTGCATTTTCCTATTCTCATTCACAGATGAATCATGTGTACCAATGGTAATCAGGAAGAGCATCATCGAAAGAAAACTTTTAAAGAAGAATACTTTGACTTTCTTGAAAAATTTGAAATTGAATACGAGGAACAATATCTGTTTGACTGGTTAGATTAAAAATACCATCCCTACGGGATTCATGTATTTTTCAGGTACTATTTTGTATAATCTTGGCACCCCTTTGGGGTTAAAAAAATTAGCATTTTTGAATACCTTGCTCATATTGGCATAGCTTTCCTCCTTAATTGGGCCCTAAACATCCCTGTTCACGTTGAAAATGAATCAGCACAAAAACCAATCCCGAAGGGATGAAACGATTATAGATAATCAATCCACCTCCCATCCAAAACCCCAAAAGGGTGACAGCAATACAGAAACATACCAGCATCACAAAAAGTGTGTAAATTGAAATTATAATCTTCAGGGCCTCCTATTGTTTGGCTTCTCCTTTCTTTATATAATAGTTACCTGAGTTCGATTCTATATAACTCAAAAAAAATGAACTTCAGAGCCTTAAAGGCAGTTTTGAATAAAGGAAATCGGGTTAATCCAAGATAAAAAAGACTGCCACACCCTACCTCAGTGCTGCCACAAAAAGGGTTCGCAGTGACGATTTCGACTGCTTTAAGGAGATTTTAACTCGAACTCGGGTTAGTACTCCTTTTAACTTGACAAAGTACTAAAATCAATTGCTCCATCGCATAAAAATCACAATCCAATAGCATAAAATTCCAAATGACCCCAAAGAAAAACATACTGGGAATTTGTGGCAGTGCCAGTCGAAATTCAGGCAACCTATTTCTACTAAAACATCTGGCAGGGCTGGGCCAAGCTGAATTCAATATGGAACTGATAGAAGATTTGACGGGATTGCCCCATTTCCAAACAGAGCTAACGGAAAATAATGTGCCTGAAAAAATCATAGCCCTGAGAGAGAAAATTGACAAGGCTGATGGGGTTATCATTTGTACACCGGAATATGTTTTTAGCATTCCGAGCGGTTTAAAAAACCTGATCGAATGGTGTGTGTCTACCACCATTTTTTCTGAAAAGCCTGTTGGCTTGATAACGGCATCAGCAAGTGGTGTAAAAGGACATAAAGAATTGAAGTTAATTATGGAAACCATTCAGGCCACTTTCGTAGAAGAAACCACTCTACTCATCCAAGGCATAAAGGGAAAGGTTAATACCGAAGGCAAAATAACAGATCAAAATACGAAAAATCAACTAGGCAAATTTCTTTCTGCATTTGTAAACTTGACAACAAAGAAGTAAAGGAAGGTGCCGGATTTAACCCAGACTATAAATCATCGATTAGTAGAGATTTTGTCAGCATTGTTGCAGAAAAAAAGCAACAATACCGCCAAAATCGTATTGTTCTCTTTGTTTTTCCCAGGGGCTCACACCCCTGGCTATATAGATATCACCCTTCCAGGGCTTTGTTTTAGTAAAATAGCGGGCTAATTATCCAAGAAAGAAATCTAAACTTTAAAAGAGTTAGATGAAATTCTGCAGTAAGATTTGGCCGACCCTTTAATAGCCAAGGCTCGCGTCTGTTCAACCTAAAACAAACTGGGCTTATCTCACATCTTTTGAGCCGATCCCAATATCCTTAAAAAAGAATCGGTATTTGGTATAATTAATGGCTCCAGTCCTACCCAATCGCGCAAAGCGTTTCTGGTGATTATTGCCTATGAACAACCATCTGTCGTTCCATATTCATCCTTTACTGAATTCGCAAAGCCTCCATCATTACGTGAGAATTGCAGGACATTGTCAATGGAAATTTTTATGATATCATTCTTCTCTTTTTCGCTAATGCCAACATAGGGTTTGATAACGGCCAGTAAGTTAAATGGATTCCTAACCCAGGTTGAATTGATGCATTCTTCTTCCCGTATGCACTTTAGGGTACTTTTAAGAATACTGTTTGGCATTTCCAGCCCTTAGAATGATTATTTCTCGATTGATTTGTACCCTGAGCCTGTCGATGGGCACAAATCAATCGGAACGGATAAACTTTAACTCGGATCCCATTCCAGCGTATTCAATATAACCTGCAGGAAATTCGGGTTTTGATAATCTAATTCCTCATGGCCTGCCTGATAATAAAACACCATCCCTTTGCCTTTTGGACAATACCAGCCTGAAGTGGGTTGAACTCTTGATCCATCTTCCGTCCTAAAACCATAGAGAATTGTTCTTTGGTCATCGGTAAAACGTTGGTTCAAAAACAACTCCGTATTGACGAGTTGGAAAGCACTATATTCACCCTCGTAAATGGTTTCGTATTCAGATTTAAATGGGGTAATTTTTTCATATTCGATCCCATTACTAGTGATAAAATGGCCGGGATTCAAATTCACCATTGAATAGGTCAAATTAGCCAATACCTTCCATGGGTATTCCTGGTGATCCCTTGGGTACAATTGTATACCTAAAAAGTCAAGCCATTCGGGATTTTTCATTTTGGAAGAGGAAATTCCATGGTGCAGGACAACCAATGAACCTCCGTTTATGGTATAATCAATCAATACCTGTGTCGTTCTGGGTGCATGGGTTACATGAACATACATAAAAACAAAGTCAAAACCGGATAAATCGGATTCAAGCTCTTCTTCATTTGCTTTGCTAACGATGTACCCATTTTCCTTCAAGCCATTTGCAAGGACGTCCATTTCAGGCCAGGTGTCAGACACTATTAAAACCTTGTTCTTTTGTGCAAAAACTGAAATTGAAATAGGTATCAGTACGATTAGTACCAACAAAAATTTAAAGGGTGGTGTAGGTAATTTTTGGCTCATAATTTATTATCTAAGAAATTGAACCTATTGAGAATCCAAAGTGGCAAGGATTGTAACTTAAATGTTACAATTACAGACCTCTTTAGGTTCGAAGGTTCTCCATATTTAAATTTGATTTTATGTTTCTCTTCAATTTTACTTAGCAATGATTCCTTAGCCCTTATTTCACCCTCAGTCCAATTAGACCAAGCAAATTCTATTTTTCTCAGTCCTTTTCTTAGGCACCAATAATCAGCATCTATCCCAGCATCATATCCCCAATATTTAGCTGTTACTATCCATCCTTCTTTTCGGAGAACTCTAATTATTTCAGCCCAAATTTTGGTCTCAATGTCAATGGCTACTTTTTTCATTTTATCTAAATGGTAGATAACATCCGGATATGCTTTTTATTTTCTAGGGATTTACGCAAATACAATCTATTCCCCAAGACTCTTACAAGCATTCATCGAATGCAAACGAATGCAATCCTTTGCGATATATTCACCAATATTGTCTAAATCGAGAATGGCCGAACCAGTCCTAACTAACTTAACCATCGATTCAGTTTTTGTTTGGCTTCCACTTTAGAACGAATTCGCCCATTTGAGCTATCGTCCAACTCCTTTTCTACTTTCTGTATGAAAATCAAATGATCCACCGTTGATCAAACGTTAGATTTTCAGGAAGTTGATCTAAAGAATTCAATAGCTGCGTCTTAGTTATCATGAAAACAAACTTTATCTAAGTTAATAATTCTCCATTAGACTTCATAAATTAAAAGTTCCACTATGCTAGACTTCTGTGAATTCTTACTACTGATGATACTAAGCGAAGTACATAGACTTCGCGTCGTTTTTATTTTTCGACAACCTATTTAATTGAATACCTATCTTATACTTACTCAATGAATTTCTTAGCACAAGTATTATAATTTAGCAATTGTTTTCGGAAGCATTCATGTTTACCCTTTCATTATGAACCAGTTATACAACTTTCTACTTTGCTCTGCTCTAAATGAAAATGAAATCATTAAAAATAATATCCCCAACATCAATAAAATAATTCCAATGGAAACTTGGTTCGAAGTAAAGTTAACAATAGATAACCCTAAAGTTGGAATAACCAATATTCTGAAAAATTTAGAAGCAGCTAATATTAGTTTAACATCATTATAACCCTTTTGATCACTCTCTTCAAGTAGTTTTATTGTATCTCCATAAATTGAAACATTTTCACTTTTATATATTGGATTTCTTTCTGCCCACTTTTCTCTTGCCTGTTTAATATGTCTATTCAAATCGGATTCTTTATTTCTCTTTTGCGGGGAAAGTAAATCATAAATCCAATCCAATAAAAACCCTGATGCTTTCCATAAAGTAATGGCCAATATCAAAATTATTATCATAATTAACACTGTTTGGGCGCTTTCATTTAGCTCTTCTGCACGAATTATTATCAAGACTTCCTCTTTAAAATGGTTAACAAAAAAGTATATTGGAATTAGTGCTATTGGAATTCCAGGAAACATATCGAGCTTCATTCCAAAAATAGAAAGAATGCTTTTTAATTTTTCAAGTATTTCAATCATTATTTCCTTTTTTGATGGTGAGGCTGCTACATACTGATAGCTAACCACTTAATGCCATTAAAGATAATAATAATGAGTAAATTACCTGCGCCGCTTCTTCAAGTCGTTTCCTTTTGTAATTCCTTTTTGAAATGCCTTCAGTAAACTAAATGTATATTCTACATCATCTTCAGATTGCCGTGACCATTCCTTGGCAATAGCTGAAAGGTGTACTTCAGTAAGATTTTCAGCTACTACTTTCTGAATACGGTCATTAAATGGTTTCGATTTTTTCAGGTATTTCCTTGCCTCTCTACCTAGTACCTCTGCCGCAATTATTTTCTCATCGAAATCATCGGTAATCATCGTGTCGTAATGTTCTTCGGTAATTTTATCGAATCCTATATCATAGAAATGCGTTATTATTTTTAGGATATCTCCTAAATCATTATCTCTTTCTTCTGGCCTATCACTCCATGCAATTAATTTTAAAAGTATCATACCAGCTAAAGGGGGGACGCTAACCCATCTATTTTCTATTTGTATAGGAGATGGTGATTCCAGCACTTCTTGAAAACCTAGGATGTGCAAATCTGAATACCGTTTATTAAAATCCTCTGTGTCATTTTCTTGTATTTGACCAAATGGTAGTAAATCTATAACTACATTATCCTTTTCAAAATAATAAGTCCATGGTTCTTTCGCTTTACGAAAGCCTTTTATTTTTAAAGCTTCTCCAATCGCCTCGTATTCTTTCATTGAAGAGAGCATAATGGCAAAATCTATATCTTTTGTTCCTCGGCTTGGTTTAATATTGTCTTTAAGTAATTCTAAGGCAATCGCACTTGCACCAATAAGATAATATGGGACTCCAAATTTTTTCATTACTTCATCAATGAGATGAAAGACCTCGGAAAAATGGGGTATCGCTAACTCTTTATAAGATTGGTTTGATTTGCTCATTAAATATCATTTCTGCAGTTTCCTTATTTCGTTTACCTCCTCCAATTAAAAGTTCAGCATAAACAATTACTGAAGGAGCTATTTGGGTATTCAGGTTTTGATTCCAGAACATTTCTACGACTTCTAGATCACCTTCCTTTTTAGGTTTAAGTTTATAGTTCCTTATTAGGTTAGCTTGATCTTCATTCGTATAAAGAATAAATTTCTCAGGTCGCAGGTAATTGGTAATCAAGTCGGCTGCTGGCTCCCCTCCCCAAGCAGCAATCCTTTCATTTAATTGAATATCTTTCCAATCTATCCTCATTTGGTAAGTCTTTTTCTTTAACCCTGGCTTGAGGATAGTTTCATAATCTTCGACCCAGCGAAATAACAGTTCTTTTCTTTTTTGCCAAGTATATTCTTTTTTATTTAGTGGTAGAAGATATCCAGTTGCTTTCAGCCCATCTAAGACTTGCGGGATATTACCTAAACCTACACCTGTATATTCTGCGATTTCTCGTTGGGTTTTATTCACGAGCTCTGGCTTAAGTAAAAAATGAAAGAGTACTTTTAAACCCGTTTTTGTAAATGCTCTATTTCCTTTTTCTTTTGTGTGGTTAATCGGTTTGTGGGTATCTACTAATAAGAATAATTCCCTTTTTTCTATATAAACATTCCCATTTGCCTCTATATAAGGCATTTTTCGTTCACGCAAGGCAATTTTTACTTTGCTAGGAATCCGTTCTGCCACTAAAAGGACGTCTGAATCTGTTCCTTTATACGCTTCTAGCTGAGCTACAATGTATTGCCGTACTTCTTTTTTTACTTCAATAAAAAAGAGATATTGCTGTTGGTTATAATTCAGTTCAAGTTCACCATCGAATTGTCCTTTTGGTGTATAGTGAAATTGCAAAGGAATTTCTTTTTGTACATTCTCTAAGGCAATATTTAATATTTCTCTCTCCATATGTTCACAAATATAACATGTTCACGTTACGTGAACAAGAAATAAACGTGAACATAATTAAATTGCTCCTATGTTTATGACTCGTCCAGTCCTTAAAAGCTTATGCCACTTTGCCGGCATTTGATTGTATTCCTTGTTTTATTTACCAATAATAGGCCCCTCTAATTTTAAAGTATATGGACCTCGCTACTACCTAAAATAATCCCCCCATTACCTACTCCTCTCTTTGGGCCAATGGAGATCCACCAAAAAAAAAGATATCCAAACCAACGTCCAAATAAAAACAGTTACATTTTCAATCTCCCAGTGCTAAAAATCATAAGGGTAAATTCCTCCCCTTTAGTAACCTTAATAACCAGCACCAATTTCATCAAACCGCACCCCGAAAACATGGCTCAGTCTAAGAAGTTTTCCCTTATACGGCTTGCTCATTTGAGCAAATAAAGCTTCAGCGAAACTCTCACGGGTTTAATTCCTAATCGAATAGGAGATTGTTTAGGTAGGATTTTCGCCTACTGGATTACCAAAGCTTCGTGGCACAAAAACGATAAATGCAGCAGATGTCCTGGTCCAGTTTGCACTTTATCTTCCGTTGATCAATGATTGCCGTTGGGGTAACTAGTATTCTAATATTGTGCAAACAGGGGTTTATGCTGCAAGGTGTTATGTGCTGAGTTCACATTGCTTCAAAAGATTTGATCATACCTAGAAAGTTATCTTTATATTTAGGATACTTCTCGGTAGAAGAAAAGCTTGTTAGCATAAATATCTTATCACCTTTGGGTATCAGGTATATCAAGTTAGTTACAAAAATTCCGCGATCTTTATACTTACACTCAAACCATTTACCTTTCAATCCATTAATCGTTTCTTCCCCTTCACTCAATTTTTCATAACTACTTAGTTCTTCAAGACCACCATAAGTAACAAATGTCTGATAATATTCATCGAGAGACATGCCCTGTGAGTCATTTATGTTTATGCCTAATGTTTCAGCCTGTTTGTCGTTTGGGCCCTTCAGGTGGGGCAAAAAGAGACAAGGCGCTGTACTTCTTTTCTATGACTTTCCAGTTCGGATAGTAATTGATTGCAAACCCGTCTTCCTTATTAATGTATTCTTTCTCTTGGGCAAAAGATACTATTGAAAAGAAAAGAGTCATTTGAACTAACAATAGCTTCTTCATATTTTGTGTTTTTTTGCTTTGCACATACGCTAATATATAAAGCGTAGTGTCCCAAAGGGCGCTATGATTTCATATATATTGTTACCCTCCGTGTTTATTTTTTAAATCTTTTTTCAAATTGCTGAATACATACTCATGTTCCTGTTCAATCCCGATTTTTTCTAACGGTCTCCAATAGAACCTCGGGTTTAATTCCGAAGTATATGTCGTTATCCTCGTCATCTTTGTTCCTCCGTTATCCAACTCGTCAAAAAGGTAAATTGCTTCTTTGAAACCAAGCCATTTTCTACCCGTCAACTGGTAGCCAATAACGTCCATTTTCAAAATTTTGCCTTTTTCAAGTTCGGTAATCTTTTCGACTATCTGTCCACCTTCAAAATAGCAAGTCCTCAGTCCGCCAACCTTCTCTTCCTCAAGAATACATTTTTGTGGAATTGGTAAGTCAAGTTTCATCAAGAAAGGTTTTTCAGCATCAAGTGTATCAACTGACTTTATTGTCTCATAAACATCAAGGGGTGAATATGGCAGAATTATTTCTGACTTAACTTCAATAACAAATTGCTCGTGTTTAGTTAACTCTGTCTCAATGAAGCTAAATGTTAAGAAGAGGCAGAACGGAAGAACTGAACTCTTAATCAAATTGTCCTGTTTATCTGAATTCCTGTATTTTTTAATCATGGATTTCACAAATGCCCCAAGTGCAATTGCTATTATAATTAAAGGCATTGCCATTAAAACACATACCATTCCTTCAAGTCCTCCTGCCAGAAGTAGAATAAAGAAAATGGCAAGGGAAATAATCAGTCCCCACAAGCTGATTGTCTTAGTTGTTGATTTCCCTAAAATATATCCGAGTGCAAATGGCAAGAACACAAAGAATGAAAGTCCATATCCAATTTGTTCGTAGTGAAGCAATGCGAAGCCTAAAGACAAAAATGTCAGACTAATTATTATTGATATGACGAACTCTTTTTTCATATGGTGGGTAAACTGTATATAGCTATGTTTAACCTCGGAGTAGCGAATATCCAGGCTATCTCCCCAAACCCTAATTCCCAACGACCAAATTAAGAATTTAGGACAAGGATTCAAGCACCACCCATTCAATTAATTTTGCAAAACGAGTATAAAACTCCCTTTACCTATAGAACCAAGGCAGTTATAAAACAGAAAAATTGTTTATTTTAAAAAATAAAGGTAATACCTTTCCTATTGCCCTAAGAGTTCTACCAACCACCCAGGAAATCCCGGGTGTTTTAAGCATTTCCAACCCCTAAAACCAACCCCTACTCCTCTCTCGGCATCATTTCCTCTCTTTCTGCAATTTGGTAAACAAGAGCAGCAATCACCGTAGCGTTGATCATTACATCTCGTTCGGGCACATATTCCAAAGCATCCAGATTGGTATGATGGGTTACGGTGAAATAGTTTAGCATGTCCTGAATGATCTGGAATCCAGGGATTTTGTAATAATCGAAAACATCGTGATCTGTATAATTGGTGTTTTGGATGCTGAGGTTATCCACGTCGAGATGCTTGTAGGGAGTCAGCATTTCTTCAAAAATAGGCCGTACGCCTTCATTTCCCTGCAAGTAGATGCCTCGCATTTTACCCGCTCCATTGTCCATATTCAAATAGGCGGAAATTTTTTCTACTTCCTTTTTTCTGCTTGTTTCGCCTACTTTGCCATAGTGGTCCTCAGCATAGGCCAAGGAACCTAAAAAGCCTTGTTCCTCCCCTCCCCAAAGGGCAATTCTTATCGTTCGCTTAGGTTTTAATCCTGTGGCTTTGATGATCCGCATTACTTCCATCATCACTCCTGTGCCTGCACCGTTGTCTGTGGCCCCAGAGGCCGGATGCCAGGTGTCAAAATGGGCGCCTATCATCACCACCTCATCCTTTAATACGGGATCTGAACCAGTAATCTCTCCGATGATGTTCACATTGTTTTTCGGCTTTAAATAAAGTTCTGAGTCCAGGTGAAATTTGATTTTTGGTTGAATGGATCTGTCTACCAAACGTTTTAATTTCCCGAAACTTTCCGGGGAAATCGCAAAATAGGGAACGGATTTGATATGACTTTCTCTAAAACTGTAGGTGCCACTTGGGTGAACAATTCCTGGCGATAAAGGGGTAGTTCCTAAAATGCTAAGCGCTCCTTCTTCTTTCAAAAAGGCATAAAAAGCATCGTTCTTCCGCATTCCTTTTTCGAAAACAACATCCTTATTGGCCACCAAGTCCACATTTCCGGAAGTTGGCCCAAGGGGGCTTGGGGAAGCAGGTAGGATATCTTTTTTCGCACCTTCTATTTCTTCTTTGGTAAATCGAGTTGAGAGCGGATCAAATAACATGTTTTGCTTGGGAACGGAACCTATCAAAACAGTCTTGCCTTCCAGTTTGCCTGCCCATTGTTTTTTCACGGCTTCTATGTCGCCATAATTTTCTATCCAAACCATGTCCCCTATTTGCACCCCATTTGAACTTTCGGTCCAGGCATATGGATAGGCATGTATTTTCATATAAGCCGGTTCAATCATTTCCACATTAAATGATTTCACTTCCCAACCCATGCAGTCATCGCAGTAATTCTCAAAGTACACCTTGTCCACGCCCCAGTTTTCAAGGGTTTTCTTCGCCCATTGGGCTGCAGTAAGGTATTGATCTGTTCCGGTCAACCTAGGCCCATAAACATCAGACAAATCTCCAATGAGTTGCATAACCTGCGATCGCTGAAAGCCTTCTGTGTTGATTTTGGAAAGCGCCTGGGACTTTGTCTGGCTAAATGCTGAACATCCAAAAAAAAGAAATGCTGCAATAAAAAGAGTAAAAAAGGCTTTCATAAAGTATGCTATAAATATGCGTAGTTAAAATCGAATGAAATTAAGAAAGATTTATGAAAGCACAAGGCTACAATTATTGATAATGAGAAATATAACTAAGTTGGATAATTTTAGGTATAAAAATTGAATTTGTTAGAGCAAGCCCCCTATTATTAGAAGAAAAAACCCCATTTCAAAGGATTGGGAATTCTTATGGAACCTCTCCACCTAATTGAAAACTTAAAACTGGAACTTAATTTTACATTCGTTCTGAGGAGTTTCCGGGATATATTCCGCCCCTACTGGGCTAGAATTAAGTTAAGGATATAGTTAATTCTATAGAGTGGAAGCCTGAAAGACTGATATCTCAAAGCGATGGGTGCAGCCCATCGGAACTTGAATTAATTATTCCATAAGTCCTGACATGGCGAAATATTTTCTTTCTCGATTTCGGGATTAACCAAAATTAACTTGGTAAGGCACACTCTTTGATAATCTGAAAAAACACCTTTTATTTCTTTGTATAAGCAACTGTAAGCCCCCCTTCGCATGAAAAACCTGAAAACCAATATCTACTTTAAAGTAACTACAATCACCTTCATTGGTTTGTTATTACTCATTCCAACTTTTATGATTGAAAATTTAATTAGTGAAAGGGAGTGGACACAAAACGATGCTATCAGGGAAGTAAGCGCCAAATGGGGTGAGGAACAGACCATTTCAGGACCATTTATTTCAATTCCCTATCATCGATATGTAAAGCAATTCTCACAGAAAGACTCCATAGAGAAGATTGTTCAGCTAAAGGAATACCTCCATGTATTGCCCACACAGCTTACCATTTCAGGCCAAATTAACCCGGAAAAGCGCCATAGGGGCATCTACGAAATAGTCGTCTACAATTCAAAACTTGATATTTCAGGAACTTTCAATCAATTTGACCTTAAGGCCCTGGACATTCAACCTGAAAATATTTTATTTGACAAAGCCGAATTTGTGGTTGGTATAAATGACCTGAGAGGAATTGAAAAGCAAGTAAATTTAAACTGGGACAAAGAAAAGCTTTCTTTCAATCCCGGTGTACCCTCCAATGATATCACTGGCAGCGGCATCAATGCCTCATTAGCAATCGACCCAAATGCGGATAAAATCTACAATTTCGATTTCAGTCTGGACCTAAAAGGAAGCCAAAAACTTTACTTCACACCCGTAGGCAAAGTAACGGACATTGACCTCTCCTCAGAATGGCCCAACCCAAGTTTCAATGGGGCTTTTTTACCAGACAACAGAGAAGTAAGCGAAGAAGGGTTCAATGCCAATTGGAATGTGTTGCACTTGAACAGAAACTATCCGCAAATTTGGGCAAGCAGTCGCCATTCAATTGAGCACTCGGCTTTTGGGATAGACCTACTCCTACCTGTTGACAATTATCAAAAGTCCTATAGATCCATTCGGTATGCCATATTGTTTATCGGTTTTACCTTCCTGGTGTTTTTCTTTATTGAAGTGCTTAATAAGATTTTCATCCACCCTATTCAATACATTCTGGTTGGGGTTTCTCTGATCGTTTTTTACACCCTATTACTGGCCATCTCCGAGCACTTAAAATTCAACTTGGCATTTATTATTTCTGCCGTTGCTACACTTTCTCTCATTGCTGGTTATGTCAAAGCGATTTTGAAATCAACAAAATTAACGATGCTGATTTCAGGGGTTTTGGCTGTGCTGTATTCCTTTATTTTTGTTATCATACAACTTCAGGATTACGCCCTACTTATAGGTAGTATTGGTGTATTTATAATTCTAGGTATAGTAATGTATTTCTCTCGTAAAATTGACTGGTACAATTTAAACCTGGAGGCAGAAGAATAGTATACCACCCTTTTAAGGCTTGGTTATGAATGATTGATGCTTACACAGGGCTTCACCCTGTGCTTTGATATTTTGCCCTTTCAGGGCTTAAATTGTTCTTCGATTTCGGCTTGTGTATTTCTTATTTATTGAGCCCTGAAAGGCTGACATCTAATAGTGATGGGTGCAGCCCATCGTTAAATGGTTTATAATTTCCCAAGCCCTGAAAGGGTGGCATATTTTCTCCATTGAACCCGGATTATGTAATAGAATTTCTCCGTCCTGACAATAGTCAGGGGTGAAGCCTGTCCCGTGTTTACGGGAAGTGTTGCAATCGCAAGAAAATCGTGTTTGGAAATTTTAGCATAGCACCGCTATGGTGAAATTGAAAACAGCAACGAAGTGGCTGATTTTGAAGCGATTTCAGCACTTAATAGATTGTCTATTGCATATTTCGGGTTGAACAAACGTGTAGGGAATAAGTTGTTGACACGGTTTCCATTTGACCTTTGTCAATGGGTTTGAACTAATATTTCACTGGAAAGAACAGCCAAAAGCGTATAGACAATTTTGATGATTTAATTATTTATCGTAATATTGCAATTAAATAGCAGGGAAAAATGGGACTAGCAAAAACAGAGAAATTTACCGACAAACAAAACCAAATCGCTTTGTTTGCAAAGGCTTTCGGGCATCCCGCTAGAGTTTCCATATTACAATATTTGTTCAAAATAGATTCTTGTGTTTGTGGAGATATTGTGAATGAAATCGGACTGGCTCAACCTACCATATCACAACACCTCAAGGAACTAAAACACTTGGGTTTAATTAAAGGTAATGTAGAAGGCACTAGCGTTTGCTATTGTATCAATACGGAGAAATGGGCCGCCATGAAATCGCTTATGTCTGAATTTCTAGACCAGGACATTTCAAATAAACCAAATTGCTGCTAAAAAAATTTTATTTGATTAATCGTATTATAGCAATAAATAGATGAAAATTCCTAATCCAACCAAATTACCAATGCAAGCAACTCAGTCTACATTGTTTCCGGAATTAATAAATACCATCCAAAACTTAAATCCTGAAGAAATCACGGATGAACGCAAATCCGTTTTAAAACCCTTAATTGACTTCATTCAGGTCAAAGTTGACAATCAAAAGGAAATTAGACTTAATTTCATATGTACCCACAATTCGAGGAGAAGCCACTTGTCCCAGATTTGGGCACAAACGATGGCTTATTATTTTGGGGTAAAGAATGTCTTTTGCTACTCTGCAGGAACAGAAGCCACAGCGCTTTTTCCAATGGTTGCCGCAACACTGCAAAATTCAGGGTTCCATATTAAAGCTATCTCAGGAGATAACAACCCAATTTACAGCATAAAATATTCTCAAAATCAGCATCCCATCATAGGGTTTTCCAAAAGCTTAGACGACGAATTCAATCCCAAATCTGATTTGGCTGCCATCATGACTTGCTCACAGGCAGATGAAGCTTGCCCCAATATCTCAGGGGCAGAAAAACGGATTCCGATAACTTTTGAAGATCCAAAAGCATTTGACAACACACCTGAGCAAGCGGAAAAATACCAAGAAAGAAGCCTACAGATTGCAACTGAATGCTACTACATTTTCTCTCAAATCAAATTATAAGATGGCAGCTAAAAAATTAGGATTTTTAGACAGAAACTTAACCCTTTGGATTTTTGTGGCCATGGCATTTGGGGTTGCACTTGGCAATTTTTTTCCAAACTTTCCTCAAATCATCAATGCCTTCAATAGTGGAACAACCAATATTCCCATTGCCATAGGGTTAATTTTAATGATGTATCCCCCCTTGGCAAAGGTCAATTATTCTCTTTTACCCAAGGTTTTCAGAAACACAAAAATCCTATCCATATCCCTTGTCTTGAATTGGATTATTGGCCCGGTCTTGATGTTTTTATTGGCCATCACTTTTTTAAGGGATTACCCTGAATACATGGTTGGACTAATCCTTATTGGATTGGCCAGGTGCATTGCCATGGTACTGGTTTGGAATGACCTTGCAGAAGGAAGTGCTGAATATGGGGCCGGTTTGGTGGCCTTAAACAGTATTTTTCAGGTTTTTGCTTACAGCTTTTACGCCTGGATTTTTATAACCGTACTTCCTCCCTATTTTGGTTTTGAAGGTGCCATAGTGGATATTTCGATTGCAACCATAGCTGAAAGCGTTGCCATATATTTGGGCATCCCATTTCTGATGGGGATTTTAAGCAGATTCATTTTAGTTAAACTTAAAGGTGAGGAATGGTACAATAATGTATTTATTCCAAAGATCTCTCCCATGACTTTGATCGCCTTATTGTTTACAATCGTGGTAATGTTTTCCTTAAAGGGCGAATTGATTGTAGAAATTCCGATGGACGTTTTGCTCATTTCAATCCCTTTGCTACTGTATTTCACCTTGATGTTTATCATTGGCTTTTTCTTTACAAAAGCAATGGGCGCAAAGTATGACCAAACGGCAGCTGTTGCATTTACGGCGGCTGGCAATAATTTTGAATTGGCGATAGCTGTTTCCATCGCTGTTTTTGGGTTGAATTCCGGACAAGCCTTTGCAGGTGTAATCGGGCCATTGGTAGAAGTACCAGCATTAATTCTATTGGTTAGGGTCTCCTTTTGGCTTAAGAAAAAGTATTTCGGAAATCCTTCAAAAATCTAAATCCCATTCCAAGCTGGTCTGGATTTTATAACACTGCTGAGGATAAACCTAAATCTTCCTAAGCTAAACCAATAAGGAACAATAGGTTTGTCCTTTTTCACTTCATCTAAATTATAATCTATCACATTGCTTGAACAATACCCGACGATTGTCAAAGAATTGCGTTATTTTTGTGGCTGAGAAAAATCCAACGTCGTGTACAAACAAATTATAAAGCCCCTTCTTTTTCTGAAAAATCCGGAATCTGCGCATCATTTCACCTTTTCCTGGATCAAGACCCTGTTCAACTTGCCTCTGCTTAAACAAGCAATAAAGGCGAATTTCGCATTTGAACACAAAGAGCTGGAAAGAGAAGTATTTGGCTTAAAATTTAAAAACCCAATTGGATTGGCCGCTGGATTTGACAAAGATGCCAAGCTTATTGATGAAATGTCACTACTGGGATTTGGTTTCATTGAAATAGGAACCTTAACCCCAAAACCTCAGGATGGAAATCCAAAACCAAGAATGTTCCGCCTTCCAAAGGACGAAGCATTGATCAACAGAATGGGCTTCAACAATGGTGGCGTGGCCGCTGCTGTGGAAAGACTAAAAAATAAAAATTCTGATGTTTTAGTTGGAGGAAATATTGGTAAAAATAAAGTTACGCCCAATGAAGATGCCATATCGGACTACCTTTTCTGTTTGCATGCCATGCATCCTCATGTAGATTATTTTGTGGTAAATGTTAGTTCACCCAATACTCCCAATTTGAGGGAATTACAAGAGAAGGAGCCATTAAAGAAATTATTGGCGGTAGTAAATGAGGCCAACCTTACCTATGACAAGCCCAAACCTATATTATTGAAAATAGCTCCGGATCTAACAGATGGGCAGCTTGACGATATCATTTCAATAGTCCAAGAAACAAAGATCGCTGGAGTAATTGCTACCAATACGACCATAGACAGAGACCTATTGGCTACGCCTGCAGATCAAGTAAAAGCGATAGGTGCCGGAGGAATCAGTGGCAAGGTCTTGAACGACAGAAGTAATGAAGTTATCCGTTACCTTACCAAAAACTCAGGCAATGCTTTTCCAGTCATAGGTGTTGGAGGAATTTTTACCGTAGCAGATGCGAAAGCAAAATTAGCAGCTGGGGCTAGTCTGGTTCAGGTCTATACTGGTATGATTTATGAGGGGCCCAGCTTAATTAAACGCTTGAAAAAAGGCCTGATAAATAATTCCGTGGACTAACAGAACTTTTTTATTAACATAGCAAGCATTAAATTACATCCCTACAGCGGAGAAAGGAAGCACCATGGCTGCAAATACATACAAAAAAAATACATTTAAGAAGAAGGAAACACCTGGAAAACCAGCCCCTAAAAGTAAAAGAAAATTTAACTTTGCTTTATTTAACGATAAGCGCTGGAGTTTATCTTTTGGTATCATCTTTATGATGCTTTCCATTTTTATGTTTTTGGCTTTCCTAAGCTACTTATTTGTTGGTCAAGCTGATCAAAGCCTGGTAAACGCTTCAGGAATGCCGCTTCGCACCAAAGCGGGTGAAACCCAAAACTTACTCGGCTACACCGGGTCAGTCATGAGTTATTTCATGATTTACCGTTGGTTTGGGATCGCAGCATTGTTCTTTCCGCCATTTTTATTCTTTCTGGGATACAAATTATCCTTCAAGGACTCCTTGGTTTCCCTTACCCGTTACGCAGGTTTCTCGCTTTTCTTTTTGGTTTGGCTTGGTTTGTTGATGGGCTATTTGGTGCACCTGATTGATGGCTTTAACTACCTGGCTTTCCTTAGCGGAGGCTTTGGCTATGAACTTGCCAAGCTATCCGATGCCTTTCTGGGTTGGGGGACATTTATCCTGATCTTTGGCAGCCTATTGATATTTGTGATCGTGTTTTTTAATGTTGATCAAATCAATTGGTTTACCTCAGAGAAAGAAACTTCCCAATCAACCGATGAGGCCCCCATTGAAAATGAATTTAATTCGGAAAGCATAGAAGAAGATTCCTTTGATAGTCAGCCATTGGAGGATGAACCTGAGGAATTGCATGAAGAGGAAGAAGAACCGGACACCAACAGTTGGAAAGTGTCCGATACTGACAAAACAGCCCAAACCAACAAAAAGGACAAGGCTATAGCTCCCGCATTTAAGGTAGAAGATACAACAAAAAAGGATATCCCCAGCTCTGAAGATCCATTGTCGGGAAAAAACTTTGTGGTCAATAACAAAGAAAATGAGGAAAAAACCGCAGACATGGTGGAAAACCTCGACCCATACGACCCTACGCTAGATCTTCCTAGTTATCAGTTCCCCACCTTGAATTTGCTCAACGAATATGACCAACAAAAGGTCACTGTGACAAGACAGGAATTAGAGGAGAATAAAAACAAGATTGTTGAAACGCTTATAAACTTTAAAATAGGTATCCAGGAAATTAAAGCTACCATTGGCCCCACAGTAACACTTTATGAAATAATCCCTGAGCCCGGGGTGAAAATAAGCAAGATTAAAAACTTGGAAGATGATATCGCCCTTAGCCTGGCTGCATTAGGAATTCGTATTATTGCTCCGATCCCAGGAAAAGGAACGATAGGAATAGAAGTACCGAACAAGAACAGGGAATTGGTAGCTGCCCGCTCCGTTTTGGGCACTGAAAAATTCATGAAGAGTGACAAAGAGCTTCCTGTGGCTTTGGGTAAAACCATTTCCAATGAGGTTTTCGTTGTAGACTTGGCCAAAATGCCTCACCTACTTATGGCGGGAGCCACGGGTCAGGGTAAATCGGTAGGGTTAAACATGATCCTTGCCTCTCTTATTTACAAAAAGCATCCTTCTCAGCTTAAACTTATTTTAGTAGATCCTAAAAAAGTAGAGCTAACCTTATTTAATAAAATCGAAAGGCATTTCCTCGCAAAACTCCCCAATGCTGAGGAAGCCATAATTACAGATACGAAAAAGGTAATTTATACTTTAAATTCTCTTTGTATTGAAATGGACAACCGCTATGATCTTTTGAAAGATGCTGGTTGTAGGAATTTGAAGGAATACAATACGAAATTCGTTGCCAGAAAGCTTAACCCTGACAAAGGGCATAAATTTATGCCTTATATCGTATTGGTCATCGATGAGTTGGCAGACCTGATGATGACTGCCGGTAAAGAGATCGAAGGACCGATTGCCAGGCTTGCACAATTGGCCAGGGCCATAGGAATACACCTTGTTCTAGCTACCCAAAGACCTTCAGTAAATGTCATCACAGGTATAATTAAAGCCAATTTCCCTGCAAGACTGTCCTTTAGAGTTACCAGTAAAATCGATAGCCGTACCATTCTGGACGCAGGTGGCGCAGAACAATTGATAGGCATGGGTGACATGTTACTTTCCATGGGTTCTGACGTGATCCGCTTGCAGTGTGCCTTTTTAGACACTCCTGAAGTAGAGGCTGTATGCGATTGGATAGGTGATCAGAGAGGCTATACAGACGCTTATTTATTGCCTGAATTTGTGGGAGAAGACGGTGAATCTGGTGTGGGAGAAGTTGACTTATCTGAGCGAGATGCTTTATTCGATGATGCCGCCAGATTGATCGTGATGCATCAGCAGGGAAGCACCTCATTAATCCAAAGGAAATTAAAGCTTGGTTACAATCGTGCTGGAAGGATAATTGACCAATTGGAGGCTGCAGGAATAGTTGGTTCTTTTGAAGGTAGTAAGGCCAGAGAGGTATTGATACAGGACGAAAATACTTTGGAACAATTATTGAACAGTCTCTAATATATATTGATTTATAAAATGTTAAGTAAAAAAATTATCACCATAATTCTTCTTTTCACCAGCTTTTCAAATGTTTTACTTGCTCAAAGTGATGCCTCTGCGGTGAAAATACTATCTAAGGTAAGTGAAAACTATAAAAAATTAAATGGTTTCACAGGTCTTTTTGAATACAGTTACTCCACAGAAGATGAAGGACTTATTCAGACCAATACTGGAAATGTAACAGTAAAGGGTGAGAAGTACAGACTCACATTAAATGACCAGGAAATATTTAACGATGGCAAAACCGTTTGGACACTGATCAAGTCAAGCAAATACAAGGAGGTCACAATTAACAATGTAGAAGATGATGCTGATGAACTTACCCCGTCCAATGTTTATAACATTTACAAAAAAGGGTACATTTCCAAACTCATAGGTAGTAGCGAAATTAATGGAGTACCAGCTCATGAGATTCTATTAACTGCTGAAAAGGAAAATGCGCGGTTCAAAAAAATCAAACTATACATCGATAAAGCAAAAAATGAAATATTGGCCTGGGAAATCAAAGATGATGTAGGCGGTACTTTCAAATATACCTTCAAGGAATTGAATCCAAATGTGAAAATCGTTGACGATTATTTTGTATTTAAAGCAAGTGAAAATCAGGATGTAGAGGTTATTGATTTGAGGTAATGTTAAAGTTTTCAAATAAACCTTTCATTTTTTTATAATTTTACCACATGACTTCCCAAGAAATATTTGCCCAAATAGAGAAAAAATCCTCCTTTTTATGTATAGGTCTTGATCCTGATCCACGGCGTATACCCAAACATTTATTGAAAGAAGAGGATCCTGTCTTTACTTTCAACAAGGCCATTATTGATAACACCATTGATCAGGCTGTAGCATACAAACCAAATCTGGCCTTTTATGAAGCCATGGGGCCTTCAGGCTTGGAGACATTAGCCAAAACACTGGAATACCTTCCTAAAGAAGTGTTTACCATTGCAGATGCGAAAAGGGGAGACATAGGAAATACCTCAAGATTATACGCCAAAGCTTTCTTTGAGCAAATGAATTTTGACGCCATCACTGTGGCCCCTTATATGGGTGAAGACAGTGTAGGCCCCTTTTTAGAATTTGATGGGAAATGGGTGATTCTACTTGCATTGACCTCTAATCAAGGGAGCCAGGATTTTCAATTGATAGAAAACAATGCGCATCAACCACTATTTGCTTCAGTGCTGGAAAAGAGCCAAAAATGGGGAACAAGCGAGAACATGATGTATGTGGTAGGAGCCACCAGAGGGGAGTCTATCGCCGAAGTAAGAAAACTTGTACCTGATCATTTTTTGCTGGTTCCAGGAGTTGGTGCTCAAGGTGGAAGTCTCGAAGAAGTGGCCAAATATGGTATGAATAAGCAATGTGGTCTTTTGGTCAATTCCTCTCGAGGTATTATTTATGCTTCTTCTGAAAAGGACTTTGGTGAAGCAGCAAAAAGAGAAGCGTTGGCATTACAGGAATCAATGTCCAAACTACTAGACACTTACTGTAATTAGAATATCCAACCTATTTATTTCGTATTCTTTTTAATTTTAGGTAATTTCATGAGGCAATCATGAAATTGGCTTATGTTTCGTTTTCAGGAAGATTTTCTTCAACTTATATGGAAGTACCAGTATTTCGATAAAAAGGCACTGGAAACAGAAGATGGACTGCCCCTACTTATTCATAAAATCGGCTTCCACAACCATCATGAAGGACCTGATTTTAAAGAGGCAGAAATATCCCTAGCTGGTATTAAACATTTTGGCCATATTGAAATTCACCTTCGTACATCGGATTGGAAAAACCACCAACACCAGACTGATGCTGCCTACAATGCCGTAGTACTGCATGTGGTATGGCAGCATGATGAAGAAGCGAAAAGAAAAGACGGAACCACTATTCCAACCTTAGTTTTAGATGGAAAGGTACCTCTGGACGTAATTAGAAATTACCAAAAACTTCAAAGCTCTCCTAATAAACTTCTCTGTACCGACAGCCTTTCCACAATTCCCTCCATACTGAAATTTTCCATGCTGGAAAAAGCACTTGTGGAACGACTTCAACAAAAAAGTGATATGGTTTTGTTTCTGTTGAAAGAAAATGGAAACGACTGGGAAGAAACAGCCTATCAATGGTTATTTTTTTCTTTTGGCTTTAAGACCAACAGCAAGCCAATGCTAAAATTAGCACAGAGCCTTCCTTACAAGATCATTAAAAAAAATGCAGGGAATTTAATGCAGATTGAAGCGATGATTTTTGGACAAGCGGGAATGTTCACCAATACCTTGGATTTAAATCCTGGATATGAAAAAAACCTTAAATACGAATTTGCTTATCTTGAAAAAAAGTACAGCCTAAAAAACAAACTCTTTCCTTCAGAGTGGAAGTTTATGAAAGTCCGACCAAGCAATTTCCCCTCTTTCAGACTTGCCCAACTATCGGCTTTGCTCAATCGTAGTCCCCATCTTTTTGATTCCGTACTCCATGAATTGGATAGTAACCAATCCTTTGGGCGAATGTTTGACCTTTCTGTAAGTGAATACTGGAAAAAGCATTACCATTTTGGCAAGCCAAACCTGCGAGCAACAAAAGGTAAACTAACTGAAGGAATAATGAATCTACTGGCAATAAACTTTATAGTACCCCTTTGGTACGCATATGGAAGATATACCGATCTCTCTATATGGCAAGAAAAGTGCTTTAACCTACTGCAAGAAATTCCCGCAGAAAAAAACAGCCTGATAAGTATATTCCAAGAAGTGGATTGGTCAGCAGCCAATGCTTACGATAGTCAGGGTATGCTGGGACTGTACCACCAATATTGTAAAAAGCGGATGTGTTTGCAATGCAAAATTGGCCAGAATCTACTCAGACCTAATTTAAAATGATCTTTTGCATAGATTGGTAATTTCCGTTAATTTTGTGCTTAGAAAAACAAAATTATGGAAAAACCGATTATTATCTTTGGAGCAAAGGGAATTGCCCATCCTGCATTAGAAATATTCAATAGTCACGAAGTTGTAGTCTATGGCTTTTTGGATGATGATGCTACCTTGCACCAAAAAGAAATTAACAATATTTCCATTTTGGGAAAACTTGAGGACGATGGTTTTTTAAAACTAATTGGACAAAAATGCGATGCTTTTGTAGCTGTAGACGATCCCAAGTATAGAGAAACCTTAGTCAAACTACTAAATACCAGGCGAAAGGTACAACCAGTAAATGCTATACATAGGTTGTCTTACATCTCTACCGATGCGGGTATTGGTCATGGCAACTTTATCAATGCCAAGGTGACAATTGGAGCAGGTGCTGAAATTGGAAACCATTGCATATTGCATACCAATGCCACAATAGAACATCAGGCTAAACTTGAAGATTTTGTGCAGGTAGGTGCTGGAGCGGTTATTAATTCCAATGTCACCATAGAAAAAGGAGCATTTATAGGCTCAGGAGTAACCATAGTTGCTGGGGTCACAATTGGAAAAAATGCAAGAGTGGGTGCTGGATCAGTAGTTATTGCTGATGTTGCTTCAAAACAAACTGTTTTTGGTAATCCGGCCCAAGCAATCGAGAAATAGTTTCATATATTTATTTACAAATAACACCCTGCAGGAAACAGGGCTATAGTTATGGATTATAACATATTATTGTATTACTGCTATGCTCAAATCGAGGATTTGGAAGCATACCGAGAAGAACACCACCTGTTCTGTGTTGAGAACAATATCAGAGGACGTATAATAATTTCCTCAGAAGGCTTAAATGGTACTGTTTCAGGATTAAAAGAAGACTGTGAAAAGTACATGGCTTATGTGAAAGCTGATCCGAGATTTGCTGACACAGAATTTAAAATTGATCAACACCACGGACATGCCTTTGCTAAGATCAATGTTAGGGCAAAGGAAGAGATCGTACATTCTGGACTCAGACACCTCAATCCACGTGAAAATACAGGTAAGCATTTGGAACCTAAGGAATTTAAGGCCTTAAAGGATCAAGAGGACGTGGTGGTTCTTGACGTTCGTTCTAATTACGAACATGAATTGGGTCATTTCAAAAATGCCATTCGTCTGGACATCGATAACTTTAGGGATTTCCCAGAAAAAGTAAAAGAGCTAGAACATCTCAAAAACAAAAAGATTCTCACCTATTGTACAGGAGGAATAAAATGCGAAAAGGCATCTGCATTTCTTCTAGAACAAGGTTTCGAAGACGTATACCAGCTTCATGGTGGGATCATCAAATATGGAATGGAAGCTGGAGGAGAAGACTTTGAAGGCAAATGCTATGTTTTTGATAACCGACTGGCTGTAGAAGTAAATAAGGTCAACCCCAAGACGGTTTCTAAATGCTTTGTTTGCGACACATTGTCCGACCGAATGGTCAACTGTTCTAATCCCGAATGCAATGTTCATGTGCCTATATGTGAATCATGTGGTTGGGAAATGGAAGGTGCCTGCTCCGAAAGCTGTAAAGATGCACCAAACAGAAGACCTTATAATGGTACCGGGTACTACCAGAAAAACACCAATGGTTACAATCCTTATAAAGGCCTGTTTCAAAAGCCCAATGCGGACAAAATAAAAGCTACCCTACATGCCAAATCCGATACCTGAATCGGAACTCATCATCAACCCTGATGGCAGCATTTACCACCTTAGGCTCAAACCTGAGCAGGTGGCAGAAACTGTCATTACTGTAGGTGACCCCAATCGGGTAAGCAAAGTTTCTTCTCGCTTTGACAGGCTAGAATTGCAAACAGCACATAGAGAGTTTGTAAGCCATACAGGCTGGTACAAAGGCAAAAGAATCAGTGTTATCAGTACCGGAATGGGTACTGATAACATTGAGATTTTTATGACAGAGTTGGATGCTTTGTTTAATGTAGACTTTAAATCGCGACAACCAAAACCCAGCCATAAGCGAATCGATATCGTTCGGATTGGTACTTCTGGAAGCATGCAAAGCGATCTTCCGGAAGGTAGCTTACTCGCTTCAACTATGGCCGTGGGGCTGGACACATTAATGGCTTTTTATGACATTCCCCAGACGGTTTTGGAGAGTCAGATCAGCAATCATGTCCAAAAATGTCTGGACCTCCCATTTCTGCCCTACTGTGTGGCTGGTTCAGAAAAATTACTGGCGAAAATTGGAGAAGACCTTCCTTCTGGTATTACTGTTACTTGTCCGGGATTCTTTGGTCCTCAGGGTAGAGAGGTTAGGTTAAAACCTCGCATTCCTAAAATTTTCAATTTACTTGGAGACAATCCTTTTCAGAAACATGCCTTTACCAATTTTGAAATGGAGACAGCAGGCTATTATGCCATGGGGAAAATGTTAGGGCATGAGGTCCTTAGCATGAATGCCATTGTTGCCAACCGGATCTCAGGAAATTTCTCCAGTTCACCAGACAGGATCATAGATCAATTAATAACTACTGTTCTAGAAAAAATTTAACCCGGATTATGTAATAGGATTTTTCCGTCCTGACAATAGTCAGGGGTGAAGCCTGTCCCGTGTTTACGGGAAGTGTTGCAAGCGCAAGAAAATCAGGCTGTTTGGAGATTTTAGCATAGCACCACTATGGTGAAATTGAAAACAGCAACGAAGTGGCTGATTTTGAAGCGATTTCAGCACGTAATAGATTGTCTATTGCATATTTCGGGTTTAAGCTTCAAGATTTAGGAAATATTCCCTAAATCCTGAAGCTTAAATACTTTTTAATTTAGAATGCCAAATGGATCAGGAGATGCCATCAAGCTCACTTAATTCCAGCCACCTCATTTCCAACTCTTCAATTTTCTTATCCAAACCTTCTATCTCCAAAGACCATTTTAACAATTCTTCGTGGTCTTCAGTCCCTTGATTGATTTTTTGAATAAAGGATTCTTTTTTGCTCGTTAACTGCTCCAAGTTCGCTGAAATTTCCTCAAACTCTTTCTTGTCCTTGAACGTAGCTTTTAAGGTGCTCTTTTCAGTTGTCTTTGCAACGGCTGCAGGTTTCTTTTCTGCAACTTGTTTGGGCGTCTCGGCTTTAATTGTTTTTTCCCTCTCCCTAAGGTCAGTATAATTTCCAGGGAAGTCACTGATCTGCCCTTCTCCTTCAAATACAAACAAGTGATCTACCAGTCGATCCATAAAATACCTATCATGGGAAACAATCACCAAACAACCAGGAAAAGCGTCTAAAAATTCTTCAAGGGTATTGAGTGTCACAATATCCAAATCATTGGTTGGTTCATCCAGTATTAGAAAGTTAGGGCTTTTTACCAAAATCATAAGCAACTGCAGTCGCCTTCTTTCCCCCCCACTAAGCTTGGCAATTGGGGTGTGCTGTTGCTTGGGTGGAAAACCAAATTGAGTCAAAAACTGACTGATTGTAATCGTTGCTCCTCCCGCCACAGTCACTACCTCTGCCACTTCTTTTACAATATCAATCAACCGCATGGTCTCATCAAAAGTATCTTCCTCTTGTTTATAATAACCAAATGCAGTCGTTTGCCCTATAGTGACAGCTCCTTTATCAGGGGAATTCTTGCCAATGAGCATGTTCAGGAAAGTGGTTTTCCCAGCCCCGTTAGGGCCTACGATTCCTACCTTATCCCCTTTTTTAAAAGTATAACTAAAATCCTTGACCAGGTTCAGGTCTCCGTATGATTTATGGATTTTCTCTATTTCTACAATTTTCTTCCCTAACCTCTGTGCTGTTACGCCCAGACTAATGTCTCTCTCTTCCGTTTTCTTAAAAGCTTTCTCCTTGGTTTCGTTAAAGGCTTCTATCCTTGACTTGGATTTTGTCCCACGAGCCTTTGGTTGCCTCCTTATCCAATCGAGTTCTTTTTTATAGAGACTTTTGGCTTTCCCCAGTTCTGTAGCTTCGTTGGCTTTTCTTTCTTCCTTCTTTTCTAGGAAATAACTGTAATTACCAGCATAGCGGTACAATTCTCCATTTTCCAATTCAAGAATATTGTTGGTTACTTTATCCAAGAAGTACCTATCGTGCGTCACCATCAAAAGGGAGAGGTTAGCTTTGGACAGGTAGTCTTCCAACCACTCAATGGTTTCTAAATCCAGGTGATTGGTAGGTTCATCCAAAAGAAGTAAATCAGGAAAATGCAAAATGGCTCTGGCAATGGCAACTCTTTTTCGTTGCCCTCCACTAAGCGCAGTTACTTGAAGGTTGGTATCATGTAAACCCAATTTCCCCAGTACTTCTTTAATTTGGTATTCAAAGTCCCAAGCTTGCAGTCTATCCATTTTTTCAAAAATAGGTTGCAAGGCCTCGCTATTGTCAGTACCATTCTCAGCTTCCAACATGGCTTCCTGATAGGCATGAATCACCTGAATAATTTCATTTTCGGGGTCATCAAAAATGGTCTCATATATGGTCTTCCCACCTGTGAAAATAGGATTTTGATTAACATAAGCCATTTTAATCTCCTGATTGATCACGACTTGTCCTGCATCTGCGATTTCTTCCCCCATAATGATTTTCATCAAGGTGGACTTTCCTGCCCCATTTATTCCAACTAAGGCTGTTTTTTGACCTTGTTCTATCCCAAAGGAAATTTCTGAAAACAAGACTCTTTCTCCAAAGGACTTACTAAGTGTATCAACTGAAAGGTAATTCATGGCGCAAAATTACAACGGTATTTCGATAATTCAACACCGATTGTGCAATAGGATTGGAAATAGCCTTCCCATACCTTGCTCAGCAAGTGGCCATTTCTAGAAATCAGGAGAGTTGAAAAAAAAAAGAATGCTAGGAAAAACTGACTTTTCCATACAGTAGACCTGAGCCTCCTTTATACTTTTAGATAAAAAAAATAATAGGTAGCTTATTCAAAATGCCACTAATTTGTAGGAATGGCTTATTTGAGCATTTCATTGATGGCATGCACCAAAGATTTTACTCCTTGCTTAAAATGAGCCATGGAATCTTCAAGAAAAGGTTTAGCGGTGCTTGATTTGCTTTGGTACTTTTCCTCAAACTTGGCTTTCTTTTCCTTAAACTCTTTTTCTAATTTTTCTTTATTTATATGGAGGTCTTTGATTTTCTTTTCTATTTCTTCACTTGCCTCGCCAGTAGCTTTGGTACCTTTTTGGATTAAGGTTTCAATTTTGTTTCCAACTTCTTGAAGCATCTTTTCAATTTCTTCAAATCCAGTGTTCTTTTTTTCCATTGCTTAACAAAGTTTAACTTTTTTAAAAGTAAGTAAAAAAACGTATAAAACAGCTAAAAAAAAGTATTGTGTATTTGAAAATAGGCCTTAAATAAAAAAAGCCCCAATGTTTAGTGGGGCTATTGAGTTGATGAACTAACCTGCCAATAAAATAAAGTATTTATTTAATATTGGCTCATATGCTTTTGAAAAAGTGCCGTAACACCACTTTCTGAATTCTTCTAGTTCCCCAGGGACTAACATATTCAGACCTTTTCTTAACTCTTTCTCGAAGAGTTTGCCGTCAAAACTTACCTTTACTAAAATAGTCTTAACATATTCCATCATGGTTCACGATATTTTAATTTAGGTTTCATTAAAAAAGATTGGTTTAAATAGTACTAACGGTTTTGGATTAGATTTGTTACGTATAAAATATCCTTGTTTATTTGCAGTTATTAAATTACGAAAACACAATCGTTTTAATATGTCTTTAACGAAAAACCATTTTCTTTTTGTCTGCCTGCTGGGTCTTTTTTCATTAGCTGCTCATGCTCAGGATGTCAAAATCGAATTGGGCGAAAATGAGGTTGCACTGAATGAGACCTTCACCATAAAAGTGATCGTGTCTGGTGACAAAATTAGGTCCAATGACCAACTGCCAGAGATTCCTGGCTTTCAAAAACAAGGTATCTCTCAGAGTTCATCGATGAACATTATCAATGGTCAGATGAGTAGTACCAACAGCATCATTCAGTATTACAAACCTTTGAGAAAGGGACAATTTACTCTTCCAGGGTTTAAAGTAGCTGTAAATGGGATCACTGCTTCCTCCCCTGGCACAACCATAACAGTGGTAGATGCCCGGTCAAATGCAAATACTAATCGTGCACTGGATCCATTTGATGATCTTTTTGGAAGAAATAATACTGAACAACCTGAATATGTGGAGGTGGAAGACGATGCATTCTTCTCCCTTTCTGTTAGTAAGGATGAAGTTTACGTCGGTGAAGGTTTTAGCGTTAGTTTTGCCTTCTACATGTCTGAGAGCAATCAGGCTCCTTTTAATTTCCATGAGCCAGGCAAACAGCTTGAAAGGATTATAAATGAAATAAAACCGGGAAATGCCTGGGAAGAAAACTTCAATATCACCAGCATTCAACCCGAGCGGGTAGAGTTTGGGGGCAAAAGATGGACAAAATACAAAGTATATGAAGCCAACTTCTATCCTTTCAATGCCGGGACAGTGGATTTTCCTTCTGTAGGTTGGGAAATGATAAAATACAAGGTGGCTAAAAACCCAAGCTTCTTTGGTAGCAATAGATTACAGGATTTCAAAACCTTCTACTCCCAACCAAAGTCTATAAAAGTAAAAGAACTGCCACCACATCCGCTAAAAAATGAGGTAAGTGTGGGCAATTACAGGCTAAGGGAAAACTTTAGTGAACTGGATGTCAAAACTGGAGAAGGTTTCACCTATGATTTCATCATCACAGGTGAGGGAAATATAAGTTCCATACGTCCTCCAAAAGTAAGGAAGGGACAGAAACTAAATACCTTTGATCCAAATGAGCAAGTTCAAATCAATAGAGGTAGAGGTAAAGTCACTGGAATGAAAGAATACAGTTATTTTATGACTTTAAATGAAGCTGAAGAGGTATCTTTGAAAGACCATTTTGAATGGATCTATTTTGATCCTGAACTAGCTCAGTACGATACCCTCATCCCACAAGCTGTAGTGAGGGTCACTGGGGAAAGCAGGATGAATCAAGCCATTTCGTCTACCAGACTCGGTGGTTTATATGACCTAATAGAAGTAGAAGACAATAAACTTTTAAACCAAGGATATAAGTCTTATTTTTCCACCCTAATTAATATTTTGCTGTTGCTGGCACTTATATTATTGGCTTATTTGATTGTTAAGAAAAAATAATTCATGCGTAATACATTCGGAAACCAATTCACAATTACTACATTCGGAGAATCCCACGGGAAGGGCCTCGGAGTGATTATAGACGGCTGCCCAGCAGGTATTAAAATCGATGAGGATTTTATCAGGTTGGAATTACAAAGGAGAAAGCCTGGTCAATCCAAAATCACGACCCAAAGAAAGGAAGAAGATGAGTTTGAAATTCTTTCAGGCGTTTTTGAGGGCCAAAGCACCGGTACTCCTATCGCCATGGTCATCTATAATACAGACCAGAAAAGTAAAGATTACTCTCATATAGCAGAAAAATTCAGGCCTTCTCATGCTGACTATACCTACCATGAAAAATTTGGGGTAAGGGATTATCGAGGAGGAGGAAGAAGTAGCGCAAGGGAAACGGCGGCAAGAGTAGCCGCAGGAGCGGTTGCCAAGCTATTGCTAGCCAATTATGGAGTAGAAATCAATGCCTATGTAAGCCAAGCAGGCGCTGTACGTCTTGAAAAACCATACCAAGAATTAGATTTTAGTCAAACAGAATCCAATATTGTTCGTTGTCCAGATGCTGACACAGCTGATAAGATGATTCAACTGATCGACCAGACCAGAAAAGAAAAGGACACCATAGGTGGAGTAGTTAGCTGCGTAGCCAAAGGTGTTCCAGTCGGCTTGGGCGAGCCTGTTTTTGACAGGCTCCATGCTGTTTTGGGACATGCTATGTTGAGCATCAATGCAGTCAAAGGATTTGAGTTTGGCAGCGGGTTTGAAGGGGTAACAATGAAAGGTTCCGAACACAATGATGCTTTTTACAAAGAAGGTGACAGGGTTAGAACCCGTACCAATCATTCTGGAGGAATCCAAGGAGGAATCTCTAATGGAGAAGACATTTATTTTAAAGTGGCCTTTAAACCTGTAGCTACAATCATGCAGGACCAGGAGAGTGTAGATACAAAAGGAGAAGCTGCTACCGTTTCCGGAAAAGGACGTCACGATCCTTGCGTAGTTCCCCGTGCTGTACCCATTGTAGAAGCCATGTGTGCCTTGGTATTGGCAGACCATCTACTTCTTAACCGGTCCAGCAAAATTTAATTTTCGCTAGAATCCTCAACTATGAAAAGAAAAATACCTCTTCACACCCAAATCCTTATAGGGCTGGTTTTGGGATTAGCTGTTGGCCTTGTTGTAGTGAAATTTAGGATATCTCCAGATTTCATCAATGACTATGTACAACCAATAGGGACTATTTTTATTACCTCCCTTAAAATGATAGCGGTGCCATTGGTTCTGGCCTCATTGATAGTCGGGGTTTCAAATTTAGGGGACATTACCAAGCTAAGTAGAATAGGTGGAAAGACCATATTGACCTATATTTTCACAACGGCCCTATCCGTATCGGTTGGATTATTATTGGTAAACCTATTCAATCCTGGAAAAAGTCTCCCTTCTGAAACCAGGGAAAAGTTGATGGAACTGTATGATGAAACAGCAGGCAGCAAATATCAGGAAGCCGAACAACTTCAGAGCCAAAGTCCTTTAAAACCATTGGTAGATATGGTTCCTGAAAACATCTTCCAAGCTGCAGCAGCCAATGAAATGATGCTGCAGGTGGTGTTTTTTGCAATCATCATGGGAATCGCTTTGATTAGGATCCCAAAAGCCAAATCAGCCCCAGTTATTGCTTTCTTTGACGGCATAAACGATGTCATCATAGAAATCGTAGGCTTTATTATGATTTTAGCTCCATATGGAGTTTTTGCTTTGATGGCTTCTCTAATCGTAGACATAACGGGGGACAATCCTGATTCCGCAGTGGAGTTATTATTGGCCTTATTGAAATACAGCCTAGTGGTGATCGGAGGATTATTATTAATGGTCCTGTTTTTTTATCCCATGATCCTGAAGACTTTCACAAAGGTCAAATACATGGATTTCTTTAAAGCGCTTCGCCCTGCTCAATTGTTGGCTTTTACTACAAGCTCTAGCTCAGCTACCTTGCCGGTAACCATGAAACAAGTAGAGCAAGAAATAGGGGTATCAGAGGAAATCAGTAGCTTTGTTTTGCCTCTGGGAGCCACAATCAACATGGACGGAACAAGCCTGTATCAGGGAGTTGCCGCGGTTTTCATTGCGCAAGCCATGGGTTTCGACCTTTCCCTTAGCCAACAGCTAATGATTGTAATGACGGCCACGTTAGCCTCTATAGGCACCGCCGGAGTTCCAGGAGCAGGCATTATTATGTTGATCATCGTTTTGGAATCTATAGGCGTACCTTCTGCTGGAATTGCCTTAATCTTGGCTCCAGATAGAATATTGGATATGTTCAGAACTATTGTGAATGTGACAGGAGACGCGATGGTATGTACCGTAGTAGCCTCTACAGAAGGAGAATTGCCAGAAGGACTGATCCGAAAATCAAACCCCATGACCAATACCTGAGGGATAATCCAATTAGAATTGGCAAAGGATCGAACCAAGATTGATTTGCTTTCGTTCTAAATGCATAAAAGGAAAAAATTTAAGAATTATACTCATAAAATAATGCTAGAAGCTCAAAAAAAACCTGTACACCTGTACATGGAGGCCAATCCAAATCCAAATTCTTTAAAATTTGTAGCCAATTTTATGTTGGCAGAAGATGGTGTAAGTTTTGATTTTCCGGACGAGCAAAGTGCGGCCAATTCACCTCTTGCATTAGAGTTATTCAATTTTGCTGCTGTTGAACGGGTTTTCATTGCCTCCAATTTTGTGACGGTTACTAAAAATGCCGATGTACCTTGGGAAAATATTCAAGACCATATCAGAAACCATATGAAAGGCTATCTGGAAACAGGTAAGCAAGCCATAACTACACAATTTGAGGGTGGTGATCCATTGTTCGATGAAAACGACAGCGAGGTTGTCAAAAAAATCAAAGGCATTCTAGATGAATATATTCGTCCTGCTGTAGAACAAGATGGAGGTGCAATTGTATTCCATAGCTTCCAGGATGGAATAGTAAAGGTACTATTGCAAGGATCCTGCTCTGGATGTCCTTCAAGTACTGTTACCCTTAAAGCGGGTATAGAAAACCTACTGACTAGAATGTTGCCTGAAGTTAAGAGTGTGGAAGCGGAAGGGGTTTAACCTTTCGTTTCGCTGTATTTTTAACTACACTCAAATAGTATATGGGCTTTAGTAGGTGGGTAGGTGGTTACCTCGGGTTGTTGGCTATAGTATTAAGGTTCCTTGCAGAATTGAACCCTCACCTGACGGAAAAATGGTATTCTATCACCATATTCCCTTTGGTCAGGGCAGTGCTTGATTACTCATTTATCCTATTGCCCTTCCCCGCCTTTTACCTGATTTTGCTGCTTTTGCTTTACATGGGGTACCGTTCCATTCAAAGCTATGGCAAAATTAAAATCAGGCGAAAAAAGTTAATATTTTTACCCAGAGTATTAATCAACTTTTTTGGGTGGATTATTTTTTTATTTCTGATACTTTGGGGATACAATTATTACCGCATCCCATTATATCAACACCTCAGCTTAAATCCTGAGCCATTGCCAATTGAACTATTGCTTGAAGAAATGGAAGCCACGCAGGAATCCTTACTTTCAATAAGAAGAGGTCTACAGGCAGATTCATCAGCTATAGCCAAAGTACCAGAGTTTTCATTACAAAACTCCTTGATTCGTCAAGAGATGAAAGATTTGTTAAATAGTTGGGGACATAGTTGGAGAGGAAAACCATTGGTCAAGCAATTTTACCCTGTGGGCAGCCTCCGCAAACTTGGGATTTTCGGTATCTACTTCCCTTTCACTGGAGAAGCTTATTTAGATCCTAGCCTGCATCCATTAGAAAAGAGTTTTACCATGGCCCACGAATTAGCGCATGGTTTCGGTATAACCAATGAAGGAGAAGCCAATTTTATGGCTTGGTTGGTTTGCTCAGAAAGCAAACATCCATACATTCAGTATGCCGCTACAATGAAATTATTTCGGTATCAACTCAATGGTTTATATAAAGTAAACGAAGACAATTATTCGAATTTTGTAGGTAAAATCCCTAAGGCAATTAAAAGAGACATAAAGGAAATTCAAACTAGTAACAGTGCCATTAAACCTTTTTCGCTTGAACTGAGTCGAAGGTCCAATGACCTTTATCTAAAATCTCAAGGGGTAAGAGAAGGTGTAAACAGTTATGCCCAGTTGCCCATGCTAGCCCATGCCTGGAAAACGAAAAATAGACAGGCAGCAAAAGCCAATTAAAGGACCCAACAAAATGGGATAGATTTAATCATTCATTCCTGTAGGAATAATTAGCTTAAAGCTTGAACCAACACCTTCTGTACTTCTTACATTCAAGTGACCACTTAATTTTTGGGCACTTTGAAAGCACAAATGGAGCCCCATACCCGTTCCTTTTTCCTGTTCAGTACCATAGGTCGATTTTATATCTTGCGAAAAAATATTTTTCAATCGATCAGGAGGAATTCCAATACCATTATCTGTAATACTAAGTGTAAGCAATTCTTCTTTACAATTAATATCGATGGTGACAAGCCCCCCTATTGGGGTAAATTTGATTGCATTTTGAACCAAGTTCCTAAAAATGAGCAGAAGTCTATCTGTTTCAATATTGATCATAGGGTTTTTATGGTAATTGATCTGGACCGTGATATCTTTCTGCTTGCCAATCACCTTCAGAATTTCTACCGTATCTTGAATAAGATCTTTCACCAAAATTTTCTTTTCCCGAACAGACTCATTTTTCAATTCGAATGAAGACCATTCCAATATATTCTCCATCATTTGATAGGTACTTCTGGTAGTTTTTAACAGCTCCTTTCGAAGGTATTTGATATCTTCCTCTGAGAGATCTCCAGAGTTTATAAGCTCTAGTGTCTGTATGATGGACTGAAGTGGATTTTTAAGATCATGTGATATGATAGTAATTATTTTATCCTTTTTGTCACTGGTTTGTTTTAGGCTTTTGTTTAATTCTATCAACTCCATGGTTTTTTGCTTCACCCGGCCTTTCTGAATACCATAAAACCGTTTCAAACTAACCACCAAAATAGACACACCAATAATGCATGCTAAATAGGTTAAAGTATGGTCTATAAAAATTTCATTTTTTGTGCTATAATTTAGTGGTATCCAATCTTCTTGGTACAGGCCAATATAGTATAGCCCTATAAAAAACACGACATTCAATCCTGACCAAAACAAATAATGCCTACTCTCAACTATACAAAGTATAAGTAAATGTACAAGTAGGAAAACGTAAAAAGTTGGTCCATTAATCCCATCGTTATTTATGAAATTAATAGCTAAAATAGGGTAGGTGGTTAGACTTGCTAGATAAAAGGAAGTTTTATAGGCACGTTTTACTCTTAATAAATACAAGTAGCTGAGAATGGTAACACCTACAAATATACAAAGACCGAATAGTAAATAATTGGAAAGGTATAAGTTCAAGCCTGTTAAAAAAAGGTTGAAAATAAAAATAATGATCAGGGCAGCATTAAGTATTTGAATTTCCATGGAAGGATTACCCTCCCAGAAAAAAACATTCATGCCCCTCCATTTAATATTTGTCCAAAAATTTGCCTTCAAAACTATTATAGATTAAATACCCTTTTCTTGCCCAAAAACATTCGTAAACATAAAAAAATCACAATCGAACAATCCTTTATCACTTAATTTGATTTGAGGAATCACTAGCAATGCCATAAAACTCAAGGTCATATAAGGTGATAGGAGTGTGCAACCTAGCTCTTTTGCCTTTATATCAATGTCAATGTAATCTTTAGCAACCACAAAACCATCAGCATCACTCATTAATCCTGCTATTTTCAGTCCTAATACGAAGCTTTCCCTTAAATTGACCACAGATAATCCTCCTTTATTTTCTATAATCAGGTTGGCTGCCCTTGCCATTTGTTCGTCACTCGTACCCACCACAATAATATTGTGTGAATCATGAGCGACCGAAGAACCAATGGCTCCATTTTGCAAACCAAAGTTTTTTACCAAAGCTACCGCTGGTTTGCTATTTGGCTGGTACCTATTGATAACGGCAATTTTGAGAATGTCTTTTTCAAGGTCTGGTACTACCTTACCATCCAAAGAAGGTACTTCAGTCATAAGAGTTGAAGTGATCAACTGAGAATCTAGCGCTTGAATTACCTTAGCTTTCCCTCCTTCGTGAATCAATTCAAAATCTTTTGCCTTTACCTTATTTGTATTAAAATTATTTATAGGACTGCAGGTCACAGGTGAAATTTTCGTATTTCCCTCTTTAGCAACCAGTTCTCCAGAAATATAGGTTTCTAAAACATTAAAATTTATCAGGTCTTCTACCACAATAAAATCTGCTGCATCATTGGGTTTTAGTAAACCTACATCAAGATTGTAATGTTTTACTGGAGTTATGCAGCAAGCCCTAAGCACTTGAAAAAGGTCCTTTCCTTTTCTAACAGCCCTTGCAGCCAATTGGTTTATATGTCCTTCCAACAAACTATCAGGATGCTTATCATCAGAGCAGAACATTATTTGATCTGGATACTCATCCAATAGATCTATCAAGGCATCAAAATTTTTCGCCGCACTGCCTTCCCTAATGGCAATTTTCATCCCTAATTTTGCCTTATGTCTAGCCTCCTCTAAATACACGCATTCATGATCTGTAGACATCCCAGCCTTGATGTATTTCTCAGCATTTACTCCTGTCAGGCCTGGAGCATGTCCATCTACAGGCTTATTGAGCTTTTTTGCCCATGCAATTTTTTTCTTTACTTCTTCATCTCCCGAAAGTACTCCTGGCCAATTCATCATTTCAGCCAAATAATGAATGTCATTCCGTTTAAGTAACGTTGCTATTGCGTCACTGTCAATCACCGCACCTGCTGTTTCAAATGAGGTAGCTGGAACACATGATGGAGCGCCAAAGAAAAATTTAAATGGCGTTTGATTTCCATTCTTAATCATGAATTCCACTCCTTCAAGCCCACAAACATTGGCTATTTCATGCGGGTCAGAAACAGTCGCCACTGTTCCATGCAGCGTAGCCAGTCTAGCAAATTCTGAAGGAATAAGTAAGGAGGACTCAATGTGAACATGGGAATCAATAAATCCTGGGAAAATATATCTGTTTGGAGCTGAACTAACCTGATTCAGGTTTACTATTTTACCTTCAGAAACTAAAATTTCTACTGGGAAAATCTTCCTATTTTCTATGTCTACAAATTTCCCTCTAACCATAAAAGCTGATGACATTCCTACCTAAAAGTTAAAATAATTTCTTCGCATTCTAGCCAACAAATTTTTCAATAAGAATAAAAACTCAATTCAAATTAGGCTTACTACCAAGAATAGTCATAAATATACTATATTTGCACCTTAAAAGGAAAGCAGTAAGCAATTTCATTTTTCTTTGATGAAAAAAATTATCGTTGCCATCGATGGGTATTCAGGATGCGGAAAAAGCACTACAGCAAAAGCAGTAGCAAAGGTCTTGCAATACACCTATCTTGATTCTGGTGCCATGTACAGGGCAGTCACCCTGTTTTTTTTAAGAAATAACACAGATCTCACTAATTCACAAGACATTATAAGTAATCTTAAGGAAATAAAAATTACCTTTCATTTCAATGAAGCAAAAGGAATACAGGAAATTTTTATGAATGGAGAAAATGTCGAAAATGAAATCAGAGGAATGGCAGTGTCCTCCTATGTAAGTGAGGTTAGCAAATTGGAAAATGTTCGCACCGAAATGGTAAACATTCAAAGAAAAATGGGTATTGATAAAGGAATCGTTATGGATGGTCGCGACATCGGTACTGTAGTTTTTCCAGAGGCAGAACTGAAAATTTTTATGACAGCTGACACCACCATTCGCGCAGAAAGACGACAAAAGGAACTTTTGGAAAATGGGGAAAGAATAAGTCTTGACTCAGTAAAAGAAAACTTGGAATCCCGTGACGCAATAGATACAGGAAGAGCTGTAAGCCCATTAAAAAAAGCATCAGACGCCATAGAGATAGACACCAGTTATCTTGCATTCAAAGATCAGGTGTCAAAAATAATTGAGTTGGCTAAAGAAAGAATGAACTAATTTTATGGAAGTTACAATAGATAAGAATTCCGGTTATTGTTTTGGTGTAGAATATGCCATTAAGATGGCTGAGGATGAAATGGAAAGTAATTCCAAGCTTTATTGCCTGGGAGACATTGTGCACAATGCCATGGAGGTCAATCGCCTAAGCAACAAAGGTCTCGTGGTCATTGACCGAGAAAATTTAGAGGACTTACATGACTGTAAAGTTCTAATTAGAGCTCATGGTGAACCGCCAGAAACCTATAGAACTGCCATAAAAAACAATATAGAATTAATAGATGCATCCTGCCCTGTAGTGTTGAAACTGCAACATCGTGTAAAAAGTGCTTTTGATAAGATGGAAAAGCAGAGCGGTCAAATCGTAATCTACGGAAAAAAAGGACATGCTGAAGTAATTGGCTTAACCGGACAGACGCTTGAGAAAGCTATAGTGGTAATGGATGATGAAGATTTGGATCAAATTGATTTCACCAGACCTGTTACTCTTTTCAGCCAAACGACCAAAAGCACCAAAGGATTTTATGAGCTAAAAGCCAAAATCGAAGAAAAAATAAAAGAGGCCAGAGGCACTTTGGAAGACATGGACTTTAATGCGAACGATTCCATCTGCCGACAAGTATCAAACAGGGAGCCTCAGCTTCAGAAATTTTCTGAAGACAATGATGTGATTGTTTTTGTTGCTGGGAAAAAGAGTTCAAATGGCAAAGCACTCTACCAGGTATGTAAAAACACCAATGAAAGAAGTTTCTTTGTAGAGAATGAAACGGAAATAAAACTGGAATGGCTACACCCAGAGGATAAAATTGGTATTTGTGGTGCAACATCCACTCCAATGTGGCTAATGGACCAAGTAAAGGAACATATTTTGTCACTTGATAAAAACAGTATCGAGGCAAACATTTGACAAGAGGCCCTATAATTGGGTTTTTTACATAAAAAATAGGTAAATAATCGCCGAATTATCTTCTAATAACTAATGTAATTTATTAGATTTGAGGCGTTTTTCATAGGATCAAAAAGTTTCAAAAATTAAATATGTCAAAACAAGTCAAGCTTAAAAAAGGGTTTGATATACGCCTGATTGGTAAAGCCGAAAAAAAAGTCGGTGATTATCAACCTGTCAAAACCTTTGCCATCAAGCCCACAGATTTCATCGGAATGCAAAGACCTAAGGTCCTTGTAAAAGAAGGTGATACGGTAAAGGCAGGCACTCCTATTTTAATTGATAAAAAGCTGGAAAAGGTAAAGTATGTTGCACCTGTATCTGGAGAAATCGTTGAAATCAAACGAGGAGATAAAAGAAAATTATTGGAAATAAAAATCCTAGCTGACGGCGAAATTAATTTTGAAAACTTTGATAAATTAACTTCCTCAGAAATTAAATCAGCAAGTAGGGAATCAATTATTGACAAACTAACTGTTTCAGGAGTTTGGCCACAGATAATTCAGAGACCTTATGGAATAGTGGCGAATCCTGAAGATTCACCACGTGATATATTTATTTCAGGATTTGACTCACATCCTTTAGCCCCTGATTATGATTACCTGCTCAAAGGGCAGAGCAATTATTTTCAAGCTGGTATAGATGCCTTGAAAAAGCTGACTAAAGGAAAAGTTTATTTAGGTTTATCCTCTGATGAAAAATCGGCAGAATTAGCATCCATTCAAGGAGTAGAAACAACTGGTTTTTCTGGACCCCACCCGGCAGGTAATGTAGGTGTACAAATTCACCACGTAGCCCCTATTAACAAAGGTGATATTCTTTGGACAATCAATCCTTATGGAGTAGTACAGATTGGTAAACTTTTTATTAATGGAATTTATGACGCTTCAAAATTGGTAGCGATCACAGGTTCTGAAGTAAAAAATCCTTCCTATGCGCAAACCTATATAGGAAGCTGTGTAGATAGCTACGTAGCAGGAAATACCAAATCAAATAATTTAAGAGTTGTCTCTGGTAACGTTCTTACAGGAGAAAAAATCAATAGCGATGGCTATTTGGGTTTTTATCAACACCAACTTACAATAATCCCTGAAGGTGACTATTATGAGTTCCTTGGTTGGATGAAGCCTACAGCAGACAAATTAAGCTTTCACAAAGCATTGGGCCTATTGTCCTTCTTATTTCCTAAAAAGGAATATGCATTGGATTCCAATGAAAGAGGAGAACCTAGAGCTTTTGTGCAAACAGGCGTTTTTGAGAAGGTAACACCAATGGATATATATCCAGTTTACCTCTTGAAAGCAATCATGGCAGAAGATTTTGATGAGATGGAGGAGCTCGGAATTTACGAAGTAGTAGAAGAAGATCTTGCATTGTGTGAATTTGTAGATGTTTCCAAACATCCTGTTCAACAATTAATTAGAAAAGGTATAGAACTTATTCAATACAGTTAGAAATATGAAGTTTTTACGAGATCTGTTGGATAAACAGAAACCCTTATTCCAAAAGGGAGGAAAATTGGAAAACCTTTATTACCTGTACGAAGCGGGAGAAACTTTTATGTTTTCACCAAATCACACTACAGGACCAAAGGGAACCCAGGTAAAGGATGCCATCGACTTGAAAAGGATGATGATAACAGTGGTTATCGCCATGATCCCTTGTTTATTATTTGGTATTTACAATACCGGTCATCTGCACTACCTAGCAGTAGGTGAAGCAGGTACATTTGGCGACAAGTTTGTTTTAGGTCTGACCTTAGTTTTACCTATAGTGTTGGTAGCCTACACTGCTGGGGGTATAGTTGAAGCAGTTTTTGCTGTAGTCCGAAAGCACCCAATCAATGAAGGCTTCCTTGTAACAGGTATGTTAATTCCCCTTGTAGTACCTGCAACAACACCACTTTGGCAAGTAGCCCTGGCTACAATCTTTGCCGTAGTTATTGCAAAGGAAGTTTTCGGAGGTACAGGAATGAATATTCTAAATGTAGCAATGACTGCAAGGGCATTTTTATATTTCGCTTATCCTGCCCAAATATCTGGAGATCAGGTTTGGACTTACTTGGGAGATAAAATGCCAGTAGATGGATTTTCAGGAGCAACTGCACTTGCAGTCGCCTACCAATCCGGACAAGAGGGAGTTAATGCAGTGGCAAATCTAGCCAGCCATAACGCCGCTTTAATGGACAATATGTTTAGCTTCCAAAATATGTTTATGGGCTTCATTCCAGGATCAATTGGTGAAACATCCACATTAATGGTATTAATTGGGGCTGCCATCCTATTGTTTACAGGAGTAGCTAGCTGGAAAATCATCGTTAGTGGTTTCGCTGGTGCTTATCTTATGGCTGCAGTAATGCAATTATTAGCGGTTAATGAATTTATGGCCATGCCAGCACATTATCATTTGGTAATGGGAGGTGTCGCTTTTGGTATAGTATTTATGGCTACAGATCCGGTTTCTGCTTCACAGACTGAATCAGGGAAATGGATTTATGGCTTACTTATAGGTGTCCTCACAATCATTATTCGGGTAACTAACCCGGCATATCCTGAGGGCATCATGCTGGCAGTGTTATTTATGAATGTATTTGCACCGCTTATTGATTATTACGTAGTTAAAGCAAACAAGAAAAGGAGGTTACAACGTGCAACAGTCTAACGCTTATATCATAACATTTTCGGTTATATTAACCGTAGTATTAGGTTTATTACTTTCGGGCACCTCTGAAATTTTAAAACCTATCCAAAAGAAAGCCGAAGAACTAGATACCAAAAAGCAGATTCTTGGAGCGGTATTGCCAGCAGATGAAATCGCTGACATGAAACCTGAAGAAGTCAATGAATACTACGCAAGCAGAATTTCTTCTACTGTAGTTAACATTGAGGGTGAAGAAATCACTGAGCAAGATGGTGTCGCAATCACTGCTGAAACCGTAGATGTAGGTAAAAACTACAAAAAGGCTCCAGAAGAAAGATTATTCCCAGTATTTATTTACTTGGAAGAAGGAAGTGAAGACGCAGCTCTTGCTTATATTCTTCCTGTGTACGGAAGTGGTCTTTGGGACAAAATCTGGGGATATGTCGCTTTAAAAACAGACATGGATACCATTGAAGGTGTAACTTTTTCACATGCTGGGGAAACGCCTGGATTGGGAGCGAGAATCACGTCTACTGACGTTCAACAACGTTACCATAACAAGTCCATCTACAATGAAGCCGGTGAACTAGTTTCTGTGTCCATGCAGAAAGGTGAAGGAAAAGATTATTCAAATGACCCTCACAAAATTGATGGCATGTCAGGTGCTACAATCACTGGAGATGGTGTCAATAAAATGCTTAAAAACTACCTGGAATACTATCAGTCCTACATGGACAAGAAGAAAGAAGGCAGTTCAAAAGTGGCTATGAATTAATTGTAAAAATTTCAATACAAAGAAATTATGAGTACAGAAACCGCTGAAAAAGCAATAGTAAAGGATTCAGAAGCGTTTCTTTCTAAAAGAAGGAAAAAACTGATTACTGACCCCTTGGTGGACGATAACCCTATCACCATTCAGGTATTGGGTATATGTTCTGCCTTGGCGGTAACAACACAAATGCAACCTACATTGGTAATGGCCTTGTCGGTTATTTTTGTGGTAGTAATGTCCAACCTTACCATTTCCTTATTGAGGAACAAAATACCAGGTAGGGTAAGGATCATTGTTCAGCTAGCAGTAGTTGCAACATTGGTAACTCTTGTAAATGAAGTATTGAAAGCTTTTGCTTACGATATGTACAAAGAATTATCCGTTTTCGTAGGGCTTATCATTACCAACTGTATAGTAATGGGTCGCTTGGAAGCTTTTGCACTAGGTAACAAACCTTACGATTCAATTTTAGATGGATTCGGAAGTGCCTTGGGCTATTCTTGGATTATTCTTACAGTGGCCTTCTTCAGAGAACTTTGGGGATCAGGTGCTGTATTTGGTATTCCAGTTTTTGATTATGTATCAGGTTTGTTCGGAGAGGATTTCAGCCTTGCAACGAACGGGCTAATGGTATCTCCAGTAGGGGCTTTTATTATTTTGGGATTGTTGATTTGGGTCCAAAGATCCAAAACAGGATATGTAGAACATTAATTAATCAGGAACAATGGAATTATTTAGTTTAGCAATTAGGTCAATTTTTATTGACAATATGGTATTTGCCTACTTCCTGGGTATGTGTTCTTTTTTGGCTGTTTCCAAAAAAGTTAGTACGGCCTTAGGTTTGGGAGCTGCTGTTATTTTCGTGTTGACGATTACGGTACCTCTTAACTGGTTATTGAATGAGTTTGTGTTGAAAGAAGGTGCTTTGTCATTCCTTGGTGAGTCTTTCGCTACTATAGACCTTACTTTTCTACGATTCATCATGTTCATTGCAATCATTGCAGCCATGGTACAACTTGTAGAAATGGTCGTGGAGAAATTTGCTCCTGCCTTGTATGGTGCCTTAGGTATCTTCCTTCCACTTATAGCTGTAAACTGTGCTATTTTGGGTGGATCTTTATTTATGGCCCAAAGAGATTATACCTTGGCTGAAGCAGCCGTATATGGTTTTGGATCGGGTACTGGCTTCTTCCTAGCAATAGTTGCTCTAGCGGCTATTAGAGAAAAGTTGAAATACTCAAATGTTCCAAATGGACTTAAAGGCCTAGGCATTACCATGTTGATAACAGGTCTCATGGGAATCGCATTTATGTCATTTATGGGTATAGACTTATAATATTTAGGTTTATATTCAATTACTGTAATTTATAAAAAACCCTGTTCTCTATTTAGTGAGCAGGGTTTTTTACTTTTAGAATAAATTAACTTTATCCAATTTTGAGATGTCAAGTTTCACTTCAAAACGCATTTTAGGGTACTTCCTTAGAGGCCTTTTATTTGTAGTGCCCTTTTTTTTGACGGCCTATATAATTATCCTTACAGTTCAATTTTTAGACAATATCATACCTGTTAATGTTCCGGGTTTAGGTATATTAGTAATGCTCGTTTTCATTACGCTCGTTGGCTACCTAACAAGCATATTTATCACAAAATCAATTTTTGAGGAGTTAGAAAAACTCGTTTTTAAAATACCTTTGGTCAATATTCTTTACACAAGTATCAAAGACCTCATGTCTGCATTTGTTGGAGACAAGAAAAAATTTAATACGCCAATTATTGTAAAGCTTTCGGACAACATGTCTAGACTGGGTTTTATGACACAAGACGATTTAAATGTAATCGGACAGGAGGAATTGGTTGCCGTATATTTCCCTCATTCTTATAATTTTAGTGGTAACCTGTACCTCGTACCCAGAAAAAATGTGGAGAAATTATACAATGTAAATAGTACAGAAATAATGAAATTCATCGTTTCTGGTGGGGTATCTGATTTACATTATTACAAAAATCCGAAAGTGAATAAAGAAGAGGTAAAGTCCATTACCCCTAAAGACAGTATATAGTATGTCTACCATTTCCATTCCTTTTAACAGCCCATATTCCACAGGGAATGAATGGCATTACATTCAGGATGCATACAAGGAAGGTAAATTGGCTGCTGACGGTAAGTATACTAGCAAGTGCCAGGAGTTTTTTGAAAAGAAATATGGATTTGGAAAAGTTTACCTAACTCATTCTTGTACCCATGCACTTGAAATGGCTGCATTGTTAATGGATCTAAAGCCTGAAGATGAAGTAATAGTCCCAAGCTACACCTATGTAAGTACAGCCAATGCTTTTGCCCTTAGAGGCTGCAAGATAGTGTTTGTAGATAGTCTGCCTGATTATCCCGGAATTGATCCTAACCTCCTACCACAATTGATCAATGATAAAACCCGAGCCATAATTGCGGTTCATTATGGAGGCCTGGCTTGTGACATGGAACAAATCATGGCAATCACTAGAAAACACAAACTGTTTTTGGTGGAAGATGCTGCAGCAGCTATTAATGGCTTCTATATTGATCCCAATAAAAAGCGCCAACCTTTGGGTACATTTGGTCACTTTGCCACTTTTTCCTTTCATGAAACTAAAAACATAAGTTGTGGGGAAGGTGGGATGCTTGTGGTCAATGATCCCGAATTTATAAGCAAAGCAGACGAAGTATGGAATAGAGGAACCAACAGAAAAGCCTTTAATGCTGGTAATAAAAACAAATACGAATGGGTAAGCCTAGGCAGTGCTTTTGCCCCTTCAGAGATAAATGCCGCCTGGCTATGGGCTCAATTGGAACAAATAGAGACTATTCAGCAAAACAGAAAAGTGATATGGCTCTGGCTTAAAAATAATTTACCAAACCTATTAGAAGAATATGAGATAGAATGGATGAAAATCCCAAGCCATGCTGAACACAATTACCACCTGTTTTATGGACTGGTAAAAAATTTCAAACAGAGAGATGAACTTATAAAAATCCTTAAACAGAAGGGAATTTTAGCTGTTTTCCACTATCAAGGTTTACATACAAGTCCCTATTATTTATCCTTAGAAAACCCAATTCAAAAATTGGTGCAGGCAGAAAAGTACAGCGACAGACTGATTAGGTTTCCTCTATTCGCAAACCTAAACACGGAAGATTTATCCCAAAGAATGCAATAGGCATCTCTTTTTAATTTGCAATTTAATTGATCAGGTGAGTTCAAAACAAAAAAAATTGGCTGACAGAGTATTGGCGTATCGCAGCAATAAAGCCTAGCTGAAAAAAGGAAAGATTGATAGTTAAAAGATTATACCAACCAATAGAAGGATTGCTAGTAAATAAAGGTTTATACCTCGGAACTTTGGTCGTATTTTTCTTTCATTTTGGCTTCTAAGCTCACCTTATCCGTCTTTTTAACAATATCTCTAATTATCTCATCAAGCTCCACCGCTGAATCCATAATCATTTTGCTGTAATTTTCTTTACCAAAATCTTCTTCCAGGGTATCTACTGCCATTACCAAGCTCATAAGTCTTGCCAAGGGCGCTCTAACGACATGAGATTGCATCCAAGCGATCTCCTGCAAACGTTTATTTTGGTCTTCAATGGCCTTGATGTACTGCATTCTTTCAGTGATATCATTTGCAAGTACTACCTCAGCTTTTACACCTTCATGGTCAATTAAACTGCTTTTAATTTCCACGGTGATGATCTCACCATTTTTCTTTTTATGCGTAAAAATTTTTGGACCTACACCCACTTTCCCGGACCTGATACTATTAATCATTCTTTCGAGTTTGGGAATTTCAGGTTCGGGTCTGATATGTTTTAGGTTCATTTGCAAAAACTCATCCTTAGTATAACCGTAATGATCTATCGCAGCCTTATTCACGTCCATAAACTGCAAGGTCGAAAGATTATATAAATACATTGGCTGGGGACTTAGATGAAATAACTCCCTGTATTTCAACTCAGAATGTTTAAGCTGCTGAGATATTCTAGACCTTCCTATACTGTAAATTATACTTTTATAAAGAGAGGTTGGGGAAAGCTCATCCTTCAATAAATAATCGGACACACCTAATGACAGTGACTTCATTCCAAACTCTATATTGGAATAACCGGTTAGAACAATTATGCTTACATCTCCTGCTAATTCTTTAACTTTCAAAATCAAAGCCTCACCCTGCAAATCAGGTAAAGTCAAATCTAAAATTATACCGTCAAAACGATGAGTGCCTGCTGTTAACTTTTCTTGGGCTTCTTCAAACGTATTTGTAACAGCGAGCTTTAGGTTAAGAACTTTTTCATGGAGATATTCCTCAATTAGCAATACATCCCCCAAATTATCCTCAACCAATAATAAATGATACCCTTCCTGATCCATCAATAAATGCTATGTAAAAATTTTTTCAGATAATGTCTTTAAATAATATTTAACTCCATAAAAGTAATTGCCTTATTAATTACGCCAATTCCCTTAATAAATACAATCATTGCGCATCATATCTAACAATAAATATGAAAATGTGCATTCTATTCTCCTATACAGTGGCCCTGAAATTTATCAAAGCAACTTAGGTACAGTAAAATAAAATGTAGTTCCACCCTCCTCATTAGAATGAAAACCTATACTTCCACCTAAGTTTTCGATGATCTTCTTACACATGGCCAAGCCTATACCGGTTCCGGCATACTTGCTTTTTGAATGAAGTCTGGAAAATAAGATGAAAACTTTATCCTTAGCTGATTCAGGAATACCTATCCCATTGTCTTTTACCAAAAACTCCCAAAAATTATCCCTTTCCTTGGCAGTAATACTAACTTTAGGTACTACCCCATCCTCCTGATACTTTAGGGAATTATTAATCAAATTTTGAAAAACCTGATGAATTGGAGCAATGGGAATACTCAATAAAGGCATTGGCCCAACTTCGATTATGGCTTTCTTTTGAGAAATTAAGGTCTGTTGAAGACTCAGCACTTTGGATATTAGCTCTGCAAGATCTGTTTCCTTTATTTTTTCCTCTAGCCTGCCTGCTCTGGAATAAGTCAATAAATCCATGATGATTTCTTTCATCCTTGTAGCCCCATCCACTACAAAATACATATATTGCTTCCCCTTTTCATCCAAAACGGAAGAGTACTTTTTATCTAAAATACCCAAAAAACCCGTTATCATTCGAAGGGGTTCTTGCAGATCATGAGAAGCTATATAGGCAAACTGCTCTAATTCCTGATTAGACTGTTCCAGTTCTTTTGCTTTCTTAATAAGCTCCTGATTTAACTGTTTTAGAATGGCTTCCTCTTTTTTCCTTTCTGTCACATCTTTTGTCATTCCCACCAAACCTACTACTTTACCCGAAGCATCCTTAAGTGCTGCCTTATTGGTAAGAAGCCAATTGATTTCGCCATTCTTATTGTGATAACATTCTTCCAGATTCATAACAGAGTTGCCCGCTTCCAATATTTGATGGTCAATTGCTGTCATCCTCTCGGCTACTTCATGTGGAAAATAATCAAAAACCGTTTTACCTAAAGTTTCCTCCTCGGTCGAAGCGCCTAAAAAATCATTGTATTGAGATTTATTGTTTATGATGTGTTTCCCTTTCTTATCTTTGACATAAATTCGTATTGGCAAATTGTCAATGATAGTTCTCAATAAAAATCGTTCTTTAAAAAGAGATTCTTCTGCTTGCTTTTTTTCAGTTATATCATAACCAATCCAAATGAATTGGTAGGTTTTGCCTTTATTGTCCTTGAATGGTGTAATGACTGTATCTACCCAAAAAATACCTCCATCGCTTTTTCTTCCTTTGAGCTCTCCCCTCCAAATTTTCCCTTTACTGACCGCTTTTAAGCAATCTTTTAGGGATTCATTTTCCTCATAAACAGCCTTTGGGGAGTTACCTACTATTTCCTGTGATTGAAAGCCTGTGACCTGTTGAAATTTTAGGTTAAGGTAATCTACTTTCTTATCCTGATTGAGTATCAATACCAAGCAGGATTCATCCAAGGCAAATCTATAATCGGAAAGCTCTTGTAAACTCGCAAGCAACTGCTCCTCAGATTCCACATGATCTGTAAAATCTGTTACTAGTTCTATGATATAATATTTACTATCAATTTTTATGTTTTGCGCGTAAGCCTTAGCATAAAACACTTCCCCTGTTTTGGTATGGTGTTGACACTCTACTTGATGTCCACCATTTTTACCTGGTCCTTTACTTATATAAAAATCCTTAGATGGAACATTGTCAACAGGACAAATATCTCTAAGACTAAGGTCCAAAAACTCTTCTTTTGTATAGCCATATTTCAATAAAGCTTGCCTATTGCAGTCCACTATTTTTAAAGAATCATACTCCCAGATAAAAATCGGCAATGGATGTAATTCATAAAGTTCTTTGTAGTGAATGTTCGAAATCACTTCATTTATTGGAAGCTGGATTTTCTTTTCTTGAGTATAATTAATGCCCTCAATAGTGCCAAATATTCTTGTCCTGTTTCCTTTAGTTATTGAATTCCCTTTTACCCTTAAACAGGTAGAGTCCTCAAGATAAAAAATGTCAAGAAATGCTATTTTGTCCTTAATCAATCTTTCAAAACAAACGGCAAGAGCTTCTCTAAAAGGCGCCTGCACCATTTCAATAAAAGCTGAAAGGGATATTGACTCTGAATTGTTAGTTTTAATATATTTTAGCCCTGTAGAAGAAAATTTTAACTGTTGACTCTCAGGCTGGAGTTCCCATGCACCGATGCCACAAAGCATCAGTACATCAGACAACTCCTGACTGTTTTCTTCATTTGCCAACATCACATATTAACTCTATTTACAAAAAATCACTTCTAACTTATTTGCCAAAAGCTCTGCCTGGCTTTTCGACTAAAAAAGAATCGATATTTCCATTATCCTGCAATGTTACATAGGCCGTTTTACCATCTGGTCCACCAAAAGCAATATTAGAAGGTTTTTCTCCTGACATTTTGATCTCTTTTAGCAACTCTCCCTCTGGAGATAACTTCGCTACTGTTCCTTTACCATGTCTGGTTACGTAGAGGTCTCCATCTACATCTACCCGCATACCATCCATTCCAAAATCTTCAAATGTATGAATCAATCTTTTATTTGAAATTTCTCCTTTTTCATCCAAATCATAAGCCCAAACAGTCCTTTGAACAGATTCATTGACATAAAGTGTTTTATTATCAGGACTGACTTCGATTCCATTTGTCGTTCCCATATCAGTTTCTAAAAGAACAAACTCCCCGTCAAGACCTACTCTCCAGATTTGACCTTTGCTATTTTTCCAATCCGGGTCACTGGCGAATACAATATCATTGTCCATGATGGCAATGTCATTGGGCTGATTTAAATCATCATGGTGCGCAAGAACACTTATCTCCTTGGTTTGCATGTCCACTTTAAGAACATTATGACCGGTATAATCTGCGATTAACATTTCTCCCTTGCTATTAAAACGAATGCCATTACCGGTACTACCTTCAGGTAAGTTAACAAAAAGTGAAGCTTTTCCATCAGGAGTCACTTGACCTATTGTGCCTTCTTTACCAAAATTAACAACATAAAGGATCCCATCTTTATCTACCGCAGGACCTTCTATGCCTCCAGTAAATTCACTGTTAGATGTAAATGGTTGACTTTTATACAATGGCTTTGTAGTACTACTCATTTCTTTATTTTCAGTTTCAGTTGATTTGGATGAACATGCGCCCACAATGACTAAAGAAAGCACCAATACCCAATGATTAATATAATTTTTTGACATTTTGAAATATAGGTTAAAACTAAAAATATATGTATTATTTTATGAATACAAGAATTCCCTTAAAATTAATTAGATTTCATGATATTATATTTACTTTTTATTGCAAATAAATCTTTTATCAGACTTAATTTTCCGCTCTTCTTAAAACGTAAAACACAGTATTAATTGAGGATGAAGATTTCTAATAGTTGGAACATTAAAATGGCCCATATTAATATTGAGATTTTATGCTAAAATTATCTGATTCGATGCTTATAAAATTAGGATGTAATCAAAACAAGCAAGGATTGACTAATTTAGAGAAATTCACATTGCCCCTTTTCAATTAAGGCATTAGTAGCTCTAGCGATTGCCATCTTTAAGTAAATTACCTCCATTAAAATAGTTATCACCCCGCTTCATCCAATTACATTTGGAGAAAAAATAATATTCCTATATATTCAATGTACTTAATAAGATTACTAAACCTATATCCACCATCATGGAAAAAATGAAAAGAAGAAATACTATTAAAAAATTATTCGCCTCCCTTGCTGGAGTAGCAGGAATAGGCACCATAGCCAAAGCCAATTCTATTGAAACAAAAAGCGCTGAGAAGGAAGCGTTTAGCATAGTAGAAGAACAAGATGTTCCTTTGTTCTCAGGAGCTACCAAACATGGTAACACAGTTTATATCGCAGGTAAAGGTGCCCACTTTGATGGAGATATTAAAGCCCATACAGATCATGTACTAAAGGAATTGGAAAAAGAGCTTGTTAAAGCCGGTAGTTCCATGGATAAGGTACTTAAAGTCAATGTTTATCTACATGACCTTAATGATTACAAAGGGATGAATGAAATATTTAGAGGTAGATTTGGTAGTAAACCACCAGTTCGAACTACTGTTGCGACTTATGGTGGTGTACCAGGTGACTCTCTAGTGGAAATGGATTGTATTGCTTACATTTAAAGCTCTAACAAGCTAATTACCCATAACCCGATTTATTTTGAAAAAAGAAATGATTTTCAAATCTCTTATTGGAGCAGGCCTTTTGTGCCTGCTCTTAGCTTTAATACTTATTATTCCCGGTAATATTGAGCAAGCTTCGATCCCACTCATTCTATTTTTTGTATTGATAGGTATTGGTTTTCGAGGATTCGAAAGACTCAAAGGCTTTACTTACACTACAATGATTTTCGCAGGGGTAACTGCAGCCATGTACTATCCGGAGTATTTTGTAGAATACAAAGGCTATTCCTATAGCAACTTAATTACTCCACTGATCCAAATTATAATGTTTGGCATGGGAACTTCAATGGCTTTTAAGGACTTCGCAGGTGTAATTAAAATGCCAAAAGGAGTATTTATAGGTTTATTGAGCCAATTTACGATCATGCCTATAACAGGGTTTATTCTTGCAAGCTTAAGTAATTTCCCAGCTGAAATTGCCGCAGGTTTGATTCTTATTGGCTGTTCGCCTAGTGGTCTTGCTTCCAATGTAATGAGCTACCTGGCAAAGGCCAATTTGGCATTGTCTATTACCATTACTGCCATTTCTACCCTTCTTGCGCCCTTTCTAACGCCATTATTGATGAAGTTATTGGCAGGACAATTTGTAGAAATTAATGTTTTGGACATGATGTGGAGCATTATAAAAATGGTCATCATACCAATAGGAGCCGGATTAATCTTCAACAAGTTATTTACCGGAAAAGCCAAGTGGCTTGATGATTCCATGCCTGTAGTTTCTATGGCAGGTATAGGTATAATCATTGTCGTTATTACCGCCGCCGGTAGGGATAGCTTGTTGGACATAGGAGGTTTACTTATTGTATTGGTATTTATCCATAATGTCATGGGTTACAATCTTGGTTTTTGGATCAGCAAGTGGCTTGGACTTAACGAAAGAGATGCTCGTACCGTAGCATTAGAAGTAGGCATGCAAAATGGTGGTTTGGCCTCAGGTTTAGCCAAAGAAATGGGTAAACTAGCCACAATAGGATTGGCTCCAGCCGTTTTTGGACCATTAATGAACATCACAGGATCTGTCCTGGCTTCTTATTGGCACAGAAAGCCACCAAAAGATTAGGGGCTTTTGAAAAAGCAATTTCTGTTTCGTCTCTTATCACTATCAGCAATTCTACTGCTGTTACTCTATTTCTACCTGATCCTAACAGGAAATTATGGACCATCAGGCCCATTCCTGATAGGTTTCATGGTATTATTGGGCCTTGCTTTTAATCTAAATCAAAAGCTAAATGGGTACACCTATACGGTGATGATCTTTGGATCAGCCACTTTAGCCCTATACTATCCACAACCTTTTATTGCTTATAAAGGTTATGTCTTAAGTCAATTGATTACCCCACTTATCCAATTCATCATGTTTGGGATGGGGACAGCCATGGCGATTAAGGATTTTGTACAGATTGGCAAAAATCCTAAGGGAGTCTTTATAGGTTTGGTATGCCAATTGACCTTGATGCCACTATCTGGATGGGCAATTGCTCATTATAGTGGCTTGCCTATAGAAATTGCTGCTGGAATAATTTTAGTAGGCTGTTCCCCAAGTGGAGTGGCCTCTAATGTTATAAGCTACCTGGCCAAAGCCAACCTGGCATTGTCCATTACAATAACTGCACTTTCTACCTTATTGGCCCCCTTTGCTACACCTTTTCTTATGAAATGGTTAGCAGGTTCAATGATAGAAATCGACATCGGTGTAATGATGTGGAGCATCGTTAAAATGGTCATTATCCCCATCGGAGCTGGCTTATTGGTCAACCACCTCTTTAGAAATAAAATAGCAATACTACAAAAGGTAATGCCTACCCTTTCCATGGTTGTCGTAGCTATAGTAATCGTGCTTATTACAGCATCAGGAAGGGACAATTTACTTGATATAGGTTTTATTTTACTGGCCCTTGTACTTCTTCATAATATCGTAGGCTACTTACTAGGATATTCTGCGAGTAAGGCTTTAGGTCTAGATGAAAGAGATTCCAGAACAATCGCTTTGGAAGTAGGCCTTCAAAATGGAGGTATGGCTGGTGCACTAGCCAAAGAAATGGGCAAATTAGCTACCCTTGGACTGGCCCCTGCGGTCTTTAGCATCATTATGAATATCACTGGGTCAGTACTAGCTTCCTACTGGCACAAACACGATCCAAAACCAACAAATGCCAACATTGAAAAGACCATTTAAAAAGTATAAGATGAAATAGGCTATAATATTTTATCAACTACAAGTGGAGAAAGGCTAGTCTTACAAATTTCTAGGCCGAATTAAATAGATTAGCCTATCTTAATTCGTAAAAATAAAAAGGAATGTAATCCAATTCCTCCTCAACCTTAGGCTGATTAAGCTTGTGGTCGGCAAATAACCTTCCACCTTGATTCTTGAATTGTATATCTAGGTGTCCTTCCCATAATTTTTTACCCTCTTTTATTATTTGGTAATAGGGAATTTTATACTTTTCCTTAATTATTGTTTTCTCTTCCTGCGTAGCGGTGCTATTGTACTCTTCCATTACATCACTGGGTATGGCACCATAGTATCCTGTTAAAAGGTATTCATTTGAAGAAAACAAACCAAAGTAAGCTGAATTTTCGAAAACCATCTCAAATGTCCCTCCTTCATAATTTTCAAATGGAAGAGGTGCTATTTGTGAATAAGTGGATTTACCCGGGTTTAATTCAATTGTTTCCATAAGCTCTAAGTTTGGAAAGCTAAAACGATAAATCTCGGGAGAATTTGCAAAAAGAAGGTACAATTCTTCGTTGTGCAGCAATGAAAAAGGCGCGCTATCCAAGTATTTCCCAGGAGATTTTATCATTTGTACGGATTTGGGAATATAATCCTGACTGATAAATTTTTCTTCCTTGAAATCAAAAACCGTTAAAAATGGATGGCTGGATAAAAATTCATCTCTTTCTGTAGAAGCTTCATTTATATCCTTGCTGTAAGCATGAGTAAACAGTCTTTGCTCTTGAACTAGATTAACATGACCTGGACTAAAGTAAATTGACTTGATGTTAAATGGTATTTCTTTTTTTTCAATCAGATTCAATTCCCTATCATACCAAAAAAAATGACCGCTCCCGACAAAAAGCAGTTGGTTATTAGGAAGGTAATTGATAGAAAAATACTGAGTCCCAAAGTAATCTTTTCCATCTATGGAGAGGTTCTTGGTTTGAAGTATATTTCCTTTGTTATTTACTCTAACAAACTCTTTTCTTTGTCTATCATAAAGTAAATATTCCGATTGGTCTTCTTTGAAATCCACCATATTAAGTTGGCCCAGATAATCGATAAAAAGACTGTCAGTTATGACAAACTCAGGCATAATTTCTCCTTCTGATTCAATCTTTGTTTGGCATTGGCAGAAGAAAAGGATCGAAAGGGGAAAGAAAAATAATGTCTTATTGAAAAATTCTGTCATCAGATAGAATACAGTTTAGTACAAAAGATAAATTCAATAAATAATAATAAAGGGGCATACCGATAGGGCTCCCAAATAATCTGAGATAGAAATTTACCTTAGCAAAACCAACTACCTGATTTTAAAGACTTTTATTGCCTCATTATTGAAAGCATAAATATAATAAAATTCTTCTCCTACCCTAATGGTTTTTATATCCCTTACCTCATCTTGGAAAAACAAACCGGATTTTTGTACTGGAATAGCTTTCAAAGCTTTATTTTCCTTGTTAATAGTAAATACAAATCCTGGGTTGGCATCCAATTTTCCAGTACTCACCCGCGTTTTGCTAATATTTCCACCTGTTAGTAAAAGGGACTCCTTACCTTGAGAAGGTACAGCTTTATTCATTGCAAAGAGTGGTGAAAGCTGAAGTTCTACAGGAAGTTTACTTTGAGAAAAATTACCTTTCCCGTCATTTATTAATGCAATAGAAGATAAATTATCCGCAGTAAGCGTATCCGCACCACTGAGATCCAGGCTCTCGAAAATACCTTCAACACTTGTCTGAGCAAAAGATCTATAATCAACAAACTTGTTTTTAAGTTTAGGCAATTGCCCAATAATTTCATCCCTACTAAAAGCAAATGAATTGGTATCGGCTTTGTAATAGGTAAAAATAGGGTCTGTTCTCCCGTTATTGTCAAAGTCTTTGAAGACCACTTTCAAAGGTTGCTCAGCATTGGTTTGGTAAACAAGGTTTTCACCATAATTCCCTGCAAGAAGGTCTATGTCTCCATCATCATCGAGGTCTGTGGCAAATAAGTTTAGCCACCAACCTTTGGTAGACTCTGTCAATTCTTTTTGAATAGCTACAAATTGATTTTCTTGCAAACCATATATTTGAATTCCCATCCACTCTCCAGCTATGACTAATTCCTCTTTACCATCCCCATCAGTGTCTACGAAGCAGGCATCACTTACCATTCCCGGATTCATCAATAAAGGGTTGTAATCCTGAGTTACATCCTTGAAGTTTCCCTTCCCATCATTTTCCAACAGGTAACTTCTTGGAGCCTCCGGGTAATTTCCGGGCAAATAGCGTCCACCTACGAAAAGATCAGGAAAACCATCCCCATTAAAATCAGTACTTGCTACTGCGGCCCCACTAAAAGGCATCTTAGGAAGTGAATGGCTTCTTTGGAACTCACCCTTCCCATCATTAATATAAAGCCTGTCTTGATAAAGTTCACTGTCTCTCGGGTGGTCTATGCCACCACTAACAACATAAAGGTCTAGATTCCCATCGCCATTGGCATCCAGCCAGACAGCATCGGTATCCGTAAAACTACTGTCAGCTTCAAATGCAGCCTGTTTGCTTACTGAGAATTCCCCCTTGGCATTCTGAACATACAATACTCCTGATTGGTTTTTTCCTCCACCTATGAATAAATCATCCAATTGATCTCCATTCACATCTGCAACGGCCAATTTGGGTCCTATCCCCCCCATTGAATTGGGCATTAGTCTGTCTTGAGTAAAATCCAAAAAACTGGTCTCATGATGAACAAAATTAATTCCTAAGGCACCAGGAACTTCTTCCAGTAAAGTGCTGATTTTAACTGCCTTGGTCCTTTTTATTTTCCCTTCGGCTTGATTCAGTACTAAGATTTGATTAATCGGTACTTGAGAAATGATTTGGTGCTCACCAGTAGGCCAAAAAACCTCAAGACTATCTATAGTAGTGTTTTCACCAAGACCAAATAACAATTCCTGATCTACCGAAGACTGGTAACCACGTGTAGGAATTAATTCCTGATGAAATTGATCTCCATCTGAGTAAACCAATACCTTAGTACCTATACCTTTACTATTTAAACCTTCTCCTTTGAGCCTCACTTTTAAAAAGGAATGATTGGATAACTTCTCAATATTGTTTCTATAGACAGATACCGGATCATTGGTATGGCAAACTATCAAATCTAAATCACCATCTCCATCCAAGTCAGCATAGGCAGCAGCGTTAGATACTGTTGCATCTTCAAGTCCCCACTCATAAGCTTTGTTTTCAAATTTCAAATTACCCTGATTACGATAAAGGTAATTTCTAACATAGATAGGTGGCATCTTATCAATAAGCTCCATTAAAGCTGCTTCTTTCCCTGTTTGATTGGTTTTAAGACGCTCACTTACCAGATAATTCATAAAGTCCATGTCCAGGTAATTCCGGGCATAACCATTGCTGATAAAAATATCTTTCCAACCATCATTGTCAAAATCTGCTGCTAAAACCGCCCAGCTCCAATCAGTATGAGCCACTCCACTAAATTGGGCAATTTCCACAAAGTTGCCTTCACCTTGATTCAAGTGAAACATATTGCGCATGCTTTGTGGGTAAAAACCCTTATTCAGTAATTCACTGTATTTACTGTAGTTTTCAGGTCCTAAAATTGCCTTTTGATTAAAATTAAACTCTGGCATCATATCCATAGTAAGCAAATCTGACATCAGGTCATTGTTCATGTCAGCTGCATCTGCTCCCATAGAAAACAGGGATACATGGCCCATATGTACTTTCAATTCTTCATTAAAAGTACCATCCTGTTGGTTGTAATAGAGGTAATCTTCTTCATTGTAATCATTGCTGACATAGATATCCAACCACCCATCATTATTATAATCGCTCACAGTCACAGCCAGGCCAAAACCCAAAACATTACCAATAATTCCACTTTCTTCAGTAACATCAATAAATTGACCACCGTCATTTCTATACAAACGATCGCCTAAAAAGTCTCCTATTCTATTTTTGTACGAACCATCAATCCTGCTAAATCCTGCATATTCCTGAGTAGAGTGATTGAGAAGAAACATATCCAGATCCCCGTCATTGTCATAATCGAAAAATGAGGCCTGTGTGGAATAACCGGGATCATCCAATCCATATTCTTTCGCGGCTTCCTTAAATGTCAGGTCTCCTTGGTTGATATACAACAGGTTTTTCCTATTGTTATGATCCTTGGCTGCTGATCTACATATATAAATATCCAAAAGTCCATCGCCATTGACATCAGCCATGGTAGTACCAGTATTCCATAATCCAGCTGCCTCTACACCTGCGGAGGCAGTAATGTCTTCAAATTTAAAATCTCCTTTATTTAAATAAAGTTTACTTGCCATCATATTTCCAGTAAAATAAATATCTGGCAAACCATCATTGTCAATATCACCAACAGCCACTCCTCCACCCTGATAAAAATAACCGTAATTCAGTACATTAAAAGCATCGGACTCTTTAACCAGATTATTAAAAACTATTCCTGAGGAGGAAGACACTTCAGTAAACAGGGCATTTGGATTCTCTTGCTTACAGGAAAAAAGAAAAGAAATCAAAAAACAGTATATCAGGCAATTAGAAATAAATTTCATGGCATTAGTATTTTGGTATAAAACTAAAAAAAGTGCCGCTAAAAACGGCACTTTTTTTATACTTCTATATTAAATTTTACTTAATCATCTGATTTTGCATCCCACCAAAGCTTAGTGCTATTCAAGTTTCCTCCTACTAATTCAGGAAATTTTTCAGCAGCCAAAACAGCTTCACTGTTATTTGAATATTCACCCTGAACGAAGACTAGTCTAGGCATTACAACATCTGCAGGGACGAACTCATTGTCAGAGTTCAAACGAGGATAAGGCTTAGGGTAGTTGGTTCTTCTCAACTCAGCCCACGCTTCCCAACCATCAGGATAGATAGCAATCCATTTCTGGGTTCCAATCTGCTCCAATTGCTGTTCTTTAGTTCCACCAGTCATAAACGCTACTGGAATATTTGAACTCGCAGCAATATTCCACTCAGGTTTGAACGAGTAGCTTACGTCACTTGGCGTATTATTACTATTGATATAAGCAGCTATAGTACCAGCATCAGCAGCAATTCTAGGCTCAGTTAAAGAAAGGGTAATTCCTTTTTCATAGAACTCTTGAGCTGTACCGCCCATAGCCCATCCTTCAACAGCTCCTTCAGCTAATAAAAACTGAGCTTCTGCAGCACTCAATACTCTCCAAGGTTCCCCAGCAGCACTTCCTCCTCTACCTTCATTTAGGAAAATTGTTCCCATATCAGAATGTAGATCGTTAAGATTTGGTGTACCTAATTCTTCTCTAGAAAGTCCGTTTCTTAATCCTTTGTGAGGCATACCCTCTCCAGTGTTTTGATAATTAACAGTTTCGCTGAAGAACACACCAGTTCTTGGATCATCATATCCTACCATTACACTTTCCATCAAAGCACTCATTCTGTACTCACCCCAGTTGGTAATGATCCAATAAGGGTTTCTTGAGTTAACAGTAGTTTGAATTTGAGCACCATCTGCGTTAGTTTCCATTACGCCGTCAGCTACAGCCTTCTCAGCTTCAGATTTTGCCAAAGCAGGTTCTACAAACCTAACTCTCATCGCAAGTCTCAACCTAAGAGTATTGGCAAATGTCAACCACTTGTCAACAGAACCACCATATATTTGGTCATGACCAACAAAGGCACTTTTACCAGTATTTTGTTTCAATACTGCTACAGCCTCATCTAATGTTACAAAGAAATCTTTATAAATTTCTTCCTGAGTATCATAAGCAACACTGGTTTCACCATTACCGAAATTAGAATAGATAATTGGACCCCAATAATCAGTAATTCTATGGTATCCAGCTACTTTCCATACTTTAATGATGGCATTTTCAACAGGAAGTTCATTTGCTTCAGTAAACTCTTCAACAAACTGAATAACAGGAGCAGCTTGTCCATAGTAATAATTCCAAGCACTGTTTGACCATCCACCTACTTGTGTATGACGATCAGAGTCAAAGTTTACCTGAGTAGTGGCAAAGTACTGAGAGTACAAGTCACCGAATAAACTTTGTGCAATCTGAAAACCTGATGTTCCTCCTCCGGGAGCAAGGTACATCGCACGAGCCTGTGCATTCGCAAATGCGTTACCCAAAAGACCAATATCTAAGTTGTCTGCAACAAGTGCATCTGGTCGGGTGTTTAACTCTTCAAAGTTTTCCGTACAAGCACCAAGCGATAGTGCTGCAACGGATAAACCCATTGCTATTTTAGAAATTTTTATCATCTTCAAATTTTTTAAAATCCTAAATTAAGATTAAAACCAAAAGATCTGGCAGTCGGCGGAGCGAAGGAATCAAATCCTTGAGCCGAAGCAGATGTTCCAACGGTTACATCCGGATCAATATTTCCAGCTTCGTTTAGGAAGAAGAATAAGTTTCTTGCTACGAAAGAAATACTAACTGAACTCAAAGGCAATCCCTCCAATTTACTAGCAGGAATAGCATACCCAATTACAGCTTCTCTCATTCTGATGTTTGTAGCAGATACAGAAAACACTTCACCAATAGGAGCATTTCTACCACCCATATTTACCCAAAACAGCTCAGCAGTTGTTTCGATAGTATTAGGCGCATAAGTTCCATCTTCAAGTTCCATTACAGCAGTTTCATGAGACATGAAGTTGTCACCGAAGATCAAACCACCATCTCTACCATAAAGTGTTTCTTCAGTCACACCGTCTGCAAAAGTAACTGCATTTGTGAAAGAAGCAATACTACCACCTTGTCTGAAATCAATTGTAAAGTTCGCAGTGAAGTTTTTATACTTGAATGAGTTTTGGATACCACCAGTCCATACAGGATTGTAATTGGCAACCCTTACAGTTTTACCTGGAGTTGTTCTTGGAACACCATTCTCGCCAATGATAACAGCACCATCTTCATTTCTTAAATACCCTCTAGAGTAAACTTCTCCAAACAATTCACCTTCTTCAACTCTGAATTCTCTTAAGAAATCACTTCCGACAACGATACTTGGTCTTTCGTCATTGATTTCATTAACCATTGAAATATTTCTTGCGAAGTTACTTGTAATATTCCAGTTGAAATCAGCTCTCCTCATTGGAGTAATGTTAAGCACTACTTCAATTCCTTCATTTTGAACGTCACCACCATTGGTAAAGAAGCTAGATGCTCCAGAACCTACTGGCAAGGCAACAGTAAACAACTGATTGAAAGAGTTGGTTTTGTAGTAAGTGAAATCTACTCCCAAACGGTTATCCAAGAATCGCAAGTCAGTACCTAATTCAATAGATCTTGTGCTTTCTGGAAGCAAGTTTGCATTAGGCAATTGCGTACTTAAAGATACATAACCACCCAATCCACCTGCTCCAAAAGCAGCAGTTCTTTGTAATTGGTAAGGATTCGTATCATTACCCACTTCAGCAAATGAACCTCTTGCTTTAGCAAAAGTAAACCAAGAAGGGAATTCAACTAAATCAGAGATAACGGCATTGATACCCACAGATGGGTAGAAGAAAGACCAGTTAGCTCTTGGCAATGTAGAAGACCAGTCATTTCTTGCGGTAATATCCAAGAAGATTGCATTTTTCCATGCTAACTGACCAAATCCGTAAAGTGAATTAACATCTTTAGGACTACCTACACCATAGGAAGAAACCACTTGCTGAGTATTGCTCAAAGCAAAGAAATTAGGAACAATCATGTTCTGACCAGTATTAGAATTCAAACTGGAATTTCTATTGATTCTTGAGTTACCACCAGCATTGATATTGAAATACCAATCTTGACTCAAAGTTTTCTCATAAGAAATCAAGAAATCAGTGTTGATTTCCATGCTTTCTGATTGACCTACTGAGAACCTACCGTTCTGTGCAATGATATAAGTATCATTGTAAAGTTTTTCTTCACTTACACCGAAAGTACGGTCTAAAGATGCTCTAGCCATTACAGTAAAACCTTCAGAAATCTCATAATTAGCTGAAGTAAAAGCAATGATTCTGTCAAAAGTATCCTTGCTAAGATTTCTGTTCAATGGCCAATAAGGATTGGCTCCACCATTGGATCCTGGATTGAAGTAATTTTGCTTAGCAGCACCAGAAGCATCAATATATTCAAAATTAGAGATATCTTCAGTTCTGATGTTTCTTGGCAATCTTACAATGTGTCTTGTAGGATTGGCATAATTTTCACCCTGAGCAAGTTGATTGTTGATATCTTGACGGATATAGTTGATTTTAGAATCTAAAGTCAATTTATCAGTCAATTTATTTGTGATCCTTAAGTTAATACTATGTCTTCCCAACTCATTGTTAGGTACAACACCAGCAGCATCAGTATAAGTATAAGAGAAATACGTTTGGTTTTTCTCATTTCCTCCACTAATAGCTAAAGTAGTAGCTAAGTTATGACCAGTTTGGTAGAAGTCCTTGATATTGTTAGGCTGAGGAGAAAATTCATAAGAGTCTATGTTGCTATTTGGATCTGGAGACCAGAAAGCAACTGAAGATCCATCCATTTTAGGACCCCAAGAAAATTCTGAAGTTGGAGAATAATTACCATTACTTCCTTGACCATATACATTTTGATAATTTGTCAATATCAATGGATTATCAAACATGTAAGAAGTATTCAAACTTACTTTGAAACCATCAGCTGATCCTCTTTTTGTAGTTACAACGATCGCACCGTTATTTGCACGGCTACCATAAAGAGCGGCCGCGTTTGGACCTTTCAATACGTTGATACTAGCAATATCATCAGGGTTAAGGGTCTCAATTCCTTTAGCAGGAACACCATCAACTATATAAAGAGGCTGACTATCTCCACTAATGGATCGGTTACCTCTCAATACAACCCTAGTAGATCCACCTACACCACTACCAGAACGGTTAATGGATAGACCAGCTACTTTACCTGAAAGAGAATTCATTACGTTCAATTCTCTCGCTTGAGTAATTTCTTCAGTACTTACATCCTGAACAGTATAAGTCAATGCTTTCTTTTCTCTCTCAAGACCAAAAGCAGTAACTACTACCTCTGATAGAGCAGATTCTTCTGCCTCTAGAGCTACATTTAACTCACTATTGTTCCCAACCGCTCTTTCAATCTTTCCATATCCTAAATAGGAAAAAACTAAAACGGCAGATGAACTGGAAACATCTACACTATAATTACCATCAATGTCAGTGATAGTACCTGTATTGGTTCCTTTTACCAATATACTGACTCCCGGCAATGGGGCATCAGCGTCTGCGTCCGTCACAGTACCTGTGATGGTTCGATTCTGTGCCATTGCTTGTATCGTAAACAAGGCCAGAAAAAACACGAGTAATCTTTTTTTCATAAGAAAATGAACAAATTTAATTAAATGACTATTGGAATTTTTCCAATGGTTTAATTTTACTTGAAAATCGCTGATAACCAGCAATACCCTTCGGAATAATCCGAGACAAAATTAAAAACCCAATTAACAAATACCTTTCATAAACTCACAGTTTTTCGATGGAAATTTTAGTCTTAAAAACTAAGAATCATTCAAATTACTATGAAATTCGAGGAAGGTTATCGTTAACATTGGGCGGTTATAACGCTAATATAAGGAAAAATATATTTTCCAAACAACTCAGTTACCTTTGAAATAATTTAATTTAAATATAACACCTGATAAAAAGTAAAAATTTTAACTACCCTCAATAAATAAAATAAATATTTTAGCTATGTAAATGCCCAACAATCAAAATTAAATGAATTTAGTCTCATTTTTCTCATTCTTTTATTTTGGCTGAAAGCTTTTATTTTTTGTTTGTATTATTTTATGAAAATTGCAATAATTTCTATCCAGTCCTATCTTTCTGGAAATTATATTGTTTAAATCTTAGAATTTTATTAATTATCGTGAAATTTTCACGTAAGACCATGAAAAACTCCAATCAACCACTCATAACAATTTTTATTTTTATTTCTTTTTTTTGCTTTCAACTCATTTCTTGTACGACACCTTTAGAATTACCCGAAACTGACCCTAATAATGACGGATTGATTTTGCCCGGTGGTTTTGGTGCCCTTGTTGTAGTGGATAGTATTGGCAAGGCCCGTCACTTAGCAGTAAATAACAATGGCGATATATATGTTAAACTAAGTTATGCTAAAGGCAAAGGTAGCAACGTCGCACTTAGAGATACCACGGGAGATGGAAAGGCAGATATTGTAACTCATTTTGGAGATTATAAAGATGAAGGAAGTCTCGCCAATGGTATGCGGATCCACGACGGCTATCTATATTATAGTGCTGCTAGGGTAGTGTATAGAAATAAACTTGTTCCAGACAAATTGGTGCCCGACAGCCCAATGGAAATAATCCTTACAGATGACCATGAACATGGAATCCACTGGCACATTACTAAACCCATGTCTTTTGACGAAGAAGGATACATGTATGTGCCTTTCGGAAGTCCCTCCAATGCCTGTCAGGATATGGCTAACAAACCTGGAGGAATACCAGGGTCAACAGGCTTAGATCCTTGTCCTGAATTGATCGAGCATGGCGGGGTATGGCGATTTAAAATGGATAAATTAAACATGACCCAAAAAGATGGGGAATTGTACGCTACAGGAATTAGAAGTGTAGTAGCCATGGATTATAATAAGGAGGACAAAAACCTCTACCTGGTCATGCACGGAAGAGACAACCTCCACTTATTGTACCCAGAGACTTTTAGCCCTTGGGAAAGTGCGGTTCTTCCTTCGGAGGAATTTATTCGTGTCGAAGAAGGTGGAGATTATGGCTGGCCTTATTGTTATTACGATCAGATCAAGGGCAAAAAGGTACTCGCACCTGAATATGGCGGTGATGGTGAAATTATTGGTCGCTGTGCAGATATGGACGATCCCGTTATGGGATTTCCCGGACACTGGGCACCCAATGACCTATTATTTTACACAGGAGATCAATTTCCTGATCGGTATAAAAATGGGGCTTTTATCGCTTTTCATGGTTCTACCAATAGATCACCTTATCAACAATCAGGGTATTTCGTAGCTTTTGTACCATTTAAAAATGGACAAGCAAGTGGGGAGTGGGAGGTTTTTGCCAATGGTTTCGCAGGTAAAGAACTTATTGTAAATACCAGTGATGCGGAATTCAGGCCCATGGGACTAGCTCAAGGACCGGACGGTTCATTGTATGTATCAGACTCCAGGAAAGGTAAAATCTGGAGGATTCTATATAAAGGAGACAAAGCTTCATTTGGAGAGGCTGAATTAGCTAAAATGGAAGAGCAAAAACTTGTCGCCAATATTCGCAACCCACACCCTGAAGAAGACAATCAAGACAAAGGTCAACTCCCGGAAGGTAAAAAAGTATACAATACTTATTGCTCCCCTTGTCACCAAAGAGATGGAAATGGCGCTACTGGAAGAATCCCAGGCCTAAGACAAACGGATTGGGTAACGGGAAACAAAGACAAACTTATCAATATCGTTCTTCAGGGACTTGATGGGGAAATCGAAGTCAATGGAGAATTGTACGATAATGTAATGCCAGCCCATCAGTTTTTAAGCGATGAGCAGATTTCAGAAGTATTGACCTTTATCAGACAAAACTTTGATAACAAGGCCTCGGCCGTCTCAAAAGATGAAGTAGCTGACATAAGGGCTAAAATTTCAAAATAATCGGCCCAAACAAAACCATCATTCCGAGGCTTAACATTTTCGAAATGCAGCAATCCAGATGACAATATCCAATGCCGCACCCCAGTGGGGTGCAATCTTTGTAGCCCTGGGTAAGCCGACGCAGGAGGTGCGACCCAGGGTGTAAGTGAGTTGGCATTTGTAGGGCATTAGCTTTCAGTAAGTTCAACATTGAAACCGCTTTTCGCTAATGCCAGTGGCCCCTTACCGGATAATATTAAAATCTGTCATCAGTAGGCTTTGCGGGGCTTTTGAGCATAAGAGTTCGAAGGAATCTCCAACGTGATAAGATTGCCGCACCCTTTCTCTACGCAGCACCTCCACAATAAAGGGTTCGCAATGACATATACATAAAAGAATCGTCATTCCGAGGCTTAGTATGAGTTTTGAGCGGCCCCTTCGACACCCTTCGACAGGCTCAGGGACCTCAACAGGTGAACCATGCATCTGCTCAATAAATGCAAGATTTAAATTCATCCAATTTACTTTTATCCCACATTATTTATAAATACATTACATTCTTAGTTGAAAACACCTGTTAAAATCGCAATCTATTTTTTATCAACAATCTGTAATGGAAAAGCCAAAATGAAAAGATTATATACCATTGTAAATAGCGGAGTATTCTTTATCGCTCTAGGACTAGGTCTAAGCTGCAATCCCCCAAAAGAGAATACAGCTCAAAGAAAATTTTCCATCGCAGTTAGGGACTCGATCAATATTGAAAACTTAGACCCCTTACATCTTAAGGGCTATGATCCACTATCAGACCATTACCTTTTGTCAAATGCAGGAATTGGAATACGCCAGATTTTTCAGGTAAATGGTAAAGGAGCCATTACTTCCCATTTTACTATTCCTGAAGAAGGGCCAAATGCACTTTCAAATCCTGGAAGCGTAGGATTTCTTAATGGAGCCATAATTATTTATGACATGGAAAAAGGTTTTGTAAAACTCAACCCAGACTCAAGCATCATTCCTGAGGCAAAAATTCCCTATCCACATAACTATTTGTTTTTCCCACCTCACCTACCTTTAATAAAGCAAAGTGGAGAAGAGATGTATTATATCAAACCACTTATAGATGAAGACTTCATAGATGGAATGGGAGAACAGTTCTATAAAAACTATTACAGTAAGTCGCTACTTGAAAAGCACAATTCAAAAACTGGTGAGACAAAACCATATTTAAAAATACCTGAGCAAAGCGTTTTTAAGGACGGCATGAATCATGGCATATATGTTCCCGTAATCAAAAATAAAGGGAATGACTGGTTGGTATCAACATGGTTTGATCCCTTTGTTTATCTATACAAGGAAAATGATGATGGGATTACTTTCGAAAAAGCCATTGATTTACAAATCACAGGAATGAACAAATACCAGAGCGTAGAGATGAAAAATAGCGATCAATTTTTTGACATTAACGCTGGTAAACGCCCAGGAAATATCAATGACATCCTATTTATGGATGATTATACGGTTATTGTCTACAGAAAGGGTCTGACAGATCAGGAACAAAAGGATATAAAGGCAAATTTCCCCAATCAAACCAAAATGGAGATGGAAAAGAAAGATACCTTTTATGCCGTCATCTTGGATAAAGATTACAATGTGCTGGACAGCAAGGTCAATTTTCCTAATGGGGTGTACTACCCCAATATCGTCAACAAAAGCAATGAAATAATCGCATTGAAAAACCCCGATCTATTTGATGTCGAAGAAAACTATGTCACCCTATATAGAATGGAATTGGGTTTTGAATGATTCAGTAAATCAAGTATCCATAGACCTTGACTCCCGTTAGGCCTTGGCTTGAATATTACCACCTATTCACCCAAGATCCATCAGCTTTTTACAACAACTCAAGCAGTGCCACTGCTCCGGTGTAAGAAATAACACAAGCGAAAACAAATGCTGCTAACAAGCCAATATTCAAAAAGAAGCCTGCTTTCTGATCCCCCATTAAGGATTTTTGATTGACCAAATACGTTATACAAGCAATGACCAATGGCAATACGAACACGGCAGCCACCTGTGTTAAAATCTGAGCAAATATTGGATTGGCACCTAAAATTGGCACTGTCAATCCTACCAAGCATGCTACTCCTGTCAAAACCTTGAAACGAACGGATCCTGTATCCAACTCCCCTTCTTTATAATCTGCAACAAGTAGTGGGGCTACCATTAGAATTGGGAAAATGGAGGATAATCCAGCACTTAAAGCCCCAGTCATAAATAAAGCTACCGCAAACTTACCAGCAACAGGTTCCAGTAGATACACCATGTCCATCACCTTGTCTATGGTCTTTCCCTCTGCATGTAATGCTCCTGTAGCTGCTGCCATAATTGACAGGTTGATAATCAACATTAAAATAGCCCCAGTCAATGCATCTCTAGACTGATCCTTGGTATTGGTCGGTCCCCATCCTTTTCCTTTCATCAATAAAGGTCGTACCACGAAAGTAGGTGCTGCCATGGTGGTACCAACAAATGCGGCCACCAATAATTTCCCTCCAGCTACCTGAGGAACACTAGGAATTAATCCTTTGACCATTTGCCCTGGATCAGGCAATACCACAAACATGGAAATAATAAAAGAGACTCCCATGATCGTTACAAACACTACCAGGACCTTCTCAAAAAACGAATATTGGCCTACCCATAAAAAGCCATACATGATCAGGATTAGAATGATGGCAATCCCCAATATAATCCAGTAGGAACTCCCTCCTTCCAAACCCGGAAAAAACAAAAGGAAAAGTTCATAGATCGCATTGGCACTAAGACCTAAGATCCCCGACAAGGAATTCCATTGAGCAAGTATAATTCCTCCAACAACCAGAAAGGAAATCAATTTCCCTCCCTTTAATTTGGTCTTGAAACTATAAATGGATGTCTGCCCTGTGACCACGGCATACCTTCCATAGGCTTCCATCAAGACCCAGGCAAATACACAACTCAAAACCAAAACCCATAATAATTGCATTCCAAACTCACTGCCTGCTTTAGCCATTGAAGTTACACTACCGGTACCTATGGTATAGCCAATACAGAAAATCCCCGGTCCAATCCCCAACATCCACAACCAAATGTTTTGAAAAATATTATTTTTACTGGTTTTGTTGCCTGGCTCCATTGTTTTTGGTTTTGGGTAAAATTAAATGAGCCGTTAATTTGTAAATTTTTATCTTGAATAAAAAGCGTTTATTTACATAGATGAAATTTTAATAAAATATGACTTTGTTTAAACAATTTTTTTTGCAATATTTCCGATGCTCTTTTGAGGGTAAACCCATTCTTCCTGCGTGAAATAGTTGAAAACCTCTCATTCACTCCCCATGTCTTTTCCTAAATTACTCGATAAAACATTTGCCTTCTTTACCTTGTCCTTCTTACTTATTTGTTTGACCGGTAACGCACAAAACATTGACCTATTGCTAAAAGGAGGCCATGTAATAGACCCTAAAAACGGGATCAGTGAAACCATGGACATCGCTATCTCTGGTAAGCAGATTATTAAAGTTGCCAAAAATATTCCTGAAAAGACCGCAAAAAAGACCATCGACCTTAAAGGTTATTATGTAACCCCTGGGCTGATAGACATGCACGTACATGTTTTCAATGGTGCGGACACAGATTCTTATATTGCCAATGCATTGACCAGCTTACCTCCTGATGGGTTTACATTCAGAGCGGGAGTCACTACCGTGGTAGATGCAGGCTCTTCAGGATGGAGAAATTTCCGTCAGTTTAAAAAGCAAACCATAGACCAATCCCAAACAAGGGTTTTGGCTCTACTAAATATAGTAGGTACCGGGATGTATGGAAGGTTGGAAGAGCAGGATGTCACAGACATGAATCCAACCATGACCGCCAATATGATCTCAAAAATGTTTCCGGATATTTTAGTAGGCATAAAATCTGCCCATTATTGGGGAGACTTCACTCAGGTAGACCTGGCTGTTGAAGCGGGTAAATTGGCAGAAGTCCCGGTTATGGTAGACTTTGGTGAACACCAACCACCAAATTCAATCGAATCATTATTTATGGAACACCTAAGGCCTGGTGATATTTTCACCCACACCTTTTCCTATGGCCCTAACAATAGAGAGACCATCGTCGATGAGGATCTAAAAGTCAAACCTTTCGTTTTTGAAGCTCAAAAAAGAGGCATCAACTTCGACGTAGGTCATGGAGGGGGAGCATTCTCCTTTCGGCAAGCAATTCCAGCCATCCAACAGGGGTTCTTACCCAATGTGATAAGCTCTGACCTGCATAGCCAAAGCATGAACAGTGGTTTTAAAGACATGGCCAATTTGCTTTCAAAATTCATGAGCATGGGATTGAGCATGGAAGAGGTAGTGCTTAGAGCAACGTGGAACCCCGCACAGGTTATCAATAGAAAAGATCTCGGAAACCTCGATGTAGGAGCTGAGGCAGATATAGCTATTTTTACGCTAAGAGAAGGAGATTTTGGCTTCTTAGACATTAGAAGGACAAAAATCGATGGTGACAAACGATTGGAAACCGAAATGACTATCCGCGCAGGTAGGATTGTTTGGGACTTGAACGGATTGAGTGCTCCCTATTGGGAATCGGAATTTAAATAGTAATCGATTAACATGAAGTTTATTCTCATTATATGCTTTTGTGTCGCTTACAATCTGCAAGCAATTGGCCAGAATTACGATTTTATCATTAAAGGAGCCTATCTTGTAGATGCAAAAAACAAAATCCGTGACACCATGGATGTGGGTATAGCAGACGGGAAAATAGCAGCAGTCTCTAAAATTCTACCGGAAAATGGGGCGAAAAAGGTAATTCAGGCTTCAGGAATGATCCTCAGCCCTGGATTAATTGACCCGCATACCCATGTATTTGTAGGAAGCAAAAACAAGACTTTTGCAGACGGCTTTTACAGTGTTTCACCTGACGACTTCACCTTTCGTTCAGGCGTTACTACAGTAGTAGATGCGGGTACTTCAGGATGGCGAAATTTCGAGACTTTCAAAACGAATGTAATAGATGCCTCACAGACACGAGTGCTGGCATTTTTAAATATCTCCGGAACGGGAATGAGTGGAAACCCCACACAGGAAAACCTCTCCGACATGGATCCCGAAAAAGCCTACGAAACATTAAAACAATACCCAGATATCCTGGTCGGGATTAAAATTGGGCATTATACAGGCACAGACTGGCTTCCTTTCGACAATGCACTTAAGGCATCGGGAAAAGCCGGCAAGCCTTTATTGGTGGAATGTCACCTGCCGGAATATTCATTGGCTGATCAACTGAACAAAATGCGCCCGGGTGACATCATTACCCATAGCTTTGAAGAAATAGACGAAAGATTACCCATCATAGATGAAGAAGGCAGATTACACCCATTTGTAAAAGCAGCTTATGAGAGAGGAATTAATTTCGATGTAGGCCACGGTGGTGCAGGTTTTTGGTTTAGTCAAGCCATTCCAGCTTACCAACAGGGTTTGGTTCCCAATTCTTTTGGTACAGACCTCCACCGCTTTAGCATGAATAGCGGAATGAAGAACATGTTGAATGTCATGTCCAAATTCATCAATATTGGCATGAACGTGGAAGAGGTTATCGAAAAAGCTTCCTGGAAAACTGCTCAGGCCATACACAGAGAAGACCTCGGTCATCTAAGTGTAGGTGCGGTGGCCGATCTAACACTATTGCGGTTACTTCAAGGAGACTATGGATTTATTGATGCAGGTAAAAAGAAAATTAAAGGTAAATATAAATTAGAAACAGAGCTGACCATAAAAGACGGGAAGGTCGTTTATGACCTTAATGGCTTGGCAGCAGATAAATACCACTAAAAGTTATGGATAGAAGAGAAATGTTGAAAAACCTGGCCATCCTTCCTGTTGGAGGAGGCCTTATGAGCATGTCGCCACTTATGGCTTCACCGGATAAAAATGTTGCCAAGGGACCACTTGCCCTTGATGAAGATATTTATAAATCAATTGGAGTCGTTCCAATCATCAATTGCCGAGGTACATTCACGATTATAGGTGGTTCTATCGAACGACCGGAAGTACACGCAGCAATGGCTGCAGCTTCCAAAAACTTTGTGCAATACGATGAGTTGGCATTTGCCATAGGAGAAAGACTTGCTGAAATCACCAAAGCTGAGTTTGGTATTATCACTGCTGGTTGTGCGGCCGCAATGAAGCATGGTACTGCAGCTTGTGTTACAGGAGGTAATCCTGAAAAATTGCTTAGAATTCCTGACTTATCCGGATTGGATAAAACAGAAGTGATTATCCCTAGACATTCCAGAAATGTTTATGACCATGCGGTAAGGAACATTGGTATTACGGTGGTAGAAGTTGACAGTATGGAAGAGTTGGAAAAAGCCATCAATCCTAAAACTGCCATGATCTATTTGCTAGCAAATAGAAGTTCTTCTACAGGGCAACCTATGTCGGTGGAAGCCATAGCCAAAGTAGCAAAAAAGCAAAATATACCTATTATGGTAGATGCTGCGGCTGAAAACCTTAGTATTCCTGTAGTTCATTTTGAGCGTGGAGCGGACATGGTAGCATACAGTGGTGGAAAAGCAATGTGCGGCCCTCAGTGTGCCGGACTTTTACTAGGTAGAAAAGACCTCATGCTTTCTGCATGGCAGGCAAGTTCTCCGCATCACGGACCGGGTAGAGACAATAAAGTAGGAAAAGAGGAGATGCTTGGTATGCTCGCAGCTGTTGAAGCTTGGACTACCAGAGACCATGAAAAAGAATGGGACAGATGGATGGAATGGCTAAACCTTATAGCGGATAAAGCCACTAAAATAAAAGGAGTAACACACGAAATAACCATTCCTGAAGGGCTTAACAATAGAGCTCCGGGCTTAATCGTAAGTTGGGATCCAAACCAATTCAATATTACTGGCGAAGAAGTTGCTGAGCTTTTCGGCAGGTCAGAACCAAGAATTGCCGTTGGAAGTGGTAACAAAGATGGATTGACCTCAATCAATGTTACCCCTAGCCAAATGCAGGATGGAGAGGCAAAAGTTGTTGCCAAACGACTACATGATACTTTATCTAAAAAGAGACCTTCTCCTGACACCTCCATGGCAGCCGCAGCTTCAGACATTTCTGGTAGGTGGAACATAGAAATGGCTTTCTTTAGTAGCAAAAGCACCCATCACATGATCCTCGAGCAAGATGGCAACTGGCTAAACGGAACGCATCAAAGTGACTTTGCTGAGCAGGATGTGTATGGTACAATCGAAGGTGACACGGTAAAAGTCCGAAGTCATTTCAGGAAACCTGGAGATTCTGTCATTTACATGTTTACAGGTAAGTTAAAAAATGGCCAAATATCTGGAGAGGTATTTATGGGTGAATACTTAACTGCCCAGTTTACTGCCAAAAGATGGGAGAGCAAACAAAGAAAACAAAAGATCTCCGTACCAGGTGGACCTCCATTGGCAACCTGATTTGAAGTTGAAAAAAAATCCTTTTAAAAAAATCAATCATAAAATGAGAAAATTTGCACTTATACTGTTGGTTCCTTTCTTATGTTTAGCTGGATGTGGTGGACCACCTTCATCCAATAAAAAAGCAGCAACTACAGAGCAAAAAACAGATGGAGTAGATGCTGAACAAAGAATCAAAGATTTGGGAATCGAGCTTATCACCCCTAAACCACCAACAGCCAATTACCTAAAAGCAAAAACTTTAGGCAATGTGGTCTACCTAGCTGGTACCGGACCTGATAGGCCTGATGGTTCTCAGGTAACAGGTAAATTGGGCAGTGAAATCAGTCTGGAAGAAGGCATAGCTGCAGCTAGATTTGCAGGTATTTCACTTCTTTCTTCTTTAAAGGCTGAAATTGGTGACCTAAACAGGGTTAAAAATATTGTTCGTGCCAAAGGCATGGTCAATGCAGATCCTTCGTTTACCCAACATTCTCAAGTCATCAATGGCTTTTCAGATTTGATGGTAGAGGTATTTGGTGAAAAGGGCAAACATGCCCGAGCAGCCATTGGTATGGGTTCATTGCCTTCCAATATTTCTGTTGAAATAGAGATGATTGTAGAACTTTATGACTAAGAAATATATAGTCATAAGAATATTAGCCCGATAATTGCTGAAAATATAGGGATGGTGAAAACCATCCCTATATTTATTTGTTAGAAACAATAACCCAACAAACAATAGTTTTCATGGCAAGGGAATTAAAGCAGCAATCACTAACAATCCCAATACTTTTAGGCAGGTTTAAAACTTGTCGGATGCAAACCGAAAAAATATGCGCCCCATTACAAGTGGAAGACTATGTTCCTCAACCCATAGCTGAGGTATCTCCACCCAAATGGCACCTGGCCCACAGCACCTGGTTTTTTGAACAGTTTTTATTAATCCCTTTCTCGGGTAGTTACGCGGTATACGATGAAGACTTCGCCTTTTTGTTCAATAGCTATTATAACAATGCTGGCGACAGGGTCTTGCGCCCGAACAGAGGGCTGATGAGCCGGCCCCCTGTCAGTGAAGTCATGGCCTATAGAAAATACGTAACCGATGCGGTTTTAGCCTTACTTGAAAATGGTGATGCAAGTAAAGAAATATTGGAAATTCTTGAGCTTGGGATCAACCACGAACAACAACATCAGGAACTTCTGGTCTACGACATCAAATACATCCTGGGCAACCAGCCTACCTTCCCCAAGTATGGAGATGATTTCACTACCAAGGCAGAAACCAAAGAAGCAGGTTGGGTGGAAGTTACCGAAGGAATAAAGCAAATTGGTTTTTCCGGTGACGAATTCTCCTATGACAATGAACTTGGAAGGCACCGGGTATTTTTAGAACCTTATAGCATCTCCAAAATCCTGGTTACCAATCAGGAATACATGGAATTTATAGCCTCCGGAGGATATAAAGACTTCAACCTCTGGCATTCTGATGGCTGGGATTATATCAGTAAAAATGAAATAAAAGCGCCTCTTTATTGGCACAAAGTAAAAGGTGAGTGGCAGAACTATACCTTTAACGGATTACAAGCGATAAATCCCGATTTACCTGTTCAACACGTAAGTTTTTATGAGGCTTTTGCTTTTGCGGAATGGAAAGGGATGAGGTTACCCACAGAATTTGAATGGGAAGTAGCTGCAGATCAGTTTAGCTGGGGTCAACTTTGGGAATGGACAGCAAGTGCCTATCTACCCTATCCAGGCTTTAAAAAAGCTCCTGGTGCTTTGGGAGAATACAACGGTAAATTTATGGTCAACCAGCAAGTGCTTAGAGGAGCATCAGTAGCAACAGCTAAAGACCATAGCAGAAAAACTTACCGTAATTTCTTTGCACCCCCTTCCCAATGGATTTTTTCAGGAATCAGACTTGCCCAATCACTATGAAGAACACAATTTTCGAAAAAGACATACTAAAAGGTCTGAATTCACAACCCAAGCGACTTTTTTCAAAGTATTTTTATGATGATAAAGGATCGGCAATATTTCAGGAAATCATGCAGATGGATAGTTATTATCTGCCGGGATGTGAAACTGAAATCTTACGCAATAGAAGCCATGAAATAATAGACCTACTTCCAAACAACACTTATGATGTCGTAGAATTGGGTGCAGGAGATGGAACAAAAACAGCCATTTTCCTTGAAGCAATACTTAAAGCAGGAAAAAATATAAATTACTTACCCCTTGATATTTCTACTGATATTCTTGAATTTAATAAGAAAGTGATTGGGGAAAAGTTTCCAGGTTTAAACATATTGCCCATAGCTGGGGATTATTTTCAAACACTTGAAAAAATCAAACCCAGGCAAAACCCGAAAATAGTCCTATTCATGGGAAGTAATATCGGCAATTTTGAAGGTGAAAAAGCAGTAGAATTTCTACAGTTTGTTCGTCAATATTTAAGTGATGGCGATTTTTTCATGCTTGGAGCAGATTTGAAGAAACACCCACACACCATTTTAATGGCTTATGACGATCCTGAAGGAATCACCAAAAGGTTTAACCTGAACCTCCTTCACCGTATTAATAGAGAATTGGAGGGAAATTTTATTCCCGAGGACTTTGACCACTTTGCAAGTTACGACCCCTTAAGTGGAACCACCAAAAGCTTCCTTATTAGCAAAGTTCAGCAAAACGTTCAGGTGGCTGGTCAAACAATTGCCTTTGAAAGAAACGAACCTGTACACATGGAGATCTCCCAAAAGTACAATCTTTCAGACCTTGTTCAATTACGGAAACAAGCAGGGTTTAAATCGGATCACCATTTCACTGACACTCGCAGGTATTTTAGCATTAGTCTTTTTAAGTACTAAAAGAAAGGCCAACCCTTTTTGACTGGCGCCAGGTAAAAAAGGTACTTTTCTTATGCACATATTGTTTGATGATTTTTCTTGTCAATAATATGCTTTTTTGACAAGAATCAATTCCAAGATAGATTATATTTGATTGAAAAATCCACCGCAATTTACCTTAATATGATACCAGATAATCCTTACCTACTGCTTACCCCAGGCCCTTTAAGTACAAGTAAAACGGTCAGAGAGGCCATGAACCGCGACTGGTGTACATGGGATGAAGACTACAAATCAATCGTACAAAATATTCGCAGCGCAATACTTGCATTAAGTAATGGAGGGGATTCCTACACTAGTGTTTTAATGCAGGGAAGTGGTACCTTTTCAGTAGAAGCCGTCTTATGGACCTGCTTAAAACCAAAAGATAAAATATTGGTGCTTTCAAATGGTGCCTATGGTAAGCGAATGGCTAAGATAGTTTCCCTAATGGACATTGATTTGCAAGTTTTAGATCTGGAAGAGCATTTGCAACCCAGTCCTGAAAAAGTGGAAGAACTGCTCTTGCAAAATCCAGACATTACCCATATAGGAATGGTGCACAGCGAAACTACCACGGGTATGCTTAATGATTATGCGCCCATTGCCTTGCTTGCTGAGAAATACAAAAAATGCTTTATTCTGGATGCTATGAGTAGCTTTGGAGGTATCCCACTTGATATCAAGGCCCCAAAAATCGATTTCCTGATTAGTAGTGCCAATAAATGCATTCAGGGCGTACCTGGGTTTGGTTTTATCATTGCTCGAAGAGAGGTCCTAGAAGCATGCAAAGGCAATTCAAAAAGCCATTCTCTAGATCTATATGACCAATGGGAGGCCATGGAAAATGACCCGGGAAAGTGGCGTTTCACCTCTCCTACCCATACAGTTCGCGCCTTTTTACAAGCTCTTGAAGAATTAAAAGAAGAAGGGGGCATTTCCGCCAGATACAAAAGGTATGTCAGTAACCACCAAACGTTGGTAAGGGGAATGAAAAATTTGGGAATTGAAGCTTTTCTTTCTGAAAAAGACCAGTCACCCATTATTACGGCCTTTCATGAGCCTTCAAGTCCTGACTTTTCTTTCAACAAATTATACCATTTGCTTAAAGAAGAAGGCTTTGTAATATATCCAGGTAAGGTATCCAAAGCCGCTACTTTTAGAATAGGCCATATTGGTCACGTCTTTCCAGAAGACATACAGCGGCTAATCGCTGCCATAGAAAAAATAAAATTTTGGTAATTACCCCCGAAATATGCAGTAGACCTTCCATTATGTGATCAAATCACGAAGAACCCTATTGCGTAATTCCATCTAACACTTTAGCGTCTACTGTTAAAAAATTAATCCTATTAAATTAAGATTAAAGGTTTCAATTTCATCAGCCCAGAATGGGCGTAATATCTCAGCCACGGGTGCAGCCCGTGGTTCAATGAATGTATATTAAATGATTTTGGCGGTATTGTTGCCTTTTATTTTGCAACAATGCTGACAAAATCTCTATAGTTCGCTTGATTAAATTACATTCTTCCCTATCTCGAATCCTGTTTAACCATAAAAAAAACCTCCGGACTGCTGTGTTTAATAATGCAGCAATCCAGAGGTTTTATTTTATTAAGCTAACTTATCTTTTACCATAAGTAATGCCTTTCCAATCATCTGTTCTGAATGGATTGGCAGGAAGCCCTTCTTTGTTGTATACATTAACGTCATCAGGATTGTCCGCCCAGCCATATCTTACGGCTACAGGGTTCTTGATATCTCCGGTCTCCAAAACAATTTGATCTCCATCTTGCTTACCTGATACCCAATGAAACTTTTTGTCTGCACCCGCAACAGCAAATCCTTTAACATAACCATATTTATCATTGATTACCAAGCCTGAACCAATATGGTCAAAGCTTATACGAATCTGGTCGTCTTGAATTTCCATAGATTTATAGGTAGGACCACTGTAAACTACATCCATACCATAAGCAATTTTCTTGGCTCCTTTGGCAAGACGCTCTGCCACTGTCCATTTGTCCCTAGGGTGGATGTCATTGGCTTCACCTTTGTCTATGATTACGGCTTGCGCAGTATTGGGAAGAGACAAGGTCATGGTTTGTGCTTCTCTTAGTTCTGCCCAGTCACTATCCACAGGCTCAGCTTTAGGCTGTCTAAAATTGGCCAATTGCACCCATAGAAAAGGAAAATCCCCTTGTCCCCACTGGGCTCTCCAGTCTTCAATCATCAATGGAAAAATTTCCCTGTACTGATATGCCCTTGATGCATTGGATTCACCCTGATACCATAGGGCTCCTTTAATCGCAAAAGGTATCACTGGCTCCAACATGCCGTAAAACAAACTGGTTGGCCAGCTATTGGGTTTTTTCAAATCAGGATCTGAGAAATCCTTTGGGCCTTCCATTTGGTTTTTTGTCACTCTCTCTTTGAAATCAGCATGCGTCAATAAGGCATCTGCACTGGTCCATGCTTCAGAAAGGGTTCCTCCCCAGTTGATGTCCAATAGGCCTACAGCCACATCCATATCAGTTTCAATCCTTCTGGCAAAATAATAACCGATAGCAGAGAAATTGGCTACTGTCTCAGGAGAACAAATAGACCACTTTGCCTCAGGAACTTCTTCTATTTCCTCCAAGCTAAGGTTTCTTCCCACTTCAAAAAGTCGGATATTAGGATGGTTTGCTGTCTTGATACTGTCTTCACCACTGTTTGTCTTTATCAATGGCCACTCCATATTGGATTGTCCACCAAGCAACCAAACATCACCCATCATAACGTTTTCCAAAACTTTGGATTCTTTTTTTGTATTGATGGAAAGAATATAGGGGCCTCCTTTAGGGAAAGCGTCCATTTTCAACATCCACTGTCCTTCTTTATCTGCTTTTACACGGTATTTTTTGCCCTGAAAGGTCACATTGACCCACTGTTTAGGATCTGCTTTACCCCAAACAGGTATTTCCTGGCCTCTTTGCAGTACCATATGGTCGGCAAAAACTTTAGGCAATTCTAATTCTGCCTTTACCTGAAACAGGATCAGGAATAAAGCAGCAAATAATACTATTTTTTTCATCGTATTTGGATTTGGTTATTTTAAAAAAGAATTGATAATATACGATTTTTGCCCTAAAATTCAGTGATCGGATTGTATAAGAGAAGAAAGGTTTTTATTAAGGCATAAATCAAGGTGATAAAAAAAGAGCCGTTGGAAAAAAAATAAGGTAAAAACCATTTGATACTCCCTATTCTCTTAAACCCGAAATATGCAATTGACAATCTATTACGTGCTGAAATCGCTTCAAAATCAGCCACTTCGTTGCTGTTTTCAATTTCACCATAGCGGTGCTATGCTAAAATCTCCAAACAGCCTGATTTTCTTGCGATTGCAACACTTCCCGTAAACACGGGACAGGCTTCACCCCTGACATTGTCAGGGCGGAGAAATCCTATTACATAATCCGGGTTAAATCAAAACCGAAATTACAATCGGTTTTTTACACTCTATATTTACTTAGCCCCCCTTTTGATGTATTTACGAAAACTCGTTTCCAGATTTATTTTGAATTATTTAAGACTTAGTTTAACTTTAACTGGTATTAATATCTAAGTCACAGTAAGCAAAATAATTGCCGTAGCACAAAACTCCAAAAGTTGGATCCAATAGGCAAGGGAATCACATTTTAAGGATTTGATTATGAACAGGATAGTATTTGCCGCCGCCTTTTTTATAGCCACCGGAATTACTGCAATTGCCCAACATAATGCTGAGAATTATTCAGTAAAGGGGACAAAAATATTTGGCCTTGGGACTAGCTTAAATAACACCAGGTATTTACAAGGCAACAATGATTTCTACAAAGAATTGTTTTTTGATTATGGCCTTGGGGAATTTATAAGTACAGGAGTATTTGTTGGTTATCAAAAGAGGCAATACTCCTTTTTATCTGTAATGGGGTCAGACAGTAAAGTTTTATATTACGACCAAAATTTCATCCCTATAGGATTAAGAGCTACCGTACACCTTACCTCATTTTTGAGCAATCAATTGCAAGTCCATCTTAAGCCCGAAAAGTGGGATGTATATATTAGGTATTATACAGGTGTAACTTTAAACACAGTAGATGATAAATTTGATAGATCGAATGGTCACCTGCCAGAAGACCAAGTCAACTATATGCTTTACCGAACCAATGAGGACCTCAATTATGCTGCAGGATTATTGACCGGTGTTGGTTTTTATCCTGCCAAAAATTTCGGTTTCTTTTTTGAAGGAGGCTACGGCCCTATGGGGAATTTCAATGTAGGCATTGTTGGCAGGTATTAATCAAGCTAACTCGATTATCCCAGATTATGAAATAAACTTTTCGGACTAAAATTTTCCGATAGGTTAGGCCATAAAATACTACAAAATATCCCATCTCGAAATTAATTGGTATTAATTCTAAAATCGACCAAATAATTCCTTTTTTTTCAATTTATACTTGTTCAATTTCTATTACTTCATTTACGGTATCGAATATTAATAACCCTTGATTTTTGTCATCTAATTTCCCAATTATTTGACCTTTGTTGTTCCAAACTGCACTTTGTCCCACACCAATAAAGTTGTCGCAAGGGCCAACGCAATTCGACATTAAAATTGGGGTTTTGTATTCAATTGCGGTTTTGGAAAAATACTTGTAGGACTTTTCAATACCGTCTTTAGATTTTGCTACACTGGCAATGTAAATATCAGCTCCAAGGTGGTGGGCATTTATAAAATGTTCCCTTTGTAAGGTTTCATAGCAAATCCCAACCGCAATCTTCTTCCCTTTAATATTTAGAAAAAATTGCTTGTTTCCACTTACAAAGTATAGTAATTCGTCTGAATGTAATATTTGCTTGGAATACTCAATTCCCTTATGGTTGGGCTGAAAAATCAACATACTGATGTTTATTCCTTCAGTAGATTTTGTAGGCATGCCTAATCCAATCGTAATCTTATTTCTATCCGCTAGTTCTTGAAATGGATTGAAAAGGCTGGTATCTATAGCTGTTGCAAGTTTTTTGGCAATGGAAGGTTCGTAGTTGGTTATAGAAAGTTCAGGGAAAATTATCAAGTCAGCATTGTGCTTTATGGCACGTAGAATTAATTCCAAGTGATTTTGGATGTTCAATTGAATGTTTCCTTTTTCAGAACTTGTTTGTGCAATACAAATTTTCATCGCGTGAATAGTTTGGTTGAATTGCCCTTAGACTCTCGCCTCATAGGCCTATCTCCATTCCCCATAAAGATACAACGAAGCAAATGATCAACAACCAGCAGGAAAAGAATAATATAACTGTTTCCTTATTCCTCACAAAATGTGGGCTCCCATCATAAAATGACAATTCCAGCTCCAAGGCTCCTGTTCAACCCCTTTCAGGGTTGCAGATTTGATGGTTACTTTCCTATCCACAGGATGTCCACCCGTGGTTATTATTGTTGTTAAAGCCCCTCAGGCTTCTTGAATATCAAATAAGCTATATTATAAAAAATATCTACTCAAAAGGAATGGGGTTTAGCCCATTTTAAAAAAGCGGTAATTATAGCACTCGGCTTTAGCCACAATTTAGGTAAAAATAGTATTAATATTGAATTTTGTTAAAGTTGTTTTGACCACAAAACTTAGAAAGCATTCAAGCCGTCAGGTTCTGCTCTCATCTCAAATTCTATAGCGTAAACCTAAAAAAGAAGGACATATAAATGTCCCTCTTCACCTTATGAAATTTCACCTTTCCCACAATGGTCCGAGCAATATTATCAACTCTACTTATACCAACTGAACTTTCGTACTCACAGCAAATTAATCAGTAGCCAAATACAAAGAACTGGCTCCACTAAGAGCTACATTCCATGTAGGAGATACATTTCCACCATTTCCATAACCGGAAAAGGCCAGTACACGACCTCCACCATTTCCAATTTCTGCAATATATACCGTGCCGGATTCGCCGTCATAAGCCACATCAATGGGGTTACCCATCATCGTGGCAGCACCTGCCACTCTTGTCTGAGCAGACATCCCGATAGTTCCACCATCGGAGGTATTATTGAAGGTGCTATTGAAATCTTTAATAAGATGAAACCCTCCATCATCTTCAGTATTCTCAGCGTCACCGATATCTGTCATCACCATCATGTCCTTCATCGCATCATACGCCAGTCCATGCGTACGTACAATACCTTCAATGGTAACCCTTTTTGAGGCTTGTAGCATTCCATCCGAAGTGTTTGACGAAAAATTAGTAAATACTGCCAGGTCAGCTGTTTTATCCACTACTGCAAATAGGTCGTCACCAATAAATTCAATTCCCCAGACAGCAAAATCAATATCAAAAGTATTCTTCAACATCAGGCTGTTGCCAGACTTTGTATAGACGAAAAACTGGTTTTGCTGATTGTCAGCAATTACCACAGTATTTCCGTTTACCGCCATGGCCCTTGGATTCATTAATTCTGCAGCACTGGAACCTCCCAAGTTTAAAGCAAGTGAGGGATTCATCAAAACACTGGAAACATCAGCATATACATTTACTTGAAGTGCACTCCTAGAAGCCACAATAAGGTCATCATTGGTCTCATCGTAGTGAACGCCTTCATTTCCCGTAGAAAGCGTAGTAAACATATTCATTACCACCCCTCCATCTTCTTCAAACTGATAGGTATTGATATCACCACTGGCGTTGCTGGTAACAAATAAAGTTGCCCCATGCTTATCCATATCCATCATGTCATTATCATCACATGAAGCAAAAGCGAGCAAAGAAAAGCCAAGAAGGCCTTTAATTAGGTTAGAATTTTTCATTTCAATTTTTATTTAGTTAAAGAATAGTGCGTATTTATCACCTTTGAAAACCTACCTACGTAAAAAAGAAGACGATTGGATTTAGCTGATTTTATTTTTTATGGATACAAGGGTAAAATCCAAAATCAAGCGAACAAAAAAATTAATTTGGGTTATACCAAAGAGAAACGAGCAATAAACCTTTTTTCTAGGGGGTCAATATGCTCCGTTGCTTAAGATAAAACCCATACGCAAAGCCTATAACCTGTTCCTTAAACTCAAATCTTTGCCTGTCAAAAGGTTGCCACCCTTACTTATTGTAGTTGAAGCCCCTCAGGCTTCACGATTAGAAACTAAGCCAGATTCCAAAAAACACCTACTCAATCTCAATAGGAATGGGCTTTAGCTCATTCCTATTGAGATTGAGTAGGTAATACAGCATCCGGCTTTAGCCAAAATCTAACCAACAAAAGGATTATTATGGAAAAGAGCTTTGCCAAGGGGAAGAGGGCTGCAAATTATTTTAATCTAGGGGGTCATTATGCTCCGTTTTATTTATTACTCCCCTCCCAACAAAAAAACCTCAATCTTCACTTCATATGCCGGTTCATATTCATGAGTAATTTTCTAATCTATTACTGTACTAAACTTAACATCCTTTTCAAGCTTTGTTCTCCATTCTACTTGGCTTGACATGGTGTCACATAATTTCTCATGAAAATATACTTGGTACCAAATTTCCTTTTGAAAACTACAGATCTTTTCAAATACCTTCTCAGAATGAATCATTAACTTCATAATAAATTCATCTTTGGGATCTCGGTGATTGTTAATTACTTGACTAAGCCTGATTGGTGTAATATTAATATCCTCAGCAAAGTGATTTCTTGTTGAATAAATGGTGTCTACATATATTTTTAGGAAATCAGCAAAGTGATTTTGATCATCATACATTGGTTGCTCGATATATGCTTCCATTTTTAACTTTAGCTGCATGAGTTTTGCTCGAATAATATGCTCTTTAGACAAATTCTTCATTCTCATTAATCGTGCTTCCATTAATGATGCAGCTTCTGATTCTCGTTCTTTCTTTGAATTATACCTTGAATCTAATCCATATTCAGCATCTGCAATAAGATCCTTATTAGTTTTACTTTTCATGGTCATACTGATTAATTAAATCCAAAATTTCAGGCACCTCTATACTCAAAGTCATACCCGTTAATTTCATATTGTATTTGTCAATGTAATGTTGGGCAATTTGACTTTTTGGCCTTAAGGATACACAGGCATATTCAGCATATTCCTTAACCGCGATTCTAGCTGCGTACGCTATTAAATTCCCCGCAATTCCGTCATACTGTTTTTCTTTTCCTCTGTTATCTTTTGAAACGGTTAAAAGTCTAATGTGTACTCGCCACTCTTCTGGGATTTTTTCTAATGATATAATCCCTAAAATTTCACTTGTTCCTGATAGTTGTAACTTATATATTTCATAAGCTTTTTCTTTTTTCCAGTCAAAGAAAAAACGACTCTTGCTAAGTGTTTTATAGTCACCATCTTCTACGGGATTTATCTCAACGATATGACTGTTCCCTGAAGAGGTTTCTATTACATTCATACGATCAATATACGAAATTGTTTACCAAAAACGGAAACAATAAGGAATAAGTATCCATTTTTTGGAAATATTAATGGGTCGTCAAACTGCAGTTACGCAATTATCGAAATGCGTATTCATTCTTGTTTGGAAATGAAAAAGTAGACTAGCCCGTGACAGCATACCTAATTATTAACTAAAAGGTGTAAACTACCAGCGACTGTCAGATAATGAATAATACCTTTAGGTCCTGATTAAGGATAAAAAGTGGCTTTCCAAATTATAAAGGCTTCTGTTCAACCCTTCTCAGGCTTGCAGATTTGATAAATGTTTTCCTAACCACTAGTGCCACCCTTGGCTATTATTATTGAAGCCCCTCAGGCTTCTTGAATATCAAATAAACCCTATTTCTAAAAATAACTACTCAATAGGAGTGGGCTTTAGCCCATTTTTAAAAAGGGTAAAACAGCATCCGGCTTTAGCCAAAATTTAGCTAACAAAAGTATTAATAGGAAATTGAACTATACCAAAGGGAAGATGGCTGCAAACTTATTCATTCTAGGGGGGCAATATGGTCCGATTTATTTATAAAACCCATCCAAAACATTTACCCCGGATTTATCAAAAAGCTTAAATGAAATCATTGGGACATCTATGCCTCCGGTTACCTGAGACCTCAAAAATCATGAAACAAGGACTTAAAAGTGCTACTAGACAATCAATTCGTCTAATTTTAATGCCAGCTAATTCCCTTTACCAAGTAAAAAGCCTATCCAACCCCCATAGCAGAAGACTACCTGAGGCAGAGTCCCAATCTTGGCTGCTCAGGACTACAATAAATCGAAGCCTTAAATTGCATCATTGTAGCTTAATTGTTGGCGTTAGTTTTTTATATAGAATTCTACATCGTCTATTTTGAACAAATAATCTGTAAAGGGTCTTTCGTTTTGAGAATTGTATGGTTTTACCCTCACAAATTCTCCTTTCATTTCACCTTCTTGGTCACAGTCGAAAAGCCTGTTGAATTTGAATATCGTATCATCATTTTGAAATTCGTAGTCCTTCCATTCGCAATAAAGCCCTTTTTTTATGCCACCTTTCGTTTGAGTTATTCGTTTTCTAGGGACTACATAAATATCCCAACAATCCTTAAAATCTGGTTCTTGGGCATAGTCAAATATTTTTGCCTGAACTAATGAGTCAAAAAGTCCTTTTTCTACAAGTGAAAATGCTTTATCAACCTCGAAAATAAAATCGCCTGCAACCGATTGGTCAATTACATAATATGTGTTCCAGATATGCATTAATGCCTCTCTATAGGTCAATATTATACTGGTGACTTTCTTCATTTTTATAATTTGCGCATAAAATAGATCCTGACAACCTATATTAATTATACCTATAAAGATAATAATATGAAGTAAACTTGCAGCCACTGACAGGTAATGATTGAAAACTTTAAGACCTAATTCAAGACATATGTAGTTAATTACAATAAGACATTCCTGCTACTAAACCCATATTCAACCCTTCCAGGGTTGCAGGTTAGATAAATACTTTCCTAACCACGGGTGCCACCCGTGGCTATTATTATTGAAGCCCCTCAGGCTTCACGATTTGAAACAAAGCCATATTCCAAAAAATAGCTATTAATAGGAATTGGATTTAGCCTATTTTTAAAAAGGGTAATACAGCATCCGGCTTTAGCCAAAATCTAACCAACAAAAGGATTAATAGGAAATTGAATTTTACTAAAGGAAAGAGGACTGCAAATTATTTTAGGGTTTCAATATGGTCCGTTTTATTTATTACTCCCCTCCTTTCAAAATAATCCTAATTTTCACTTAATAAACTGGTCCCTGAGCACGGTCCCTTAGCCTGCCGAAGGGTGTCGAAGGGATCCAGCCGTCAGAATGTTTAGTTATTGACGGGTCGTATTTTTTCTATTCTTTTAATTTTATCGCTCTGTCAGCAATCTTTTGAAAGTGTTGTGCGTCCTTGTCCACGTGGTATGAACTCTTTCCAATGATTCCTCTTCTGTTCATTGACGAGTCAAGTCCTGTCAGATCAATAATCATCTTTTGTCTGTCCTTATTCTTCAAATCTTCGAGTCGGTTAATTAAGTCAGACCGAAAATCTATTTTCCTTAGTTGTTCATTGTTTACAAGTGTCCGACATGCTGCAAAAACTTCACCTTCATTAACTGTCTGCAATACAATGTCAATGAGTTTACTCGTGTCTGGTAGAGGCAGCCGTCCCATAACTGGATTTCCACCACCATGATATTCGGTATCAACTCTGTAGTAAAGCCACTTATCACCTGTTTCATTGTCAACGTAGGTTGTAGTCCAATTAGCTTCATCATTCGCCACTTGGTCAAACCGGCTATCTAACTCTTCAATTAGTTTTTTTTCAGTAATGAAATATCTTTTATGTAGTTCTATTGTTATCATTTTTGCATGCCTGCACAGCGTATTCCCTGACCCCCTACTTTATTAATACCTATAAAGATAATAATAAGCGGAGAATCAGCAACTAACAGGTAAGGAATAAAATGCTAATTCTAAATCAAGAATAAAGGAACTTTCTATCATAAAGACTATTCAAGCTCCAAGGCTCCTTCAACCCTTCCAGGGTTGCAGATTTAATAAATGCTTCCCTATCCACGGTTGCCACCCGTGCTTATTGTTGTTGAAACCTCGGCTGGGTGTAGAATCCTCTACACCCTTTTATTCCTAACTGACTTCTAAGTCGAAATCTTTTATATGCCATTTGCAATGGCTTCTGAAGCCCCCCTTTATGTAAACAAATGGATAAAATTTTGAATACTGTACTGAAATTTGAAACCCCAACCCAATCAACAATACACTTGGGCAGCATTCATTGGCAATTCATTCAAGGATAGACTATTTTTAGTTATGGGAGAGGCTTATCAAATAAGAGATCAGGAAATCGAGCATGACAAAATCGTCAGGCCAAAAAATGATTATTGTAGCGAGATTCCACCCCGATAAACCGGGGCAAGTTCTGACCTTTGGAAAACAAATATAAACAGATGAAATGCCCTATTTTTTAACATTCCAAGTGGTGGGATGGGCAGATGTGTTTTCAAGAAAAGTCTATCGAGATTTTATCTTGGAAAATTTGGCTTATTGTAGAAAGGAAAAGGGACTTTTCCTCTTTGGTTATGTCATCATGACCAATCACCTTTACTTGGTTGTTCAACAAAAAGATGCGAATTTATCAGGATGGGTGCGTGATTTTAAGAAATTTACAAGCAAGAAATTGCTAAAAATGATAATTGAAAACCCTCAGGAAAGCAGAAAGGAATGGTTGAAGATAATTTTTGCCTATCATGCGAAATCTAATAAAAGAACTGGGTAGATGCAATTTTGGACACATGAAAACCATGCTATCGAACTTTATCGAACTGAAATGATTGAAAGTAGAATGAATTATATACATGAGAATCCAGTAAGGGCAGGAATCGTGGAAAAACCAGAGGATTACATGTGTTCGAGTGCAAGAAATCGAGCATGACCCAATTGTCACGCGATTAGACGATCATCAGCTATGCGAGATTCCACCCCGATAAACCGGGGCAAGTTCTGACCATTAAAAAACGGTCGTGTACTGAAATAGGTTGACACAATTTAATTAAAAATTGTAAACCTATAATCGGACAAAATGAGTGAATTACAAAAGTTCTCCGAAGATGCAAGGAGAAAAATCGTTATGGAAGTACTTTCAGGTACTTTAAGCAAAGAACAGGCAAGGCATATTTATGGAATTAAAAGCAAATCCGCTATCTTGGAATGGATGAGGATTTTTGCTGGTCTTGAAAGAAGGCTTCCTAAAGATCCTCTTCCGATTTTAAAAAACATGGCAATAAAAGAGGATTCCAATAGTGAGTTAAAAGCCCGTATAAGGCAACTTGAAGAAGAGCTGAAGCTTAGCCGTTTGAAGGGCAGGGCATACCAGATCATGGTAGATATTGCCAAAGAAGAATATGGGCTAGATCTTGAAAAAAAGTCTGGTGCCAAACAGTTCAAAGACTCAGAGAAGAAGAACCAAAAGTAAGTTTGGCCCAACTTTGTGAATTGTTTGGCAAGAGCAGGCAGGGCTACTATAAAGCTTTAAATTATATTTACCGCGGGGCATTTGAGGAAGAGGTGGTCTTGAGTCTTGTTTTAAAGATCAGAAAGAAGGCCAAAACATCCAGATGGGGGTTGAGAAAGATAAACCCTCTGATTCAGAAAGACCTAATAGGAATGAAAATCAAGATAGGCAGGGATAAACTGTTTGATTTGCTTCGAGTGAACGGGTTATTAGTAACCAAAAGAAAAAGGAAGTTTTTCACTACCCAAAGCCATCATTGGCTTAGGAAGTACCATAACCTGGTAGAAAACATGGTTGTCTACAGGCCCAACCAGTTATGGGTTTCCGATATTACCTACCTTTTACTAAATGGGCAAGTCATGTATCTGTATCTTATTACGGATGCTTATTCCCAGAAAATAGTGGGCTGGAATCTTTCTCTGGATCTGAAGGCTGAATCAGCACTTGAAGCCCTGAAGGTGGCTTTCCAGTCTCAAGAAAACATTAACCATTATTCCCTTGTCCATCATTCGGACCGTGGGGTACAGTACTGCAGTTATGATTACACCGACCTATTGAAAAAGAAGAAAGTTTGGATCAGTATGACGAAGCCCGCTTCACCACATGAAAATGCCATAGCGGAAAGAGTAAATGGAATCCTAAAGGAAGAGTGGCTGGAGGATATTGCAGGAGAAACAAATATCAACCCGAAAAAATACATCATTAAAATTATCAAAATCTATAATGATATGAGACCACACGAGAGTTTAGGAAATCTAACACCTAACCAAGTACATGACGAAGGTTTTACAAGGCATGATACCGAACGCGTTATTGGAAAGAAATATAATTGGAAAAAGAAGACCGAACCTGTCAAGGCCCGGTCTGAAAATAGCAACGCTATCGGACCAAACGACTATTCCTTGGCAAGTTGCTCCTCAGCAGAGCTTGCCTCCGCTTTATCGTGGTACTGTAAGTTAAATGAAACTTCTTAGAAATTAAAACACTTACTATATTTGAAAAACAAAAGTGTCAACCATTTTCAGGACGAGACAAACAATTATAAACAGATGAAATTATGCTGGATTAGAAGGTTTGATAACCGTGGATCATTGGTAATTCCGTCCAATTCCAATTGCAAATTGGAAAGGATAGAAGGGTGTTTTGCAAACCTACACCCAGTTCACGAAGACATAAACTACACCTAGCGGGGGACCTCAAAAATTATGAAGCAAAGTATACAGGCGCTGCAAGAAGCTGAGTCCCAACTCTGACTGCTCAGAACTAATGAACCAAAGCCTTAATCGCATCATTGTAGCTTAATTGTTGTGCAACTGGCTTTAGATGGTTCTTTTTATTTTTAGTGGGTTTTGTCTAGTATCGAAAACATCATTTATTTCAATCCTGTTTTCTTCTTCATTAATCCAATAAATGACTTTATAATTCTTGTAAACTAAATATCTAAATTCTTGTTTTCTGTTCTTTAAAAATTCCTCTACTTGCCCAATTCTAGGTTGAATTTTTAATTTTAGAACTTCATTGTAAATTCCGTTAACGAGATTTTTAGCAACTCGGACTCCTGCTTTTTCTCGATAGTATTCATAGATTTTCTCGAGCTCTTTTTGAGAAAAATCAGTCCAAAATAAATTTAATTCCACTTATCAATTTTTGCTTTCAATTCACTCGCTTCGATTAACCGGCCATTTTTTGAATCTTCCATAGATTGGTCAATTCGAGAGTTAAACTTCTCAATTGTCATTGGTTTAAAATCATCGTTTTCTGATATTTTATTTTCCTTTCTCAAGATTTTTTCAAGCCTTGAAATAACCTCTTCACTTTCAATTTTTAAAAATTCTTGTATAAGTTCCAATTTTCTCGTTTGCAAATCCATCTTTAGCTTTTTATTAAAGATACAAAAATATCAATTTAGTCCTTGCTATTTCTTAAGATAACTGATTTCACAGCTCGTTGCGTAGCATAGCCTCTGATCCGCTACTTTAACACCTACAAAGATAACAATAAGAAGCAGAGAATCAGCAACTAACAGGTAAGTAATACTATCCTAATTCACAATCAAGACAAAAAGTAGCTTTCTATCATAAAGGCTAATTCAGCTCCAAGGCTCCTGTTCAACCCCTTCCAGAGTTGCAGATTTGATAAATGCTTTCCTAACCACGGGTGCCACCCGTGGTTATTATTGTTGAAGCCCCTCAGGCTTCTTGAATATCAAATAAGCCATATTACAAAAAATACCTACTCAATAGGAATGAGCTTTAGCCCATTTTAAAAAGCGGTAAAACAGCATCCGGCTTTAGCCAAAATCTAGCTAACAAAAGGATTAATAGGAAATTGAACTTTGCCAAAGGAAAGATGGCTCCAAATTATTTTATTTTAGGGGGGCAATATGGTCCGTTTTACTAAAAAAGAAAACCATTCCCCATTCTAACCCTAAACCCCAAGGCAACGATCTGGCCCCTGAGCCTGTGGTCCCTGAGCGGAGTCGAAGGGTGCCGAAGGATTCCAGCCGTCAGAATTCTTGGTAATTTCAATATTCGTGTAATTTGATCCTATGATCGATTTATCTGGCTCATTATTGTAGAATCCGTTATTTTATTATCCTCTGCTAATAAAAGCGCCTTACTTAATACAATAGATAAGCCTCTATCACCTTCAAATGGAATAAAAACTTTATCAGTAGAATTTTCTGCAGATCGTGATGGGACAATACATAAATATTGATCATTTGGCTCCATTAAAATATTACCACTACCAATATGGATTTTATAAGTTCTAAGTTGACCTTTAATCATCAAGAATTTGCCATCAATTTCCGCTTTATCCCTTATTTTTTTTAGGCGAGGAAGCAATCTTTCCAAAATAGCTTTTCTAGTTTTTGCAATTTCCGTTAAGTCTCCGAAAGAGTATGATGTCCAGTAGTCGCGGTTTGTTTGTCTTTCTCCGTTATTATCCATCCATTGTGGATCATTCCCTACACTACCTACTCCTACAAACATATCTACATCACGCATTATTTCCGTGAAAATGATTTTTGGGACATCAACCAACTCCATTACCTCACCGTTTTCTTTAGTAAATTTTACTTGGTCAGTTGATATATAGAGCCAAATACCCGTATCATTCCAACTCTCGTCTTGACTTAATTCATCAATCCAAAACTGGGCTGTTATCTTAAATTCTGGTAAATACTTTTCGCATATTTCATTATCTCTGCCATCATCAAAAGCACCTAATAGTGAATATTTCCACCCTCTCAGATTAGCCAAGGAACTAAATTGATGTTGCTTTAAAATATGAGCTGCCATTCTATTGGAATAGGTAAGTGTATTCACTTCTGCATCTGTAAGTATATAAATTTCCCTGAATGCTTGTTTTATTGGCTGTTTCCATTCCAGTTCCATCATTTTTTCCCGCCAGGCAATAATGGTTTCTTCATCAGAATATACCGGATGCCAGAGTTTTACAGTTGTTTCTTCATCAATCCAATTTATTGATTTATGCTCTTTAGAATACCATTTACCATTAAGGGTTATGGCATCGGCAACCATATTTCCTTTTGTAAAAATCCATATTAACTTTTCGGCTATTGGAGCAACTAAGCCATGCTCTAAATAATACTTCTCAAATGACACAAAATCCCAGGTCCTATCTAAAATAAATTGATTGTCTATTCTTTGTTTCTGTGCACTGTATACCTTCTGAATTTCTTTAATTTCCTTTCGGATATCACTAAGTTTTTTAGATAAAGAAGTACTCTTTTTAACTAAACTGGGCACACTTTTAATTGGTAGACCATCCGGCTTGAGCCACTGTTGGCTTACTTTCCTTCCTTCAATAAATATCTTTAGTGAATAGCCATCAAACTGAATTATTTTTTCCCCTTTTACAAGATTAAAATCGGGCACAGCCATCTCCTTTAATTCCTCAACCGAAACATTATATTTCTTGGCCCCTTCTGTTAAATGATTGTCAATCGTCTTTTTTACATTGTTTTGTCGAATTTTAAGTTTAAGCCGAGACAAAGCTCCTAATCCATCTTTACCTCTCATATTTCCTAAAACGTAAACACATGCATTTCCAATGGATGCCGCGGCTGGCCCTTTTCCTGGGATTTTTAAGTACGTCTTTTCACATAGTTTACTGAGTATTCGTATGGTTTCCTTATCAGAGAACCGTTCTACTGTCCAAACCATCCCCTTAATAAATTGTTGGCTGGGATTACACAAGAAAACTGTCTCAACATAATTATAAACCTGACCATTGTATTCATGTGTGGTACTTTCGTTAAAGGGATTATGATTTAATGGAGTTTCTAGCACTCTGTGTGCTATTTTTTTGAATGACTCTAGGCCTATTTTGTCTTGAAGTTTGGCTACTTCTTGACTAAATTTCTTTGACGGTTTAGAACTGGTAACATTCGAGGCTAAATAGAAGATTTGATCAATTGCATCTCTATTTTCTTTGACAGAATTAATAATTTCATTTACTTCATTTCCGATATCATTGGTTTTTAAACTAAATACTGGAATATTTCCTTCCTTTACCAACAAGGCTCTTAATTTTTTAGTGGCCTTTCCCATATCACTACCAAAATATTGTTTATTTGAGGTATTTTTAAACTCTTCCCATTCCAATGCTTCATTTATAAACGAAGTAAGGGTCTTGGATCGCTCATTATTCTTTAAATAATATTCAATTTGTTTTATCGCATGATTAATGGGAAAATCATGAAAATAGCCATTATTATTCCTTGATATTTTATCTGAACTATCTTTAAAGCTTCTCAAAAGTTCAATCCACTCATGTTCATTATAATTTAATTTTCTACGCAGTAAGCCACTTTGTATAGCAAATGCAATAGGCCTGCCAAAATAGTTTATATCATCACTGTTAAATGAATTCCTACCCTTAGATTCAGCAAATTTTATAGAAAAACAACAGATGATATCTGTGAGTTTATTAATAAGAACTTTTTGTTCCTCTTCTGATAATTTTTTTAAATTTTCATATTCTTCAATTCTTGATAAATCATTGGCACTATAAACATAATTAACTTTATTATGAATAGCGGAAATAAGCTTTTTAAGCTCATTATCATCATTTTTTGATTTTATAATTCTTTTAAAAAAATTGAACATCTAATTCTATTTTTATTACCCTCCAACCATAGGAGTTAATTTAATAAATGAAACATGAGTTGACTCGTCAACTAGAAATCTCTGTTCCAGACTATCTACTTGTTCGTCATCTACCAATATGAAAAACCCATTATTTCTAAAAGTTTCGAGTGCAACATATAGCTGTTTTTCCCGATCCAATTTAATGACTTTTTTCCTGTTTAAACGTTTTTCCATGTCATGTGGCAAAACAAGGCCTTTCTGATAATTATTTACATCTTGCTCATATCGCTGTATCTCCGAATTTATTCGGGCTTCTATAAGCTCTAACACAGTTATATATTCCGATTCAAATTGCAAGGATATTTCATGCAAAATATGACCAGCCGCACTTTCATCTGTGACTTTTAAAGTATTCATTTTATTTATTTAAAATTTTAAACTAATCTAACCGATTTTAGGATAGCACACTACTTTCATTAAACTGTCCCGATCCCCTACTTTGTTAATACCTATAAAGATAATAATAAGATGCAAACTATCATCCACTGACAGATAAGGAATATTATTCTTGTAATAAATCAGGACAGACCTTAGTTCCTTAAATTACCCTCTCAATAGGAATTGGCTTTAGCCTATTTTTAAAAAGGGTAATACAGCATCAGGCTTTTGCCAAAATCTAACCAACAAAAGGATTAATTGGAAATTGAACTTTGCCATAGGGAAGATGGCTGCAAACTATTTTATGTTAGGGGGGTCAATATGCTCCGTTTTATTTATCACTCCTCTCCTAACAAAAAAAACCTCAATCTTCACTTCATAAAAGGGCCTGAGCCCCTTCCCTGAACCTGTGGTCCCTATGCGGAGTCGAAGGGTCGAAGGGAGGCGAAGGTTCCAGCCGCCAGAATGCTAAGTAATTGCAAAACGTTTTTTGTTCCATCTCCAGAATAATTGATTTTGGCATAAATTCTCTGTCTAAGACCTAAATCCTTCCACTCGGATTATTTTCACTTCTTTAATAAGGTTGAACAGTCAATTGAGCTTTTTTAGCTCTATGTGTAGGGTGTTCCGATAACGTGAAATACTAAATCAAATGTAATATGTGAAAGTATGGCTATCAATAATCCACGTTTCCAAAATATCCACCCAAAGGTTGTACCTGTTATTAGGTTGCCGATCATTGTTACCCCAATGGTAAAAGGCGTTAGTTCCACAAAGTTTTTCGATAGTGGAAGGTGTATAAGGCCAAAAAAGATTGCTGAAATAAAAATTCCTGTCCAGATTGTTTTACGCGACGGATAATCTACCTTATTCAGGAATTGAATACCGGTAATTATCAATGACATAAGTCCTAATCTGAACATAATTTCTTCAGTAATTCCGGCAGAAAATGAGACAAGCGCATAAAAAGGTTTAGATGGACGTGGTATCTTACCACTAACCGGATAAAGTTCTTTTTGAATTTCAAATAACCCTAATAGAATCAAAGCTACTATTGTCGCCAAAAAAATACTTGATAATACAGCCTCCTTATTTATTATTTCACTAATCGGCTTCTTTGAAAAGAATCTTGCAATTATTGGTGCTCCTAAATTTGCTCTTGATGAAATCCACAGTCCGATAAAAGTTAATATCATACCCAATATCAGACTGCTAATCCCAATTGTTGTCAAATCAGTCATAACTGAATCATTCAGTTTTATTCCTGTTTTGCCTGCCTCTATATTCAATCTTTTGACTTCTCTGCTAAAAGGAATATTTATAATCGATCCAATAATAAATAAAATCAGTACAGTTATTGAAACCGACCAACGGTTCTTTTTCTTTTCCTCTGTGTTCGGTAATACTGACGATGAAAATATTGTTTTCATTTGCTTATTGTTTTTCTTCTTAATAATGACCAATGGCTTGGCTATGCATAGTATCCGTATCCCAAGGGTATGGGGGGTAGTTTTGATGAGGCAGCTTTTTATCAATTAAAATTCATAATTAAAGTCTAGGCTTGGTAGTTTTTTATCGAAGAGTTGAGGCATTTCTTTCTTACCCTATTCAGGCTTAACAAATGATTACATTTTTGTATCGTTTAGTGCCAAGCATTCCTAAGCTCTTTTCCCATATACCCTTCCTATCTGGTCCTCTTCTTTTCCTTTAAGACAAATCCTATTCCGGCTCCGATGGCAACACCTAAAGGGATACCAATAGCCAAGTTCTCCATAGCAACTCCTATTGTTGCCCCTATGCCTGTTCCGATTGCGATTCCTGCAGCTACGTAATTCGTTTGATTATTTTTCTTCATTTCTCTCATTTTTTTCTTCCTTACATTGTAAGTGCAAAGTTTGGATGTTGTTTTCCTGTTTATTCTACAAGCTATACCCAATTCGCAAATGCATATTTAATTCTACTCCTCCCTCGTTCTTTGAATAGCCGGCACCCTTAGCAAGGGTGTAACTATACCCTGCCCCAATACCTGCTTCGTAATTAAAACGTTTCCCTATATTTCTTCTAATTCCCAAAGTAGGAATAATGGAGAAATCACTTACCACCGGAGCATCGTCAGTATTGAACAGCGCCAATTCCGGATGATAACTGGTTTTTAAAGCAATAAAATTACCACTGTTTCCATCAATTCTTTTTGAATTCTCAGCGCGTTTTTTGAGGTTGTAATAAAACCTTGGCTCAACAACAATTACAGGTGTAAGGATAAATGGAGAGTCAAAATCATCATAATAAGTAGTTTCCCATATACCAAAGTCAAAACCAAGCTCTGTTCTTAGGGCAATGTTATTTGATAGTTTTGCTTCATTGTATGCCCAGATTCCTAAAACTCCGGTTTGCAATCCAAATGTTGATTTTTCTACACTTACGTTTTGAGATTTAGCAATTAAAGCAAGTCCACACAATGTCAAGGTCAATATTGTCTTTTTCATAATAATACATTTTTAGAATTTCATTTACAGCGCATGCCCCATATTGCATATTAGTTTAGCTTAGTGCCAATCATTATTCAATGATTGATTACGCTGCTATATCAATTTAATGGTACAAATATGAATCGGAAAAGGAAGTGATTCGTACTGAAATGAAGATTCGAACGTATTTATGAGATTCAATACTTTTGAAGCAGGCTGGATAAATCGCAACCAAGATTTAGGGGTTATCCCTTTATTTTAGAAGAAATTAAAAACAGATTTTCAGGTGATTGAATTTTTTCAGATATAGGGAGCGTCTGAAAGATAACTCCTAGGTATTTTGCTTAAAGTATTGTCCCTTCAAAGCAATATGTTTTAAGCCTTCCTACCCACGGGTTGTCCACCCGTGGACATTTTCATTGAAGCCCCTCAGGCTTCACCATTTGAAACTAAGCCAGATTCCAAAAAATAGCTATTAGTAGGAATGGGCTTTAGCACATTTTTAAAGATCGGTGATACCGCATCCGGCTTTAGCCGAAATTTAGCTAACAAATGGATTAATAGGAAGTTGAACTATACCAAAGGGAAGATGTTTGCAAATTATTTTATTTTAGGGGGTCAATATGCTCCATTTTACGGAAAAAGAAAACTCTCCAGGAAGCCTTAATACCAATGCCACAAACTAGTCCCTGAATCTGTGGTCACTGAACGGAGTCGAAAGGTCGAAGGGCCTGCCGTCAGAATGCTTAGTTATTAGCCAATGATTTTTTATTCAATTTTACATTCAATTTTCAATGTCCAATTGATTTGATCTGTCAACATTTCAATTAGTTCATTGTCTAGATACTCGTACTCATCCTCAATATGAAGAACGTGTAGAGGTGGTAATTTCAGGTGTCGATAAGTGCGTGATATTCTTACACCTTGCTGGTCCTCCATCACAAATATAAAGTCAGACCAATCAATGTCATTTTCACGGATTTGTCGCTCACTTTTTGGACTTAGTCCCACAGAACGAATATTGAATCGATTGTCATTTTTAAATATATACTCAGCAGTTCGACTTCTTCTTTTATTTCGTCCGCAGACAACTAATATGTTTGGTCTGTAAGTCATTTTACTTGTGGAATAGAGCCTAAGAGATTACATCAATACCTATAAAGATAATAAGAAGCAAAGAATCAGCAACATTTTATCGAAAGGCCTTTACTTCAGCCAGAAAAACATCTATCTCTTACGCTTTTAAGACCTCAAAATTCAATGAAGCAAGGACTTAATAATGCTACTAAACAATCAATTCCTCTATTTTTTAATAATTTTACCGCTACTGAATTACTCAACAAAACCAATTTAATCATCATAGAAGAAAGCTACCAGATGCTGAGTCAAATCCTTACTGCTCAAGGCTACAATGAACAAAGCATTAATCACATCATTATAGCTTAATTGTTACCACTTGTTTATTTAAAATTGAATAGTTCTTTCGTTACCTATCAACCCCATATAATTAATTTCAACTCTTTCAATAGCTGATTTTTTGAATCCAAAAGAATATTTCAATACTCCACTTTTTAAATCCCAACTCAAAAATTCATTTCTTGATAACGAATCAATAAAATTGAAATCTTTAATAATATTTGTGGAGTCTCCTATAGCTACATCTAAAATAAGATGTTTAGGTTTTGGCCAAAACTTCAATATTTCGAGAATGTCATTTTGATTTTTTAGTTCTTTAAAGCTTTCATTGCCAGAAGTATAAAGTTTGGCATATTCTTTCATTTTATTTACAGTAGAAGCTTTAGTGTATAATTGATTAAAAAGATTAAGATCAATCTGATAATAACGCCATTTTGAAAGTGCTTTATCATTAGATAAATTCCCATTTTCTACGGAGTCTATTAAAACGTCAATCCTTCTTAAGTTTTCAACTGAATTATCATCAATATTAAATACATAGTAATCTTGACTTGGATGCCCTCCATTATCTTTGTATAGCTTATAAAGCTGAAGGTTATTAGAGGATTTGTACAAAGTAATAGTGTTGTTTTCTTTATCATTTTCAGTAACTATCCTAAAATATATTTTTAGCTCTGTCAGGATATTTGCTCCAAAAAGATCGGTACTTGCAAGTATTATTTTATTATCAACCGATTCAATTCTTTTTTGGATTTCTGGATAAATGATTATGGAAAAGACAATTATTAAAACGATTGAATAATGTTTCTTCATTTTTAATAAGTGAGTAAAATATAGCCTGATAGGCTAATTCATTAATACCTATAAAGATAATAATAAGATGCAAACTATCATCCACTGACAGGTATGGAATATTATTCTTGTAATAAATCAGGACAGAACCTTAGTTCCTAAAATTACCTTATCAATAGGAATGGGCTTTAGCCCATTTTTAAAAGCGGCCCTACCGCATCCGGCTTTAGCCAAAATTATCTGTACAAAAAGTTAATATAGAATTGAACTTTGACAAAGGCAAAGAGGGCTGTAAACTATTTTATTCTCAAGGGTCAACATGGCCTGTTTTATTTACAGGTCTCTGTAGCCCTTAAAGCTCGTTTCTGATAACTTCTTGGCCCATAGAAACTAAATCTATTCCAAGACCTCCTAAGAGTCTGTTCCGTGTTTACGGGATACCGATAAAAATCGACACAGGCTACCTAAAGGATCGGTACAGATATTCACCGGCTGGAATAATTTGGTATCATAGATACCAGATGCCCATGCTGGGCACACACACTGCATTCAGACTAGGCTGTTCCAGCCGTCAGAATGCTTAGTTATTGCCACACGTTTTTACTTTTTGTTTCTATTCAATATACTCACGATTAAATTCTTAACTACATTCATTTCTTCTGGTTTGCTTGCGGCTGTGAAAAGTGTAATGCTAGCAAGAGCTTAATTGCTAATAATGGCGGTTCCATCAATATACATAAGGGCTTTATTGGTTTCAAGGAATAGAAGAAAACAAGCCGCAGCTATTCTCTTGTTGCCATCTTCAAAAGCATGATTCTTAATTATAAGATAGAGTAGAGTTGCAGCTTTTTCTTCAATACTCGGATAAAAATCTTTCTCACCGAAGCCTTTTGAAATTTGGATGATCGCACTTTCGAAGCTTTGGTCTTTCTCAAGTCCGAATACGTCAGACTCAAATTCTAGCTTCATTTGATTTATCAAGGATTGATATTCTTCTTTTGACGGGTATTTTGCGGTCTTTATTGATAGGCCTTTAGAGTCGAGCCTTTCGTGATCATAATCATCTAATAGTGCAAGGCCTTTTGCAAACTTATTAAGCCATTGAATTCCTTCTTCTTGTGCTGTTTCCTCAATAGCCCTTCCTAGTATTTGTATACCGGACTTCAATAATTTTAGCTCTTGATTTTTTTGCTCTAGTCGTATCTCATTAATGGAATACCCTTGGATTAAATAGTCTTTGAGTCTATTGCTTGCCCACTGTCGAAATTGTGTTCCTCTTATGGACTTGACTCTATAACCAACCGAAATAATTACATCGAGATTATAATACTTGGTAGTCTTTGACTGAGTCTTGCCTTTAATAGCACCATGTTCAGTGGTGTATGCAAAATCTGCACATACCATAGATTCATCTAATTCACCTTCTTTGAAAATATTCCTAATGTGCCGTCCGACAACCGTCCTGTCCCGATCAAACAATTCTCCCAATTGTTCTTGATTTAACCAAACTGTATCATCATCAAAAGTCACCTGTTCTTCTGTATGACCGTCAGGGCTTTGATAAATCTCAATTTCACTATTTTCTTTCATTTCTTTTCAATGTGCTAGTAGAGTAGCCCCGGATAGCCTACTTTGTCAGTACCTCTAAAGATACTAATAAAAAGTAAAGAATCAGCGCCACCTTCATCAAACCGTACTCAGTTAATTACAGGGTACTTTTCCTTCATACGACTTACCGATAGCCTTCTTCATTTGCTTTTCTAATGACTCTACCCAGCAAATTTAAATCCATTTATATTCACACCACCCCTATCAATCCGGTAGTTTATTACAGGTATTCACCGGCTGAAATAATTTGGTACCTTCGATACCAGATGCCCATTCTGAGCACACACGCTGCATTCAGACTAGGCTGTTCCAGCCGTCAGAATGCTTAGTTATTTTAGGCAATGTTTTTTATTTTCATTTAAACAAGTCTTTTAGTTTGTCCAAAAAGCTTTTTTAATCGGTTTCCACAATCTTTGTCGGTTTTGGTTCTGTCGAACTTGGTATTGTGTTTTTCTTTTGTTTTTCAATTTCGCTCATGAATTGGGGAGTGTCAGCAACAAGCATTTCTCTTGAGTATTTCATTTCGTCATCCAAATAATAAATAAGTGCTTGTCCTTTGTCAATAAGTGCAATCGAAATAAGTCCAATGCAAGCACCTGCTGCGAAATCCACTCCCCAAACGAACGATATAGCTGAGTCCTGATTTGTTAAGTCGGGCTTTATCCAATTCCAGTCATTTGTTATTTCTGTTGGCTGGTCAAAATAGGTCTCAAAGAATGTTACGTGTCCGTTTATTGAACAAGATAGTCCGTGAAGTTCTGTGATATTTTCAGAGTCGCCCAAGATTTTAAAGTCATAACCAAGTCCTTGAATTGTCTCTTCAATTTGTGTTTTTGTTGGTATGTGGGCCTTTCTAAGAAAAGCTACTTGAGTCATTGACATTTCGCTCTTGTTTTAAATATTGCCTAACGAGATTCAGCTTGGAGACGGCGGGCTTTCTGAGACGTTCACTTCATGCCTACTCCTAATTTTTTAATGATACTGGACTTTCCATTTACCCTGAACCCCTGCTGTATTCCAAGGTGATGTTATAGTGCCTATTCTTTTTACAATTCAATGGAAATTTTGACTTTTCCTCCCAATCCTTTTTCTACTATGTCGAAGAGCGTTTTAAGTGTCAGATTGCTTCCGTTATTTTCGACCCTTGAAATGTAGGTCCTTTTCTTATCTACTAATTCTGCCAATTGCTCTTGTGTCAAATTCTTGTCCTCCCTGGCTTTCTTCAATAATACACCGATCTTAAACGATTCAAAATCTCTTTCAAGTTCGTCTCTTCGTGATGTGCCTTTCCTTCCATACACATCATCTTTTATGTTTTTCCAGCTTTTCGTATTCATTTCTTTGTTCTTTTCTTTTTTTCTGGGTCTTTTTCGGCAAAGTATTGGTCCATCAACTTACTCGCCTTTTCTATTTCCTTGGGTGGTGTCTTTTGTGATTTCTTTTGAAAGCCATTTAATAAAATAACTAGCTTACCTTTGTCAAAAAAACAAAACACCCTCCAGATGTTTGATCCCAACTGGATACGGGCTTCAAACAACCCCTTCTTTGTTTTGATAGGCTTCAGGTAAGTTTCAGGAACTCTTTCAAGGGTCTCAATAACTTTATAAATTTTGTTTTGAACTTTGTCGGTCTGCTTTCTAAGAAAGTTCTCAAAATGGTTTTGGTAAGCTATGACTTCCCTTACTTTATCCATAGACGTAAATGTAACTTAAAGGTTACTATTTTCAAAATTCTAAAATTTTCTTCCGTGAATAAGGCTTCTCAATATCCGCTAGTAGTGTAGCCCCTGATAGCCTACTTTATTATTATAAAGACAATAATAAGCAGTAAACTTTCAACGCCCCTTTCATCAAACCGTATCCTATTAAATACAGGACAGGCCCCGGATAATTACGGGGTAAACAATGAAATTTTCCCTCATACAGCTTACCGATAGCCTTCAATATTTGCTTTTCATAGGATTCTACCCAGCAAATGTAAATCCATTTATATCCACACCACCCCTATCACTCCGGTAGTTTATTACAGGTTTTCACCGGATGGAATAATTTAGCATCTTCGATACCAGATGCCCATGCTGGGCACACACACTGCATTCAGACAAGGCTGTTCCAGCCGTCAGAATGCTTAGTTATTGGGCACAGGTTTCTTTCTATTTTCATTGATTGACTGGAACTATTTTTTCTAAATCACTTCCAACTGGAATTTGAAAATGCTTTGAAATTTCAAATATTAGCACACCAAAAACTTTTCTCATTGCATTTATGGATGTGTCAAATCTTATCCAGTCTGAATCATTGCTATTACATTTGAGGGTGTTCAAATCTACATCAAAAAGAGTATCTAAAAATTGTCTCAACCCTTTTAACATCTTGTCAATTTTATCAGCTAAAAAAGTTTCAGGAATTTGACTTTTCTTTCGCAATAATTCTTTTCTTACTTCCTGAATTGAACTTAAAACATGAGATGGAATTTCATCATCTGATTGATTATAAAATACTCTTCGATTATCTAAAAAGTCAAGAAGGTCTTTTGCTTTTTGTACTTCGTCATAAGTTGGCTTTAAAAGATAAAGTAGCGAATTATAGTTTGGTTTTGACCTTAAAATCCTTACAAATTCTTCATGGGTAGATTTCCATTTTTGAAGATTTTTTACTGAGTATCTTTTGGGGTCTGTATCTATAATTTTATGACAATCTCCACAAAGCCAAATTCCATTTTTAATATTTCGTATATCCTCATCTTTTAATTGGGTATTAAATCTTGGACCGTTATCACTTGCTCCGTAAATATGAGCAGCTTCTCCCGACCTCAATGATTTTCCAATATTTGAGTGAGAACCAGTTGTCATTTTCTTACAATCTGGATTACTGCATAAAAAATGAGCTCTTTCTGCAAGTGTTGTCACATTTTTCTTTGTGAAATCTCGACTCTTTTTTCTGCTCATTTTTTCTTTTTTTCTTGTGCCGTAGAGTAGAGCCTAAGAGCCTACCATATTTAATTACCTATAAAGATAATAATTAAGGAGCAGAGAATCAGTAACCTTTCATCAAACCGTATGTGAACTTTTCCCTCATACGGCTTGTCGATAGCCTTCTTTATTTTCCATCATTACTCTTACCGAGCTTCAACGAAACCCTCACTGTTTTAACGGTCGGGAACTCTTCTAAATGAACAGCAAATTATTTAGTTAGGATTTACATCTACTGGATTACCAAAATTTTGTGGCACACAAACGTTTCTGTGGTATGTGGAGAAAATTATAGAGTGGATCTATCTACACACTATGTTGCAAATCAATTTCTGGCATTTGATCATAAGTTCTGCCATTCAGTTCTCTACCATTTTTCTTCTTGTTTTTTCCTCCCCATTGCTTGAAGAAAAATGCAACTCCTGATTTTTCACATTGCTCCTGAATATCTAAGACCCAATCTGGATTCATAGGACGTGGCTTATGTCCACTTTCACCTCCTACTATAACCCAGTCTAATTTTTTTAGATTTAGCCTTTTTAAAGGCCCGATCAAAGGCTCTAAAGATAAGAATTTAACCTTTGCATGAGTTTTTCGCAGCATTTTTATTCTTTCTTTGACCGTTTCATCTTCTACAGAAACTCCCATCCATATGTTATGAGACCATTTCAGTTCTTTATTTAATTCTAGAAGCCTTTCTGCTCGTTTAGTCAAAACTTGAAAGACATGTTGAGGATTGTCTCTCATAACCTCAAATACTTGCTGTATAAAACTTAAAGGCACTGCTTCATGGAACAAATCACTCATTGAGTTAACAAATACTATTTTAGATTTCTTCCATTTATACGGTGTTTTAAGTTCGTTTGGATGAATTGTTACTTTAAAATTGTCTTTATATTTCTGAATACCCATAGCTTGTAATCGCTTAGACATAATTTCAGCATAACAAAATTTACACCCTTGGGAGATTTTTGTGCAGCCCGTTGTTGGGTTCCAAGTCATTTCTGTCCATTCAATTGATGATTGCGCCATTACTTTACGTTTATGGTTTTAATTATTGCATTCTTCTTACAAACCTTGTTACTTAAATTAAACGTATCAGAAGCTATTTCATTTCGTTTAATCATTTTGTTTATTACCGACCTTGCAAAAGGTATCTTCATTCCAGAGTTCAAAGTAAATAGATAAACTGATTTGTCCGTGCTTAGAGTTTTGTTCTTTATAAATCTCTTTAGATTACTTTCAAATAATTCAACCTTTTTAGGTCGCTCAATTGTGCCAGTAAATAAGTTTCCTTGTCCGGGAATGATATTGTCGTTGTCAATATCAAAGTTTGCAGTTCCTCGATCAGGATCAATCTTCCATGCTGAATTTAGAAATTTTTCTATTCCTAAAACATTATTGCTTCCAAATATTATTCCATACAATCCAGCATTCTTCTTTATGGAAAATGGTGCTAAATAATACTCTTTGTTAGGAGGAATGAGAGATTTGTAATATTCTAAGACAAGATTGTGAATTTTGTGATAGGGAGTGTTTTCAACTTCTTTTGTACTGAGTTTAATATATTTAGCAATTGCTGGGTGATCTGGAAAACGTTTAATCGTTGATGATGAAATAAAGAATAGAAAGTCTGTTCTTTTAATACTTACTACTTGTTTAAACCTTTCAGGATTAATTTGCTTTATACCAGTTTGATCGAAGAACAATAGATTGGCATTATCTTTTCCAAGTAGAGAATTATACTTTTTGTTAAACGATTCGACAAAATCTAATGAATCGGTTTCAATTAGGACAGGAAATAGATTTGTTTTCTCACCAAGACTTTCAATTAGCAATGCACATTTCTCTCTATCATATTCGTTAAAGTATAGATTTACTTTTAGTCCTTTGCTTATTATGATATCACAATAAGGCTCAAGTTCTTCCAAGATTATAAATGGTGTACCAGAAACTCCGTTTTTATCTTTACCAGGCCCAGCGAAAAAATCATAAATATTAATTGTATTCCAGTAGATTGTTCTCGCCGAAATAAACACAGGTAGCCATTCCCTTATGTAGAATCTGAATAGATCAAGTTTTGCAATTGTTCCATCATCAAATGGTCTTATGTGTAAATCTCTGGTTAATCCTTTCTTTTTTTTTGCTTCTCTAACCATTTGTCAATTCTCATATTTAACCTTGGATTTGCCTATACCTCAATTATAAACCCAACCCTTTCTACTAATTATTCGTCAAATTAAGAATTTCGGTCAAAGAATCTAGGCAAAACAGATTAATTATATTAGGATTCCTTACTTTTAAAGCAGTTTGGGTGTATTTTAATTAAAAAAACTAGCAAAAAACTGATGTAAAGCAGCGTATTACCGAAATTCTATACTTTGAACTTTCTCCCTTGTCAGTTTTTGGTCAAATGCTTTGGTAAAAACCTAAAAAAAGCTGCCAAAAAGGTGGAAATTTCCGGCAAAAAGCTAATAATTATCAGCTTAAACCTAATAATTTCCACCTAAAAGGTGGAAGCTTGAATAAAAAAGCTGAAATCATCGAGTTCTGAAGTACCCCTCCCCACTTCTGAACCTGGAAAATTTGACCTTATCCAAAGACTTTTCCTGAAATTTTGTCATATTTTCCAGTTTTTACCCTGTTTTTTGTCAGTTTTTGGTCGAATTTTTCAGGTTTAAGGTGAAAAATATGAGTTCTGAACCGGAAAATTCAATAAAAAATATTCAAGCTTGTCAGTTTTAGGTACCCCAGCCCTGTTTTAAGGGGAGTAATTGGAGTTATAAACCCCAATGGGTAGGTTTGGATGTACCCTGCCCCTCTTCCGAAGTACCCCATAGGCTTTGCTAATACCTATAAATTGATAAGCCCCGTACCATCAGCTACATTTACCTCATAGCTTTCCATTTGCCGGTTGAATTTGTGGGCATAGGCGGCTGAAATGGCGGCTATAAATTCATTTTTATCGGTTTTCTTGATCAGGTTTAGGGTACATCCTCCAAATCCACCACCCATCATTCTGGCGCCCAATACATGGGGCAATTCCCGGGTATAATCCACCAAAAAATCTAGTTCGGGACAACTCACTTCATAATCTATGGAAAGTCCATCATGCGAGCCATAGAGAAATTGTCCTACCCCCTCCAGGTCCTGCTTGTCCAGGGCCTCACAGGTTTTTATCAGGCGTTCATTTTCCTCAATCACATAGGCACAACGCTTGTAAACCACAGCGGACATTTCCCCCTTTGCCTTGTCCAGCATTGATAGGCTTATGTCTCGAAGGCTTTTCACCTCTGGAAAATGTTTCTTGACCTGACTTACGCCTTCCTGACATTCCTCCCTCCTTTGGTTATAGGCAGATTCAGCCAGGGAATGGGCCACTTTGGTATTGCATAGGATCAATTGGTAGTCCCCCAATTCCAAAGGGAAATAGGAATGCTCCAAAGAACGGCAATCCAGACGGATGACCTGGTCTTTTTTGCCCATCATGGAAGCAAACATGTCCATGATCCCACATTTTACGCCTACAAATTCATGTTCGGCCTGTTGGGAAAATTTCAGTAATTCCAGCCTTTCCAACTTTAAATCAAACAACTGATTCAGGCCAAAGCCTACACCATTTTCCAAAGCGGCAGATGAAGAAAGTCCTGCCCCTATAGGAATGTCCCCACCAAATACACAGTCAAAGCCTTCCAGCTTTTTACCGGACTTCTGAATGGCATTGGCCACGCCCATCACAAAATTTACCCAACCTTTGGCAGGTTTCAAGTCATCCAGTGAAAAAGTCATTTCTTCTTGAAAATCAAGGGAGAAAACACGACAATTTCTGCTGCTATTTTTGGCAAAGCCAAGGTAGATGGACTTGTCAATGGCCGCAGGCAACACAAAACCCTCATTGTAATCGGTATGCTCACCGATAAGGTTGATCCTTCCCGGAGAACGGACAATCAAGGGGCTTTCTTGGTACTTTTCCTCGAAGGTTTTTGAGATAAGTTCTGGAATGGTCATCTGGAATGAAGCGTTATATTAATAGTATTATTCTTGAAAAAGCGTAAACAAAACAGTTTGCCCAACCACGGAAAGGGTCTTCTTGTCTATGATCTCCATATTGTCCTTATGGGTATGGTGATAATGTCCAAAACCAAAATCAGGGCTAAAATCAATAATATTGATCATAGGAATATTGGCGTTCTGATTGACAAAAAGATGGTCGTCTGTGATGGGCTCTGCATTTCGCATTTGGAAGAAATCTCCAAAACCCAAATGATGGGCCTGAGTCCACACCTTGTCTACTATGTTTTTGGCAAATTGTACAGAATAGCCTTCTTTATAAAACCTTGCATTTTTTCCACCTACCATGTCCACAAGGATACCATAATAGGCAGAATAGCCTTTTACATGAGGAGTTGTGGACCAATATTGAGACCCAAGACACCACCATATTTGGCTATTGTCGCGGAAATTCCTGTGTTCAGGCTCTCCATCATCTTCCCCATCGAAGAAAATAAAATCAATCCCTACATCGGGCTGCAAGCTATCCGTATGCAACACACGGGCTATTTCGAGCAAAACAGCTACACCACTTGCGCCATCATTGGCTCCATCTATTGGCTCATCCAATCGCTCCGTGTCCTTATCGGCTATCCTCCTGGTATCCCAGTGTGCCCCCAATAATATCCTCTTGCTCGCTTCCGGCTTATAACTTCCGATAATATTCCTCAATTGGAGTTCTATTCCATCGTAAGTTTTGTCTTTAAAAGTCTGTTCGGTCACACTCAGCCCAAAACTTTTCAGCTTATTTACCATCCAATCTCCAGCCGCCTTATGGGCTTCCGAATTGGGTACCCTGGGACCAAAGTCCACCTGTTGCTGTATATAATGATAGGCCGAATCGGCATTAAAGTCCGGGGCCTGCTGATAGCTTATTACCGCCTCGGTTTTACTCTCGTTACTGGGTTTATCCCCACAGGCAGCTACCAAAAGCAGCAAGCCCAGGAATAAACCTGTACTTATATTATTCTTCATAAGCCCAATCCACACCATGCTTCATATCTTTAATTATCACTCCCAATCCTTTTAATCCAGCCCTGATCTCATCCACTTTCTGGTAATCTCGCGCCGTTTTGGCTTTGCTATACAAGTCAATGATCACTTTCAATAGTTCATCCTGATTGTCTCCCTTCTCTTCTACCAAGCCAAGAATTTCAGTAATAAACACATTAAAAGTCTGAATCAATTTATCAAATACATCTTTTCCAAGTTGAGCAGAATGCAATTGTCCCGTATATAGGCTATTGATTTTTTTCAACAGATTAAAGAGATGACCTATGGCCTGTGCGGTATTGAAATCATCATTCATGGCATCAAAAGCAGCAGCAATACTCTTTTCTATTTGTTCCACATTCTTCTCATCCACAAGAATCTCAGGATCAGCCTTATATTGAATTTGCGAAGCTATTCTAAGTCCATTGATCAATTTTTTATACCCTTTTTGGGCTGCCTGCAGGGCTTGATTGGAAAAATCAAGGGTAGAACGGTAATGGGCCGTCAAGATAAAATACCGCACCGTCATGGGACTATAGGCCTGTTCCAACTTGTCATGATCCCCATTGAACAATTGCTGAAGGGTAATAAAATTCCCAAGGGATTTACCCATCTTTTGCCCATTGATGGTAATCATATTGTTGTGCATCCAATACTTAGCCGGGTCGGTATGATGGCTTGCATTGCTTTGCGCGATTTCACATTCGTGATGCGGAAACATCAGGTCCATTCCACCACCGTGGATATCAAATTGCTCACCAAGGTATTTGGAACTCATGGCCGTACACTCTAGGTGCCAACCCGGGAAGCCCACGCTCCATTTTGAATCCCAACGCATCAGGTGTTCTGGAGAAGCTTTTTTCCATAGGGCAAAATCTACAGGATTTCTCTTTTCAGACTGTCCATCTAGTTCCCTACTTCCACTCATTAATTCATCGACCACCCTGCCGGACAAGACACCGTATTGTTTTTCCTCCTTATTGTATTTCAAAACATCGAAATACACACTGCCATTTACCTCGTAAGCCAGGCCATTGGCAATAATCTCTTCTATAAGTTTTATTTGCTCAGGAATGTGACCAGTAGCACGAGGTTCTATGCTTGGTTTATGGGTATTCAACATTTCCATATCTCTATGGTAGGAAGAGGCATATTGTTGTGCCACCTCCATTGGTTCCAATTGTTCGAGCTTGGCTTTTTTGGCAATTTTGTCTTCCCCATCGTCAGCATCTGCTTCTAAATGACCCACATCAGTAATATTTCGGACATACCGAACTTTATAATCCAAAAATCTTAGGTACCTAAAAACAATATCAAAAGACACAGCTGCCCTTGCATGACCAAGGTGAGCATCTCCATAAACCGTGGGTCCACAGACATACATCCCTACATTTGGGCTGCTAATCGGTTCAAATATTTCTTTAGTTCTGGAAAGGGTATTGTATATTTTTAACTTTTTTGATTGCATGGGGCAAATTTATCAAACTTTCAATACTTTTTTTAGGAAAATAATTTTATTACATTTGTGCCTGAGTTAATTCATGACAACAGAGGGGACACACAGTCCCCTCTTTCATTTATTGATCATTTTTGGGACAAAAACCAAAAGCAAGTAAGCAAAAAGATATGGATTTGAGGCAAACGATAGAAGAAATAGTGGAAAAACACCTGCCTGACAGCAGCCATTTTGTCGTAGATGTACAAATTGTGGAGAAGGGTAATAAAAAATCTTTACATATATTAATTGATGCTGACCACGGCATCAATATTGATACTTGTGCTTTGGTTAGCAGGGCCGTTGGCGAGGAGGTTGAAGCTAAAGAGCTGATGGACACTGCATATGTAATGGAGGTTTCATCCCCAGGAGTGGATTTTCCGTTAAGTTCAAGAAGGCAATACGAAAAAAATATTGGCCGCAACTTGAAAGTAACCCTAGAAGAGGGCGAGGAAAAGGAAGGAAAACTCACTGAAGTAGACCAGAGGGCTATTCAGATAATGGTGAAGAAAAAAGAAAAGGGCAAAAAGTTTGTTGAAGAACCTCTCAGCATACCTTTTGACCAAATAAAGAAATCAATAGTATTAGTCTCTTTCAAATAAAAACAATGGATGCTAAAATTCTGATTGAATCATTTGCAGAGTTTGCAAGATCAAAAAATGTGGATCGACCAACAATGATCCGCATTCTCGAAGATGTATTTAGGGCGATGATTCGTAAAAAGTATGAAACTGATGAAAACTTTGATGTGATCATCAATGCGGACAAGGGTGATTTAGAAATCGTAAGGATTAGACAGATCGTTGACGACAATTCTGAAGACATCTGGGATCATGACAAGATCAGTTTGGCGGAAGCCAAGAAGATTGAACCTGATTTTGAGATAGGTGAAGAGACTTATGAAAAAATAGAATTAGAAGATTTTGGTCGCAGAGCAGTGATGATGGCCAGACAAACACTTATCCAGAGGATCAAAGATTTGGAGAAGGATTTGCTTTTCCAACAATATGAGGAGCTGGTAAGTGAGATTATAACTGCAGAAGTTTATCAGATACTAGGTAGAGAAATTCTACTTATGGATGCTGAAGGCAATGAATTGATCATGCCAAAATCAGAGCAAATACCGAAGGACAGGTTTAGAAAGGGAGATACTGTCCGGGCAATTGTTCACAAAGTGGAGATGATCAATGGTAACCCAAGAATTATCCTTTCAAGAACTTCACCAATCTTCCTTGAAAGGTTGTTTGAGAATGAAGTACCTGAAGTATATGATGGACTTATTACCATTAAGAAAATAGTAAGGGAACCAGGTGACAGGGCCAAGGTAGCGGTAGAGTCTTATGACGACCGTATCGATCCTGTTGGAGCTTGTGTAGGTATGAAAGGTAGCAGAATCCATGCTGTAGTTAGAGAACTACAAAATGAGAACATCGATGTTATCAATTATACGGACAATCTTGACTTGTATGTTTCCAGAGCGTTAAGTCCTGCAAAGGTAACTTCACTTCAAGTGAATGAAGAAGCCAAAAGGATTTCGGTATATTTGAAGCCTGATCAGGTTTCTCTAGCCATAGGTAAAGGTGGATTTAATATCAGACTTGCCAGTAGATTGGTAGGATATGAAATTGACGTATTCCGTGAACTATCAGGTTATGAGGATGAAGAAGATGTTGATCTATCTGAATTTTCTGACGAAATTGAGAGTTGGGTATTAGAGGAGTTGAAAAAAACAGGTTTAGATACCGCGAAAAGTGTGTTGGCATTGACCAAAGAGGACCTTCTTAGAAGGACTGAATTGGAAGAAGAAACAATCGCCGATATATTTAAAATATTAAAACAAGAATTTGAATAGCAAATAACGACAGATAATTCGTTATCCCCTTTATATTTGCATTATTATAAATACAGGAATAGGTATTAGTATGTCAGAAGAAAAAATGATGCGATTAGGCCAAGTAGCCAGAAAGCTCAACGTGGGTGTTTCCACCATCGTTGAGTCTATGGCCAAGAAGGGCTTTGAGGTAGAAAGCAATCCGAACTCGAAAATTAGTTCGGAGCATTATAATATGCTTGCCAAAGAGTTCAAGTCTTCTGCCCAAGAAAAGGAAGAGGCCTCCCATCTATCTATAGGCAAAAGGCACAATGAAAACTTTACCATCAAGGCAGAGTCGGAATCTGAGCCTGAAAAAGAAATCAAAAAACCAGAGCCAAAAAAACCGGTAGCTCCTACTCCTCCTGTTGAGGACAAGAAACCTGTGGAAAAAGCTACTGACAAAATATCAACTGAAGCACCCAAACTTCAGGGCATTAAAGTATTGGGTAAAATTGACCTGGATGCTAATAAATCCAAGCCAAAGCCTGAGCCTGTAAAAGAAGTAGCGCAACCTACTCCTGCTAAGCCTGTAGCGGAAGAGCCTAAAAAGCCTGCGCCTAAGCCTGAACCTAAAAAAGAACCAGAAGTAAAAGAGGAAAAACATAAACCTCAAGTAGCTGCTGAAACAAAACCGGAACCGACAACTCCGAAACCTACTCCTGCTCCAGTAATTCCCGAAAAGCCTGTAGAAAAAGCTGCTGCTCCAAAAGCAGAAGAAAAACAAAAACCTGCTCCGGCAAAAGCACCAGAAGAAAAACCTGCTGCCGCTACTCCTAAGGAGACTACACCAGCCCAATCGAAGCCAATTACTGAAGAAAAAACAACTAAAGAACCGGAAAAACCTATCGAAAAGACTGAAGACAAGGTGATCTCTGCAAAAGCAGATTCCCTTAAAGGTTTGACTGTATTGGGAAAAATAGAACTTCCTAAAGACAAACCAAAGAAAAAATCCAAACCTGTTGCCTCTTCTGATGAACGCAACAAGGAGAAGAAAAAACGTCCGAGAAAACGGATTGATAACCGTCCTGCCAAACCTGCAGACGGAGCGAGACCTACGTCACCTGCCGGTAGAGGACCAGGTGGATCAGGGCAAGGTGGTGGAGCCAGAAAAGGCAATAACAGAGGCGGTGTCGGAAGACCTGCAGGAAGAGGTCAAAACCCTCGTTTCCAAAAAGAGGAACCAACCCAGAAAGAAATTCAAGACCAAATCAAACAAACTCTTGCAAGACTGCAAGGTGGTGGTAGATCTGGTGGAAAAAATAAAAATAGAAGAGACAAGCGCTCTGACAGAACGAAGGAGGTTAGCGAAACACCTGAGGAAAGCAAAATACTACGGGTAACGGAATTTATTTCCGCAAATGACCTGGCTTCCCTAATGGATGTTTCTGTTAACGAAGTAATCTCTGTCTGTATGGGACTTGGAATGTTCGTTTCAATCAACCAAAGACTGGATGCAGAAGCAATAACCATTATTGCAGATGAATTTAACTATGATGTAGAATTTACTAAAACCGACGAAGAAGAGACAGAAGTCATCGAGGAGGAAAGTGAAGACACATTGATTGAAAGAGCTCCTATTGTCACCATAATGGGACACGTAGATCACGGTAAAACATCCCTTTTGGATTATATCCGTAGAGCTAAAGTGACACATGGTGAAGCAGGTGGTATCACTCAGCACATTGGTGCCTATGATGTAGAAACCAAGGATGGAAACAAAATTGCATTCTTAGATACACCAGGACACGAAGCCTTTACGGCGATGAGAGCAAGGGGTGCTAAAATCACGGATGTAGCAATCATTGTAATTGCAGCGGATGACAATGTCATGCCTCAAACAAAAGAAGCTATCAACCATGCTCAGGTAGCTGGTGTTCCAATGATATTCGCTATCAACAAAATAGATAGGCCAAATTCCAACCCGGAAAGAATCAAGGAGGAACTGGCCAATATGAACCTACTGGTTGAAGACTGGGGTGGTAAATACCAATCTCAAGATATTTCTGCCAAAACAGGTGCTGGTATAGACGAGCTTTTGGAAAAAGTTTTGCTTGAATCTGAAATTCTAGAGCTTAAAGCAAATCCAGATAAAAACGCTGTCGGTACAGTAGTAGAGGCTTCCCTTGATAAAGGTAGGGGTTATGTATCTACAGTCATGGTACAGGCAGGTACCCTACATGTTGGAGACACCATTTTGGCAGGCCAACATTATGGTAGAGTAAAAGCAATGTTTGACCACTTGGGTAAAAAACTCGATGCAGCAGGACCTTCCACACCAGTACAAGTACTTGGTTTAGGCGGTGCTCCTCAAGCAGGTGATGTATTCAAAGTATATGACTCTGAAAGAGAAGCAAGAGAAATTGCTAACTCTAGAGAGCAAATACAAAGAGAACAAAGCTTACGTACCAAGAAACATATCACACTGGATGAGATCGGTAGACGATTGGCCATTGGTAGCTTTAAAGAACTTAACATCATTATCAAAGGTGATGTGGATGGTTCAGTAGAAGCCTTGTCTGATTCCTTACTGAAACTCTCTAAAGAGGAAGTGAACGTAAATATCATTCACCATGGTGTAGGTCAGATTTCTGAATCTGATGTATTGCTTGCCTCTGCTTCTGATGCGATTATCTTAGGCTTCCAGGTAAGACCTTCTGTCAATGCAAAACGTCTTGCCGAGCAAGAGGAAATTGAAATCAGACATTACTCAATTATTTATGATGCCATCAACCAGATTAAAGATGCCATTGAAGGTATGCTTGAACCTGAATTTGAAGAGGTAATCACAGGTAATATTGAAGTAAGAGAAGTGTTCAAAATCTCTAAAGTCGGAACAGTCGCTGGTTGTTATGTTACGGATGGTTATATCAACCGTAAAAACAAAATTAGAATTATCAGAGATGGTATAGTAATTCATGAAGGAGAAATCAGTGCCTTGAAACGATTCAAGGATGATGTAAGCGAAGTGAAATACGGCTACGAATGTGGTGTTTCCATTAAAGGATTCAACGATATCCTGGAAGGTGATACCTTCGAAGGATACAAAATGGAAGAGGTCAAGCGTAAAAAATAAATTTAAGATTCAATACAATTCAAGGGACAGCGTAAAGTTGTCCCTTTTTTTATCTTTATAAACATGGAAACAGTAGCCACGGGCATAGACATCCTGTTTTTTATAGCCCTTTTAGGGACGATCCTAGGGCTGATTAGACCAGTAATTGTTCTTTGGTTTATGCACCGTTTCAATAGGCTTAAGGTGCTTAAATATTATGGTATTCCTGCAGTATTCATCTTTTTCATAAAACTTGCCTTGGTCCATTGGGCCTGAAATAAGCGGAAAATACAACACGCTTTTTCAGTGCTTCATTTTCCAAATTCACAATTAAAATTCTTTTATAAGAAATTCTGATGGGGGATTTGCTGCAAAATGCAATTTTAACCCGGATTATGTAATAGGATTCGTGATGAGTGTTGCAATCGCAAGAAAATCAGGTTGTTTGGAGATTTTAGCATAGCATCGCTATGGTGAAATTGAAAACAGCAACGAAGTGGCTGATTTTGAAGCGATTTCAGCACGTAATAGATTGTCTATTGCATATTTCGGGTTTAATCTTTTTTGGTATCATTGAATTGGGCTGAAGAAATGTGAAAACAGGTACGAACTCGCAAGCCCTGAAAACATAAAATCTATCAAGTCGTTTTCATTACCTTACATTTTTACATCTCTTCAAATCGAACTTAATTCACTTTTTTATAACTGTACACAGCCAACCCATTCACCAAGATGGCATAGGCAAAGGTTTTCCATAACTGCGGCAAAATATCTGAAAAACCTGCGCCCTTCAACATTACCATCCGCACTACCTCCACAAAATACCTGATGGGATTGAAGGTGGTTATCAGTTGTGCCCATTTTGGCATGCTCTCTATAGGCGTAAACAACCCACTCATTAGAATAAAAATGACGATGAAAAACCAGGCAATAAACATGGCTTGCTGCTGGGTTTCTGTGAAATTGGAAATAAAAAGACCAATACCCAGAATCACCAATATATAGATCGCAGTATAAAAATAAAGGATACCCAAACTCCCGAGTAGGGGAATGTCAAAGATAAGCTTTGCCAGCACCAAGCCAATACTCAACAAACCCAAACCTATAATCCAAAAGGGAAAAAGCTTGCCAATAATAAATTGACTTTTTTTGATCGGGGTAACATTTATTTGTTCCAATGTCCCTATTTCTTTTTCCCTGACAATATTCATCCCTGAAAGAAACAATGTGATCATAGTGACCAGAAGTACCAATATCCCCGGCACCATAAATGTTTTATAATCCAGTGTGATATTGTACCAATAGGAGGGAATAATTGTAATCAACCCAGCAAAGCCACTTCGGTTTTTACTAACAGCTGACTTCAAGGCTATACTTTGGTTAAATTCCTGAACTATTTGTTGGATATAGGCAGTCTCTACTCCTGCTGCTGCCCCATCTATGGCATCAACGGTGAGTCCTATTGACGTTTTTTCATTGTTTACCAGTTGTCGTTCAAAATTATTGGGGATTTCCATGATCACATTTACTTTTCCCTCCAACATTCCTGAATTCGCCTCAGCATAGGATGAGTAGGGAGCAAGCAGGTTGAAATAGGTCGATGAACGGAATTTTTCAATCAATGCCCTGGAGGAAGAGCTACGGTCTGCATCGATGTAGCCAAATTTTATGTCCTTTACTTCATAGGTAGCTGCATTGGACAGAATAAGGAGTTGAATGATGGGCAAAATAAAAATAATAGGAAGCATTCCCTTATTTCTAAAGATCTGCTTGAATTCCTTTTGTATCAAATATCCGATGGTTTTCATTATTCAAGCCTGATTTTATATTTGTAGGTACTGATTCCAATAAAGAATAGCGTCATGCCTATAAGGATAAGCGTCTCTTTCCATATAAAAGCTATTCCCACTCCTTTCAACATGATTCCTTTAATGATGATGATAAACCATTTGGCCGGTATAATATTGCTGATAACTTGTAAAGGAAGCGGCATACTGGCTATTGGGAATATAAATCCTGACAAGAGGATTACCGGCAGCATTAAACCCATCAATGAGATCATCATGGCCGTCTGCTGCGTCTCTGTTATAGTTGATATTAATATCCCTAAGGACAAAGAAGTAAGGATAAACAACACACTTTCAGCACCTAATAAAATCAGGCTTCCCTGAACGGACATTTTAAAAATAAAAATACTTAGCAATACGATAACTATTGCATTAATGATAGAAAGCAAAATATAGGGAACCACCTTGCCTAATATCACCTGAAAAGGTTTAAGTGGAGAGACCAATAAAATCTCCATAGTTCCCAACTCCTTTTCCTTTGCAATGGATATGGAAGTCATCATAGCAGACACCAACATTAAAATAATCGTCATCACCCCAGGCACAAACATAAATACACTCTTTATCTCAGGGTTGAAAGCCATATGGGTTTGGGTCATAACCTGTGGCCCTCCAACTTGATGGATATTTATGGATTGATTGTACTGCTGGACAATTGATTGAATGTAATTGGTGATAGAATTGGCCGTGTTGGGATCAGTCGCATCGGCAATTAGCTGTAGAGTAGATTGCCCATTTTTCACTCGTTTCTCGCCAAAGTCTTTTTCAAAAACAATGACAGCTTTAATTTTCCCTTCCTTGAAAACCCCTTCTACCTCGGATTCTGCATCTAAGTACCGGTTGATAGAAAAGTATTTGGAAGAGGCCATTTTATTAATAATCTCAATGGTGGTGGCATCCTTGGCATGGTCCATAATAGCAATTTCCACCTTATTAATTTCATTGGTAATGGCGAATCCAAATAATAAAATCTGAGCGATAGGCATGCCAAAAAGGATAAATAGTGACCTTTTATCCCTGTAGATATGGTAGAATTCCTTCCTTACAAAACCAATAAAACGCTTCATTTCGAAAAATTAAATTTCTTTTTATTTATTCGGGATTACTGTTTCTTGCCAGTTTTAAAAAAACCTCATTAAGGTTACTCGCCCCATATTGTTCCTTCAAAAGCTTTGGCCGATCCATTGCTTCAATTTTCCCATTGACCATAATGGATACCTTGTCACAATATTCTGCCTCATCCATATAATGGGTGGTTACAAATATGGTCGTTCCCATATCTGCCGCATGATAGATCATTTCCCAAAACTGTCTTCGGGTAATTGGATCCACCCCTCCTGTAGGCTCATCTAGAAAAACGATTTTTGGTTCATGTAGTAGAGACACCGAAAAGGATAATTTTTGCTTCCAGCCCAAGGGCAAAGCACCAACCAATTGATCAATAATATTTTCCAGTTTCAGGTCCGCCACTAATACCTTTATCTTCTCCTTTATGGTGGATCGGGACAAGCCGTATATCCCACCAAAAAAGGTAATGTTTTCCCGCACCGTTAAATCATCATAGAGCGCAAACTTCTGGCTCATATAGCCAATGTTTTTTTTGATAAGCTCCGTTTGGGTATAGACATCAAATCCCGCTACCATTGCTTCTCCAGAACTGGGTTTGGAAATGCCTATAAGCATTTTCATGGCCGTAGTTTTTCCCGCTCCATTGGCGCCCAGAAATCCGAAAATTTCACCTGCCTTTACTTCAAAGCTTATGGCATCGACGGCCAGGAAATCGCCAAACTTCTTTGTCAGGTCTTTGACGGTTATAACATTGTTTTCGCTCATTTTTTTGCCATTTCCATGAAAACATCCTCAATGGTAGTTTGGGTTAAACCAATATAAACCTCTGAAAGCCCATTTGCTTTCAGGTATTCTTCCAGTTCAGGCACATCCAAATTGGAACGCCTATCTGTATAATGTACATACTCGCCAAATGGATACACACTGTACATGTTAGGGAAATCCCGAAGCACTTGTATCAATTTATGCCTTTCCTTGGCCCCTATTTCATAAATTGCTTTGGGGTACTTTTGCACAATATGCTGCGGACTGTCAATTTCCAGGATATGCCCATCCTGCATAAGGGCTACTCGATCACATAAAGCGGCCTCATCCATATAAGGTGTGGATACCAAAATCGTAATGCCTTTTGCCTGAAGGCGTTTCAGCATGTCCCAAAATTCCTTTCTTGACACCGGATCCACACCAGTGGTAGGTTCATCCAAAAAAAGCACTTTGGGTTTATGAATCAAGGCGCAACAAAGGGCTAACTTTTGCTTCATCCCCCCAGATAACTTTCCAGCCCTCCGGGTTTTAAAGGGTTCTATCTGTTCATAGATTTCCTTGATCAGATCATAATTTTTTTCAAGGGTTGTACCAAAAATTGTAGCGAAAAATTGCAGGTTTTCCTCCACCGTCAGGTCTTGATAAAGTGAAAACCTACCTGGCATATAGCCAACGGATTTTCGAATAGCAATATAATCCTCCACTACATCCATCCCTGCTACTACTGCCGTACCAGTATCTGCCAATAGCAGGGTGGTCAAAATTCGAAACAAGGTAGTTTTCCCTGCACCATCAGGCCCTATTATCCCAAACAATTCACCTGGATTTACATCAAATGAAATGTCCTGGACAGCACTTATTTCGTTATAGGTCTTGCTGATTTGGTTGAGGGAAATACTCATTTTTATTCCTCTATTTTAATGGTAATGTTAAGGGAGATCTTTGATTTAATTGAATTGGAAATCAAGCAAGCCGCTTCAGATTTCTGAACAATTCGTTCGGCACGTTCTCTATCTTTTTCAATGGAGATGGTCACAGTAGGAGAAAGGATAATTTCTGTCATGGCAAATTTGCCTTCTTCTTTTGCCAAAATTCCTTTGGCATTACAGCTAAAAGCAGAGAAATCCAGTTTGCTATTTTCTGCGATGGCCAAAAATGTAGTCATCAAACAACTACTCACCGAGGCAGTAAATAAATGCTCTGGGGACCAGATATTGGGCATTCCTTTAGGGAATTCCGGAGGTGTTGCCACAGCTATACAATTGGACGAATCAGAGTCGCCCATTTTAAGTTCTGGGGAACACATAAGCCCTTTTCTATCTACATTCCAATTGATATTTACATTGTACTGATGGTTTTCCATGGTGTTTTTATGTTAATTATAAATTGCTTTCCTTACTTAAGTCATTCTCGATCCACATTTCTGCAGGCATACCTATTTTTAGGGCGCCATCGTTTTTCACCTTAATTTTTACTGCATAAACCAGATTAACTCTTTCTTCCTTGGTTTGGATGATTTTGGGAGTGAACTCAGCAGTAGATGAAACCCAGCTAACTTTGCCATCATATGCCTTCATTCCCTCATTTGAATCTATTTTTACAGTTACAATTTGCCCAATGCTGAGGCTAGGTAATTGTGTTTCGCTTATGTAAACCCTTAAAAGCATATTGTCCAGATCCGCAATTTTATAGAGTGGCTTCCCAAAAGAAACCACTTCCCCAGCTTCAGCGAATTTCCCCAAAACAGTTCCATAAATTGGGTTCTTTAAGACACTTTGAGCGATTTGTTGATCGAGCTGAGCTATGCGGGCATCAAAGGACAAGGCTTCTTTCTCAATAGGCAATTGCTGACTTTGAACGTTTTTAATCTGCTTTTTTAAAACTTCCACCTGATTGCTTCCTCTATCCAACTGCTGTTGAGTAGCTGCCCCATCAGCAAACATTTTTGAGACACGGTCCAATTCTAAAACTGCGTTTTTCAATTGTTCTTTAAGCACATTAATCTGCGAAGAAATGCTACCGGATTTTGAGGATACCGTTTCCTTGGAGGCCAACAATTGCTGCTTTGACAAAAATAAAGGCAGGGTATCCACCAAAGCTACAATGGTCCCCTCCTCGACCACCTGCCCTTCTTCTACTGCTAAAGACAATAATTTTCCGGAAGACTCTGCTGAAACAGTAATTTCAGTTGCCTCAAAATTACCATAGCCATCTGCTTTCTCTTCATTTTCACAGGATACAATACCAAGCAGAAGAATACTTGATAAAAATAGTTTGAAGGTTTTCATTTTGGATCTGTATTTAAAAGTCACCCTTAATTAATTTATACTTGGCTTGACTCATGACCAACTGTATTTCAGTCAACTTTTGATTGATTTTTGCATCATAAAGCTTGTTGAGATCAATGATGTAAGCCGAAGAAGTGATGGTTCCATTTTGAAATTGGGAGGTATTTGATGCGATTACTTCTTCCCGCAAGTTTACTATGGCCGCATCCTGTTCTAGAATTTCTCTGTACTTGCTTATGTCTTCCCAGGCTTCTTGCAGTTGAATTTCATTGTTGAGCACAAAGGTTTCTTTTTCCGTGGCTACTACCTGCTTTAACGCTTCTACACCCAGCTTTTTTTCCTGATTTTTACCCCAGTCAAATAACCTCCAATTGAACTTTAAGCCTACCATATAAAATTCCTGGAAGGAATTGTCCAGCATATTTAACCCAGGATTTCCATAACCTGCCTGAGCAAATCCCATTACACTGGGGGATTTTTCTTTATCAATTAACTCTTTAGAAATATCTAACTGCTGTGCCTTGTACTCAAATAGTTTTAATTCCGGCCGGTTTAACGGAGTATTAGAGGCCAACAGAATTTCAGGTTTCAACAGGGTATCACTAAGCGCGATATCCTTAAAGGTGAGAGAGGAAAGGCTTTCCAGCGCTTTTTTGCGTTCATATTTAAGGTGAACTTTTTGTTGCTCCAATAACAAGAGCTCAGCCTGCAAAAGTTGATTGGAGGAAGGCAGGGCCATTCCATTTCTAATGGCAGAGACCGCTTCCTTTGCACGCTCCTGTAATATTTTCATTTTTGAATCCAGAAGTTTTTCCTGCTCCTGAAGTAGTAAAACTTTGAAATAAGTGCCATTGACTCTTTCCTTAACTTGGTAAATGGTAACCTCCACCTCCTGTTGCCGGGTTTTTAATTCTGCTTGTTTTAACCTGGCGTTGGCCGCAATGCTGCCTCCATTATAAATCAACTGGTTGACATCTAGTGTTGCTCTATATTGATCTTTGTTAGGAGGTTGGATATCAGCATTCGGTAATTCTATAGGAATCCTGGTAACATCAGATTGATAGGTAGATTGCGCATTCAGGTCTAGCTTTGGAAGCTTCTGCAATTCGAGCACATTGACCTCAGATTGAAATTGTTGCTCCAACAAAACCTTTTGACGTGCAAGCGGATAATTCGTTTCAGCAAGGGTGAGGCACTCTTCCAAGGTGAGTACCTGCTGTGCAGGTACAAGAAGGGGAACCATCGCCAGGATAAATATTAAAATCCCTTTCATGTTTTTTTAATTGAGTTGATAATAAATTCTGAAACAACCCTTTTACGTTGTTCCATTAGCTGCTCAAAGTCATCCTCTCCCATTTTCAAAAAACCTTTAATAAGAGGCTTCGCAACAAAGGGAAATATATTCATCGAGACAATGGTTACAAATAATTGCTCCCCATCTGTAGGTCTCAAAATTCCTTGTTCGACCTCAAGTGCTACTTGATTTTTGAATTTATCAAGGGATGGAAAGCCATTATTATTTTTGATCATTTCAAAAAACCCAGGATTGCGATTAGATTCTTGAATGATAAAATTGGGTAGGTAAGGGTGCTTCTTCATAAAAGAAATATAATTATGGGTAAAGCTTTTTACCTTTTCCTCAACCGAAGAATCATCATTTAAGACCTTATTGAGCTGTGGAGCCAATAAGGAAAATGCATTTTTAAACACCGCTTCAAAAAGCAATTGCTTGCTTCTGAAATAATAATGCAACATGGCTTTATTGATGCCCGCTGCATTTGCGATCTCCTGCATTCGGGCTCCATCCATTCCCTTCTGGTGAAAAACCTCCTTGGCTGCCTCCAAAATTTTCGCTTCAGTATCTTGATTAAACTTTTTCTCTGTCATTTAACTGTATGGTTTAACCATATGGTTAACAAATGTAAAATTTTTTCTAACAAAAGAAAATTGATTAGCGAGAAAGTTTATTATTAACCTAAAATACTCTAGGTCAGAAGGCTAATAAAAGGTTAATCGTCACTGCCTTGGGGGAGGAATTCTGTGGCGGAAAAGGGTGTGGCAGTCTCGGCTTAATGTCAGACTATTTCAACCCGAAATATGCAATAGACATTCTAATAAATAATCCGGATTCAAGCTTATATTTTAGAATGTTTACGAAAAAATCCCCCTTTAAAACAAAGGGGGATTTTGACTTATTTACTTTCTTGAGAAAGTCTACACCTCAATACAGATGTCTGGCCATCCTTTAAGGTACAGGCAATTAAATATTCATTCCCCCCATCTTTAAGCTTGTATCGTTTTTTGATAAGGTCCGGCTTTATAGGGTAATTGCGTGTCAATACATTCACCTTCCCATCCGGAAAACGTGCTTTAAGGATTTTCTTATCCAACTTCAATTCCTCCAAAACTTCAAAAATCCTACCATTGACCTGCTCGGGTAATTCATTTGCAGTATATAGATGAGTATGTGGATGCAGTTTGCTTAATCCAAAACGAACAGCAAAGCTTTTAAAAGCTCCGGCTTTCAAAATGCAAGAATAGGGCAACACCAGGAATTTTTGTGGCAAAGAATAATTGACTGAGGCAGTCATTTCTTCCTCCATGGTAAAGGAAAACTGTTGTTCCTTATTGTTCCCTAATTCAGTGGCTATCACTTTGGCTTTTTCATTTGTGCCATTGTAGAGAAACAACAATTCTTTAACCTCATTTTTTACAGCCACTACATGTACTTCATTCACTTCTGGCAAGTCCGTAAGCGCTGCTTGAATGTCAAGCATAGGCGAGGCTTTTATCAAAATCACCCTGGCTTTTTGACGAAACAAGTTCCAATTCTGGGTTACATCTGGTTCAAGGTCCTTAAGCTGATACATCTTTTGATTCCCTGTACCTCTCCTAGCAGGATCAGCATAAAGCACACCGTACTTTGCCTGGGTCTCCTCAATAAAATGAACGGATTCCCCATGCAACACATTAAGTTTAATGCCCTGCTCCTTTAATAGCCTGGAAAGATTGTGTTGCGCTAGATCCACTAGTTCTTGCTGTCTTTCGAGATAGGTAATTTCTTTGAAATTCCTGCCTATAAAAAAAGTGTCTACAGCAAAGCCTCCTGTAAGGTCAATAAAAGTTTTGCCTGACACCAATTTGGCTTTGTACACCGCCGTTAGCTCAGAGGAACACTGTTCCATAGACAAGCTAGGTGGAAAAATTAGGGAAGGGTAACTGGCCCAAAAAGGGAGTTTTTTGGCCGCCTTTTGTCGCATAGCGATTTGTTGGGCAGCTACTTTTAAGTCTATTCCAGGCGCAGACTTATGGCTTAAAAGCAAATGTGCAGGATCTTCCGTAAGATGATCCTGCACAAACTGCATCAATTCCTGATGATATATATTTTCAAGGTTCACTTAAACCATGCTGTGTTCCAATAAATACTCGGCTATCTGCACCGCATTTGTTGCTGCCCCTTTTCTAAGGTTATCAGCTACAATCCACATATTCAAGGTATTGGCTTGGGTCTCATCTCTTCTCAACCTTCCAACAAATACCTCATCCTTTTTATGCGCATTCAAAGGCATAGGATAGATATTGTTTGCCGGATCATCTTCTACGATTACCCCTGAAGTGTTGGCCAAGAGTTCCTTAACTTCAGCAAGATCAAAATCATTGTTGAATTCCACATTTACAGCTTCAGAGTGACCTCCCATGACAGGGATTCTTACGGCTGTAGCAGTAACTTGGATGGAATCATCACCAAAAATCTTTTTGGTTTCATTGATCATCTTCATTTCCTCTTTGGTATATCCATTTTCCTGGAACACATCAATATGAGGCAATACATTCAAATCTATTTTATAAGGATAAACCATCTTCGCGGTTTCACCTTTTCTCTCAGCCATCATTTGATCCACTGCATCTTTACCTGTACCTGTTACGGACTGATAAGTAGAAACTACAATTCTTTTGATGCCATATTTTTCATGCAAGGGTGCCAATGCCAATACCATCTGAATGGTAGAGCAATTAGGATTGGCGATGATACGGTCATCAATTCTTAGGCTTTTACCATTAATTTCTGGTACCACCAATTTTTTTGAAGGATCCATTCTCCAAGCAGAAGAATTATCAATCACTATTGTACCCACTTCAGCAAACTGAGGTGCCCATTCCTGAGAAGTACCTCCACCGGCGGAGAAAATTGCCACATCAGGCTTTTCTGCAACTGCCTGTTTAAGGCCAATTACCGTATACTCCTTACCCTTATAAGCTATCTTTTTTCCTGCAGAACGCTCAGAGGCAACCAACAATAATTCATCGAAAGGGAAATTGTGCTCTCCAAGCACTTCCAGGATTTCTGAGCCTACCAGTCCGGTGGCTCCAACTACGGCTAACTTCATTTTGATTATAATTTTGACCGATTAAACTTTCCCGGTTCTGTCCCGGGAAAAAATTCTTTATGTAAGTACCTAATTAGTACAGTTTTAGTTATATTAATGTTATGAAAACCATCGCTTTAATTTGGACTTTCATGGCATTCCCCTTATTTGGTTTCACAATTTCACCAACAAGCGAAATTTTAGCCAAACAAGACTTTGAAGCCGAATTTACCCTTGCCTCCTACCCTGATGAATTTTTACCCGGCTGGTCAGCAAACCTGATCCGTTCAGGAAATTCCAGAGTCTTTCAGGCTGCAGGCGATGGAGTAAATCAATCCAAAGCACTGGGTATCCAAACTACCGGTAGTTTCAATGCGCAAATTTACATAAAAACATTGACTGTTGGGTTACAACGTCCTATAATTTCATTTTGGGCTAAAACTAAAAACAACGGATCAGGCAACAGACCGGTTACTTTGACCCTCGCTTTTTCTACAGATCAAGGAAATTCTTTTAGCGATCCCCTGCAAATTGGTACAGAAAATAGCTTTCCAAATGAGGACACCGCCTATCAGCTTTATAGCCTTCCTTTGCCTGATTCGCTTAGCAACAGGCAGGCAATAACACTTAGATTGGAGGCCATCTATGGACAAGGCGCTGGTAGTGCGGCCAGGTTGTTTTTGGATGACTTTAGCATATCGGATTTAGAAGAACAAATTGACTCCTTAACGGCAAAGCTACTGAACACGGAAAAAGACAGTTCCCTTTTATTGGAATTCAACCAACCTGTATCCTTAATTTCTAAAATTACTAGGCTGGACAATACTTATGGTCAACCTACGGAAGTCTCCCAGGTAAAAGACAATCAGGTACTCCTAAAATTTGACGATTACCTTTATAACAACACTTACCAACTTCTTTTTGAGCAAATAAAAGGCTTGGTTTCAGACAAAATATACACAGACTGGACTTATACTTTTGACCTTGATCAACCAACACCAACAGGAGTGATTGTTATCAATGAGATCATGCCGGATCCCAACCCGAAAGGATTGGAACCTCCCAATCCCGTCTTGCCCAATGCGGAATTCATTGAGCTTTTTAACCGAACAGACAAATCTATCAGGTTAAATAAATTCACTTATAACGAAGCCATAATTCCACAGCTAAGCCTCGGCCCACAGGCTTACCTGATCCTTTGTTCAAACACAAATCAGGAATTGTTTGAGCCTTTTGGTCAGGTTGCTGGCATGGAGGCATTCAAGACACTGGTTAATAGCGGGGGAGAGATCATCTTGAAAGATGGCTTTGGAAACCTGATAGATAGTCTGCAATATGATCGCTCACTTTATGCCGACAAGGAAAAAGAAAACGGCGGTTGGTCCATTGAACAGGTCAACCCATTTCTCAACTGTAGCGATCCTTACAATTGGAAAGCTTCTCAGGCCATAGAAGGGGGAACTCCTGGAAAGATAAACGATAGGTTTAGCGAAGCCCCAGACCAAAGGGTTTTTGAAGTGCTGGAAATCCGGCCTATCGCAACCAACCGGATTCAGCTCACTTTTTCTAAAGCACTGCCCCAAAAACTGCCGCCCGAAACAACTTTCTCACTCAATGGACAGGAATTGGAACTGCTGGAACTCACTCCTTATACCCTGCTTCTTTCAACTCCAGCCCCACTGATCTCTGGAGAAGGCTACCAATTGAACATCGCCAATTTACAGGATTGCAATGCTGTGCCAATGGAAGGAAGCACCCTTACCTTTACCTATGATGGCAGCCCTCCGAAAGTAATGAATCTTTGGGGGATCGATGAAAAAACCTTGGTTTTGGTTTTTGATGAGGATATTGATCCAGTTGAAGCCCTAAAGTCAGCTAACTATCAGTTTGTGCAAAGCGAGGAAATAAGTTTCCAAGCCAGTGTTAGGGAAGAAGCGCCAAAGGAAGTTCAGCTTGACCTTTCAGAAGCGCTGATCATGGGTAAAACTTACCAATTGAGCCTTACAAATATCGCTGATCTATCAGGAAACCAGATTCTTTCAGATACAATTTCCTTTGATTGGGAAGATGTATTGGATACGGCCATGGTTCATTCTTCCAATTCGGTGAAGGTGATTTTCTCAGAAACCCTAAAGCTGGAGACGATCACAAACCCGAAAAATTATCAGGCTGGATCAGCCCTTACACATCCTGTCAAAGTCCTGCTAGATCAAGAAGAAAAAAACAGCTTTATTCTGGTCTTTGATGTGGAAATTCAGGAAAACGAAATACAGCATTTGCTGGTACGCGGTATAAAGGACAGAGAAGGTAAATCCAGAATCACCTTAAAAAAAGAATATATACGGGATACCAGGCCAATTACATTGGATCAACTGGAAATCCCTACCGACCAAAGCCTCCTGTTGACTTTCAACAAAGCACTGGATCCAAAATGGGCTTTGTTACCTCAGGTTTACAGGATAAAAGAGAAGAATGAACATCCCAATAACCTAGAAATGCCCAATAAACATCAAGTATTACTGCAGTTCCCTTTTAAATGGATTACCGGTGAGGAGTACCAATTGATCATCAATGGCCTTGAAGACAGCTATGGAGAAAAGATGTCCAAGCCGATAGAACGAACCTTTATCTGGGATACGCTTGCCCCGGCAATTGACACGGCCTTTGTGATCAACCCTTATGCATTGGAAATCATTTGGAGCAAAAGCATTGATGCGCCGGATTCATTGTTGATCAACAATCAATTTTATACCCAATTTGAGCTTAGGGAGGCTGGAAAAAAAATAACCGTCAACAACGAGGCGGGCTGGCCTGTAGCAACATTGGAAATAAAACTTCCTTTGGTTACCAGCAAAAGTGGAGAGGCTGCGGAAAACCTTATATACTCCATCGACAACAGTCTACTGTCAGTAGCAGAGGCCATGATTTGGGATGAGGAATCCATCTTAATTACATTCACGAAATTTTATGATCCAGCTACGGTTATATTTCGGGAGCAATATAAAATCGATGGGGAGTTCCCAAAGGAGCTTAGCCAGGAAAACACCTATCAGGTCAAACTACATTTGTCCGAAAACTTAACATTGGGAAAAACCATTTCCCTTGAAATAGCTCCCATTCAAGATGTGCCAGATCTGTCGGGAAATTTATTCCAAGAGGAATTGCGCTACGAAGATGGAGTGACGGATATTTGGCTGGAAAACGAGCAACTACTCATAATCAACCATGAAGCAGGGCTTCAAAAAAACCAGACTTGGCTCAATGCTTTTCAATTCATAGAGGAAGGATACCAATTGGAACCCTTTTTAAGTCAGACCTATGCCAATCAAATTCAGGTGCTGATTTCTCCTCCACTTCCCACTGGCCTTCAATTGACCTTGAAAATCCCTCCACGAATATTAAACAGCAATCTAATTTTGCCTGGAAGTTTAAGGGAGATATCCTGGAACCCGCTCCCTCCTAAATTATTGGATGTAGTGGTGCTACCAGACAAGCAACTGGCCTTGTATTTTGACAAAAAACTGGACCCTATTCTGGCCATAGTCCCTCAATTCTATAGCATAAGCAATGAGGCTCCTCAAACCGTGCATTTGGAAGACAACGGAAAAGAAGTGATTTTGGAATTCGAAAATACCTGGTCAGACAGTACCGCACTTTCCTTAGAAATCCGTCAACTCGAAGACCTGGACGGGAATGAAATCGACCCAATTGTTTTTGACTTTGTCTACCAACAAGTAGCTGTTCCAGGTTTAAAAGATTTGCTGATCAATGAGGTCATGCCTGCTCCCAGAGAGGGAAGTGCATTGCCTGCTTCTGAATACATTGAAATATTCAATTCCACCGACAACACCATTAATCTTGGAGGCATGAAACTGGCCAACTCAAGAAACCAAAGCCTTCTTCCCCGGGAAGAAATAAAACCAGGAGAGCATGTTATCCTTTGCCCATCATCTTCAGTAGCCGCTTTTACCAACTACGGAAAAGTGATTGGCTTAAGTCCCTGGCCTGCCTTATTGAACGGGGGAGACGAATTGTCGTTATCGAATCACAAAGACGAGCTTGTGGATAGAATGACCTATGGGCCAGAAATCCCACTAGCCAGCGAGGTGCTGACCAATGGCTACAGTCTGGAATTGGTCAATCCTTGGGCCACTTGTGAGGGGCTAGGCAATTATGCACCCTCAAGGAGTGAGACCAAAGGTACCCCGGGAAGCACCAATTCCGTTTTTGACAACAGCCCGGATCGCATTGCTCCCCAACTGATCAAAGCTTTTGTCAGAGACAAATACCAAATCGTATTGCAATTTTCTAAACCTTCTGCTGAAAATACTGGAGAGGTAGCCGATTTTGAAATTGTCCCATCCATCAAAATCCAAAGTGCTGTAAAAGATCCCAATGATCCTTTTCAGTGGATCCTAAGTCTTGAGGATTCTTTAAAAGTAAATCAATCCTATGAAATTACGGTTGAAAATTGGAGGGGTTGCTCGGGAAATGCTTTGGACAAGGAAAGCAATACAGCCTTTATAAAAATACCGGGTTTACCCGCTGATGGAGACATCGTTTTGAATGAAATCCTTTTCAATCCCCCAGGTGGAGCGCCCAAGTTTGTGGAGATTTACAACAATTCAAGTAAGCTGATCAACCTTAAAAACTGGAAATTGGCCAATGTCACAGAAGGAGCAATAGACAACAGGAAAATAATAGCAACAGAAGACCTTATCCTCGACCCCTTTTCCTACCTGGCACTTACTACAGATCGACAAAGCCTGATCACCTACTTTCCAAAGGCGGTAAATCGTCCAGTTTTGGTAATGAGTCTACCTAGTTATCCCATCCGCTCAGGAACAGTAGTTTTATTGGACCCGGAAGAAAAATGGCCAGAAAGGTTCGATTATGATGAAAACTATCACCATGGATTTCTGAGGGATGCAAAAGGAATTTCTTTGGAAAGGTATGCGTTGGACAAATCTGCAAATGACCCTAACAACTGGCATTCTGCCGCGGGTACTGAAAATTTTGCTACTCCCGGTTATAGAAACTCTCAGGTATTTGATGGCAAAACGGCAGGGGTTGGATTGACGATCTCACCGGAAATATTTGTTCCCCACGCAGCAGGAGAGCAACCCTTTACGACCATTTCCTACAAAATGGACCAGCCCAATTATCAGGCAACACTAAGAATTTTCACTCCTACTGGCATACAAGTAAGGCTCCTATGTCAAAATGAACTCTGGGCGGCCAATGGATTTTATACCTGGGATGGTACAAACGAAAAGGGGGAAAAGGTAGGCGCGGGCTATTATGTGATTTCCGCAGAACTCTTTCATCCCAATGGTCATGTGCAGCACATCAAAAAAACCGTGGTGGTTGGGGCTAAATTTTAAAAATTGAATGCCATCGGTTATAATTTTTTGTACTTTGGATTGATTTTCCAGAATTGAATGGAAAATTTAATAAGAACAATTTTATAATGAACCCAAATCGATCAATTCCCTTTCTGCTGCTTTTTTTGGTAGCCAGTTTTTGGAGCTGTGCGCCTTCTGATGAAAAGAAACCCGAATACGTCCTTCGCTTTGGACATTTGGCCAACAACCAACACGGCTGGCACCTGGCCAGTTTGAAATTTGCAGAGGAAGTAAAAAAGCGTTCCAATGGCAGAATAGAAGTAAAGGTCTACCCCAACGAACAACTGGGCAAGGAGATGGACGTTTTGACGGGGCTTTTGGTGGGAAGTGCGGACATTATGATTACCGGGGAATCCTTACAGAGTTGGAGTCTGCCAAAGGCCATCCTTTGCGCTACCCCCTTTGCCATCCGGGATTCTGATCACTTAAAAAAAGTCGCCGGTGGCCCATTAGGAAAGGAAATCGAACAGCATATTTTGGATGGGGCCGGATTCAGACCCATCGCCTGGTTTGAAAGAGGCGCCAGAAACCTTACCTCCAACCGAATTATTCGGCATCCCGACGATCTTCAGGGAATGATTTTGCGGGTACCTCCCGTATCCCTCTATGTGGATACCTGGAGCGCGCTGGGAGCCAAACCTACCCCCATGGCATTTTCAGAAGTTTTTACCGCCTTGCAACAATCCACCATCCACGGTCAGGAAAACCCTTTTGCCTTGATCAAAGATGCTGGACTCTATGAGGTGCAAAAATATTGCATGCTGACCTCCCATGTGAAAAGCTGGGCCTATGTGGTCATGAGTGGTAAAAAATACGACAGTCTTCCAAAAGACCTGCAAAAAGTAATCGATGAATCTGCTGAAATAATGCAGGAATACGAACATGAGTTGTTTTTAGTCCAGGAAAAAAAAGACTACGATTTCCTTGTAGAAAAAGGAATGGAGTTCATAGAAGTGGACAATGAAGCTTTTCAAACTGCTGCAAAGGAGGCCGTTTTGCAATCCTTTGATGCAGAGCAAACAGATCTTTTAAACAGAATCCTGCAAGTGAAATGACAAAATCTCCCTTCCCTACCCTTGATAAAGTACTGGGTTTTCTGGTTAACCTGAGTTTTATATTAATGATTGCAGTGGTTTTGTTGCAGATCATTGCCAGATATGCTTTACCCTGGTCTCCCAATTGGACAGAGGAATTGGCCCGTTTCTGTTTTATTTACCTGGTCAGTATGGGAGCAGCCCTTGCGGTAAAAGACAACGGATATGTAAGCGTAAATTTTTTACTGGACCGTCTTTCGCCCAAGTACAAGTCCTTCTTGGAGAACATTATTTTGGTCTGCATCATTGGCTTGATGTTTACCCAATTTGTAGTAAGCCTGCCATTAATGGAGATCGTAAGCATACAAAGATCACCTTCCATGAACCTTAACATGGCATTTATGTATGGTGCCATGGCCATTATGGGACTATCCGTAGCCTTTTACAGTACCTTGAAATTAATTGAAAAAAATAGATGACTGCACTTTTATTCATTGTCTTTTTGGTTCTCTTGGCCATAGGCTTTCCGATCGCCTTTGCCTTAGGCATTTCTGCATTTACCTATTTGCTGTTCAGTGACATCCCCCTAATGGTGATCCCGCAAAAAATGTATGCGGGCATTGATGTATTTGTATTGCTGTCCATTCCCGGGTTTATTTTGGCGGGAAACCTCATGAATGCCAGTGGCATCACCAGCAGGATTATCAATTTTTGCAATGCCCTATTGGGACATATTCGGGGAGGGCTGGGATTGGCCAATGTGGGTGCATCCATGTTATTTGGAGGCATATCCGGTACGGCCATTGCCGATACCGCCAGTATTGGTTCCGTAATGATCCCCGCCATGAAAAAAGAAGGCTATGATGTTCCTTTTGCCTGTGCCGTTACTGCTTCATCCTCCACCATAGGTCCGGTTATTCCTCCGAGTTTGCCCATGATTATTGCTGCCACACTTACCGGGCTTTCCGTTGGGAAGCTATTTGTGGCTGGAATTGTTCCTGGTTTGCTATTGGGGGTAGGTTTTATGCTGATTACTTACCTTATCTCCGTAAAAAGAAAGTACCCCAAAAGAGAGCGAAAATCACTTGGCTTTATATTTAAAAGCTTTTTTCAGGCCTTTTGGGCCATTATGATGACGGTGCTTATCCTTTTTGGCATCATCGGCGGGGTATTTACCCCAACTGAAGCATCTATTGTGGCGGTAATTTATGCCATCGCTATTGGACTTTGGGTTTACAAAGAGTTAAAGATTAAAATGATCCCTGCCATATTGCTTCAATCGGCAAAAACAACAGCTGCTTTGATGGTTCTGGTAGGCTTCGCCAACCTCTTTGCCTGGATCATGACCGTGGAAGAATTGCCCCAGTTGATAGCCAATAGCTTGCTGGAGTTGACCAACAACAAGATCATGTTACTCTTATTGATCAATCTTCTCCTGCTGTTTGTAGGTGCCTTTATGGAAACCATTGCCGCCTTGCTTATCCTGTTCCCCGTTTTATTAGGAGTAGCAGTAAATGTGGGAGTAGACCCTGTGCAGTTTGCCATCATCATGGTTTTTAATCTGGTCATAGGCCTGACCACTCCTCCGGTTGGGGTTTGTTTGTTTGTGGCTTCCAGCATAGGTGGCATATCCCTTGAAAAAATAGCGGTAGCAGGCTTGCCCTATCTGATGGTGAGTATTTTTGTACTCCTATTGATCACCTATATCCCTGAAATAAGCCTATGGTTACCTGGCTTGTTTTACGATTAAGTCTGATTAGTTATTTACTTCCAATCAAGGAGGTTTGCGGAAATGAGAACTTATTGCTGAATTGATGACATTGAAACCGGCTGACTTAATTTAAAGCCAGTAACGCACTCGTCAATTTGGAAAATAGCAAAACCCCCCTTCTAAGGGGAAAAAGGGGGATTTCTAACGCAAACATGCTGAAATATCAGGTTGATATAATGGGACATTCAAATTGGGGTGTTGCATAATAAATCCCTCCCTCCCCTGTCGGGACAGGTCCTCCTCCCTTACCAAGAGAAATTTGTGGCAAAATAAATTTGAAGCTTTTTTGGTGACATTAAAACGCCAGGCCAAATAAATTTCATCTATCGGTAAAAATCGAAATCGATATAACTGACTGCTAAATATTATTATAACGGAGAACCCCGGCAGGGGTGACATTTTTGTAGACACGGGTGATAACCCGTGGATAGCTAATTGAATACCAACAGATTTTGGCGGTATTGTTGCTTTTTTTTCACAACAATGCTGACAAAATCACAACCAATACTAGCTACCTAAAACCGCATCCCCCATCTCTATCCATGATTAATCTTTATTACAAATAAGCTCGCTGTCCCTGATAAATAAATTTCACGCTTGAAAACCCTTATTCTTCAAAATGATATATCTAATCTACTGTTTGATTTGTCATCAATAGATAAAAACATTAAAAAAATTCTACTATTAATAATTCCTTTGGCTAAATTAAAGCATTGAAAGATAAGCTATGAATCCAATGCACAGATATTAGAATTATCTATGATCAAAGCTTATGCTTCAAAACATTCATTTTATACCACAAACCACACAGCCAAAACCATGAAAAAAATTATCACAGGAGCCAAGACATTTATTTTTTCCTTATCAATGATGGCACTTTTCACTTTCTGTGGATCTCCACAAAACCAAGAAAAAATGGCTGAGCAAACACAAGATACTTACTATACCATGGAAGATTTTGGGAAGGTAAAGAAGTTTGATACCCATGTACACTTTCGCAGCCAATTCGACACCCTTTTCATAAAGCAGGCAGCCAAAGATAACTTCGGTATGTTGACCGTAAGTGTATATACCTCACCGAACAGGACACCAGAAGAGCAGGAAAATTTCGCTTTAAAAATGGTCCGCGATTATCCTGATATCGTTTCCTATGCCACAACATTTTCTCTGGATGGATTCAATGATAAAGATTGGGAAAGCAAGACCCTGGCCTATTTGGAAAAATCCATTGCCCATGGGGCCATTGCGGTAAAAGTTTGGAAAAACATAGGCATGGAATTGAAAAATGAAAGTGGTGAATTGGTGACCATCAATGACAAGAAGTTTGAGCCCATCTTTAAGCTCTTAAAGGAGAAAGACATTACCTTATTGGGCCATCTTGGCGAACCCAAAAATACCTGGTTGCCATTGGAAGAAATGACCGTACAGGGAGACAAGGATTATTTTAGTGAAAACCCCAAGTACCACATGTACAATTTCCCGGACTTCCCTTCCTACGAGGACCAGGTTGGAGCACGAGATGAGATGTTGGCCAATAACCCTGACTTGAGATTCGTTGGGGCGCATTTGGGAAGTTTAGAATACGATGTCAAGGAGCTGGCAAAAAGGCTGGACCAATTCCCCAATATGGCGGTGGACATGGCCGAGAGAATTTCCCACCTACAATACCAGGCCATCAGCAATTGGCAAGAGGTACATGACTTCTTTATCAAATACCAAGACAGACTAATTTATGGAACGGATTTGAGAACCGGAGCATCCGATATACAGGCCAAAGGTTTGACCGAATCGGATGAGATTGCAGCCCATGCCCATGAGGTTTGGTTAAGGCATTGGCAATTTTTCACTGGAGACGATGAAATGAATGTGCCAAAAGTCGATGGTACCTTCAAAGGCCTGAAGCTGCCTAAAGCAGTTGTAGATAAAATTTACAGGTTCAATGCTGAAAAATGGTACCCGGACTCCTCCGTTAGTTTTTAAACTTTAAAAAATTAAAAATACTATGAATTATCTGGACCGCAGAAATTTTCTAAAACTATCCACCCTGGCCCTCGGAGGCCTATCAGCAGGTTTGCTATCCAACCCTTCCTTGGCAAGGGGCTTCAAAAAAAACCTAAGACTCGGCTTTGTCGGTATAGGAGGTCGAGGCTCTTACCATCTTGACACCGCACTGGGAATTACCGGGGTAGAAATCCCTGCCATTTGTGACATTGATCCCGAAAACCTTTACCGGGCCAAGCGATGGATTGAGGAATCCGGTCAAGCGAGCCCAAAGCTTTATGACAAAGGGCCGACAGATTTTATCAGGATGTGTGAAGAAGAAGAGTTGGATGCGGTAATCTGTGCGACCCCTTGGGATACCCATGCGCCCATTTGCCTGGCGGCCATGAAAAATGGGAAACATGCAGCCTGCGAAGTACCCCTAGCCCAGACCTTGGAAGAAGCTTGGGAATTGGTAGAAACTTTTGAAAAAACGGGGAAGTGGGCCAGCATTGTATTGGGCGGTTTTGGAGACTTGACCATGCTGAACATGGTGCGAAAAGGACTTTTAGGAGACATTCTCCATGCAGAAAGTGGCTATATCCATGACCTGAGAATGGTGAAATTCAACCCCGAAGAAGAACCCTGGAGGTTACAGCCCGCCATAGACAAGAACGGCAACCTCTACCCTGACCACCCCATGAGAAACATAATGCCCTTGCTTGACATCAACCATGGGGACCGATTTGATTACCTTGTTTCCATGAGCACCAAATCGGGCATGCTCAATGAATACGCCAAAGCCCAATATGGAGAAAAGCACCCTTATGCCACTAAAAAAATGGCCCTGGGCGATTATAACGCTTCACTTATCCGTACTATCAAAGGTAAAATGATCACCCTCAACCATGATACCCATACCCCCCACCCCAGGGAAAGTTTCCGACTTCAAGGTACCAAAGGGATTTATTTAAAGGAAAGGGAAAACCAGCGCATTTATATTGAAGGAAGAAGTCCGGAAGCACATCAGTGGGAACCTGCAGCACCTTATTTGGAAGAATATGCCCATGATATCATGAAAAACTATGCCCCACCGGAAAGAAAGGGAGGCGCCATTCGCGGACATGGCAGTGGTGGCATAACCCAAACCCCCATCAACTGGCACCGATTGATCCTTGCCCTGCAAGAAAACAAACAACCAGACTGGGATGTGTACGATTCAGTAACCAGTGCGGCCATAATCCCCCTTACCGGCGCTTCAGTAGCCGACAAAAGCAGGCCAATAGATTTCCCGGATTTTACCAAGGGAAAATGGGAAACCAGGGCAAAGCTTTATTCTTAATTAAGGAATTTATGAATGCCCACCAACTGCGAATAAGAATTGAACTACTAAAAATCTAGAGTCAAGGTTTATTGAATTACTTGTTTCGTTGCCTTAACACAAAATTTACTTCGTAATGGAGGATACTAAGGTAAGTCGAAAGACAGCGGCGAAGTATCTCTATCAGTTAGATAAAATTATAATATGAGCAATCAGAAAATTTGGAAAGACAATTACCATAGAAACAGAAGTCTTTATGCTTTTACAAAATATTGGTAATATTCTTGACCCGCATATCAAAGAAGAACGGTTTAACTCTTCTAATTTTGATATAGGAAATCGCCCCGTGAAGGATAGTTATTTTAATGCCTTTGATACAAGATAAACTCGGCAAAGAACTTATTTAGCCAAAGCTGTCTGCCTCAAGTTAAAAATTAGTATAACCTGATTCCGTGGGTATTGCTGCAAATAAAAGGTAATAATACCGCCAAAATATCGACCTTTATTAGAAATTTCTTCAAAATAGGATTAATTGTCTTATTTCTATTTGATTCCTATTACTAAACCTTTATTTTAGTATTTAATAATATAGTAGAACGGAATAGTGTGAAAATAGGCATTTTTTAAAATTCATTTAATGTTTGATTATAACAGTCGCCGTGCACCATTAAAACCACTCCTAATTTAGGTTGAATTAATACCTAACTTTAATAGAGAATCAAAATGAAGACAACATTACTTATTCTAATCTCCTTTCTTGTATTTTCATGTAATCCTTATGACAAAGAATTTTCGATAGAAGGTGAATATTCTATCGTTGATTTTACAATGACCCCCGAGTTTGCAAAAGATTCAATTTCACGAAAAGATATATTGCCTATTATTACTAGTCCTAACAGCACATTTATTTTTTCAAAGGACAATTCAACTGTTAATATTGATCCCAGGTTTGGTATGGAATTCTTTGGAGATTCCATTTATCAATATGAAATGGAGAATAAATTTATTGCCTTAACAAATAATGATAAAACCATAAATGTCCCATATAAAAATGATAATGGAATAATAAGGCTATTTATTGACAGGAAAGGAATTGAGCAATTTTCAATTATACCAGCTAAGAATTAGTATACGTTTGGTAGATAGATTAAACCAAAAATTTTCTTCCATCACAAAAGTTTTTAAAAATGATGGAGAATAATGAAAATTCAGTTCCAAGTGAGCTCAAGCCTTATTGATTCAACAAAATTTTATACTATCCTATTTCTCGAAATTTCCTGCTCACCAAGCCAAGAGGTATCCCAATGAACTTTTGAAAAGAAACTAACAACAGCACACAGTCAACTTTCGGCTAGCTTTGTTGTTTATTTCTATTTAGCAGAAGGAACCAATAGGTCAATGTAAAAACAAAAATCAAACCAAAAATGAAAATTCCCCAACCATACAAATAATGGTCGGATAGGATTTTTAAAGCGGAAAAAACAATTACTCCTATTGCAGAAATTATTAAGGTATATAATAAATTTTTCATGATTTATTTACTTAACATTTTAAAGAACAGCCCAACTAGGTATAATAATGGATAATGGACTAAACACTCAACGCTGTCTGTCATTTACCTCCTATCACTCCATTAAATAAGAAATCAAATCCTAAAGATTCTTATTGCTAAGGTTCATTTCTAAACCTTACAGCATCAATGAATTTTTAATCAAGCCATAATTCGCTATCTACTCCTTTGAAAAGGTAACAAAGCCCACTACTAAGTTCTATAAATCTTTACTGCCTTCAAAAGGAAAGGACTCCTATTACAGTATCCTGCCACATCGTCACACTCAACTAAGAAAACAAGCCATTATGTCATTAATCAAATGTATAAATATGACGTATTGTCCTGTTTATCAATGCTTTGAACAATTTTTCCAATTGGCATTTACTTTGATTAAGATTAATAGGTATAAAAAGAAGTTAAAAAATTAAAACATTTATAGCCATGACACTTATAAAAACAAACGGAAGAAAACCACAGGTCCCTGAATTTAACAATTGGTTGGATCAATTATTTGATGTACCCTCCTCTTTTGTTTTGGGAAATCCTGAGAAACGATTCAATGGTAACAGCCCAGCAGTAAACATTAAGGAAAACGACAATGAATTCCTTTTAGAAGTAGCTGCTCCTGGATTGAAAAAAGAAGATTTTAACATCTCCTTTGAAAAAAATCACCTGATCATTTCTGCAAGTAAAAAGTCCGAAACAGAGGAAAAAGATGAGACCCATAAAGTAAAACGAACCGAGTTTCATTACGAAAGCTTCGAAAGGTCTTTCTTACTTGAGGAAGACAGGGTAGATGTGGATCAGATCAACGCTCAGTACCAGGATGGAATCCTTAAATTGGTCATTCCTAAAAAAGAAGAAGACAAAAGAGTGAAGCAAATCACTGTATCTTAATCGGGAATAAGTCCTGAAGTAAATTATAGAAAGTTCCTTGGTTAGCCAAGGAACTTTCTTTTGTTATATTCCCAATAGATTCCATAGGTTTGCTTAGCTCCAGCCGAAAAGTTGTGCTGCATTACCACCGAGTATTGCTGTCTGCTCCTGTGAGGAGAGGTGCGAGAGGTGCCCCAACAAGTCCTGACGGTAGCGGCGGTAGGAGTCTGGTGTCGCATCTGTATTGAAGCCCCCGCCATAGATCATCCGTTCTGCGCCCCAGGCATTGGTCAATTGGCGGATGATCGGCCTGATATCCTGGTGAGGATAGTGCTCTGCTTTTGGGATCGAGGCTAGCTTCATTACTGTGTTAGGATAGTCAGCCCAGCGCAATACCCTGGCATATTCCTCTGGTGATCCTTGAAACGGACGCCCAAGATGATCGATGATCACGGTGGTGTCAGAGAATTCCTGAATGTAACGCTCAAAGCCTGGAGCATAGCGGGGTTCGAAATGCAACTGCACAGCAACGCCGGCATCAGCAACACTACGCCACCATTTACGGAGTTCCGGTTTCCCAAACGGAGGCAACCGATCGGGAGCGTAAGCATGAACCCGGGACGCAATAATACTCCCTTCACGGTCCTTCAAAAATGATGGCATGGCAGCCAAAGAATCAGGCTGGTCAGCGAAAAACAAGCAGGTACCCTTCAGTCGGCCCCCACCAACTTCTAAACAATGGTCAAGGTAGCGATGGTCGTCCTGGTACGGTTCCGGATGGACAACGATTGCGTACTTTATCCCTGCTCCATCCATACAGCTCAGCAGGTGTTCTACGGCGGCAGCGGAATCAGGTCGATAGGGTCCGTTGGGATGATAAGGAAATTCATTGCTGTCGGGGCCAGCAAAACAGTGCAGATGGGTATCGACGATCGGCAGATCGCTGTAGGTCTTCTCCGCCAGCGACCTCGAAGTCAGGGCAAGGCTTGCAATTGATCCACCTAAGATCCCTAGGCAGTCACGGCGGTTGATGCAATTCGTCTCGTGGCCTTTTTTCGATTGGCTTTGTTGCCTGCCGAAATAAATGGCTGTTGAATGGTCAATTGTATTAAAGGGTTTCAGTCTCAAGGCTATATGGGTTTGGTTACAACTCCTAAAAGTTACTATAGTCTTCCTAAAAAGCCAAATGAATAGCTAAATGGAACGGTAAATTATTCGTTCGAAAAGGATTGGCTTGATTAAACCCGAAATAGGCAATAAAAAATCTATTAGGTGCTGAAATCGCTTCAACTGGGTAATAAAGAATATTCTATTTTTAGTGCTTCTAGATCAGTAACCCATCTGAATAAGCCTGATAAAAACTTTATTACCCCTTGGTTTTCCATTCCTTGACCATTTCTGCTAGCCCCGTTATTAGTCATGATTAATTTTTCCCAGCAATCAGGGTAATAGGCTTTTTCTAATGTCTCAAATAGTTTGTTGTGACCAGAATATCAAGCAGAATCCAATTTAGCTTCTTGTTAGTAATATTTGGTAAATCCCCCTTTAAGGGGTAAAGGGGAATTTACCAAATAGGACTTGACTCGTCCTAAAAAAAGTTTACAGATTATTGTTTAAATATTGATATAGGTTTAAAATTTCGAAAAATTCCCTCAGCTCCTTAAAGGAGATTGGCGCCATTTAATTATCGAGCTCAGTTTATAACTTATACCTTCCGGCATCGAACCAAGGAATTGTTATTTATTTCATTTAAAACCTTTAACCAATAAATTTTCAATGTACTGTGATCTATTCTACCAAAGGTCTTCTCCGTAAGACCATCCTTCGCGAACAGGTTCTTTAATGTATGCATCTAACTCTGGACGGCCAATGGCTTTCATGTTTTTTTCGTCGTATTTAATCGTTCCGCCAAAACGTTGGGCAAGTACACCTACAAGTCCCATTTCTGTTAAGTCTGCACCATAATCAAAGTTTGAGCCCGGCAAGGTGTCGTTTTTAATGGCAGCCACCCATTCTTGTACTGGTTTTTCTTCCTCAACTCTCGGGATGGTCTCTGCTGGTTTATTCTTTTGGAAATCTGCCCATTCTTCTTCAGGAACAAGTAATCGAGGATTGTTTGGACGACCTCCATGGTAAAGTGTCTTCTTAGAACCAATCATAATCATCCCATTGTCCGGCATTTCTTTAAGCCCATACTCTTCCTTCAATTCGGGTTTGCCCATGCCTTCAATCCATTTCATAGTAACTGGTGGTTTATTCCCACGAGCTCCAAATTGCCATGTTATCGTAGATTCCTGGGCAATCATACTGTGATCTGGAACTTCAGGGTTAGGTACCACGGCATCTACTGTATGTGGCATTCCCAGATCCAAAGCCCAAAAAGGAGCATCTAAAGTATGACAACACCAATCGGCCATTGCTCCGCTACCGAAATCGTAGAAAGTTCTCCATGATTTGGGTGCATATTCATTATTAAAAGGCCGATCAGCTGCAGGACCTTTCCATAAATCCCAATCTAAACCCTCAGGTACTTCGTGTTCTGGAAATGGAAACCCCTCGGGCTTTGAGAAATATCCATCCGGATTAAATGTTGTTGGGCCTCCCCATCTAATTACTTCTTTTACATCTCCAAGAATACCTGCATCAAACCATTCTTTTACTAATCTAATTCCATGGGTTGTATGTCCTTGATTTGCCATTTGCGATACGATACCATAATGTTTTGCTGCTTTTTTCATGGTGCGGCATTGCCAAATATTATGCACTAGTGGTTTTTCAACCAATACATGTTTTCCAAGTTGCATGGCAGCCATTGCCGCTGGGAAATGGGTGTGGTCAGGTGTAGCAATCATAACGGCATCAATTTCGTTGGCCATTTCGTCGAACATCACCCTGAAATCTTTGTACTTTTTAGCATTAGGTACAGTTTTGTATGCTTGCTCAGTCATTCTGTCGTCAACATCACACATGGCCACAATATCCTCTACGGCAACCTGGCTCCAACTGGCACGGCCTCTGGCTCCTACACCAATCATTGCAAAACGCAATTTTGTACTTGGTGGACGTTCAATAAAATTAGGGATGAATAATGCTCCTAAACCGGCTGTTGAAGCTGATTTTAGAAATGTTCTTCTTGTCGATTTCATTACATTCTTTTGATTTAGGTATAACTTGGCTATCTAATTTAAAAACCCAAATTGATTTTTTTTTAAGCCGGTTTAAGCACTGGCAAAAAGACAAAGGGTATCTAATTGGAGCCAATTTGGTTTATCTCCAGTCAAAATACTTTATTTTTTTGTCTTTTGGGCATAAAACACCTCTGATTTGTATATTTTGAGCTAATAGATTGTACAACCACCGTATACCCATAGGTTAATCCTCCGATCTGGTCTAAGTTTAGCGAAGCGTAACTTAGACCTAAAATGAGGAAAGTTTTCAACTTTCGGTATTGAAGAGAAGCGCTTTTTAGGTTGACTTCGGCTCCGCTCAGTCACCTATACCATAGTCGAAGAAAACAATTGAAGAGGAATAGGATTCATTATAAGTTGTAGATAAATTTCCGCCATATAGATTTTCGGCGTTAAGAAATTTAAGTAGGAATTGGCAAAGCCACAAACATTGTTTGACGAAGTTTTTGGAGTCTGAACCCTATAAACAACAAGTACTAAATAAAAAAAACTAACGCAATTTCATTGATGTGGGAAAACTAGATGCTGCACCACGATATTTCTAATCAATTCTTATTTTCTTTTTGTCCATCTGCCGGGATCAAGTGAAGTATGAAATACACCCACAATAATCACAATCTTCTTAAAATCATCAACGGTATAATGAATCATAAAAGGAAATATATCCAATACAGCAGTTTGAACGGTATCGTATCGAATGGATGAAATTTTAGGGTTTTGTCTTATAAGCATAACCTTGTTTCGTACTGCCTGGATAAAGCGATTACCCAAACCTTTTTCTTTAGAATTGTACCAAGATGCCGCCTCTGAAATATCTTTTTTTGCAAATGGTAAAATTTCTGAATTGTACATTTACAGGTCTTTTTCAATACTGTCCATAGCTGAATCAAAATCCAGTGCTTGTTCAGCATTATTCTTGAAGTCATCAAGACGTTTCTTCACTTCTTCCTTTTGCCAATCCGGAATGTCAATCTTTTCCTGATCTATTCCCTTGTATTTAGCCTTGAGTTCGTTCCATTCGGAGATGGGAATATATACACCCGTGGTTTTGCCCGTACTATCTGAAATATATTGAAGCTTCATAATCACATTAATTAATTTGAGCGTTCGCCACTTGTAAAACAGCATCGAATTTGTTCAACTTTTTCTTTTTTGATCTCCTATTTTACCTTAAATAAGGATAAAACAGTACTTTTAAGATTATCAAAAAAAACTGCCTATCTTAATGATAACACTAAAAATCATTTGATTTTCGCTCTTTCCAAGCGGTCTTTTTTCACAACTATCGATTGAATACCCTTAAAAATAAGGATTTTTCTTTATTTTAATAATTGAGTATCAACCAATCAACGGAAAAATTTGATTTATAGTTTACCAGTTCTTTTTCTACTTTGATGTCAATACTTGGTAAAACTAATATCTATTCGGGTTCAATGGATAATTACATGGCCCTGAAAGCTGATCACAGTAGAAACACATAAGTTGTGAATTATTAAAACTGAATACTTTAATAAATTAAGTCCATAAATTTACAGAAGGAAAAATATTGAATCAGAGCTATTTCGAGTTAAACATTCAATGGATGGTTTAAACAGCTTTTATTTTTTATACATAAACTGACTGTAAAACGTCCATTTCTTCTCCCCAGATCCACTACCACTATGTTTCTCAGGGCAGGCGCTGAGTTGAATTGCTTCAGGACAGGCCCTGAATAAGACAGGTTAAACATGATGAAAAGAAACGAACCAAAGAAAAATCTAGCCATAAGAAATCTTCTATAACAAGGCCCTCGCACCCTCGTAGTTTTGGCCCAGCCACCGCGCTCTTAGTTAGGAAATTCCATTAAATTTCCACATCTGGTCTAGGATTAGCGAAGCGTACTTTAGACATTATAAGTGATAGATAATTTTCCCCCTTGTAGATTTCGGCATCAAGAAATTTAAGCTAGGATTGGCAAGGGCACAGGCTAATTTGATCAAGATTTATCAATGGGCTTCAAAAAAAGACAAACGTAATTGTGAAAGGCTAAAATTCAAGAGGTACCAGTGAGCGTCGCCATAAATTTTAGCCAATAAATACTTAGCGGCGCGAATTTTCTTGGAGTCTCGGGACAGCTGAGTTACTTTTTAAACCACTGATCCAACTCAGGGCAAAAAATAACAATGGTCTTAGAAATCGCATTTGGATTAATCATACATAGGGTCCCAAAACCTAATTTAAAGACGTCAAAACTGAAAATCTATCACTGAAAACCCCAATTCATCTGCTACATTAACATTGCTCCAGAGTTTGCCCTCTTTAAAAAACCCACTATGAGGCACATTTGTAAGTCCTTCCAACCTTGTCTCTCCAACAAGTTCCAGATCTTTTGAAAAAACCATCAAGAATATTTCCATTTTGCTTTCTTTATATTCTGTCCTATGTGAAAACACTCTACTAGCAAATCGAAAATACAATTGGGAAGCCTCGTCCCAAATAAAATTCCAGTGACTGATTTGAGTTGCTATTTTTTTGACTTCTACTTCAAATTCTTCATTACTATGAACACGGTTTTTTATTTCTCCCTTTTTTTCCAATGGCACAATTTTGAGAGGAAATTCCCGATAGGAAATGCTATCCAAGGAGGGATCATATCTATAAATGCCGTTCCCCACAGTACATGAAATAATGACTTCGTCATTCAAATGCTGCAAATAAGGAAATTCTATTTTTAAACCACCCCCTTCACCACCTCCGGTCCTGATAGTGAATGCATTGGCTTTATTGAATTCAGGTAAGGCTATAATTCTTTTTCTTTTTCCATAAGAATTAAGGACGGCAAGGTAATACTCCCTAGTTTCATAATTCACCGGAAGTGAATACAATTGATCCATAGTTGAATTAAACACTATTCTGTTAGTTAGAGAGTTTAGGTCAACAGAAAACCCATCAATTATATCCGGCAAATTAAGGTTCCACGACCTTATTTTTTCTCCTGATGCATTGATAATACTCGGACTCTGAAAACTGGGAAAAAAGAACTGGTCTTCAGATATAGGCTGGAACATAAATGTGAAGCCAGGACTATTCGGCCCTTCCTTTTCGATGAAAAATGAATCAATAAACGCTAGTGAGTCAAGGTCAATTTGATGTATTTTGAAAGTTTTATTATCCAAAATATAAAAATACCTGGCTTCTGGAGACAGGGTGCTTATATAGGGAATTCCATAAGTTATAAGTTCTTCCCCAGCATCTACCATTATAGTATCCACCGAAATAGTTAACCCCTCTAAAATATTGCTTTTTTCAATGGCTAAGGTCTTCTTCTCAGAAACTGGTTTTTCTTTACAAGAAAAAACCATTAGAAAACTAATTATTAGAAATAACCTACTCATAATTATAAAACTAGATAATTAATACTTAAAAGCCTAACCCTTAACTCTAAACAAATTAACTAATTAGTTTTATATCAATAAGCCAATAAGTCCTCCAATAAGGCAGGATTTACCTCTTTTATATAGGCTTTCATCTGAAGGTCTAGTTCATTCGCTTTACTTGGATCTATCTCATACAAATCCTTTAATTCCCCAAAATCTAAAGGCAGGTTATAAAGCTCCAATTTTCCGGTTTTCCAAAACCTGATAACTTTGTAATCTCCTTGAATAATAGCAGAATGTGGATAGGCCTTGCTGTACCGGTGAAAGATCAGGTAATCCTTTTTTCTGCTAACTTTTCCTTTTCCTCCTGAATGAACAATACCTGCAAAACTTCCACCATCCAGGTTCTCGGGCAAAGGCTGGCTATAACCTGCCAATTCACCAATGGTCGGTAAAATATCCCAACCTCCCACGGATTCGTGACTCATTACCCCTGGTGCTATTCCAGGGCCTTTAACCATAAAAGGTACCCGTATGCCTCCCTCATAAAGGGTCCATTTTCCACCACGTAGGGGAAAATTCCGCATGGGTTTATCGAAAGTTTCAGGATGTAGCATTTTTTGCTTGGATGAAACCGGAGGAAGGAATTCAACCCCTCCATTGTCAGCCATAAAGATGATATAGGTGTTTTCCGCAATACCGAGCTGTTCCACCTTCTCCATTATTTCACCCACAGTTCGGTCCATGTCCTCCAACATCCCTGCCCACCCAGGATTATTGTGCTTCACTCCTTTTGCCTTATTCAGGTATTTATCAAGGGTAGTTTGCTTGGTCTGAATGTCAACATGAGGGGCATAATGGCTAATTTGGAGGTAAAAAGGATTGCCTTCCCGGACCTGTCTTTGCATGAAATTAATTGCCCTTCCTGTTATGGTGGTGCTCCGCTTAGGGTCATCATTGATGAACAATCCCTCCCACTTATCTTCTTTATTAGCCATTAGATTTCCGTGGGAATTGCGGGTATCACCGTCACTTTCATCATAGCCCAAGTCTTCCGGGAAAATCTCTGCCCTTAAGTCCCACTTGCCAAAATGTGCAGTTTTGTAACGCGGATCTATGGCTTTCAATAAAATGGGAATGGTAATTTTCTGCTCCTTGGAATAGGGCTGGTAATTTTCGGAGAAGGTTTCATCTCCCTGCCTTGCAGGCGTCTGACCAAATAAAATACTCCGTCGGGAAGGAGAGCAAATGGCTGCGGGTGCATAAGCATTGGTAAAACGAATCCCTTCCCTACCCAACCTGTCAATGTTGGGCGTCTCATAATAATCACTTTTTGATTCCCGAATCCGGTCATCCATGCCTAAGGAGGTGCTGCTCCAACCCTGATCATCGGTAAGTATAAAAATAAAATTTGGCGGAGCTAACTTCTCTGGTTTATTGACAAGTTTAAAGCTCCCTGCACCAATCAACGTTATAACGAAGAGCATAAAAATCAAAAGTATTCTTTTCATGTTTTGGGTGTTTTTCGGTTGAATTGAAAGCTTAATAAATTAGAAACCATGGTTCACTTCTGTTGGCCTTTTTGAAAATAATTGAACCGGGATATCATTTCATTGGGAAATTGGTCTTTGATCTCCAAGAACAAAGGGGAATTGTCTTTAATAATTCCCATTCGGGTACTCCCCGGATGTTCACCACTAAATATTTGATCTCCTAACTGAAGAGAATTTCCATGTGAAGAAAAAACCGTCTCTGTTGCCTCGTTATGGATTTGAAGACCAGGTTCAATCTCTGATGCCAGATTTGCAGTTATGTTCCAATCTCCTATCTTGATTGTTGCAATTCCATTTTCAATTTTTCCTTCCATCAATTCAGTATCTTTAACTACTTTCCCAGCTTGAATGACAGCAAAAAACCGCATTTTAGCCGCTTTTGATGTGCTGCTTGCCTTGAGATGATACTGGTTATCCTTATAGGACTTTAGACTCCCATCTTCCTTTAGCGTTTTTCTCCAATTTACTGCTGCTACCTCAAAAGTGTCGCTTAGGTGAAAGGTCAAATCTTCTGAAGCCCAGAGCCTTCCTTTTCCTGCTCCATTCTCCAGCTGTACAGCAAAGGTTTGGTTATTCTCGTCAATTGTCATTTCCTCGAGGCTATGGATGAGCCAGGACCAATCCACCTCCTTGGTGGCCTCCAACTCATCATAGAAAAGGACCACATCAGGTTTTAGCATTACCAGGTGCCTAAAGTTTTTCACTACGGAATATTCCTCACCAGTTTCTTTACTCTGATAAGCTTGAGAAGCATCTCCTTTGGCATAGGCCAGCTCATCCGCCTGCAGAAACCTGGCAATCCATCCAAAAGCTTCTGTGCTATAAGGTTGGCCTGCCCCGTCTACCAGTATGCCATTCTGACTTTTTGTATGCTGGTACCAGCCTGTACGGTGAGGGTCTTTCATAGATACCTTATAACCGGTTCTGTAAAACAGTTTTTTCCCACCATAGAGAATATTGAAAACGTTTTGGTCGGAAAGCATGTGCCCATAGGAGCCAAAGGGACTGGAACGCATCGCTACCATGAGGTTATCTTTGGTGTTGGTAATCTCACTGTGCATGGCCACCAAGCCTATATCTGTAAAAGACCTTCCCATAGGCAAGTCCAGTTGCGTAGGTAAATCGGGAATAGGTAAATTACGGGTCTTTGTAAGCCGTATCCACCTGAGGACGGGCTCCTCTGATAGGTGCGATTTATCGTATTTTAAACATTCATTTGAATACCAAACAGCCCTTGGGTTTCCCGTTAATTTTGCCAGCTCCAGGGCAAAGGCCACATAGTCGACACCTGGTGCATTCACTTCTTCTGAATTGTCAGCAAATCCATCTGAGGCAGTACCTGGAGGAATATGGTAGATCATCCAATCGGCTTGGTTTTGGTACCAGGGATGTGCATTGATAAAGTCAAACCCTGTGAATTTTTTTATGTACAAGGGAATGTCTATCATGGTCTCCATATTCATACGGAAATAAGAGACGCCTTCTGACCACCCACCATCCATACCTCCCAATACTGGAGCTCTTGCCAGAAACAATTCATAGGCATAAGCCATCCACTTGGCTGCCTCAGGTTCATCCCCATAAACGGCCAGGCTTGTTTGAAAAAAATAATGAAGAATATGTTGCCATACATGCCCACTCAATACCTTGGCCTCTATATTGTTTACCCAGTCCTCGTAAAAATGGGATGCCCTTGCTTTAATGGATTCAAGTAAGGTTGATTTTTGCTTTTCACTAAGCCTGTCATAAAAAGTGTCATAAACCATGGCCATGGCAAGCATGCAACGTGCATCACTAAAATCATTGGTACTCGATACGCCCTTTGGGTCCCAATTGCTTACTTCAATGGCCATTTGAATGGCTTTCTCAGCATAGACCTCTTTGCCACTTAAAATATAGGCCTCGGATAAGGAAACTACAGCATCATAAACTTCAGTACCAAGTTCCTTGCTGGCATCAAGGCGAAGCTTTCTTTCCTGTTCTGCCTCTTCTCCTTTTCGTTTAGGCATTCCATCCTGCTCTTTAGGTATACCTGCTAGAAGGGCTAATTCAGCATTATTTATAATGGCTCGGGTATCTGCATTTGGCTCCAACCGACGAAGTTGGCCTAGTTCTGGTGCAGTAGCAAGTACTCTTGGGTGCTGATTTGGCAATGACCGTAAAAATTGTTCGGCACTGTGGGATACCATCGGAATGGCTCCATCGTCCACTTTAAAATGCTGCACATTAGACCAATCCTCTCCACTTTGCTTGAATTGCCAATACCAGGAACCACTTTCCAGTATTTGGTGGGGGTTAAACATTGCCCAAGGGCTGTTTTTTATTTCAAGAATTTTATTCGGCGTAGAAAAATCTTTTTCAGTAGATAACCGAACATCGTAGTGGATATTCTCCCCCTTTATTAAAGGCCATCTCAATACAGGGGGATTTAGCTGGGCAAGCATTCCTGCAGATGGTTTAGGGTAATCCAGGTAGCGTGGATAAACCACTTTCAAAAGATTGGGTTTTTGAAGAAATGCCAACTCTTGCATCTTTTCCCCACATCCGAGAATTATTAGGCCACAAAACAGAACAAAACCTAGGGTAAGAAAGCTATAATTTTGGATAGGCTTGCTGCTTAAGCCATATGGAACCATTAAATTATCTTTAAGCTTTTTCATTTACCAAGCTCCCACACCTTAAAGTTTTTGTACCTAAAATGGGTCCACTGCATCTGTCTAAACCCTATTTTTCCCCCTTGTAAAACTGGACCATAATCATTCTTATCCGTCCAGTCTATTATTTTCCGACCATCGACATACATGATTATACGAGAATCGTCTTTTACCAATTTAAGTTTATGAATTTCTTTTGAGGCTACAGGAATGCCAGGTTCTTCTTGCTGCACCAGATGAAAGCCACTGTTTTTTCTTAGATGTGAAACCTCTCTTCCAGGATTGTCCCTCCCGTTGGCATAGTAGGAAATGTGGTAAGTATTAAAATCTTCACTCTTGGTATATTGACTAAATGTCCCATCTCTCAACGGAAAAGAAGAATCAAATAGGTCCTCTCCATTTTTACCTTTGGCAGCAAAAAACAGGATACACAGGCCGGCCTCAGTATTTAGGTTTTGAGCCTCCCATTCGGCAACAAAACTCCCTGGAAAATCTTCCGGGCACCAAAAAACATGGTGAAATTCCTCTTGGGGCGAGTACATTTCCATCCAGCCATTCTGAAATTCCACTTTACCGGGGCCTTCCATTACCCAATCACCAACAGCTTCTGCTGACCTCATAGTGTTTTCATAGATCAGTTGACCTTTTTGAATTTCCGGCGATTGTCCAAAGCCTCTGTTCTGGAAAAAGCAAAAGACAATAAGCAGGAAAAGTAACCTTTTCATTTTGGATTGAAAATTCATATGACTTTATTTTTAAGTTTCATAAACCTTTGATCTGAATTAGGGAATTCATTATAGCCTATATTTAGCGGAATGACTCCAAAATGTCAGATATCAAAATGGGAGAAAATTTCTTTTCCCCCATTTTAATCACTTTTCTTTAAGATCATAGCTGTCAATAACCTGGATTTTGCGAAATAGAAGGTTGAGACCTATCAATTTCATGCTGAGGAATCGGTCTCAACAAATGCATTTCCGATAAATTCCCATTTGCCTTGGTCCAGAAATTGTACTTCTCGGTTCTTTCTATCAGTTTTTCTGTTCTTTTCAGGTCGAACCACCTGTTGAATTCCCCCATCAATTCCCTGGCACTTTCATCAAGGATCATATCAATGGAAATAGTAGAGGGAGTGGCCCGATATGACTCTGTTTCCAATGAGCTGAGGATCTCAGGAAATTTTGCTTTCTGGGGATTTACTCCTTCACCTACGGAACGATCCAGGACTTTATTATAGTAGACTTCTGCGCTTCCCAAGGCTCCTCCTGAGGCCCCTTTCACAATGGCTTCAGCCGCCAAAAGATAAGCCTCTGCAGATCTGAACAAAGCAAAGTCGAAAGTACCATAACCATCCCCATAAGGAATATTTGGTTCCCAGAATTTCCACATGGATGGTCTGGTAGCAGTTAGTCTTGAAATGGCTACCCCACTTATAATTTGCTCATGATTCATCACTGCATATTTTTTTGATCCTCCCTCATCAATACCTTTATCTGCACCATAAGCAGGCTGGTTCCATGGCGTCCAATATGCAACCGTATCACCTATTTCATAGCTTACCGTCAAGTTGGGATCTTCGAAACTATAGGCATAATTATTTACGGGTTGTAAAGCATAAATCACCCTTAAAAAATTATGGGAATACCGTACATCCAATTGAGGGTCAAACATTCTATACAAAGAAGGGGTCGGTTCGTTTTGGGCCAGATTTCTGTTATAATCACTAGTCCTACCGTTACTTCCCACCAATTCCCCATTTCCAGGGAAAATGGAATGGTAATAATTACCTGGTTCTCTGTTGTCCCCCTCATTGGCATTGGTCAAAACATCATCGTTGTATTGAATTGCAAAAACCACTTCACTGTTTCTCGCATCCTGCTGACCAGTATATTGAGTGAGCGGATTTTCGGATCTGATAGGGAAAAGATTCTTGTAATTTTGCACCAAGGGGTAATCTTCGATCACTTTATCTGCATAGGTCAAGGCCTTGTTAAAATCATCCGGACTACCTCCCAAAGAATTATTAAAATTCCAACCTCTTGTCAAATATACTTTTGCCAAAAGAAATTGGGCAGCTCCTTTGGTCACCCTTCCATAATCAGTGGCCTCGACAGGAAGTGCAGCTTCTGCTTCTGTCAGGTCTTTTAAAATTTGGGTATAAATATTGGCAGAGGATTCTCTCACTACCGCCTTATTGGCCGTAATGGTTTCTTCTAAAGGCATGGGAACATCTCCCCAAGTCTGTACCAGATAAAAATACGACAAGGCTCGCAAAAACTTGGCTTCACCAACCCTAGCGGCTTTAGTGTCTGGATTGGCAAATGTAATGTCATCCGCCCTGCTGATGGCAGCATTCGTTCGACCTATCTCACGGTAAAATATATCCCAAGGCCCGGTAAAGGTTTCTGAAGTAATGTTCACATAAGTATCAAGCGAAGGGCCCTGTCCCACTGCTTTTTCACTCCAGCCTCCATTTTGGAAAAGGTCTGTTCCGGGTAAAGCAATGGGGTATTGGAGAACAAAATCCCGCAATAAAGGATAACATGATTTAATTAAGTCCTCATATCCGGCTTCTGTGGTAATGTAGGAATCTGTAGTAATATTTGAAATGGACTCTTCCTTTAAGAAATCCTGGCATCCTGCTCCACCAAACATCAGTAGAAAATACAGGACTATATATTGAAGGTTATATCTTTTCATTTTTAAAATATTTTAGGTTTCAAATAGGGAAATTAGAAGGATGCACTAACTCCAAACTGAATTATGGAATGGGGAACATCATCCTGATAGGTGCCTGAATTAAATTCCGGGTCCATCCAAACATTTTTTTCCTTAGTAAAAACATAAACATTATTGGCCTGTCCATACAGTCTCAAGTTGCTGAACTTAATGGCATTAAGCAAATTACTAGGTAAGTTATACCCCAGCGTAATGTTTGAAATCCTCCAAAAGCTAGCATCTTTATATTGTATGGCCTCCCTGTACGGATTGTTTTGCCAAACGCCATAATAATCATTGGTAGGATTATTTTCTGTCCAGTAATTGAGGTTTAAGCCATTGTAACGGTTACTACCAAGGTCTCCCATGGTACCTTGCAACAAGCTGTTCCTATACTGCACACCCTGTCTGGTATAAATAAAAATAGAGAGGTCCCAATCTTTGTAGGTAAAGGTATTACTAATACCTGCCATCCATTTCGGCAACTGATTTCCTAGGATAACCCTGTCATCTATACCTCCTGAAGAAGAGATCGTACCATCATTGTTTTGGTCCACCACTTTTACTGATCCGGGAACCTGTCCATAAGTCAAGGCTTCTTCTGTTTCATCCAATTGCCAAATTCCATCAAACTCATAATAGTAATTTGAATTTAAGGACTGACCTACAAAAAGTTTATTGGCGATGTCCTCCTGAACCGTTCCCCCGTACAATTCTAAAATTTCATTGTGATTTGAGGAGAAATTGATAGAGGTATTCCATCTGAAATCTTGGGTTTGAACATTCACCGAATTAATGGTTACCTCAATTCCTCTATTAAGTAATTTTCCAACATTCGAAGTTACAGCCCCAAAGCCTAGTGAAGTAGGAATGGCCACATTTTGAATCAGGTCATTGGTTTTCTTATTGTACAGTTCAACTTCTGTATTGATTCTGTTACCCAAAAAACCCATATTGATACCCAAATTGAATTCCTCACTGTTTTCCCATCTAAGATCAGCATTACCAATATTCCTAGGCGCATAACCATAAGCAGGATTACCATCAAAATCATAGGCCGTTCTACTTAGGTAAGCCTGCGTAGAATAAGGAGCAACTACATCATTCCCAACCCGACCATAACTTAATCTCAATTTTAAATCAGAGAAAAAATTCAGATTTTGAATAAATTCCTCATCACCAAGCCTGTAGGCAATGGCTGCGGATGGAAAAAAAGCCCATTGGTTGCCTTCTGCCAAAACGGATGAACCATCATACCTGCCTGTTAAAGTCAATAAGTATTTGTTATTGAATATGTAATTTAACCTGCCCATATAGGACATTATTGATCTTTCCACCAAATCACTACCTACACCGTTGATTTGAGCCGCAGTATTCAAAGCATAAAAACTTGAATTATAGGCCAGGTTTTCCACTCGAATGGTAGAGGTTTCGAACCTTTCCTGAAGGGCACTTTGAACTGCAGTAATATTAAAGTCATGCAGCCCTCTTTTTATTTTATAATTAATGATATTGTCCCAGGTATAAGAACCATTGAAGGTAAAATCATTCCCAGCACTGGGAAGTTTATTTATCCTGCTTTTGGAATCGGCTCCTCGAAATTCTCCTCTTCTGCTGTTGAATACAGATGCTGACAAAGAAGATTTAAAAGAAAAGCCTTCAAAAGGGGTGAGTTCTATGTATCCATTGCCAAGAAAATTGGAAACCCTTGTTTCATCCTGAAAATTTTTGGCAGCCACTTCCGTCAACGGGTTGTTGACCTGAGTATCCTTAATTCCCATCCAAAAGGCATAGCCATCAACGTTTTTGTCATTGGTTTCGGTAGGGTTGCTTAAATCATCATAGTAGATAGTACCGGTAGGTCTTGCCCTGTAAGCATTTCGTAAGGTTTCAAATGAACCAGTACTTAGAATACTATAAGTATAATAGGTATTAAAGCCTACTTTAACTATATTATTCAATTTGCTATCCATACTACCCTTAAGGTTAAAGCGTTCATATCCGGTATACAAGACATTGCCTTTTTCATTTAAATATCCAGTGGAGAAATAATGGGTAGTATTTTCATTTCCACCTGAAAGGGCCACCACATGGCTGGTTTGGAGAGAAGGAGAAGTTACCTCATCTACCCAATTCACTGACTTGCCACTTTGAACATTTTCCAATTGTGCAGTAGTCCAAACCACCTGGGCATTGGGATTCTCAGCAATTACCACATCATTATAAGCAGTATAAAACTCTTGAGCATTCATTAGGTCTGGTAAGAAGGCTGGTGTTTTAACTCCAGCATATCCTTCATAGGTAACTTTTGTTTTACCTTTAACTCCTTTCTTGGTAGTGATTATTATTACTCCATTGGCTCCCCTGGCTCCGTAAATCGCAGAAGAAGAAGCATCCTTCAAAACATCCATTGAAGCAATGTCACTTGGATTTAAGGTGTTTAATCTCCCTCCCATAACCCCATCAATTACAACCAACGGTTCGTTACTGAATCCAATGGACTGCAAACCTCTGATATCGATAGTATAATCAGAACCTGGACGGGAATTGATTTTATTTACATTGACACCGGCGACCTGACCTTGAAGGGCTTTAGCTGCCTGGACAGGATTTTGTCTTACAATCGCTTCTGAATCGACAGAACCTACTGCTCCGGTTAAATCACTTTTCTTTACTTCTCCATATCCCACCACCACTACTTCTTCAAGAGCAGAGGCGTCAAGCACCAATTGAATATCCAATGTGGACTGATTCCCTACCTTTACATTTTGGGCTTGATAACCAATGTAAGAAAAAACCAAGGTGGCTCCTTCTTCAACTGTAAGGGAATATTTTCCATCCAAATCAGAAACCGTGCCCGCAGTAGTTCCTTGAACAGTTATAGTTGCACCTGGCAAAGGTGAACCTTCATCATCCGTTATAGTACCCGAAACAGTGACGTCTGCCCAAACTTTGTCTACATCTATTTCCGGTTTAGAAGAAGATTCGGCTTTTCGAACATGGATATTATTATTTACCTGCCGGAATTGAAGTTTGGTTTGTCCGGAAATTGATTTCAAAAGGTCGTAAAGACTTTGGGTTTGATTGGTTGCAGAAACTCTATCCACATTTTCCATTTCTTTGGCTGAATAGACAAAGTTAAAACCTGAAAGGTCCTCAATAATACTAAAAGCTTCTTCAACTAGAATATCGTCTAATGAAAGCTTTATCATCACCTCTTCTATATCCTTAATTTGGGCATTCCCATTGTGACCAAAAAGGAAACTCATGGTAAAACACTGAATTAGAAAGGCATAGGTGAACAGTTTTGTCATGCGTATAACATGGAATAGTACAAGTTTTTTCATATCTTTACTATAATTATTTTAGACTATTGAACAATGGTTTAATTAATTTAGGCGGCTTACCTATCACAAAATTTGTATCCGCTAATTTTGCAAGCCGAAGATGTTGACGCATCTTCGGTTTACTTTTATACTTCGATTTTAATTCATAGGCATTTAATATTGGGTTAAAATCTAATTTCAACTTTATCTTTATTGATTGTAAATTTAAATTTGGAGGCATAACTCAAGCCTTTTAATACATTTTTAAGCGTTTCTTCTTTAAATTTTCCGGAGAAGAAAATTTCTTCTCTAGGTATATCGTGAACAACAATTTTAACCCCATACCAATTTTCCAAGACGCTAATGGCTTCCTTCAGAGAGGTTTTATCGAAAAAAATCGTTTTATTTGTCCAGCTTAAAATTTTATCACGGTTAAACTCCCTTTTCTTTAGTATTCCCTTAGTATGATCCAATAAAAGCGCCTCTCCAGGGTTCAGTAATTGGGATTTAGCATCAAATGCAGTTTTAACAGCAACTTTACCTTCTAACAATGCTATGTCAATTTGATCGGTATTATACGCATTCACAATAAAAGAAGTCCCCAATGCAGTCACTTTCGAATCTCCACTATGAACAATAAATGGTCTTAGGCTATCTTTGGCAATTTCGAAATATGCTTCACCAGTAAGGAAAACAGACCTAGTCTCCAGGTCAAAATTCTTAGGATAACGAAAAGTAGAACCAGAATTAAGCAATACTTTTGTACCATCTTTTAAAGTCAATTGCATCTTTACACCAGGTTCAGATTTTTTCACCTCATATACGATAGGTTCTTCCTCAATTTGAACGGTTTTAGTGAAAAAAGAATGGGCTAAAGCACCAACAAAAACGAGCATAATGGAAATTACTGCCACCTTAACCCATACAAAATTTTGCCGATTATTCCTGAAATGTTTTTGTGTCGATCCCTTTAAAATACCAACAGGATGAAGGGGAATAATCTTCAACATCTCATCTTCTTTGTCAATTGATAAATCCTTATCAATACTATCCCAAAGCAACTTTTGGTCAATTTCAGAAAGATTAAATTTTTTATGGGAAAGGTTTATGATTATTTCTCTGGCATGGATTGCTTCATTTAATTTAAAAGGCATTTTCTCAAAAACACCCTCCCAATATAAATTGTCAGATATAGTTGGTTTTAGAACCCACCTTTTGAAATTGGGATCCAAAACAAAATCTTCCACTTTATATCGCCTAATATCCATAATTATTGAATTCGGGGATATAATACATGAAAGGGACAAACCTATCCTTCGTTTGACAGTTATTTTTAAAAATTTACATTTTAGACAAAATCAAACCAGTATTATATCTAAAAGAACAATTAAATCAAAAAGATTTATAGTTTTAATAAATTGGAAGTTAGAAAAGTTAGACCAGAGTTAATTAATCTTAAAGATGATACTATAACCTAGAAAATTAATAATAAAAAAATAACAGCTATCATGTTTCTTTTTAATGAAACTAGGGACTTCCAGGCAAGAGTATAGGCTGATTGAAGATTTAGGCCCATGATATGGGCAATATCTTCGTAGGATTGATTGTCAAAAAATAGATAATGAATAATTTCTTTTTGACGCATGGGTAATTTATCAATAGCTATTAATAATTTTCTCTTTTTCAATTCATCTGTTTGTCCATCAAATGACTCATCGGCTATGCCATCAAGTATCCCCACTTCTTCATAATCATCAAGTGTTTGGGTACTGTACCGTTTTTTGTCTCTGCCAACTTCTCTGTAAATTCTATTGCTTAAACATTTGAAAAGGTAAAGTTTGATATTGTCTGTATTCCCGAGTCTATTTCTGGAATTCCAAACAGTTAAAAAGACATCATGAATGCAATCTTTAATTAAACTTTTGTCTTGCTTGATAGACATGCCCAAACTGTAAAGTTCACGTGAATACCTTAGATAAAGGCCTTCCAGACCTTTCTTGTCTCCATTTTTTATTTGTTGCCAAAGGATCACTTCATCAGAATGATCAATGGAATTAAACTTAAATGACTTGGTATACATTCTAATTAAATTGGGCTTATCAGAATGTTAATGTAAATATTAATCTATTAAAAGAAAAATATTTCAGACGAAGTACGGAGTATTTTATGAATAATAAATACTCATATTGGGTGAAAAGAGATCGTTTTCGATATATATTTAATTAGAAAAAAGGGCAAAAAAAAAGACCCTTAGATTTCTCTAAGGGTCAATGAAGGCGGCGACCTACTCTCCCAGGTGTAACCCCAGTACCATCGGCGCTGCAGGGCTTAACTTCTCTGTTCGGGATGGGAAGAGGTGGGTCCCCTGCGCCGGGCCGCCTAAATCTTCGTGAAGCTCTGATAGCTTTCACTTAATTTCTTTAATTATATAAATGTCTCAAGTAAATTGACTTGTCTTGTGGAAAATGCAACGTAGCAAAGGTGTTCAAGTTTTCGGGCTATTAGTACTGCTCGGCTATGTCATTTCTGACTTTACACCTACAGCCTATCAACGTCATCGTCTCTGACGGCCCTGTTTAGAAGTCTCATCTTGGGGCGAGTTTCGCACTTAGATGCTTTCAGCGCTTATCTCTTCCCGACTTAGCTACCCGGCGGTGCAGTTGGCACTACAACCGGTACACCAGCGGTCGGTCCATCCCGGTCCTCTCGTACTAAGGACAGCCCCCCGCAGACTTCTCACGCCCGCAACAGATAGGGACCGAACTGTCTCACGACGTTCTGAACCCAGCTCGCGTGCCACTTTAATGGGCGAACAGCCCAACCCTTGGGACCTTCTCCAGCCCCAGGATGTGACGAGCCGACATCGAGGTGCCAAACCTCCCCGTCGATATGAGCTCTTGGGGGAGATCAGCCTGTTATCCCCAGAGTACCTTTTATCCTTTGAGCGACGGCCCTTCCATTCGGTACCGCCGGATCACTATACCCGTGTTTCCACCCTGCTCGGCATGTACGCCTTACAGTCAAGCTCCCTTATGCTATTGCACTCCACGCACGGTTACCAAGCGTGCTGAGGGAACCTTTGGAAGCCTCCGTTACTCTTTTGGAGGCGACCACCCCAGTCAAACTACCCACCAAACAATGTCTCCCTGTTTCAGGGATTAGATACCAGGCACACAGAGGGCCGTATTTCAACGGTGGCTCCTCAACGCCTAGCGACGCCGATTCACAGCCTCCGGCCTATCCTACACACCGTGTACCCGATACCAATGTTAAGTTGCAGTAAAGGTTCATGGGGTCTTTCCGTCCCGTTGCGGGTACGCGGCATCTTCACCGCGACTACAATTTCACCGAGCTCATGGCTGAGACAGTGCCCAGATCGTTACACCATTCGTGCAGGTCGGAACTTACCCGACAAGGAATTTCGCTACCTTAGGACCGTTATAGTTACGGCCGCCGTTTACTGGGGCTTCGGTTCAACGCTTCTCTTGCGATAACGTCCCCCCTTAACCTTCCAGCACCGGGCAGGTGTCAGGCCTTATACTTCATCTTACGATTTCGCAAAGCCATGTGTTTTTGATAAACAGTCGCCTGGGCCTTTTCACTGCGGCCTGCCTGACCGAAGTCAGGCGAGGCGCCCCTTCTCCCGAAGTTACAGGGCCATTTTGCCGAGTTCCTTAGCCATGATTCACTCGAGCACCTTGGGATACTCTCCCCAACCACCTGTGTCGGTTTGCGGTACGGGCGACCATACGCTTAACGCTAGAGGTTTTTCTTGGAAGCTCTTAGGACCACTATCCAATTGTCCGAAGACGCTTGGTACTATCAGGTTCGGCTAAGACTGCGCATTTTACTACAGTCCAAATACCTACACCCTTTAACCCGGTATTCCGTCACCGGGCGGGTCTTTCAACACTCCGTCACCCCGTCACCTGTATGGTCGGTATGGGAATATTAACCCATTTTCCATCGGAATCCCCCTTCGGGTTATC